>NZ_JBHVLR010000015.1:4020-163086 GCF_042797335.1 Nocardiopsis sp. NPDC057823 | reverse complement strand
CCACCGACAACGCCTTCTTCGCCTGCTCCTGCCCGATCACATACGAATCCAGGAACTCGTAGATCTCCCGCGGCTTGGGCAACGCATCCCAGGAGTCCTCGGCGGGGAGGACGGCGTCCTCCTCCTCCATGATCTCGTTGCACAGGCCGACGCACTCGTCGCAGATGCAGATATGGCCGGGGCCCGCGATGAGCCTGCGGACCTCACTCTGGTCCTTGCCGCAGAACGAGCACTTGAGCAGGGGCCCGTCGGCACCGGTGCGTGTCACTGAACGTCTCCTCACGGGCTGGGGCGCAGGCCCCGTCGCGGGGGACGCCTCCGCCCTCCACGCTACCCCGGTTCGGAGACCGCGCAATCCAGCCGCCGGGGCCGTGAGCGGGGGCGCGGCCGCCCGACGGAAGTCAACCGGGGTTGACTTGTCCGGGGAGTCAACCTAAGTTGACTCATGTCGGGGCCGTCCGCGGCCCCCGCCACGCATTCGCACCCGGCCCCGGAGGACCCCGTGAAGGACACCGCCCGCACCCGCACCGCGCTCGCCCTGGCCGTGCGCGCGAACCTGCCGGTCCTGCTGTGGGGCGCCCCCGGCACCGGCAAGACCGCGTCCGTGCTCGCCCTGGGGCGCGAGCTGGACCTGCCCGTGGAGGTGGTCGTCGGCTCCGTCCGCGAGCCGGGGGACTTCTCCGGCCTGCCCGTGGTGCACGAGGGCGGCACCCGGTTCGCCCCGCCCCGCTGGGCCGAGCGGCTGGCCGCGGCCGGGGAGGGCCTGCTCTTCCTGGACGAGCTGACCACCGCGCCGCCCGCCGTGCAGGCCGCGATGCTGCGCGTCCTGCTGGAGCGCACCGTCGGCGACCTCGTGCTGCCCGCCGGGGTGCGGATCGTGGCCGCGGCCAACCCGCCCGGTCTGGCCGCCGACGGCTGGGAGCTGTCGGCCCCGCTGGCCAACCGCCTGGTCCACCTGGACCGGGAGGTGTCCGCCGCCGAGATCGCCGCGGGGTTCGCGCACGGGTTCCCCGCCTCCGGCGCCGCGGACGTGGTGGCGCCGGGCGCGGAGCAGGCCGCGGCGGCCCGCTCGGCGGTGGGGGCGTTCCTGCGGGTGCGCCCCGAGCTGGTGCTCGCCGTTCCCGGCGACCCGGCCGCCGCGGGCCGGGGATGGCCCAGCCCGCGCAGCTGGGAGGCGGCCGCGCTGGCGCTGGCCGCCGGACGGGCCAACCCCGGGGCACCGGAGGTGGAGGCGGCGGTGGCCGCCCTGGTGACGGGCGCGGTGGGCGAGGCCGCCGGGTTCGAAGTGCTGTCGTGGCTGCGCACCCTGGACCTGCCCTCGCCCGAGAGCCTCCTGGCCGACCCCGGCCTGCCGCTGCCGGACCGGGCCGACCGGCTGCACGCCCTGCTGGGCGCCCTGGTCGCCCACGTGGCGGCCGACGGCGGCGCCCCCGCGTGGGAGCGGGCCTGGGAGGTGGTCGCCCGCGTCTCCCGGGACGTGCCGGACGTGGCGGCCGCGGCGGCGCGCGACCTGGCGGCCCGCAGGCCGGCGGGGGCGGTCCCGCCCGCGGCGCTGCTGGAACTGGCCCCGGTGCTGCGCGCGGCCGGGCTCATGCCCGGGGAGGCGGCGTGAACGACCACGCGGCGCGGACCGCCGACCGGTTCGCCGCGGCCCGCCTGTGGGCGGCCGCCCAGGCGCCCTACCTGGCCCACGCCCTGTTCTCGCTCACCCCGGTCGTGCTGGAGCCGCGCCGGGACGAGGAGACCGGGGAGCCCGTCCCCGACCCCGACTTCCGCGCCTTTCCGACCGACCCGGGCTGGCGGGTCCACATCGACCCCGGGACCGCGCTGGCCGTGCCGGTGCGGGAGTTCGGGTGGTGGCTGCTGCACGGTGTGGGTCACCTGGTGCGCCGCCACGCCGACCGCGCCCCGGAGGGGGCCGCGGGTCCCGGCGATCCGGCGGCCCGGCGGTGGAACCGGGCCGCCGACGCCGAGGTCAACGACGACCTGGAGGCGGCCGGGCTGGAGGCCCCCGCCGGCGTGGTCTCGCCCCGGGCCCTGGGCCTGCCCCCGGGGCGGCTGGCCGAGGAGTACCTGTCGGAGATCGAGGTGCTGGACGAGGCACAGGCGCGCGGCGGACGGCCGGTGGCCGCGCTGGTGGACTGCGGCCGTTCGGCGGACGGACTGGCGAGGTCCTACGAGCTCCCCGGCGGCGGCGCCCTGTCCGATGTGGAACGCGCGGTGCTGGAAGCGGCGCTGGCCCGCGACATCGTCGCGCGGGCCGCCGCGCGCTCGGACGTCCCGGGCGGCTGGGAGCGCTGGGCGCGGGAGCGGATGCGGCCCGCGGTGGACTGGCGGGCCCGGCTGGGGGCGGTCCTGCGGCGCGGGGTGTACCACGGCGCGGGGCGGGTGGACTTCACCTACCGCAGGCCCGCGCGCAGGCAGGGGCCGCCGGGGCCGCACGGCCGGGTGCTGCTGCCCGCGACGGCCGCGCCCGTACCCGACGTGGCGGTCGTGGTGGACACCTCGGGCAGCGTCGGCGACGCGGTGCTGCGGCTGCTGGTGTCGGAGGCCGCCGGGGTGCTGGAGCGCGCCTGCGGCCGCCGGCGGCTGCGGGTGATCTGCTGCGACCGGCACGCCCACCCGGTGCAGACGGTGCGCCGGGTGGAGGAGGTGCGGCTGGTCGGCGGGGGCGGCACCGATCTGCGCGAGGGGATCGCCGCGGCCGCGGGCCTGCGCCCGGACCTGGTGCTGGTGCTCACGGACGGGGACACGCCGTGGCCGGACGCGCCGCCCCGGATGCCGGTGGTCGTCGGCCTGGTCGGCGGGGGCGCTGCTCCGGAACCGCCCGCGTGGGCGCACGTGGTGCCGCTGCCCGGGGACGTGGACTAGAAGAGAGGGGACATCCCGTGGAGACGTTGTCCGACCCCGACGGCCCGGAACGGCCGGAGGACCTGCACGAGTGGACCGCGCGCGGCTACGAGGTGGGCGAGGCCCGCCGGTGGATCGGCGCAGGGTTCGCGCTGGCCGACGCCGACCGGTGGCGGACCGCGGGGGTGTACCGGCCCGGCCCCGCCCTGTCCTGGCGTACGGCCGGGCTGACCCCGTACACGGTGCGGCCCCTGCTGCGGGCCGGGATGGCACCGCGGGAGGCGGTGCGCTGGCACGAGCTGGGGTACTCGCACGCGGAGGCGGCCGAGCGGCACCTGGCGGGCGAGCGCCCGCACCCGCGGAGCGCGGTGCGCCGGCTGCTGCGCCGGCTGCTGCGCGGTTCCCCGGCCCCCTCCCCGGAGGACGGGGGCGCCGAGGCGATGGGGGCGCTGCTGGCCGCCGGGATCGGTCCGGCCGCCGCGCGCCCCTTCGCCGACACCGGCTGGGCCGGGCCGGAAGCGGTGCCCTGGGCCCGGGCCGGGATCGACCCGGCGCGGGCGCTGATCCTGCGCGAGCTGGGGTTCACGGCCGCCGAGGCCCGCTCCCTCGGTGCCGACGCGGTGGAGCTGCTGCGCGCGTGGTGGGACGCGGGCGTCCCGCGCGGCGAGGTCGCCGCGTGGGCGGTGGCGGGGTTCGCCCCCGCCGAGGCCGCCCGCCTGCGCGCCCGCGGCGTGGACCCCGAACGCGCCCGCGTCCTGCGGGCCCTCGGCGGCGATACCGGGCGGGGGTGAGCGGCGCCTCCGGGGCGGCGGTCCCGGGCGGGGCCGCCGCCCCGGGCGGTCAGGACCCGGCCGGGGTGCGGGCGGCGGCCACGGCGTGGGCCGCGCCGCGGCCGGCGGCGCGGGCGGTGATCCGGCCGCCGCCGACGCGCACCGCGGCCTCGGTGTCCTCCGCCGCGGCCGTCCCGACCGCGGCCGCCACGGCGCCGGCGGCGTCCAGGACCAGCCGCGCCCGGGGGACGGCGCGGGCGGGGAAGGCCGCGGCCAGGTGGCGGTACAGGTCCGCCAGGAAGGCGTGCAGCAGCGGCCCGTGCTCGGCGGGGTCGTCGGTGGCCAGGACCGCGGTGACCGCGTCGGTGTCGGCTGCGGCGCGCAGCGCGTCCTCGACGGCCTCCAGGCGGCCCGGCCCCAGGACGGCCACCACGCCGTCGGCGCCGACCCCGACCCGCTCGCCGGTGGCCGGGTCGACCGCCTCGGGGGGCTCCCAGGGGTCGTCGGCGGGCTCGGCCGGGCCGATGTGGGCCAGGTGGGGCGGCTCGGGGTCGTCCAGGTCCAGCCCCGCCAGGTGCTCACAGGTCCGGATGACGGTGAAGGGGTCCACCGTGCCCGGGGCGACGGCGGCGGTGCGCTCGGCGCCGTGGAGCACGGTGAGGACGGCCCGCGCCTGCCGGACCCGGCGGCGGCCGTCACCGGCCAGGGCCTCCAGGGACAGGGCGAGCAGGACGGCCTCCACCCTGACCAGCTGCGCGAAGAGGCCGCGCACCGGGGCGTCGGAGAGCACTTCCGGGGTGAGCCCGGCCGCGGTGCCCAGCGGCTCGTCGGACCCGGTGAGCGGGACGCGGGCGAGCCGGGCCCGGGCGAAGGCCCCCAGCGCGGCCGCCGGGTCGGCGGGGCCGGGGGCGTCCGCGGGGGGCCGGGACGGGTCGCGGGCGGGGTCGGAGCGTTCGGCGGCGTCGGCCAGCACCGAGAAGTACAGGGCGCGCTTGCCCGGGAAGTTGGAGTACACCGCCCCGCGGGTGAGGTCGGCCCGGGCGGCGATGCCGTCGATCCTGGCGTCGTGGAACCCCCTCTCGGCGAACTCCTCCGCTGCGGCGGCCAGCACCCGCGCGCGGTTGCGGGCCTGCTGCTGCGCCCTCGTGAGCCGGACCATGCCCCTCCCCCGTGTCTGGTGGCGTCCACCCATCCTACGTTGAGATGCCCGCAGCATTCAGATACTCTCATCATCCGAATGTTGTCATCATCTGAAAGGAGGCGGAGCCGTGGAGGAACCCGCGTTCCAGGCCGAGGGCCTGGTCAAACGCTTCGGGAAGACCGTCGCCCTGGACGGCGTGGACCTGTCCGCCGCCCCGGGCACGGTGCTGGCCGTGCTCGGCCCCAACGGCGCGGGCAAGACCACCGCCGTGCGCATCCTGGCCACCCTCGCCCGCCCGGACGCGGGGAGCGCCCGCGTGGGCGGGTTCGACGTGGTGCGCGAGGCCGCCCGGGTGCGGCGGCTCATCGGCCTGGCCGGGCAGAGCGCCACCGTGGACGAGGAGCTCACCGGGCGGGGCAACCTGGAGCTCATCGGCCGCCTGCTCGACCTGCGCCGGGGCGCGGCCCGGGCCCGCGCCGCCGAACTGCTGGAGCGGTTCGGCCTGGCCGGGGACGCCGACCGGCCCGTCTCCGGCTACTCCGGCGGGATGCGGCGGCGGCTGGACCTGGCCGCGAGCCTGGTGGGTCGGCCCCGGGTGGTGTTCCTGGACGAGCCCACCACCGGGCTCGACCCGGGGCGGCGCGAGGAGCTGTGGCGGATGGTCCGCGAGGTCACCGCCGAGGGGGCGACGGTGCTGCTGACCACGCAGTACCTGGAGGAGGCCGACGCGCTGGCCGATGACGTCCGCATCATCGACCGCGGCAGGGTGATCGCCCAGGGCACGCCCGCCGAGCTCAAGCGCGTGGTGGGCGGCCAGGCGGTGTCCGTGCGCCCGGGCGGCCCGGACCACATGGACGCGGCCGCCGCGGTCCTGGCCTCCGTCACCGGCCGCGCCCCCGAGCGGACCGGGCGGACCGCCCTGTCTGCGCCCGTGGAGGACGCCGACACCGCCTGGCGGGTGGCCGAGGGGCTGCGCGCCCGGAACGTGCCCGTGATCGAGTTCTCCCTGCACCTGCCGAGCCTGGACGAGGTGTTCTTCGCCCTGACCGGGGACGCCCGCCACCGGGACGAGGAGCCCGCCGCATGAACACCCCTTCCCTCACCCCTTCGGCCGTCCCTCCGGCGGCCGCGCCCACCGCGGCACCCCCGCGGCCCGGCGCCCTGGTCCGGCACAGCCTGCTGCTGGCCCGGCGCGGCCTGGCCCGGTCCGTCCGCGACCCGGGGGCGATCGTCAACGGGGTCGTCACCCCGTCGCTGTTCATGGTGCTGTTCGTGTACCTCTTCGGCGGTTCGGTGTCCGGGTCCACCGGCGACTACCTCCAGTACCTCTTCCCCGGGGTGCTGGTGATGGGCGCGGGCCTGTCGGGGATGCTCGCCAGCGGGGTGAGCATCAACGTCGACCGCCGCAAGGGCGTGTACGACCGGTTCCGCAGCCTGCCCATCGGGCGCTCCGCCCCGCTGTGGGGGTCGGTGCTGGCGGACGTGGTGCGGTACGCGCTGGCGGTGGCGCTGCTGTTCGCGATCGGGGCCCTCCTGGGGTTCCGGGTCACCACCGACGCCGGCTCGGCGCTGGCGGCGGCCGCGCTGGCCATGGGGTTCGGGTTCGCGCTGAGCTGGGTGACGGTGTTCCTGGGCGTGCTGGTGCGCGGCGAGGGGACCGTGCTGGCGATCGCGTTCGTCGCGTTCCTGCCGCTGCTGCTGGGCACCAGCCTGGCCGCGCCGGTGGACACCCTGCCGGACTGGCTGCGGGCCTGGGCGGAGGTCAACCCGGTGACCCGGGTGATGGACGCCTGCCGGGCGCTGCTCACCGGCACCCCGGCCGGGTCGTCGATCGCCGCCTCCCTGGCCTGGTCCGCGGGACTGGTGGCGGTGTTCTGCCCGCTGGCGGTGGCCGCCCACGGCCGCGAGCGCTGAAGGCGCTCGGACCGGCCGCCTCCTCGCGCCGGGTGACATCGGCCCGGGGGCTTGACCTGGAGTGCGCTCCAGGTCGCAGACTCCTGTTCCAGGGCCCGCGGAGAGCGGGCCGCGAACGGGAGGAACCCCCATGCGTCAGCGCACCATCGGCACCGGCCCCGACACCCGGCGCGAGGTGAGCGCCCTCGCCCTGGGCACCATGCTCATGGGAACGCGCACCGACGAGAAGACGTCCTTCGCCATCCTGGACCGCTACGCCGAGGCCGGCGGCACCTTCCTGGACACCTCGAACAACTACGCGTTCTGGGAGAACGGGGACCAGGGCGGCCAGAGCGAGGAGCTGATCGGCCGCTGGCGGCGCAGCCGAGGCGTCGGCGACGAGCTCTTCATCGCCACCAAGCTCGGCGCCCGCCCGCTCGCCCCGGGGACGAGCTACACCGACAACGCCGAGGGGCTGTCGGCCCGGACCATCCGCGAATCCTCCGAGGCCAGCCGCGAGCGCCTGGGCCTGGAGCGGATCGACCTGCTGTACGCGCACATCGAGGACCGGGGCACGCCGCTGGAGGAGACCGTCGAGGGCTTCGCCGAGCTGGTGAAGGAGGGCTCGGTGGGGATGCTGGGGGTGAGCAACCACTCCGTCTGGCGTGTGGAGCGCGCCCGCGCCCTGGCCGCCGCCGCGGGCCTGCCCGGCTACGAGGTGCTCCAGTACCAGCACAGCTACCTGCGGCCGCGCACCGACATCGGCGACCCGCTGTGCCGGTACGGCAACATCGGCGGCGCGGGCCCGGACCTGCTCACCTACCTGGAGGCCGAGCCGGGCCTGACCCTGGTCGCCTACACCCCGCTGCTCAGCGGCGCCTACACCCGCGCCGACAAGCCGCTGCCCCGCGACTACGACCACCCGGGCACCGCGGCCCGGCTCGCGGTCCTGGGGGAGGTCGCGGCCGAGACCGGCGCCACCCCCAACCAGGTGGTCCTGGCCTGGCAGATCGGCCACGAGCTGCCCGTCATCCCGCTGGTGGGCGCCTCCTCCGTGGAGCAGCTGGAGGAGAGCCTGGGCGCCCTCGACCTGGAACTCACCGAGGACCAGCGCGCCCGCCTCGACGCCGCCGCCTGAACCGGCCCCGGGCGGGACCGCGGCGCCGGTCCCGGCCCGGTCGGCGACACTCCGTTCCCCCGGGAATCCTTCGAATGGATGTACGAAGAATGTTAGTTTGAAGACACGGAGCCCGGCTCCGCCCCCCGACGAACCGAACGGAAACGAGGCACCCATGGCCGACGGCCTGAAGCCCGCCCTGGTGATCGTCGACCTTCCGGTCAGGGACCTCCAGGCGGCCACCGCCTGGTACACCCGTGTCCTGGGGCACGGCCCGTCCGGCGAGCCCTCCCCCACCGACGTCGAGTTCGACCTGCGCGACGGGGTGAGCCTGCTGCTGACCACGGGCGACGAGGACGCCGAACGGGCCGGGGCCAAGGTCCTGCTCGGGGTCGGGGACCTGGACGCCGAGCGGAGCCGCCTCGCGGACGCGGGCATCGGGACCGGCGAGCGCCAGGAGATCGAGGGCGCGCTGGCCTGGTCCGACTTCGAGAGCCCGGAGGGCCACCTCCTCGGGCTGGTCCAGCAGCTCGGGCGGTAGGGACCGAGGCGTTCCGAGAACACGCGACACCGGGGAGGAAGCAATGGACACCGACGAGCGGGCCGCCGCCGTGCGCCGGACGGACGACGGCTGGGAGCTGCGCTTCCGGCGCGGGTTCGCGCACGGCCGCCCGAAGGTCTGGGAGGCGATCACCGAGTCCGGGCACCTCGCCCACTGGCTGCCCTGCGACATCGTCGGCGAGCGCCGCGCGGGGGCCGCGATCGAGCTGCCCTTCTGGCCGACGGGGGCCGGGGAGGAGGACGACGCCCCCCTGCACGGCGAGATCCGGGTGTGGGATCCGCCGTCGGTGTTCGAGTGGACCTGGGACGGCGACGTCCTGCGGTGGGAGGCGGCGGAGGCCGACGGGGGGACGCTGCTGACGTTCACCACCCTGCTCGGTCCCGACCCCGACGCGGCCGCGCGCACCGCCACCGGGTACCACGTCTGCCTGGAGTACCTGGAGGCGCTCCTGGACACCGGCACCACCGACCACGTGGTGGAACCCGACCCCGCCCCGCTGCGGAAACTCTACGGCGGGGCCGTCGCGGCGGCGGGCTGAACCGGGCCGTCCGCTCCCCGGGGCCGACGGCCCCGGGGAGCGGACGCGTTCCCGCCACCTCCCGTGCCCCGCCCCCCGGCGGGAGGCGGCGGCCCTGGCGCACGCGCCCTCCCGCCCGGCCGCAGAAGGGGTTAGGCGGGGCGCGCGTCCAGGTGGGCGCGCAGGGCGCGGGCGATCTCCCCGGCGGCGGCGACCTGCTCCGGGGTGAGGGCGTCGACGAAGAGCTCGCGGACGGCGGTCAGGTGCGGGACGGTCGCACCGTGGAAGGCCCTCGCCCCCTCCTCCTCCAGGACGATCTCGGCGCCCCGGTTGTCCACCGCGCAGTCCTCTCTGCGGATCAGCCCGCGCCGCTCCATGCGCTTGAGGTGGTGGGACAGGCGACTGCGCTCCCACTCGACGGCGTCGGCCAGCTCCGAGGAGCGCAGCCGCCCGCCCTCGGCCTCGGAGAGGGCGAGCAGGACCCGGTAGTCGGACGGCGAGAGCCCCGTCTCGTTCTGCAGGCGCGCGGACAGCTCGGCGCGCAGGGCGTCCGAGGTCTCGGTGAACACGCGCCAGTCGCGCAGCTCCTCGCGGGTGGGCAGGCGCCTGCGCCGCCGCACCGGTGTGTCGTCGCTCATCCACGGCCTCCTTATTGACACGTCAATCATATGATCGCATAATTGACGCGTCAATCAAGATGCGGCCGGGGGCCGAAGCCTCCCGCCGAGGAGGAGAACCATGTCTGACCTGCTGTTCGGACTCGACACCTTCGGCGACGTCCCCGAGGACGGCAACGGGGAACCGCTCTCCTACGGGGCGGCCATCCGCCAGGTCGTCGACGAGGCCGTGCTGGCCGACGAGATCGGCGTCGACGCGATCGCCCTGGGCGAGCACCACCGGCCCGAGTACGCCATCTCCACACCGGAGACCGTGCTGGCCGGGATCGCCGGGCGCACCTCCCGGATCAGGCTCGGCTCCGGCGTGACCGTGCTCAGCTCCGACGACCCGGTGCGGGTCTTCCAGCGCTTCGCCACCGTGGACGCCCTGTCGCAGGGGCGGGCCGAGGTCATCCTGGGCCGCGGCTCGTTCACCGAGTCCTTCCCGCTGTTCGGCTACGACCTGCGCGACTACGACGCGCTGTTCGAGGAGAAGCTCGACCTCTTCGTCAAGCTGCTCGACGAGAAGCCGGTGACCTGGAGCGGCACCGTCCGCGCGCCCCTGGAGAACGCCGACGTGTTCCCCAAGACCGAGTCCGGGAGGCTGCCCACCTGGGTCGGCGTCGGCGGGTCCCCGCAGTCGGTCATCCGCACCGCGCGGCACGGGCTGCCGCTGATGCTGGCCATCATCGGCGGGTCCCCGACCCGGTTCAAGCCCTACACCGAGCTGTACGAGCGCGCCGCGGCGCAGTTCGGCACCCCCGCCCACCCGGTGGGGATGCACTCGCCCGGGTTCATCGCCGACACCGACGAGCAGGCCAGGGAGATCTTCTACCCGCGGTACAAGGTCATCCGCGACCGGATCGGCGCCCAGCGCGGCTGGCCGCCGCTGCGCCCGGAGGAGTTCGAGTCCGAGATCGCCCACGGGTCGATGTACGTCGGCTCGCCAGAGACCGTGGCCCGCAAGGTGGCCGCGGCCGTCCGGGCCCTGGGCGTGGGCCGGTTCGACCTGATCTACTCCTCCGGGTCCACCCCGGCGAAGGACCGCATGCGCGCGGTCGAGCTGTACGGGACCCGGGTCATCCCGATGGTCCGCGACATCCTCGCAGGCTGAGAGGCGGAGAACATGGGCACGACGGAGCGGACGGGCGCCCCCGTCCTGGGAGTCCTGGGCGCGGGCAAGGTCGGCACGGTGCTGGCCCGGCTCGCCCTGGCCGCCGGGTACCGGGTGCTGATCGCCGGTTCGGGCGACCCCGCCGAAATCGCGCTGACGGTGTCCGTGCTGGCACCGGGCGCCGAGGCGGTGACCGCGGAGGAGGCCGCCGGCCGGGCCGACGTGGCCGTGCTGGCGCTGCCCCTGGGCAAGTACCGGTCGGTCCCGGCCGGAGCGCTGGCGGGCAAGCCGGTCATCGACGCGATGAACTACTGGTGGGAGGTGGACGGGGTCCGCGAGGACCTGCTGGACCCGCGCACCTCCTCCAGCGAGATCGTCCAGGGCTTCCTGCCGGGGTCCCGGGTGGTCAAGGCGTTCAACCACATGGGCTACCACGACCTGGAGGACGGGGCGCTGCCCGCGGGGGCGCCCGGTCGCCGGGCGATCGCGGTCGCCGGGGACGACCCGGCCGATGTCGAGCTGGTGTCGGGCATCGTGGACGCGCTGGGGTTCGACCCGGTGGTGGCGGGCCCGCTGGCCGCGGGCGTGCGCCTGGAGCCGGGCACCCCGCCCTTCGGCGCGAACGTGGGCGCCGGGGAGCTGCGCGCGATGATCGCCCGCTTCCCCGAGTCCGAACGTGGCCGGGCGGTGGTCTCCGCACGCGGGGGCGTCCCGGCCTGAGGCCGGCGCGCCCGGCGGTCGGGGGCCTGCGCCGCCCGCACCGGGGCGCCCGTGCGCCCGCTTCGATGCGCGGGACACGCCCCCGGGTGGGATCGGTCACGTGGAGCAGAGGGACCGGAGTTCCTTTTGTGGAGTTCCCACAAGGTTCGGCCTCAGCTGTGAGTGGTTCGGAATATCGCATGCCCGTGAGCGATCCAGCAGAGTAGATGCACAAGCTAGGAAAGGCGGCCTCCACACCCCGGAGGTCGCCTTCTGTCGTCAAACAATCGGGGAGGTCGGCCGGTGTTCGGTCGTGTCGCCATCGTCAACCGTGGAGAGGCCGCGATGCGGCTCATCCACGCCGTCCGGGAGCTTTCCGCCGAAACGGGGGCACGGATCGAAACGGTCGCCCTCTACACCGACGCCGACCGCAACGCCACCTTCGTGCGCGAGGCCGACATCGCCTACTCCCTGGGGCCGGCCGCGGCCCGCCCCTACCTCGACCACGCCGTCCTCGAACGCGCGCTGGTGGAGACCGGCGCCGACGCCGCCTGGGTCGGCTGGGGCTTCGTCGCAGAGGACCCCGCCTTCGCCGAGCTGTGCGAGAAGATCGGCGTCACCTTCATCGGCCCCAGCGCGGACGCGATGCGCCGCCTGGGCGACAAGATCGGCGCCAAGCTGATCGCCGAGGAGGTCGGCGTCCCGGTCGCCCCGTGGAGCCGCGGCGAGGTCGCCACCCTGGAGGACGCGCTGCGCGCGGGCGAGGAGATCGGCTACCCGCTGATGCTCAAGGCCACCGCGGGCGGCGGCGGGCGCGGCATCCGCAAGGTGTCCTCCGGCGAGGAGCTGGCCGAGGCCTACGAGCGCACCGGCCAGGAGGCGCTGCGCGCGTTCGGCTCCGGTGTCGTCTTCCTGGAACGCCTGGTCACCGGCGCCCGACACGTGGAGGTCCAGGTCATCGCCGACGGCCAGGGCACCGCCTGGGCGCTGGGCGTGCGCGACTGCTCCGTGCAGCGCCGCAACCAGAAGATCATCGAGGAGTCCGCCTCCCCCGTCCTGGCCCCCGACCAGATCGCCGACCTCAAGGCCTCGGCCGAGCGGCTCGCCGTCGCCGTCGGCTACCGCGGCGCCTGCACGGTGGAGTTCCTGTACCACCCCGGGGAGAAGCTGTTCGCGTTCCTGGAGGTCAACACCCGCCTCCAGGTCGAGCACCCCATCACCGAGGTCACCACCGACACCGACCTGGTCCGGCTGCAGCTGCACGTGGCCTCCGGCGGCCGCCTCGAGGGCGCCCCGCCCCGCGAGGAGGGCCACGCCGTCGAGGCCCGCCTCAACGCCGAGGACCCCGACCGCGACTTCGCCCCCTCCCCCGGCCGCATCACCCACCTGCGCTTCCCCGTCGGCCCCGGCATCCGCGTGGACACCGGCGTGCGGGAGGGCGACGAGATCCCCGCCGACTTCGACTCGATGATCGCCAAGGTCATCGCCTACGGCAGCGACCGCGAGCAGGCGCTGGCCCGGCTGCGCCGCGCGATGGCCGAGACCACCGTCGTCATCGAGGGCGGCGCCACCAACAAGGGCTTCGTGCTCGAACTCCTCGACCAGCCCGAGGTCATCGACGCGAGCGCCGACACCGGCTGGATCGACCGGGTGCGCGCCCAGGGCCGCCTGGTCGACCACCGGCACTCCGCGGTCGCCCTGGCGGCGGCCGCCATCGAGGCCTACCTGGACACCGAGGAGGTGAGCCGCCGCAGGCTGCTGTCCACGGCGCACGGCGGCCGCCCGCAGGTGCAGCACGACCCGGGCCGCCCCCTGGACCTCAAGCTCCGCGGGGTCGGCTACCGGGTGCACGTCGCCCGGACCGGCCCGGACCGCTTCCGCGTCGGCGTCTCCGGCGGCGGCGAGGTCCACCCCGCCGACGTCTCGGTGGAGCGCTTCGACGCGTACAGCGGCCGGATCACGGTCAACGGCCACCGGTACCGGATGGTGTCGGCCGTGCACGGCCCGGTCCACCTGGTGGAGATCGACGGCGTCACCCACCGGATCAGCCTCGACGAGGGCGGCGTGGTCCGCTCCCCCGCCCCCGCCCTGGTGGTCGCCACCCCGCTGGCGGTCGGCGACGAGGTCGAGGCGGGCGCCCCGATCCTGGTGCTGGAGAGCATGAAGATGGAGACGGTGCTGCGCGCGCCGTTCCGCGCCCGCGTCCGCGAGTGCCCGGTGTCCGTGGGCGCCCAGGTGGAGACCGGCGCCGCGCTGATGCGCCTGGAGCCCCTGGCCGACGGGGACGAGGACGCCGTACAGGGCTCCGGCTCCGCCGTGGAGATCGACCTGCCCGCCGAGGCCGTCGCCCCCACCGCCGCCGAACGCGCCGAGCGCGGGCTGCGGGACCTGCGCGCCGCGCTGCTGGGCTACGACTTCGACCGCGCCGAGGCCGACCGGGTGCTGGCCGGCTACCTGGCCGCCCGCGCCGAGCTGGGCGACCGTCCCTCCGAGGGCGAGCTGGAGCTGGTCGCGCTGTTCGCCGACCTGTCCGAGCTGAGCCGCAACCGGCCCGCCGGGGCGTCCGACGCCGAGCGCGACGCCCAGGTGCACAGCCCCCGCGAGCTGTTCCACGGCTACCTGCAGAGCCTGGACGTGGAGCGTTCCGCGGTCACCCCGGCCTTCGAGGCCACCCTCACCGCCGTCCTGGCCCGCTACGGCGTCACCGGCCTGGACCGCACCCCCGAGCTGGAGGACGCGGTCTTCCGGATCTTCCTCACCCAGCAGCGGATGGCCGCGCACGTCGAGACCGTGTCCGGCCTGCTGCGCGCCTGGCTGGCCGGGAACGTGCCCGCCCAGGCCCTCACCGAGAGGTTCGGGCTCACGCTGGAGCACCTGGTGGCCGCCACCCAGGTCCGCTTCCCGGCCGTGTCCGACCTGGCCCGCGGCGTCGTGTTCCGCTGGTTCACCCAGCCGCTGCTGCGCCGCAACCGCGCCAAGGTGTACGCGGCGGTCCGCGACGACCTGCGCCACCTGGACCGCGACCCCGACGCCCCGGACCGCGCCGAGCGCATCCAGGCCATGGTCGCCGGGTCCGAGCCGCTGGTCCGGCTCATCGGGCAGCGGATCGGGCGGCCGGGCCGCGACCACGCGCCGCTGCTGGAGGTGCTGACCCGCCGCTACTACGGCAACCGCGGCCTGTCCGCGGTCTCGGTCGGCGAGACCGCGGGCTGCCGCACGGTCACCGCCGACCACGCCGACCCGCGGGGCACCACCCGCCTGTTCACCACCGCGGTGGACATCTCCGCCCTGCCCTCCGCGCTGGAGGCCGTCGCCGAGGCCGCGGCCGGGGCGCCCGAGCGGGGCCTGGTCGCCGACCTGTACATCGGCTGGGAGGACCAGCCGGACGTGGACGCGATGGCCGTGCGCCTGGGCGAGCTGCTGGCCGCCCGGGAGCTCCCGGCGGGCGTGCGCCGCATCACCACCACCGTGGCCGGTGCGGGCGGCACCGTGATGCACCACCACTTCACGTTCCGCCCGACCGACGGCGGCCTGGCCGAGGACCGGTTGATCCGCGGCCTGCACCCCCAGCTGGCCCGGCGGCTCCAGCTGCAGCGGCTCCAGGAGTTCGACCTCACCCGGCTGCCCTCGGCCGACGAGGAGATCTACCTGTTCCAGGCCGTGGCCCGCAGCAACCCGGCCGACGAGCGGCTCATCGCGATGAGCCAGGTCCGCGACCTCACCCCGCTGCGCGACTCCGACGGCAGGCTCATCGCGCTGCCCGCGGTGGAGGACACCCTCAGCGGCTGCCTGGAGGCCATCCGCAACGTCCAGGCTCGGCGGCCCCAGCACAAGCGGTTCGACACCAACCGCATCCTCATGTACGTCTGGCCGTCGGCCGAGCTCGACCTGGAGGAGCTCGACACCCTGGTGCAGCGCATCCTGCCCACCACCGAGGGCGCCGGGCTGGAGGAGGTCCAGTTCGTGGCCCGCCAGCGCAACGCCGCGGGCGAGCTGGCCGAGGTCGCGGTGCGGATCACCCTCGACCCCGCGCGGGGTCCGCAGGTGCACATCGACCGGCCCTCCACCGAGCCGGTGCCGGTCCTGGACGACTACCGCCAGAAGGTGCTGCGCGCGGCCCGCCGCGGCACCGTCTACCCCTACGAGCTGACCGGCATGCTCACCGGCCCCGAGGGCACCTTCGTCGAGCACGACCTCGACGCCGAGGGGAACCTGGTCCCGGTGGACCGCCCCAAGGGCGGCAACACCGCGGCGATCGTGGCCGGTGTCGTCACCACCCCCACCCCGCTGCACCCGCAGGGCGTCACCCGGGTGGTGCTGTTCGGCGACCCGACCAAGGCGCTGGGCGCCCTGTCCGAGCCCGAGTGCTCGCGGGTGATCGCCGCGCTGGACCTGGCCGAGCGGATGGGGGTGCCGCTGGAGTGGTTCGCCCTGTCCGCGGGCGCCCGGATCTCCATGTCCTCGGGCACCGAGAACATGGACTGGGTGGCGGCCGCGCTCCGGCGCATCGTCGAGTTCACCCAGGCCGGCGGTGAGATCAACATCGTGGTCGCGGGCATCAACGTCGGCGCCCAGCCGTACTGGAACGCCGAGGCGACGATGCTCATGCACACCCGGGGCATCCTGGTGATGACGCCGGACTCGGCGATGGTGCTCACCGGCAAGCAGTCGCTGGACTTCTCCGGCGGCGTGTCCGCCGAGGACAACTTCGGCATCGGCGGCCACGACCGGGTCATGGGCCCCAACGGCCAGGCGCAGTACTGGGCGCCGGACCTGCCGGCCGCCCGCGACGTGCTGATGGCGCACTACGAGCACACCTACGTCGCCCCGGGCGAGGACCGGCCGCGGCGGGCGCGGACCGAGGACCCCGTCGACCGCGACGTGTCCGTCTACCCGCACCGGGTCGAGGGCAGCGACTTCACCACGGTCGGGGAGATCTTCTCCGCGGAGCACAACCCGGACCGCAAGAAGCCCTTCGACATCCGCACGGTGATGCGCGCCCTGTCGGACCTGGACCACCCGGTGCTGGAGCGCTGGGCGGGCATGGCCGACGCCGACACCGCGGTGGTGCAGGACGCGCACCTGGGCGGGCAGCCGGTCTGCCTGGTCGGCATCGAGTCGCGGGCGGTGCCGCGGCGCGGCTTCCCGCCGGCCGACGGCCCGGACACCTACACCGCGGGCACGCTGTTCCCCAAGTCGTCCAAGAAGGTCGCCCGGGCGATCAACGCGGCGTCGGGGAACCGGCCGCTGGTGGTGCTGGCGAACCTGTCCGGGTTCGACGGCTCGCCGGAGTCGATGCGGGCCCTGCAGCTGGAGTACGGCGCGGAGATCGGCCGGGCGATCGTCAACTTCGACGGCCCGATCGTGTTCTGCGTGATCTCCCGCTACCACGGCGGCGCGTTCGTGGTGTTCTCCAAGGCCCTGAACCCGAACATGACGGTGCTGGCCCTGGAGGGCTCGTTCGCCTCGGTGCTCGGCGGCGCCCCCGCGGCGGCCGTGGTGTTCTCCGGCGAGGTCGACAACCGCACCGCGCGCGACCCGCGCGTGGTGGAGCTGCAGAACCGCGTGGCCGAGACCAGCGGTGCCGAGCGCGCCGAGCTCAACACCAGCCTGGCCGAGGTCCGCGCCTCGGTGCGGGCCGAGAAGCTCGGCGAGGTGGCCGCGGAGTTCGACCGGGTGCACAGCATCCAGCGCGCGGTCGAGGTGGGCTCGGTGGACGCGATCATCGGCGCGGCGGAGCTGCGGCCGCGGATCATCGAGGCCATCGAGCACGGCCTCAAGCGCTGACCCGGGTGTGAGAGGGGCCCGGCGGGATCTCCGCCGGGCCCCTCCCGTTGGAACGGGCAGGCGGTACGGGCACCGGGAACGGCCCGCTCGCGAGGAGGGTCCGGGGTGTACGCGAGGACGTTCGGCCCGCGGGGATCCCGCGCCGGATCCGAGGCCGTCCGCGGATTTTTCGCCTTACCGTCCTTGACGTCCCCCCGGAGTCACGGAAGCCTCTGAGCGACAGCCGATTCGGGTGCACGACGGTGGCCGCGCCGTCCATCCGGACGCCTCCCCCATGTCCCCATCCCCCTCCCCCGATTGCGAACACGTCGACCCCCTCCGGTGTGAGTGCCGTCCCCGTGGTCCCGCGGCCGATCCCGTCTCGCCCGTCCGCCCCGCCCGACCGGCGGTGGCGCCACTTGCCGCGGGCACCGGGCCATCCGCCCGCTCCGCGCCGAGCGAGAAGGACACCATGGGACACAGGACATGGAGCGGGCCGAGGCGCGCGGGTCGCGCCGGGCTCGCCGCAGGGGCGGCCGCCGCGCTGCTGCTGCCGACGGCGGTGCCCGCGTCGGCCGCACCCGGTACGGCGGTTCCGGAACTGGACGGGCCGTCGGTGGTGGAGGTCCTCCTGGACGGCCGCGACGACCTCGACCGGCTCGTGGAGCTGGGCGGCGACATCGCCCGGCTGGACCCGGCGGACGGGGGCGGGTTCGTCGCCCAGACCGTGATCGGGCCCTTCGACGCGGAGGTCTACGAGGAGGCCGGGTTCACCTTCGGCGAAGTCCTCTACACCGAGTCCGACGCGCAGGACCGCATCGATGAGCGGGAGGAGACCATCGAGCGGCTGCAGGCCGAGAACGGGCCCGCCGACACCCCGCGCGCGCTGTCCTCCACCGACCGGCTGGAGGTCCTGCGGGCGGACTACTTCGAGGGCCGCAACGGCGCCTTCCTGTCCGTGGAGGTGCGCTCCGACTTCGGGCAGGCCGAGGACTTCCGGCTGACCGTGGAACGCGACGCCGGGCCGGGCACCGAGTTCGGCGACGGCGGCACCCAGACGCTGGGCCGGTTCGTCGACGTCGGGGTGTACATGTACCACCGCGGCCAGGCCCAGGTGCAGGAGCGGCCGGACCGCATCCGGGTGACCGGCCCCCACGGCGGCACCGCCGTCGCGGAGGTCACCGAATGGCTGCCCGACCCCCGCGGGCCCGGCGACCCGCTGCCCTACACCGACTTCCTCAACGCCTACATGACCCCGGGCGAACTCTACGACCGGATCCACCAGATCGCCGAGGAGTACCCGGACATCGCCGAGGTCATCGAGCTGCCCCACCGCACCAACGGCTACCGGCGCCACGCGCAGGCGATCCTCGGGGTGGGCGCCGACGGCCGGAACGCCGACCGCGGCGTCATCGTGGAATCGCTCGCCTACGGGCACGAGGGCGGCAACGACCTCGTCGTGGACCTGGTCGACCCCGCCGCCCCCGACTCGGCGCTGTCGGTCGCCGTGGACGGCGACGAGATCACCGTCTCCCTGGCCACCGACGGCGGCGGCGCGGTCACCACGACCGCGGCGGAGGCGGTGGCGGCGATCAACGCCGGGGCCGGCGACCTGGTCCGGGCCTTCACCTACCGGGGCGACGCCGGTGCCGGGACCGTGCGGGCCGAACGCGTGCGGGCCGACGACTTCCTCAGTGCTCCCGAGGACGCCGTCCCCCGCGAACCGGCACCGGTCTACGCGCTGCGCATCGGCGCCACCCGGGACGGCTCCAAGACCGGTGTGCTGGGCTACGCCCAGGAGCACGCCCGCGAGTGGCAGACCCCGCTGGTGACCATCGAGACCGCCGAGCGGCTGGTGCGCAACTACGGCATCCACGACACGACCACCGAGCTGGTGGACGAGCTGGACATCTTCCTGATGCCCTCGTTCAACCCCGACGGCGCGAACTACTCCTTCTACGACGTGCCGCTGCACCGCAAGAACATGACCAACTACTGCCCCACCGACGGGGCCCGCGACCAGTGGGCCGTGGAGCAGGGCGCGCAGTGGGGTGTGGACAACAACCGCAACTACGGCGCCTACACCCTGTGGGACGGCTACTCCGGGGCCTCCTTCAGCTGCACCGGCGGCAGCTTCGCCGGGCCACGGGAGCTGGGGCCGCTGTCGCAGCCGGAGAACCGGAACCTGGTGTGGCTGGTCGACACCCACGACAACATCGACTTCTCCATGAACATCCACTCCTCCGGCGACTACTTCATGTGGTCCCCGGGCGCCTACATCGCCGAGGGGCGCGTTCCCACGCCCCGGCCGACCGCGATGCAGGAGGCGTACTTCTGGGAGTCGTCGGCGGACATCCTGGGCGCGATCAAGGAGCACCGCGGCACCGTGGTGACCCCGGCCCGCACCGGCCCGATCATCGACGTGCTGTACTCCGCGGCGGGCAACTCCGGCGACCACCTCTGGTACGAGAACGGGATCTTCGCCTGGAACTTCGAGCTGGGCCAGGCGGGCTTCCAGCCGCCGTGGGACGAGGCCCACGCCCAGGGCATGGAGTACGCCAACGGCCTGTACGCCATGCTCGGGGTGGCGCTCGAGTACCAGCGGGACCGGTACAAGCCGCGCTCCAGCGCCTCCCCCCGCGCGGGCGCGCACACCGGGCCCGTGGAGGTCGCCTTCAGCACCAACGAACCCGCGGAGATCTACTACACGCTCGACGGCGGCCGCCCGGACTACGACTCCCCCCGGCTGAACCTGACGGGCGTGCGCGGCGGGCTGGAGACCCTGACCCTGGAGGAGACGACCACCGTCCACTGGTTCGCGGTGGACATCGCGGGCAACGTCGAGGGGGGCTACGACCCCGACGGCAGCGCCCGCAACCACCGCCGCGGCACCTGGACCGTCACCGACTGACCCCGGGGCGGCCCGGGGACACCCTCCCCGGGCCGCCCGGCTCAGGCGAAGTCGGCCTCCGTCATCCCGGCGGGATGGCCGGGCGGCCACTGCACCAGCTCGATCCGGTGGCCGTCGGGGTCGGTGAGCCAGGCGGTCCGCATCCCCCGCCCCGGGTCGGTCGGCGGCTCGGCCGCCACGCCCTTCGCGGCGAGGCGGGCGATGACGGCGTCCAGGTCCTCCACCTGCACGACGAGGTGGTTCACGGAGCCGGTGCCCCGGACCGGCCGGGCGGGGTCGTGCACGAGTTCGAGGCTGACGAACGGGTCGTCGGGCAGCCGGAGCATGGTCAGGGCGCCGAACTCCGTCTCGGGCACCCGGCCGACCTCCAGGTACCCGAGCGCGGTGTAGAAGGCGAGCGAGCGCTCCGGGTCGGTGACCCGCAGCCCCAGGTGCAGCATCCGCATACCGGCAGCCTAGCCGCCGGGGCTCTCCGCGGCGGGACGGCCGTGCGGACCGCCTCCGGCCGCGTCTTCCGCCACCCCGGCCGTCGGGCCCGCGCGGCCGTCGCCCATGATGATCCGGTGCGTTGCGGCCGGAACCCCGCGAGGACCCGCCCCTCCCGGACGGGGTTCCCCTTCCTCGGAACGTGGAGGTTCGGCGATGAGCGATCGTGAACGGGCGACGACCGTGCCGTCATCCGCCGGCACGGCGGGCGCCGGGAAGGGGCGCCGCCGGTGGCCGGTCGCCGCCGTGTGGGTCCTGGCCCCGCTGCTGTTCGTCACCGTGGTCGCCACGACCGTCGAGAAGACGCACGGTCCGGCCTTGACACGTCCGTCGAACGCGATCGCCACCGGTCAGACCGCCGACGGGCGCCGGGTCGCCGTCGTGGCGTACGAGACCGACACGTTCCCCAGCCTCGACCTCTTCCGGATCCGGTCGATCGGGTACAGCGTGCAGGCCACCGCGTTCGACCTCGACACCGGGGAGCGCCTGTGGGACACGATGCTGTCCAACGACCATCCCTCGGTCGGGGCCCAGGCCCTCGCGGTCGGCGGGGACCACGCCTACGTCCGCACCGACGACGGGCTCGTGATCCTCGACGCCGCCACCGGCGACATCGTCGCCCGTGACGACCGGATCCGCGGCCTGGGCGAGGACCGCGTCGCCTCGCTCACCTCCTACGGCTACGACCCGGGGGCGCGACTGGTCGTCCTGAAGGACGGGGACGGCACCGTCCTGGGCATACCGCTCGGCTCCGATACGGCCGGCCCCGTGCCCCCGGACGTGGCCCGCCGCTGGGAGGAGGACCTCGCCGCCACCGAACCCGATCCGTTCCTGTATTCCGAGACCATGGACGACACGACGAACCACGAGGCCCGGCTGCCCGGACCCGAGCCCGAACCCGACCCGCTGACCGGCATCGTCCCGAAGACCGACATGCTGCGGGCCTCCTGGGCGCCGGAGGACGCCTGGAGCGCGAACGTCGTCCTCGACCCCGCCACCGGGTACGCGGCGGGCTCCGAGTTCGGATTCGCCGTGTCCGAGGCGTACGACGGCGGCGGTTACACCTACCAGGTCGCCGATCTCACCACCGGCGAGGCCCGGGCGGGCCTCGAGGTCCGGTCGGGGGCAGGGATCACGACGGTCACGGTCGACCCGGCCGGATACGTCGTCATGACGGTTCCGAACGAAGAGGGCCAGGGGCTCCTCGTCGTCGCCACGGCCGACTCGATCCGCACGTCGGTGATCGGCGAGCGGGGATGGCTGGGAACATGACCGCCCCGGCGGCGAAGCCCCCGAGCAGCCGACCACGACCCCGGGGCAAGGCCCCATGTAAGGGATCGCTACCCACCCCGCCGATCCGCGCGGCCCCGGCCGCAGGGGATGCCTCAGGGGGTTCGGGGGTCTCCCCCCGAAAAACACGAAGGACGACCCTGCGAGGCGGCCGGAGGCCCCGGGCAGACGACCACGACCCACGAGGCGCGGCCCCGCGCCGTAAGGGACCGCTCCACCCACCCCGCCGATCCGCGCGGCCCCGGCCGCAGGGGGGTGCCTCGGGGGGTTCGGGGGGTCTCCCCCCGGTAGGCGGGACGGAACGACCCTGCGAGGCGGCCGAAGGCCCCCGAGCAGGGTCGTGTGAGAGTGGAGTGGGCGCGAAGGGACTCGAACCCCTGACCTATTGCTTGTAAGGCAATTGCTCTGACCAGCTGAGCTACGCGCCCTTGCGTCGCAGGCGATCATACCGCTTCGGGACGGCGGCCCGCGCGCCGTTTTCGGCGCCCCGGTTCAGGCCAGGGCGCGCATCTGTTCGAGGTAGGCGTCCGTGTCGCGGGGCTCGGAGACCGGGACGAGCGTGCTCCAGCGGACGACGCCCGCGGCGTCGATGAGGAAGGTGCCGCGGCGGGCGGTCCCCCGGCCGTGGTCGAGGACGCCGTAGGCGTCGGCGACGGCCCCGTGCGGCCAGAAGTCCGACAGCAGCGCGAACGGGAACGCCTCCCGGTCCGACCAGGTCCGCAGGGCGAAGACCGAGTCCACCGAGATGGCCAGTACCGTGCCCAGTTCGGCGAGTTCGGCGTGGCGGGCGCTCAGCTCGGCGAGCTCGCCGGAGCACACGCCGGAGAACGCCAGCGGGTAGAACACCGCCAGGACCGGCCGACCGCGCAGCGCGGAGAGCGCGGTGTCCCGTCCGTACTGGTCCTGGAGGGTGAAGTCGGGGGCGGCGGCCCCCGGAACGATGTCCGTCATCTACTCGTTCGTTCGGTCGTGTGCGGGCGTCCGTCAGCGCCGCGCGCCCGTGGTCGGGACGCGCGGCACCGGATGCGTCACCCCGTACGGGTGATGTCCGTCACCGCTTGGGCACGACCAGGCGCGTTCCCGACCAGTCCGCTCCGACGCTCACCGCGCTGGTCTGGGACAGACCGGAGGTGGTGGCCGCCTCGGCGACGTCGTTGGGGGACACGTGCAGCTCACGGCCCGCCTTGGGGGTCAGGACCAGGATCGTGCCGCCGTCCGCGATGGTGGTCACCACGTCCACGAGGACGTCGGTCAGGTCGCCCTCCTCGTCGGACCGCCACCACAGCAGCGCCGCATCGACGTCTCCGTCGTAATCCTCGTCGACCAGCTCCTCACCGGTGAGCTCGGCGATGGATGCGCGCAGGCCCTCGTCGACGTCGTCGTCGAAGCCGAATTCCTGCACCACCTGACCCGGCTTGAATCCGAGTCGGTCAGCCAAGCCACGCTCGCTCTGTGCCTGGCCCGCGGTCGCGCTCACGAAAGTTCTCCTCCACAGATGGTTTTTCTCAATCTTGCCTGCACGAAGCAGTTGTCACAACGATGCCGGGCCTTTCCCCCGCCCGTCACGTGTGCCGCGACCATCGCTGATGGCCTAGTTCACACGCTAGCGGGCCCGTCCGTCAACGTGTTCCCGCCGACGGCCGGCCCCTCGGCTCACCCGGAGGAGAGGAAGGACAGCCGGACCGTGCGGTCGGGGTTGTCCACGTTGAGGTCGACCACCGCGATGGACTGCCATGTTCCCAGTCCGAGGCGGCCCGAGAACACCGGAACGGTGGTCTGCGGTGCGATATAGGCCGGCATCACGTGCGACCTGCCGTGTCCCCGCGTCCCGTGCTCGTGCCGCCACCGGTCGTCGGCGGGGAGCAGGTCGTCGAGGTTGGCCAGGAGGTCGTCGTCGGAGCCCGCTCCGAGTTCGATGATCGCCACACCCGCGGTGGAGTGCGGCACGAAGACGTTGAGCAGGCCGTCGCCTCCGTGGTCGGCGACGAACTCGTCGCACTGGCGGGTGATGTCGGTGATGCTCTCCGATCCGCCGGTGTGCAACTCCAGGATCTGTGTCCGCATAGCGCCACCTTCGCGCAGGCGGGGCCGTCGTGCAACCATCCCGTTTTCGGCCTGTGGATGGCGATACGGTCCGGGAGGGGCCATACTCGTCCACTACGTGTGCCAACCCGCCCGAAACGAGGGAGAACGGTGACCGCCTCTTTACCGCTGGGACCCGTGCTGCGGCATGTCGGCACGACCACCGCGACCGTGTGGGTGCAGACGTCCGCGCCCGGCCGGGTCCGGGTGGTGGCGGACGGCGGGGTCACGGCGGTCGCGGACACGTTCACCGTGCACGGCCACCACTTCGCGGTGTGCGAGGTCACGGGCCTGGAACCGGGCTCCGCGACGCCCTACGAGGTCTTCCTGGGCGAGGAGCGGGTGTGGCCGGAGCCGGGGTCGGCGTTCCCGCCGAGCACGCTGCGCACCCTCGACCCGGACGCCCCGACCCGGCTGCTGTACGGCTCGTGCCGCACGCCCACCGGCGACACCCCCGAGGGGGTGGTCCGCTACGGGCCGGACCTGCTGCGGGCGACGGCCCGGCGGCTGGCCGCGGAGCCGGTGGAGGGCAACCTGGTGATGCTGCTCATCGGCGACCAGGTGTACGCCGACGAGGTCCAGGAGCCGATGCGCGCGTTCCTGCGCGGGCGCCGGGGGGAGGGCGGCGACGGCCCCGAGGACGAGGTCGTCCACTTCGACGAGTACGCCGAGCTGTACCGGCAGGCGTGGAGCGACCCGCAGGTGCGGTGGCTGCTGTCGACGGTGCCGGCCCTGATGGTGTTCGACGACCACGACATCCGCGACGACTGGAACACCTCGGCGGCCTGGCGGCGCACGATGGACGGCCGCCCCTGGTGGCGCACCCGGATCACGTCGGGGCTGGGCGCCTACTGGGTCTACCAGCACCTGGGCAACCTCTCCCCCGCGGAGAGGGACAAGGACCCGCTGTGGGCGCGGGTGCGCGCCGCCCGGGTCGACGCCGGGGAGGAGGTGGACGCGTTCGCGCTGCGGGCGTACGAGGAGCCGGAGTCCTACCGGTGGAGCCACCGCCACGACATCGGCGGGGTGCGGGTGCTGATGCTGGACACCCGGTGCGGCCGGGCCCTGGGCGAGGGCGACCCGTCGGACGGCTCCCGGTCCATCCTGGGGGCCTCGGGGCACGCCTGGCTGGACGAGCACCTGACCGGCGGGCCCGACCACGTGGTGGTGGCCTCCACGGTCCCGGTGCTGCTGCCCCCGGCGGTGCACCATCTGGAGTCCTGGAACGAGGCGGTGTGCGCGGGCGCCTGGGGCGGGTGGCTGCGCGGACCCGCCGAGCGGCTGCGCCAGGCCCTGGACCTCGAACACTGGGGGGCCTTCCGGTACTCGTTCGAGCGGCTGGCGGACACCGTGGGCCGGGTGGCGCGCGGCGAGCGCGGTCCGGCCCCGGCGTCGGTGCTGCTGCTCAGCGGCGACGTCCACTTCTCCTACACCGCGCCGGCCCGGCACCGGGACGTGGGGGAGGGCGGGTCGAGGATCCTCCAGCTGGTGTCCTCCCCGCTGTGCAACCGGCTGCCGTCGAACTTCCGCCGGATGGCCCGGTTGTCGGCGAGCGCGCCCGTGCACCTGGCGGGGCGGATCATGACGTGGCTGGCGCGGGTGCCGTCCTCACCGCTGCGCTGGCGGCTTTCCTCGGGGCTCTACTTCGGCAACACCATCGGCGAGGTGTCCTTCGAGGGGCGCACCGCGCGGGCCCGCTGGTACCACGTGGTCCAGGGCGGGCCCGACGCCCTGCCCGAGGTGCACTCCACCGTGGACGTGTGACCCGGGGACGACCCGCGGCGCGCCCCGGCCCGGCCCCCGGCACCGGGGCCCCCGACCACGAGAGGCCCCCTGTGCCCCCGCCCTCCCCCGAATGGACCGACCGGATCGACCGGCTCGCGCGCGCCGCCGAGGCCGGCGGACTGCGCTTCGCCTTCCACGCCCCGCCGCGGCGGCTGGGCGGCGGCTCCCAGGACGTGTGGGCGTTCGACGACCTGTTCCTCGGCCCGGTCGTCCTGCGGGTGGCATGGGGCGGCGGCCTCGACCGGGTCGACCGGGAGGCGCTGGTCCTGCGGCACCTGCCGGCGGAGGTGCCCCACCCGGAACCGCTGGGCCACGGCCGCGCGGCGGACGGCGGCCCGCCGCTGGCCTACTCGGTGACGCGGCGGCCGCCGGGCCGCCCGCTGCACGAGGCCTGGCCGTCCCTGGACGCGGCCCGACGGCGCTCCGCGGTGCGGGGGTACGCCGCCGCCCTGCGCGCCCTGCACACCTGGTCGCCCCCGGCCGAGGTCGCCGCGGTGCTCGCCGCCCGCCCGGAGCCCTCCCCCGGCGGCCCGGCGCCGCCCGTCGGCGCGGACACCGTCCCGCTGCCGGTGGAGCGGGGCCTGGCCCTGGTGGACCACGCACTGGAACTGCCGGGTGTCGACAGGGGCGTGCTGGCGGCCGCACGGGACATGGTCACCACCCTGGCCGACGCGGCCCCGGTGGTGGACGATCCTGCCGCGCACGGCCCGGTGCACGGCTGCGCCCGCCCCGCCGACCTGTGGTGGCACGAGGGGGCGCCGACGCTGCTGGGCTGGGAGCGGGTCCGGGCTGGCCCGCCCGACCTGGAGCTGCGGGCCCCGGTGGAGCGGGCCGACACCGCGGCGCTCGCCGGGGAACCGGGGCGGCCCGAACTCCTGGAGGGGCTGGCCCTGCACTACCCGGAGCTGTTCGCGCACCCGCGGCTGACCGACCGGCTGCGCCTGTACTCCCTGCTGCGGGCGGTGCGGCAGGTGGTGGTCCTGCGTCCGCGCGGCCCCTGGTCGGAGCTGCCCGCCGCCGACAGCGGCAACCGGCTGTGGCGGCTGGTCCGGGGGCGCTGGCCCGCGCCGGGGGTGCTGCCGCGGGGCGGGGCGGCGGGAGGCGGGACGGGGCCGTGATCCGGAGCGGGCCGCGGGGTCGGGGCGGCGGCTCCGGAACGGGTCAGGGCTTGTGCGGGTGGGGCCGGGTGGCGGAGTGGCCGCGGCGGGTCTTGCGGACGGCCAGGCCCAGGGCCCCGCTGCCGCGTTCGATGAACTGCCGGGCGGCCCGGTTGACGGTGGCGCGCGGCCCGGAGGCCCCGCGCTTCTCCTCGGCCTCGTCCTCGGTCCCGGCGCCGGGCTCCCCGTCCTCCGCGGCGGAGTCGCCGCCCAGGTGCGGGAGGACCGCGGTCGGCTCGACCTCGGTCAGGTGCGGCAGGGCCGCGGTGGGCTCCTCGCCGTCCTCCTCGGTAGCCCGGGGGGCGTCCCCGGCCGTGTCGGCGCCCAGGTGCGGGACGACCTCGGTGGGCTCGTCCGCTCCGGCCGCCGGCGGGGCCGTCGGCGGGACCACCGGGCGCAGCAGGTCGGTGCGCTCGTTGGCGGCCCGCACCTCCGGCTCCTCGGCGTTCTCGGTCTCCTCGCGGACGGCCTTGCGCCAGGCCCGCTCGGCGAGCTTCTGCCGCATGGACTCGCGGGAGCGCTCGGCCCGGCGGGAGCGCCAGGCCCTGTACGCCGGGGTGGCGATCGGCCAGGTGACCTTGGCCGGACGCGAGAGCGCGTGCCACAGGTAGGCGGTGGTGCCCCACGCCTCCATGGCGCGGCGGGCACGGGTGATGGTGAAGAAGGTGGGCATCGCCAGCAGCATCTGCGGCAGCGCCAGGGCCAGGGCGGCCAGCAGCGGGTACAGCCCGCCGCCCACCAGCGCCGCGGCGGCGCCGATCGCCGTCGTGGACAGGGCCAGCGCGATGCGCAGCCCGGTGAACTGGCGGAACCGGTGCAGCGCCCGGCGGGCGGACACCGGCGGGGCCAGGCCCTCGGGCAGCGGCGTGGGCTGGACGATGAGGGACATCAGCAGCGTGCCCACGCCCACACTCGTCGCCAGCAGGATCGTCCACCCCGCGGCCGAGAACGAGCCGCCCACGAACAGGGCGACCAGGCCGACCGCGAGGAGCGGTGCGGGCAGCCAGAAGAGCACCCGTCTGCGCAGCTCGCCCTCCTGCGTCGGTTGGAGCACGAACTCGGTCACAGGATTGTCGGTCCAGGACCACTTCCTCGGCCGTTCGACCACAGCGTTGACCCCCCAAGAACGTCGTGACCCGACGGTGTGCGCGGGTCCCCGCCCGGGAGTGCCCTCAGACCGGGAGGACCTCGCGCTTCACCGTTACAAAGCTATCCCTTTTCATGCGGTCCCCGGGCGCACACGGGCAGTAATAGACATACCCGGCGCAGGTGAAACTCGGATAAGGGCGCACGCATGGCGGACTAACGATCAGGTTACGTCCCGGGTTCCCCGGAGGACAGGGTCGCGGCCGATCAGGGATGAATGACACATCCCATGTCAACCGTCGGCGGCCTCGGAGAGTCGTCCCAGCGCGACGGCGACCCGCAGCACGAACGAGCCCCGCCCGTCGGAGGGCGTGTGCCCGGTCAGCTCGGCGATCCGGCTGAGCCTGTAGCGCACCGTGTTGGGGTGGACGAACAGCATGCGGGCCGTGGCCTCCAGCGACGACGCGTGCTCCAGGTACACCGACAGGGTGTCCAGCAGCGGTGACCCGGCCCCGGCCAGCGGCAGGTACACCTCCCGGACCAGCTGGGCGCGCGCCTCGGCGTCCCCCTGGAACGCCCGTTCGGGCAGCAGGTCGGCGGCCGACACCGGGCGCGGCGCGTCCGGCCAGGCCACCGCGGCCCGCAGCCCGCTGACGGCGGCCCGCGCCGACGCCCCGGCCGAGCGCAGGTCGGGTACGACCGGGCCGACCACCACCGGCCCCGGGCCGAACAGCCCGGTCAGCGGCTCGGCGGCGGCGCCGGGCAGGTCCTCGGCCGGGTAGCGCTCCCCCACGCCCACCACCACGACCACGCGGCGGCCCTGCGTGCCGGCCAGGACGTCGTGCCCCAGGCGGCGCGCGGCGGCGCGCAGGTCGTCCAGGACCTTGGTCGCGTCGTCGCCCTCGGCGATCTCCCCGGCCACCGTGATCACCGGCGTGAGCGACCAGCCCAGCGCCGACCCCCAGGTCTGGAGCCCGTCCTCCCGGTCGCCGTGCAGCAGGGCGTCGACGATGAGCGCCTCCAGCCGGGCGTCCCACGCCCCGCGGGCCTCGGCGGCGCGGGCGTAGACCTTGGCGGAGCTGAACGCCACCTCGCGCGTGTAGCGCAGCACGGCCTCGCGCAGCTGCTGGGCGCCGCCGGGCGCGGCCAGCTCGTCGACCTGGCCCTCGACGACGTCGATGACGACGCGGATCATGTCGACGGTCTGCTGCAGGGACACCGACCGGGTCAGCTCCCGCGGAGCGGTGCCGAAGACCTCGACGGTGATGGCGGGGCGCCCGCGCCTGGGGTTGCGGAACCAGTCGACGAACGCCGCCACGCCGGACTGGGCGACCAGGCCCACCCAGGACCGGTCCTGGGCCGACATCCGGCGGAACCAGCCGAGGCGTTCCTCCATGCGGGCGACGGCGGCGGTGCCCAGGGCGCCCATGGAGCGCTCCAGGCGGCGGACCGTTTCGGCGCGGACGCGCTCCTGCTCGTCGGTCCCGGCGTTCTCATCGGTGTTCACCCCTCTAGGTTCGCATCCCCCGCCCCCGGGGGCTGCGGTCCACCCCGGCGCTCCGGGGCTGAAGCCCTCCGGACCGCGGCGGGAGAGCCCCCGGGCTGCGGGGATGTACGGTCGGAGGGTGACCCCTCTCACCGGCCTGCGGGCTTGTGGACACACGTCGAACACGGGTTTGTGGGGTTCCCACAAGCACCCCCGAGGGAACTTCGTGTGCCTCCCCCTCCAACCGGTGATCTCCTACAGGGCAAGGTGGATGTCGTGCTTGTAATCGTTGCTCCCGGCCAAGGTGCCCAGGTTCCCGGATTCCTCTCCCCGTGGCTCGAGCTGCCCGGCGTCGCCGACCAGCTCTCCGCGTGGTCGGAGGTCGTCGGGCTCGACCTGGTGCGCTACGGCACCACCGCGGACGCCGACGAGATCCGCGACACGGCCGTCGCCCAGCCGCTGCTGGTCGCCGCGGGCCTGGTCGCGGCGTCGGCGGTCCTGAGCCCGCTGACCTCGCCCTCCCCCGCCCTGCCGGCGGAGGCCTCCCTGGTGGACGCCGTCGCCGGCCACAGCGTCGGCGAGTTCACCGCCGCCGCGGTGGCCGGTGTGCTCTCCCCCAAGGACGCCCTGTCCCTGGTCGCCGAGCGCGGCCGCGGCATGGCCGACGCCGCCGCCCGCACCGAGACCGGTATGACCGCCGTCCTGGGCGGTGACCGCGAGCAGGTGCTGGCGGCCATCGCCGCCGCGGGGCTCACCCCGGCCAACGACAACGGCTCGGGCCAGATCGTCGCCGCGGGCACCACCGCGCAGCTGGCGGCCTTCGCCGAGAACCCGCCGGAGAAGGCGCGGCTGCGCCCCCTGTCGGTGGCGGGCGCCTTCCACACCGAGCACATGGCCCCGGCCGTGGAGCGGGTGCGCGCGGCCGCGGGCCTGCTGTCGCCCTCCGACCCGGTGGTGCCGATCCTGTCCAACGCCGACGGCGCGGTGGTCGAGGGCGGCAAGGAGTACCTGGACCGGCTGGTCACCCAGATCTCCTCCCCCGTGCGCTGGGACGCCTGCACGCGGACCCTGGCGGATCTGGGCGTCACCGCCCTCATCGAGCTGACCCCCGCGGGCACGCTCACCGGTCTGGCCAAGCGCGCCCTGCGCGGCGTCGACCTCCTCGCGGTGAAGACGCCCGAGGACATCGAGCGCGCGGGCGTCCTCATCAAGGAGCACGCGGGGACCTCCGCCGCGGGCACCGACCAGGAAGGCTGACCCATGTTCCCCACCCCGAGCATCCCCGGCGGCGCGGCCATCCGCTCCTTCGGCGAGTACCAGCCGGCCCAGGTGGTCACCAACGCCGACCTGGAGAAACGGGTCGACACCAGCGACGAGTGGATCCAGAGCCGCGTCGGCATCAAGGAGCGGCGCATCGCCGGGCCCGAGGACACCGTGGCGAGCATGGCCGTGGCCGCGGGCGGCAAGGCCCTGGCCGCCGGCGGGCTGTCCCCGGAGGACATCGACCTGGTGATCGTGGCCACCTGCACCCCGCAGGACCAGATCCCCAACACCGCGGCGACCGTCGCCGCCCGGCTGGGCATCGTCGCCCCCGGCGCGTTCGACCTCAACGCCGCCTGCGCCGGGTTCTGCTACGCCCTGGGCGTGGCCGCCGACATGGTGCGCGGCGGCAGCTCCCGCAACGTCCTGGTCATCGGGTCGGAGAAGCTCTCCGACTGGGTGGACTGGGAGGACCGCTCCACCTGTGTGATCTTCGCCGACGGCGCCGGCGCGGCCGTGGTCTCCGCCTCGGAGGACAACGCCATCGGCCCGGTGGTGTGGGGCTCCTCCGGCGAGCGCGCCGACAAGATCCACCTGCGCGAACACAAGTACCTCTGGCAGGAGGGCCAGGCGGTCTTCCGCTGGACCACCACCGAGCTCTACAAGACCGCGCTGGAGGCGCTGGAGCGCGCCGGGGTGGCCCCCGAGGAGCTCACCGCCTTCGTCCCGCACCAGGCCAACCTGCGGATCGTCGAGTCGATCGCCAAGAAGCTGGGCGCGCCCCAGGCACTCGTGGCCCGCGATATCGTCACCGCTGGCAACACCTCCTCCGCGTCCGTCCCGCTCGCGCTGTCGCGCATGATCGGACGCGGGGAGCTCCCGTCGGGGAGCACCGTCCTCACCCTGGGCTTCGGCGCGGGGCTGGTCTATGCCGCACAGGTGATCCGCATCCCCTGAGGCACGCGGCCGAAGATCCGGACCGCATCCCCGTTCACAGAACACACGCAAGGAGAAGAACATGGCTTCCAGCGAGCAGAAGACTTTCAGCGAGCAGGAGATCCTGGAAGGCCTCGGCGAGATCATCGAGGAGATCGTCGGCACCGACCCCTCCGAGGTCACCCCGGAGAAGAGCTTCGTGGACGACCTCGACATCGACTCGCTGTCCATGGTGGAGATCGCCGTCGCCGCCCAGGACAAGTTCGGCGTGGAGATCCCCGACGAGCAGCTCAAGGACCTCAAGACGGTCCAGGACGTCGTCACCTTCATCCAGAAGTGATCGTCCGGGTCGCCGGGGACCGATGATCCGGCCCGGCGACCCGACCGGCCCACTCCGCCGGACCACCCCAGTCATCCGCCACGCCCGGCCCCGCAGCCGGGACCGACCCACGAAGGGCGATCGGATCATGGCAAAGACCGATGTCGTCGTCACCGGCCTCGGCGCCACCACCCCGCTCGGGGGGGACGTCGCGACCACATGGTCCGCGCTCCTCGACGGCCGTTCCGGCATCAGCACGCTGCCCGAGGAGTGGCACGAGAGCCTCCCGGTGCACTTCGCCGGGCGCATCGCGCAGGAACCCTCGGAGAAACTCCCCAAGCCCCGGCTGCGCCGGCTGGACCGCACACAGCAGTTCGCGCTCATCGCCGCCGGCGAGGCCTGGGCCGACGCCGGCTCCCCGGAGGTGGACCCGCTGCGCCTGGGCGTGGTGGTCTCCAGCGGCATCGGCGGCATCCTGACCATCCTGGAGCAGTACGACACCTTCCGTGAGAAGGGCTGGCGGCGGGTCTCCCCGTTCACCGTGCCCATGCTCATGCCCAACAGCCCGGCCGCCGCCATCAGCCTGGAGTACACCGCCCGCGCCGGCTCGCACGTCCCGGTCAGCGCCTGCGCCTCCAGCGCCGAGGCGATCGCCAACGGTGTCGACATGATCCGCGCCGGCCGCGCCGACATCGTCATCGCGGGCGGCACCGAGGCCGCGATCCACCCGCTCAACATCGCCTCGTTCGCGTCGATGCGCGCCCTGTCCACCCGCAACGACGACCCGCAGACGGCGTCGCGCCCCTGGGACAAGGACCGCGACGGCTTCGTCATGGGCGAGGGCGCGGGCATCGTCATCCTGGAGTCGGCCGAGCACGCCGCCAAGCGCGGCGCCCGCGTGTACGCGCACGCCTCCGGTGTCGGCTACACCAACGACGCCTACGACATCGTCCAGCCCGACCCGGAGGGCGCCGGCCAGTCCCGCGCCATCACCCAGGCGCTGGCCGACGCCGACCTGGCGCCCGAGGACATCGTGCACGTCAACGCGCACGCCACCTCCACCCCGGCGGGCGACGTGGGCGAGACCCGCGCCATCCGCGCCGCGCTGGGTGCGGCCGCCGACCGGGTCGCGGTGACCTCCACCAAGTCCATGACCGGCCACCTGCTGGGCGGCGCGGGCGCGGTGGAGTCGATCGCCACGATCCTGGCGCTGCACGACGGGCGCATCCCGCCGACCATCAACATCCAGGAGCTGGACCCGGAGGTGGCGGTGGACATCGTCCGCGACAAGCCCCGGGACATGCCCTCCGGCGATGTCGCCGCGATCAACGAGTCCTTCGGGTTCGGCGGCCACAACGTCGCGCTGGTGTTCCGCCGGGCCTGACCCGGTGACACCGCGTCCGCGGACGCACGGGGCCCCGCCTGCCGGCGGGGCCCTTCTCCTTGTCGGGGGAGGACCCGACCAACGGCCCGTGAAGGTGAGCTGAACAGCCGCGAAAACGCCTTCAGGTACGCAGGGCGTATCGTCACCATGGAGAGGTGACCACAGCGCACTCGCACCGGGCCCCCACGGTGACAGCTCCCCGGACGGCCGGACCGGCTCCCCGTCCGGACCGGACGCCGTTCGGCTTCCAGCCGATCGTCGACCTGGACTCGGGCGCCATCGTGGCCGTCGAGATCATCTCCCCCGCCCCCGCCGGAACCGGGGCCGGCCCGTTGGAGATGCCTCCGGAGGAGATGGAGGCCATCGCGGAGTGGCTGCTGTCCCTGGTGCGCGAGTCCGCCGGGACCGAGAGCCTGCTCCCGCTGGTGCTGCCGCTGCCCGCGCGGACCCTGATGGCCCGCAACGGGTTCGTCGACCTGGTGGACAGCCTGCTGCGCCGGGCCGGGCGGCGGCCCCGCGACATCACGTTCATGCTCGGGGCCGAGCTGGCCGACCTGCCCCGCAAGATCGTCGTTTCGGGGGTGGCGCGGCTGCGCAGCGCGGGCTTCCGGTGCGGTTTCGGCACCGCGATGGTGCGCCCGGACCTGGTCGTCGAGGCGGCGCCGTTCCTGATGCGGATCGACCCGGGCGTGGTCTCGGGTGTGGCGGCCGACCAGCGGCACGCCACCGTGGTGGAGGGCCTGGCCCGGATCGGCCGCGGCAGCGGGGTGTACGCCATGGCCGCGGGGGTGGACACCGCCGAGGACGTGGTGCGGCTGCGCCGCTGCGGCGTGAAGGTGGGCACCGGCCCGTTCTTCGCCGACGCCGCCTGGCGGCCCGGGGAGCGGGTGACCCCGGTGCCGGAGCCGACCGCCGGGCAGGAGCGGGCGGGGGACGAGGGCCCGCGGGTCACCGAGTTCATGGTCCCGCCGGTGGGGTTCGACGCCGACACCACGGCCGAGCAGATCCTTGAGGCCTTCACCGACGACAAGGCCCTCAACAGCGCGATCCTCATCGACCACCGGGAGCGGCCGGTGGGCGTGATCGACCGGACCCGGTTCCTGCTGTCGGTGACCGGGCGCTACGGGCACGCCCTGCACGCCAAGCGCCCCGCGATCCGGCTGGCGGAGTCGCCGCGCACGGTCCCGGCGTGGATGTCGGCGATCGCCGCGCTGCGCGTCGCCGGCCAGGACACCGAACGCGTCTACGACGACCTCGTGGTGGTCAACACCTACGGGCAGTGCCTGGGCGTGGTCCACATCAGCGACCTCATCCAGTCCCTCTCCCGCAGCTAGGCCGTCTCCCTTCGGACCCGCGGGCCCGGTGTCCGAAGCACCGCCGCCTCACCCGGCGCCCTTCAGAGGCAGGGCCCTTCGGTCCCGCGTCGGTGTCCTCGACGGACGGCCCGCGGCCGCGGCCCTTCCTCCCGACCGTCTCCTCCGGGCCTCCGGAACCCCGCCGGTCCGCCCGAAGACGGGGGCAGGGGCGCGGACGGGCCCGGGGACGGCGGCGCCCCGCGCCGGGGTCCGGGGCGGGGCGTGTACGGCCGGGTTCAGCGCAGGGGCTCGGGGCCCTTGACGCCGGAGGGGCTGTTGGTCGGCTGCTCGGAGGCCTCCTCCACCTGGGGCAGCGGGGAGCGGCCCTCGGCGATGGCGCGGGCGATGCGCTCGCGGGACGCCTCGTCGTTGAGGTAGTCCAGCTCGGGGCGCTTGGGCAGCAGGCCGTCGCCCGAGGAGCGGCCCATGGCCCGGCGGCGCAGCCACGGCACCAGGTACTGGCGGGCCCAGCGGCGGTTCTCCCGGCGGCGCAGGATGGCGGGCAGCTGCCGGGGCGGGGTGGTCCAGGGGTCGGTCCACGACTCGCGCGGCCCCATCGGGAAGCCCAGCAGGTCGGCGATGCGGGCCGCGACGATCTGGTGGCCGGTGCCGTTGAGGTGGAGCCGGTCCTCGCTCCAGGCCCGGGGGTCGGTGAGGGCGTTGAGCGCCCACATGTCGACGATCTCGGTCCCGGTGCGCTCGGCGATCGCGCGCATGTGCATGCTGAACACGGCGATGCGGCCGCGGTAGTAGCGCAGCACGGGGATCCACCCGGTGTCGTGACCGGACAGGATCACGGTGCGGATGCCCGCGTCGCGCAGGCGGCGGATGCCCCGCTCGAACTCCTCGGCCAGGTCGTCCAGGTGGGTGCCCGGGCGCAGCACGTCGTTGCCGCCCGCCAGCACGGTGACCAGGTCGGGCTTCCACTCCAGGGTCCGGTCGAGCTGCTCGCCGAAGATGTGCTTCATACGGCGGCCGCGCACACCCAGGTTGGCGTAGCGGAAGTCCGCGGTCACCTGGCCCAGGTGCTCGGCGAGCCGGTCCGCGAAACCGCGGTACTGGCCGCCGGGACCGCTGTCGTCCTCCATCCCCTCGGTGATGCTGTCACCGATCGCCACATAGGACCGGATGGGCTCCGGTCTGCGCGCGGGAGCGGTCACGGGGGGATTCATCTCAAGGTCTGTCACGTCAACCAATCATCCGGCTCGACCGTCCCACGCCGACTGGGCGCCGTAGGGTGCGCGGGTACGGAATCCTGGTACGGGTCGCGGTGGGTCGCCCCCCGTCTCCGAAACACCGTCGACCCCTGCGGCCGCGGGGCGGCCACCCGGCTCGAAGGTCGTTCGGGCGAGGACAGTGCCCATCCAGCATACCCGGGACCGACGAAGGCGTGCCGGTCACCGAACGCGCTGGTGGGGCGCGCCTGCATCCTCCGTCTCCGGTAGTCCTCCCCCGTTGCGGGAACGGGGAGCAGGCGTGAAGGCTCCGTGAACAACAACGGCCGCACACCGGCGGAAGAGCCGAATGTCCTTTATGAGGTGGATCACATATTCTTGCAGCCGCATGTACCGCCGTTCCCGTACCGGGGAGACGGTCGGCCCGCCGCCGGGGCGCCCTCCGCCCGGACCGGGACGGCCTGGGGGTACCCATGTGGCGTCAAGGGACGTACGATCTCCGAGAAGTACTCACGGCACCCCTGTCCCCCGGCCGCCGTGCCCACCCCTGGCATCCCCGCCCGTCCTCCGGACGGGTCCCCCCAGCGGGTGAAGGGCGCGTACTGTGGTGCATCGAACCGAAGGCCCGTGCGGTTCCTCCCCAATTCACGTGCAGACACCAGGAGGTCGAGGTCCCCAGCGGATGAACGCCGTCTCTCCGATCTGCCTCGTCGACCTCGCACCCGCGCTGCGGTGGTCGAGGTCGCCGGACGTGGCTCCACTACTCCACCATGACCGGTTGATCGACGGCTGGTGGCACTCGCTGCCGGTCGCCAGGGTCCTGGAGATCGCCGGTCCGCCCTGGCTGGCGCACGGGATCGCGCGCCTGGCCGTGGAGCAGTGGGCGCACGTGCCCCTGGCCGAGTTCCTGCCGAACCTGCGCTCCCAGGAAGTGCACTGCGAGGACCTCGCCGAGCCGGTGCGCAGCGTCGTGCTGTCGACGGCCGGCGACTGGGACCACCTCATCTCCAGCCCTCCCCAGGAGATCGGCTCCTGGCCCCTGGGCGACTGCCGCGTGATGGACGTGGTGAGCACCGTGGCCTGGCGGGCCCTGCAGCCCTGCGGCGACCTGCCCGGCGGCCCCGCCCCCTCGCCCGCGCTGATGCTGGAGGCGGTGCGCACCATCGCGCACTGGCTGCCCGACACCGCGCCCGAGCACGTGCGCAGCGCCCTGGACTACTTGACCACCGCCACCGGCTCCGACCAGGCCTCGGCCTCCGGGGGCGCCGGAGGCGACCCGACTCCGCCGCAGACCCCGGCCACCCGGGCCATCCGCACGCTGCGGGCGCTGCGCGCCCAGCGCGACGAGGAGCACCAGGAGGTCCCCCTGCCGGTCGCCGTCGGCGGGCACGAACCGGTGCCGATGGCCATGGTGAGCTCCGCCGCGATGATCCCGGGGGCGGCGCTGGAGGCCGAGGTCTCGGCCGGGAACGGCGTGGGCGATCTGCGCTCGCAGTTCCGCAGTTCGCTGCTGGGTCCCGGGCGGACCCTGCGCAGACCCAGCTTCGGGCCGCCCAAGCACCGCCCCGAGCAGGAGGAGCGCCCGGCCGCCCCGGCCCTGGGCGAGCACCCCCTGGTGGACATGGTCGAGGAGATGTTCCGCTCTTGGCCCGACCTGGAGCGGACGGTGGCCGCCGAGCGCCTGTTCGCCACCGACCCCATCAGCATCCGGGTGCTGTCGGAGCAGATCGCCGTGGACGTCACCGACATCCGCGCCGCCCAGCGCAAGGTCGAGGAGCGGCTGCTGCGCTGGCTGAACTCGCCCGAGGGCGCACCCATCACCAAGCACCTGCGGGACCTGTCGGAGCAGCTGGGCACGGCCACCACGATCGACCGGCTGATCAACGCCCACCCCGACCACCCGGTGGAGGTGCCCACCCTGAGCACGCCGCTGTGGCGGGTGGTCATCACCCTGTTCACCGACCGGCGCATGCACAACGGCTGGCTCATCGCCGACGACCCGGGCCGGCTGCGCTGGCAGACCCGCGAGCTGCTGGCCGACGGGCCGGGCCTGACCGAGGCGGGCATCCGGCTGGGCCGGATCGGCATCCGCCAGCAGGAGCTGCGCGCCTGGCTGCTCAGCACCCCCGGTGTGAGCCTGCAGGACGGGCGCGTGCTCGTGGACCCGTCGGTGCCGATGGAGACTCCCGGCGGCCAGCCCGGGCACACCGCGGACGACTCGGGGGCCACCACGGAGAACGGGCTGCCGATCCGCCGCCGCCCCGACGGCCCGGCGCCGGAGCCCGTACGCCCCGCGCCCGCCCCGTTCGCGGCCCCCGCGGGCCTGCGGATGCCGGCGCCGCCGGAGCAGCCGCCGCCCGCCCCGGCCCCGATGGCACCGCCCGTCGCCCCGGCGCGGCCGGTCCCGGGCGGCCCGGCCATGGCGGCCCGCTGCTTCCGGGCGCCCGACGGCCGGTGGTGGCACCGCATCGACATCACCGCCGACCACCTCAACGGCGCCCCGGTGGCGGTGCCCGCCGGGTACGCCACCCACCTGGGCCTGCAGCCGGGACGGCTCCTGTGCCTCACCGCGCCCGGCGCGGACCTGCTGGTCCTGGTCTGGCGCGACCAGCCCGCGTTCGACTCGCTGCGGCCGCTGCTGCGCCGCCAGGCCGCCCAGCCCGGCGACCGCGTCTTCATCACCGTGTCGGGCGACCGGCTGGACGCGCGCAAACTGCCGGCGACCGACCTGAGCAACTACTCGCCGACCGCGCGGGCGCTGCACCTGAGCGGCTACACGGCGCCGTCCTCCACCGAGGAGGCGCTCAAGATCCTCTCCCGCCGGATCACCGACAGCGACGAGCGGGCCCCGACCGATCCGCAGTCCCTGGTGGAGCTGCTCACCCGGCGGGGCGACAACGACATCGCGGGCGAGCTGCGCGCCGGCCTGTTCGCCGCCCACTAGAACCACCGCCCAGGCCCCCGGTCACCCGACCGGGGGCCTGGTTTTTTACCCTCCGGGACTTTCCTCCCGCCTCACCGTTCTTGTAGGTTAGCCTTACCTAAGCCTAGTTGAGGTGGTTCCCCTGCATACTTCCCGGCACCCGGCCCCCTCCCCGGCCGAACGCGCCAGAGCGGTCCTGGCCCGGCCCAATCCGGCCACCGTCACGACCCAGAGCGGCACCCTCCACCTCGTCGACCCGGCCTGCCACGTACACCCCGGCGGCACGGTGAGCCTGCTGCTCCCCGACCGCCACCACCTGCTGGACGAGATGTCCCGCGGGCGCACCGCGGCCACCGTCGAGTTCACGGACACCAGCGCGGTGGCGCTGCGCGACCCCACGCGCTCGCTGCTGTGGATCAGCGGCACCCTCACCGCGCTGGACGAGGCGACGGCGCGCATGCGGGCCCTGCGGCTGATCCGCGACGACCCCGACGAGCGCCTGCTCGACATCGGCCACGGCCGCACCATGGTCGCCATGGACCCCTACTTGGTGGTGCACTCCGACGCCGAGGGCTGCCACCTGCTCGGCAACGACGAGTTCCTCCGGGCCCGGCCGGACCCGCTGGGCCGCTGGGAGGGCCCCTGGCTGCGCCACCTGGAGGAGGACCACCCGGACCTGCTCGCCGCGCTGGCCGAGGTCTGCCCCGGGGACGTCCCCCCGGTCCCGCCCCGCCCCCTGGGCGTGGACCGCTACGGCCTGACCCTGCGCTTCGAGGGCCCCGACGGCGACCACGACGTCCGGCTGCCCTTCGGCCGCACCGTCGAGGGCCCCGAGGAGGTCGCCGCCGAGGTGCACGCCCTGGCTGACCCGGCCGGCGCCCGCCGCCCCTTCTAGGCCGGGCCCCGGGCGGCGTCCAGGGCCGCCGCCAGCCGGACCGCCCCCTCGGCGGCCTCCTCCGGCCCCGAGGTGCCGGCGTAGGCCAGGCGCAGGTACGGCGCGGGCGGCTCCCCGGGGAAGAACGGCCTGCCGGACGCCGCCTTCACCCCGGTCCGCTGCGCGGCCTCCGCGACGGCGTCCTCGTCGGTGCCGTCGGGCAGGCGCGCCCACACCTGGTAGCCGCCCGGCCGGAACTCCTGCTCCACGGCCGGTGCCCGCTCCAGCAGGGCGGCCGCCACCGCCGTGCGCCGCCGGGTCAGCCCCTCGGCCAGCGCCCGCAGGTGCCGCCCCCAGGCCGGGGAGCCCACCAGTTCCAGGGCCGTCTCCTGGAGGACCCGGGGGACGAAGAGGGACTCCACCACCTGGACGGCGCGCAGCCGGCGCAGCACCGGCCCGCGCGCCGCCAGGGCTCCCACCCGCAGCCCGGGCGAGGACGCCTTGGTCAGCGAGTGGACGTGCACCACCGTCCCGTGCCGGTCGTCGGCGATCAGGGGCGGCGGCAGGGGCGGGGCGTCGGTGTGCGCCAGCCGCCGGGCGTAGTCGTCCTCCACCACGAACGCGCCCGCCTCCCGGGCGGCGCGCAGCACCCCGGCGCGGCGCTCGGGCGCCAGCACCGCCCCTGTCGGGTTGTGGAACAGGGGCTGGCACACCAGCACCCGGGCACCGGTGGCGGCGAACGCCTCGACCAGCAGTTCCACCCGCACCCCGTCCCGGTCCACCGGGACCGGCACCGGGCGCATGCCCAGGGACCGGGCGATGGCCAGCAGGCCCGGGTAGGTCGGCGACTCCACCAGGACCGGCGCCCCGGGCCGGGCCAGCGCCCGCAGCGCGGTGGACAGGGCGCTCTGCCCGCCCGCCGTGACCAGCACGTGCGAGGCGTCCAGCGAGGTCCCGTCGATCTCCCGGGCGAACCAGTCGCGCAGCTCCGCCACCCCCTCCAGCGGCGGGCTCCCCCACACGCCGGGGCGGCGGGCGGCCCGGGCCGCGGCGGCGGCCAGCTCCCGGTCCGGCCGCAGCGAGGCGTGCGGGTAGCCGCCGTTCAGCGGGACGACCCCGGCCGGGGCGGGGGCGAGGGTGGCGAGGAACCCGGAGTCGTCCGGGCCGCGCGGGACCCCGCCCGCCTCGGGCACCGCGTCCAGGGCGACCTCCTGCCAGGAGGTGTCCCGCACGGGCCGGCGCACCGGCTCGCCGGCCCGGAAGGAGCCCGCGCCGGGGCGGGTGACCACGAGCCCCTCGGCGACCAGGCGGGCCATCGCCCGGGAGAGGGTCACGGGCCCCACCCCGTGCCGCTCCACCAGGGTCCGGCTGGCGGGCAGCCGTTCCCCGGGAGCGTAGCGCTCGAACTCCCGACGCAGGGTCTCGGTCAGATCCCGGCCATTGCTACCCTTGTTCATGAAAGCACACGATAGCGCTACCACCCGTTCTCCGGTAGCGGTTCCGCACGGCGCCGTCCTGGCCCTCCTCGGAGTGGTCGCCTTCTCCTTCACCCTCCCCTCCACCGCCCTGGCCCTGGAGGGCTTCGGCCCGTGGACCACCGCCGTGCTGCGGGCCTCGGTCGCCGGGCTGATCGCGGCCGGATGCCTGGCCGCCGTCCGCGCGCCGCTGCCCACCCGCGCGCAGCTGCCCGCCCTGGCGGCGGTCGGCGCGGGCTGCGTGGTGGGCTTCCCGCTGCTGACCTCACTGGCGCTGGGGAGCACGGGCGCGGGCGACGCCGCCGTGGTCGTCGGCCTGCTCCCGGTGACCACCGCCGTCCTGGCCACCCTCCTGGGCGGCACCCGCCACTCCCCCGCGTTCTGGATCGCCGCCGGGGTCGGCGCCGCGGCCGTGGCCGGGTTCACCCTCGCCCGCACCGGGGGCTCCCCCGGCCTCGGGGACCTGTTCCTGGCGGGCGCACTGCTCGCCTGCGCCTACGGGTACGCCGAAGGCGGCCGCCTGGCGGCCTCGATGCCCGGCTGGCGGGTGATCGCCTGGGGCCTGGTGCTCACCCTGCCCCTCAGCCTGCCCGCCACCGCAGCCGCCCTGGTCCTGGAGCCGGCCGCGCCGACCCCCTCGGCGGTGGCCGGGCTGGTCTACCTCTCGCTGGTCAGCCAGTTCGGCGGGTTCGTCCCGTGGTACCGGGGCATGGGCCTGATCGGCGTCGCGCGGGCCGGACAGATCCAGCTGGTCCAGCCCCTGCTCACCCTGACCTGGGCGGTGCTGCTCCTGGGCGAGCGGCCCGGCGTCGGCGCCCTGCCCACCGTCCTCGTGGTCCTGGCCTGTGTGGCCGTCACCCAGAAGGCGCGCTGACACGGCGACGGGCCGGGCACCCCGCGAGGGGTGCCCGGCCCGTTCGGCCGTCGGACGGATCAGACGTTGAAGCCCAGCATGCGCAGCTGGTCGCGTCCGTCGTCCGTGATCTTGTCCGGACCCCACGGCGGCATCCAGACCCAGTTGATCTTGACCTCGCGCTCGAACTCCTCCAGCGCGCTGGTGGCCTGGTCCTCGATCACGTCCGTGAGCGGGCAGGCGGCGCTGGTGAGGGTCATGTCCAGGGTGATCACCGAGTCGTCGGCGTTCACCCCGTACAGCAGCCCCAGGTCGACGACGTTGACGCCGAGCTCGGGGTCGATGACGTCCTTGAGGGCCTCACCGATCTCCTCGACGAGCGCCTCGGCCTCGGGGGACAGCGGGACCTCGGCCGGTGCGGCCTCGGTCGTCGTGGTCTCGTTCTCGCTCGCTGACATCAGACGCCTTCCTTCTCCAGGGACTGCGCTACCGCGTCCTTCCACGCCATCCATCCGAGGAGGGCGCACTTGATCCGGGCCGGGTACTTGGACACCCCGGCGAACGCGACCGCGTCCTCCAGGACCTCCTCGTCGGGTTCGCCCTTGCCCTTGGAGTGCATGAGCTCGTTGAAGGCCTCCAGGGTCCGCATCCCCTCGGCCACCGTGCGCCCGATCAGCAGGTCGGTCAGCACCGACGTGCTGGCCTGGCTGATCGAACAGCCCATGCCCTCGTAGGAGACGTCGCTGACCAGTGCCCGGTCGTCCAGCGTTCCGTCCCCCTGCGCCGGGGTCAGCGCCACCCGGAGCGTCACCTCGTCCCCGCAGGTGGGGTTGATGTGGTGCGCCTCGGCGTTGTGCGGATCCCGCAGCCCCTTGTGGTGCGGGTTCCGGTAGTGGTCCAGGATGATCTCCTGGTACATCGCGTCCAGCTGCATGTGCGGGTCTTCCTCGTCGTTCTTCCGCCCTGCGTTCCGTCGCGGGCGGGTCCGGGGTCTGCGGGGCCCGGACCCGTCCGCGGGACGCGGGCCCTAGCCCCGGGTTCCGAAGAACTCCTGCGCGGCCCTGACGGCCGCCACGAGAGCGTCCACGTCCTCCGTGGTGTTGTAGAGGTAGAACGACGCGCGCGTGGTGGAGTGCACGCCCAGGGCGCGGTGCAGCGGCCAGGCGCAGTGGTGCCCCACCCGGACCTCCACCCCGCGGTCGTCGAGCACCTGCCCGAGGTCGTGCGGGTGGATGCCCTCCACCTCGAAGGACACCGCGCCGCCGCGGTCCACGGCGTCCGCGGGGCCGATGAGGCGCAGCCCCTCGACGTCGGAGAGCGCCTTGAGCGCGTACTCCACCAGCGTGTGCTCGTGGGCGGCGATGCGGTCCATGCCCACGGCCGACAGGTAGTCGCAGGCCGCGGCCAGGGCCACCGCCTGCGGCGCCATCGGCACCCCGGCCTCGAACCGCTGCGGCGGCTCGGCCCAGGTGGAGTACTCCATGTGGACCACGCCGATCATGGACCCGCCGGTGATGAACGGCGGCATGGCCTCCAGCAGCTCCCGGCGCCCCCACAGGACGCCGATGCCGTTGGGCCCGAGCATCTTGTGCCCGGAGAAGGCCAGGAAGTCCACACCCAGCTCCGCCACGTCCACCGGCATGTGCGGCACCGACTGGCAGGCGTCCAGCACCGTCAGGGCCCCCACCTCGCGGGCCCGGGCGACGATGTCGGCCACCGGGTTGACGGTGCCCAGCACGTTGGACTGGTGCGTGAAGGCGACCACCCTGGTGCGCTCGCCGACGAGGGTGTCGAGGTCCGAGAGGTCCAGCCGGCCCTGGTCCGTCACCGGGAACCACCGGAGGGTGGCCCCGGTGCGACGGCACAGCTCCTGCCAGGGCACCAGGTTGGCGTGGTGCTCCATCTCGGTCACGACGATCTCGTCGCCGGGCCCCACCTGGAAGCGGCGCAGGCCCTCGTCCGCCGTGGCGGCGTTGCCCATCGCGTACGCGACGAGGTTGACCGCCTCGGTGGCGTTCTTGGTGAACACCACCTCTCCGGCGTCGGCGCCGATGAAGCGGGCGATGGTCTCCCGCGCCGCCTCGTAGGCGTCGGTCGCCTCCTCCGCGAGCTGGTGCGCACCGCGGTGCACCGCCGCGTTGTGGCGTTCGTAGAACTCACGTTCGGCGTCCAGCACCTGGCGGGGCTTCTGCGAGGTCGCCCCGGAATCCAGGTACACCAGCGGACGCCCGTCGCGGACGGTCCGGGACAGGATCGGGAAATCCTTCCGGATCGCCGCGACGTCGAGCGGGCCTGGGGCCCCACCGAACTCGCGGACCGTGGTCATGGGTTATGCGCCCGCCTTCACGAAACGCTCGTAGCCCTCGGCCTCCAGGGTGTCGGCCAGCTCGGAGCCGCCGGACTCGGCGATGCGGCCGTTGGCGAAGACGTGGACGTGGTCCGGCTTCACGTAGTTGAGGATCCGGGTGTAGTGCGTGATGAGCATGACGCCCAGGTCGTTGTTCTCCTTGGCGCGGTTGACGCCCTCGGAGACGACCTTGAGCGCGTCGACGTCCAGGCCGGAGTCGGTCTCGTCCAGGATCGCGACCTTCGGCTTGAGCAGCTCCAGCTGGAGGATCTCGTGGCGCTTCTTCTCGCCGCCGGAGAAGCCCTCGTTGACGCCGCGGGCGGCGAACGCCGGGTCGATGGACAGGTCCTTCATCGCGCCCTGCAGCTCCTTGGAGAACTGGCGGAGCTTGGGGGCCTCGCCGCGCACCGCGGTGACGGAGCTGCGCAGGAAGTTGGACATGGACACGCCCGGGACCTCGACCGGGTACTGCATGGCCAGGAAGACGCCGGCGCGGGCGCGCTCGTCCACGCTCATGTCGAGGATGTTCTCGCCGTCGAGGAGGACCTCGCCGTCGGTGATCTCGTAGCGCGGGTGCCCGGCGATGGCGTAGGCCAGCGTGGACTTGCCCGAGCCGTTGGGGCCCATGATGGCGTGGGTCTCACCGGAGTTGATGGTGAGGTCGACGCCCTTGAGGATCTCTCGGCGCTCGTCCTCGCCGATCAGGACGTCGGCGCGCAGACCGCGGATTTCGAACTTCGTCATTTCAGCCTCAGGAATTCTTCTCGTCCAACGACACGAGCACGTCGTCGCCGTCGATCTTCACGTCGTAGGTGGGGACCGGCCGGGTGGCGGGCGGGTTGATCGGCGCCCCCGAGCGCAGGTCGAAGCAGGAGCCGTGCAGCCAGCACTCGATGGTGCCGTCCTCGACCTCGCCCTCGGACAGGCGGACCTCCGCGTGCGAGCACACGTCCCGCAGCGCGAACACCTCGCCCTCGGACCGGACCAGTGCGATGGGCGTCTCGTCGTCGGTCTCGACCCCGAGGACCCCCTCCTCGGGGATCTCGGCGAGCTCGGCGACCTTCACCCAGCGACCGGCGTCACTCATGCGCGGCCAGCTTCCGCTCGACCTTGGCCATGATCTCCTCGGCGAGCTCCTCGACCGGGATGCGGTTGATGAGCTCCAGGAAGTAGCCGCGGATGACCAGGCGGCGCGCCTCGTCCTCCGGGATGCCGCGCGAACGCAGGTAGAACAGGTGGATGTCGTCGAGGCGACCGCTGGCGGCGGCGTGGCCGGCGCCCTCCACCTCACCGGTGAAGATCTCCAGGTTCGGTACCGAGTCCACGCGGGTGTCGTCGGTGAGCTGGAGGTTGCGGTTGTGCTCGTAGGAGTCCGTGCCGGTGGTGCCCTCGCCGATGATGACGTCGCCGATCCACACACCGTGGGCGCCCTTGCCGCTCAGCGCACCCTTGTACTCCACCCGCGAGCGCGTGTTGGAGATGTTGTGGTCGATGAGCGAGCGGTGCTCGTGGTGCTGGTCGTCGCCGGTGAAGTACAGGCCGTGCAGCTCGGCGTTGCCGCCGCGCCCCTTGTAGGCCACCTTCGGGGAGAGCCGGACCAGGTCGCCGCCGAGCGTGACGACGATCGACTTGAACGTGGCGTCCTTCTCGACCTGGGCGTTGTGCTGGGTGACGTCGACGGCGTCGCGGTCCCAGTCCTGGAGGCTGACCAGGGTCAGCCGGGCGCCCTCGCCGACGTGGACGTCCACGCTGCCGGCGCGCACGCCGGTGCCGGTCTGCTCCAGGACGACGATCGCCTCGGCCAGCGGCTGGACGTCGATGACGAACTGGTCGTAGCGGGTGCCCCCCTGGGCCTCGCGCCTGATCGTGACCGGGCGCTCCAGCGCGGCGCCCCGGGCGACGGTCACCACCGTGGCCTGCTCGAAGGACGAGTAGGCCTGGGCGATGACGCGGTCGGCCGGCATGCCGGCGGTGCCCAGACGGGCGTCGTCACGGCCGACGGTCTCGACGGTGACGCCCTCGGGGGCGTCGATGTCGACCTTGTCGGTGCCGTCGGCGACGGCGCTGCCGTCGTGCAGGCCCTTGAGGCGGCGCAGCGGGGTGAACCGCCACTCCTCCTCGCGGCCGTTGGGGACGGGGAAGTCGTTCACGTCGAAGGACCCGTGGGTCGCGAGCTTGGAGAACGGGATGTCCCCGAGGCCGTGGCTGTGGGCCTTGGGTTCGATGCTCGGGCCGGTCAACTTAACCAACCGCTCCTTCCATCTGAAGCTCGATCAGCCGGTTCAGTTCCAGCGCGTACTCCATGGGCAGCTCGCGCGCGATGGGCTCGACGAACCCGCGCACGATCATGGCCATGGCCTCGTCCTCGTCCATGCCCCGGCTCATCAGGTAGAAGAGCTGGTCCTCGCTGACCTTGGAGACGGTCGCCTCGTGCGCGAGCTCGGCGTCGTCCTCGCGCAGGTCGTTGTAGGGGTAGGTGTCCGAGCGGCTGATGGTGTCGATCAGCAGCGCGTCGCACTTGACGGAGGACTTGGCGTTGTGGGCGCCCTCCTGCACCTGCACCAGGCCCCGGTAGGAGGCGCGGCCCCCGCCGCGGGCCACCGACTTGGAGATGATGGTGGAGGAGGTGTTGGGCGCGCAGTGCACCATCTTGGAACCGGTGTCCTGGTGCTGGCCCTCGCCCGCGAAGGCGATGGACAGGGTCTCGCCCTTGGCGTGCTCGCCCATCAGGTAGACGGCCGGGTACTTCATGGTCACCTGGGAGCCGATGTTGCCGTCGATCCACTCCATGGTCGCGCCCTCTTCGGCGATGGCGCGCTTGGTGACCAGGTTGAAGACGTTGTTCGACCAGTTCTGGATGGTCGTGTACCGGCAGCGGGCGTTCTTCTTGACGATGATCTCGACGACCGCGGAGTGCAGCGAGTCCGACTTGTAGATCGGCGCGGTGCAGCCCTCGACGTAGTGGACGTAGGCGCCCTCGTCGACGATGATCAGCGTCCGCTCGAACTGGCCCATGTTCTCGGTGTTGATCCGGAAGTAGGCCTGGAGCGGGATCTCCACGTGCACGTTCTTGGGCACGTAGATGAAGGAGCCGCCGCTCCACACGGCGGTGTTGAGCGCGGCGAACTTGTTGTCGCCGGCCGGGATCACCGTGCCGAAGTACTCCTGGAACAGCTCCGGGTGCTCCTTGAGAGCGGTGTCGGTGTCCAGGAAGATGACGCCCTGCTCCTCCAGGTCCTCGCGGATCTGGTGGTAGACGACCTCGGACTCGTACTGCGCGGCCACACCGGCGACCAGGCGCTGCTTCTCCGCCTCGGGGATGCCCAGCTTGTCGTAGGTGTTCTTGATGTCCTCGGGCAGCTCCTCCCAGGAGGTGGCCTGCTTCTCCGTGGACCGCACGAAGTACTTGATGTTGTCGAAGTCGATCTTGGACAGGTCCGCGCCCCAGTTGGGCATGGGCTTCTTGTCGAAGAGCTTCAGCGACTTGAGGCGGAGTTTGGTCATCCACTCCGGCTCGTCCTTCTTGGCGGAGATGTCGCGGACGACCTCTTCGTTCAGACCGCGGCGGGCCGAGGCACCGGCCTGGTCGGAGTCGGCCCAGCCGTACTCATAGTTACCGATCCCTTCGAGTTCGGGATGCGCGATAGACGTCATGCGCGGACTCCTCCTGGACTCAGACGTCCTAGTGGTGTTGCAATCCTCCGCCCGCCGTGCGGCGGGCGCTGGTGGGCGCGGGGGCGTGGTCGTCCCCGCCCGCCCCGTCGTCACCCCTGGGGGTGACGTGCGTGGTGCACACACCGTCGCCGTGGGCGATGGTGGCCAACCTGCGCACCGGGGTGCCCAGAAGCCGCGCGAAGGCCTCGATCTCGGCCTCGCAGAGTTGCGGGAACTCGGCTGCGACGTGGGCGACAGGGCAGTGGTGCTGGCACAGCTGGTCGCCGCCTCCGGGGGCCGGCGCCCGGCCGGCGGTGGCGGCGTAGCCGTCGTTGGACAGGGCCTCGGCCAGCAGCCGGACGCGCTGTTCGGGTGGAACGGCGTCGAGCAGCGGCTCGTAGCGCCTCTCCAGGTCGGCGACCTGACTGCGGGCGAACTCCCCGACGGCCTCGGGGCCGGCGGTCTCCGCGAGGAAGCGGAGCGCGCTGGTGGCGAGGTCGTCGTAGGCGTGGACGAAGGCGTCGCGACCGGCCTCGGTGATGGCGAAGACGCGCGCGGGGCGCCCCCTGCCGCGTCGGCCGCCCGGGGGCCGGGCGTCGCGTGCCTCGACCATGCCCTCGCCGGTCAGGTTGTCGAGGTGGCGGCGGATGGCCGCCGGGGTCAGGCCGAGCCGCTCGCCCAGGGCGGAGGCGGTGATCGGCCCCTGCTCCAGGATGAGCCGGGCCACGCGCGCGCGGGTGCCGGTCTCGGCCCCGCGTTCGGGCCCGGCCAGGGGGCGGGGTACGTTGGCGGCGTCGGGCACGACGATCCCTCCCCTCGACGACTGCTCCTGGTTTTGACAACATCAGTGTGGCGTAAATCAGTCCGTCGTGGCAAACCCGCTTTCATGCCCTTCGTCACCAAGGTCAGGCTTGCCTAACTGGGAGTTCGCCGCAGCGGGGCCCGCCCGGGAAAAGTGCAGGTCATCCCACCTCCGACCGTTCGTCTCTCTGAATGAGACCGCCATCCCATCATGCGGACACCCCCTCCGCTCCTCCCGCGGGGCGCGCCGCCGCCCCGCCGCCCCGGTGCGCGCGGGGCGGTGAAGGGCCTCGCGCGGGCGCACGTAGACTCTGGGCCCATGGACACAGCCGCCGTCGAGGTCGTCGACCTGGTCAAGCGCTACGGCGCCACCACCGCCGTCTCCGGCCTCACCTTCCGGGCGCGCCGGGGCGCGGTGACCGCCCTGCTCGGACCCAACGGTGCGGGCAAGACCAGCACCATCGAGATCTGCGAGGGCTTCCGCCGCGCCGACGGCGGAAGCGTGCGGGTGCTGGGCCTGGACCCGGTCTCCGACGCCGACGCGCTCAAGCCCCGCGTCGGGGTCATGCCCCAGTCCGGCGGCGTGCCCACCGGGGCCCGCGCGGCCGAGTGGCTGCGCCTGATGGCCTCCTTCCACGCCTCCCCCGTGTCCCCGGACCTGCTGCTGGAGCGGCTGGGCCTGACCTCGGTGTCGCGCACCCCGTTCCGCCGCCTGTCCGGCGGGCAGCAGCAGCGCCTGTCGCTGGCCTGCGCCGTGGTCGGCCGCCCCGAACTGGTCTTCCTCGACGAGCCCACCGCGGGGCTGGACCCCCAGGCGCGGATGGCCACCTGGGACCTGGTCGCCGAACTTCGCGAGGCGGGCGTGGCCGTCATCCTCACCACGCACCACATGGAGGAGGCCGAGCGCCTCGCCGACCACGTGGTCATCATCGACCGCGGTGCCGTCGTGGCCGAGGGCACCCCCGCCGAACTGGCCGGGGGCCGCCGCGAGGTGTGCTTCTCCACCGACACCCCCGTCGACGCCGACGCCCTGCGGGAGGCACTGCCCGCCGGGACCCGGATCTCCTCCGCGCGCGGCGCGGGCGGCCGGAGCGAGTACGTGATCGGCACCGACGACCCCGGGGCGCTGGGCCCGGAGTTCCTCGCCACGGTGACCGCCTGGTGCGCGTCCGCCGGCGTCCTGGCCGAGGACCTGCGCGTGCGACGGCGTACCCTCGAAGACGTCTTCCTCGAACTCACCGGCAGGGAACTGCGCGAATCATGAGCGAGCACATCTCCAGCACCGCCGCGCCCGCGCCGGGCGCCGCGCGCCCGGCGGACGGGGCCGCGTCCCCGTTCGCCCCCGCCCCCGGCGCCGCGCCGATGTGGCGGATGGTCGCCGCGCAGGCCGGGATGGAACTGCGGGTGATGCTGCGCCACGGCGAGCAGTTCCTGCTGACCATGGTCATCCCCGTGCTGCTGCTGGTCGGCTTCAGCCTCACCTCCGTCCTGGACGTCGGCGAGGGCCCCCGGGTGGACGCGCTCACCCCGGGCGTCCTGGCGCTGGCGATCATGTCGACGTCGTTCACCGGGCTGGCCATCGGCACCGGGTTCGAGCGCCGGTACGGGGTGCTCAAGCGGCTGGGCGCCACCCCGCTGTCCCGGTTCGGGCTGCTGGCCGCCAAGACGCTGGCCGTGCTGGGCGTGCAGGTCATCCAGGTCGCGGTGCTGTGCGCCGTGGCGCTGGCGCTGGGCTGGACCCCGGCGGTGTCGTTCGGCGGCGCGGCCGCGGCGGCCGCCCTGGTGCTGCTGGCGACCGCCGCGTTCAGCTCGCTGGCGCTGCTGATGGCCGGGACGCTGCGGGCCGAGGCCACGCTGGCCGGGGCCAACCTGGTCTACATCCTGCTGCTGGGGCTGGGCGGGGTGCTCTTCCCCGTCAGCGCGTTCCCCGGCCCGCTGGAGGCGGTGTCCTCGGCGCTGCCGATCACCGCTCTGAGCGAGGGGCTGCGGGCGGTGCTGGCGGACGGCTCCCTTCCCTCGGCGGGCTCGTTCGCGGTCCTCCTGGTGTGGGCCGTCGCCGGCGGGGCGCTGGCCGCCCGCCTCTTCCGCTGGGAGTGAGCACCGCGGCCCCGGCCACGAGCAGGGGCACGGCCACCAGGGGCAGGGCCGCGACCAGGTAGCCCTGGGCGGGTGCGACCAGGGAGACGAGCACGCCCGCCGCCGCGCCGCCCGCGGACGCCCCGGCGTTGTAGGCGGTGTTGACCCACGTGCCTGCCCGGACCGCCCGCCCCGGTCCCGCCGCCGCGTCGGCCGCCAGGTAGGCGGTGGTGATCGCCGGGGTGGCCAGGACGCTCGCGGCGAAGAGCACGGCGCACAGCGTGAGCGGCCCGGACGCGGTCGCGGCCAGGAGCATCGCCGCCCCGACGCCCAGTCCGAGTCCGGCGAGACGGGCCTGCGGCCCCCGCCGCCACAGCACGGCCCCGTAGGCCAGGCCGCCGACGACCCCGCCCGCGGTCTGGGCCGCCTCGAACCACACCAGCAGCGCGGCGCCGCCGTGGCGCTCGGCGAAGGCGACGTGCACCAGCCCGGCCGCGCCCAGGGTCAGGCCCAGCGCGGCCGCCGTCGCCATCACGGGCAGCAGGGCCCGCCAGGGCGGCGGGCCGCCGTCCGGGGCCGGGTCCCCCTCCTCCCGCGGCCGCCGCCGGGCCAGGGGCGCGCCCGCCAGCGGGACGGCCCCGGCCACCAGCAGGAGGGCGGCCCCGGCCAGGCCGGCCGCGGGCGGCGCGAACGGCAGCAGCGCGCCCAGCAGCAGCGGACCGGCGAGGAAGACCGCCTCCTCCACGACCGAGTCCAGGCTGTAGGCCCGCTGGCGCAGGCCGTCGCGGTCGTGGAAGAGGCGGCTCCACAGGGTGCGGGTGACCGGCCCCAGCGGCGGGATCACCGCTCCGATGAGCGCGGGCAGGGCGATCAGGGCCCAGGCGGGGGCGCCCGGCCGCCAGGTCAGGAACGCCAGGGCGAGCAGGCCGACGGCGGCCAGGACCGCCATCGGGACCAGGGCGCGCGGCATGCCGTGGCGGTCGATGAGACGGGCCCGGGCCGGCGCCAGGGCCGTGGCGGCGGCGCCGTAGGCGGCGGTGGCCGCGCCGACCACCGCGTAGGAGTCGGCCGCGGCGGTGACGGACAGGATCAGGGCCGGGCCCAGCAGGCCGAAGGACAGGCGCCCGAGCATGGCGGGCGCGAAGAAGCGGACCGCTCCGGGCGTGCGCAGGACGGCACGGTAGGAGTCGGCCCCGTGGGGCGAGGACATGGGTGTGTTCCCTCAGGGGGCGGCGGCGCGCGGGCGCCGCGGGCGTGCGTGGACACCGGAGGGACCGCGGGCGCGGAGGGCGCGGCGGTCCGGTGTCGGTCTACGCACGGGGGTGGAACACGGGGCCAGGCTACCAGGCGTGTCGGGGCCCGGTCCTAGGATGGCGGGCATGATCGACATGGACGCGGTGACCGGAATCCTGCGCGATGCGGCCCGCGAGGTGATCCTGCCCCGGGCCCGCTCGCTGTCCGAGGGCGAGGTCATGGAGAAGGGCCCCGGCGAGCTGGTCACCGTCGTCGATCAGGAGGCGGAGCGGGTCATCACGGCCCGGCTGCGGGGGCTGGTGGACGCCCCGGTGGTGGGCGAGGAGGCGGTGGCCGCCGACCCCTCGCTGGTGGAGGCGCTGCGCACCGAACCGGTGGTGTGGCTGGTGGACCCGCTGGACGGGACCCGCAACTTCGTCGAGGGCCGCCGCGAGTACGGGGTGATGGCGGCCCTGGTGCACGCCGGGGAGACCGTCGCGGCGTGGATCGTGCAGCCCGAGTGGGACCGCGCCTACGCCGCCGAACGCGGGGCGGGCGCCTGGCGCGACGGGACGCGGCTGCGCCGCGATCCGGCGCCGACCGACCCCGGGCGGCTGCGCGGCTCGGTGCTCACCCGCTTCCTGGCCCCGGAGGCCAGGCGGCACGTGGAGGCGTCGGTGCCGCGGTTCGCCGGGGTGGACGGCGGCGCGCACTGCTCCGCCGTCGACTACCCGCTGCTGTGCGAGGGCTCCCGGGACTTCCTGCTGTTCCACCGGACCCTGCCCTGGGACCACGCCCCCGGCGCGCTGCTGCTGGCCGAGGCGGGCGGGGTGTCGCGGCGGCCGGACGGGACGCCCTACCGGCCCGACCAGGGCCCGGACGTGCTGGGGCTGCTGAACGCCGCCGACGAGACCTGCTGGAAGACGGTGCGCGGGCTGCTGCTGCCCTGACCGGCGGAGGGGCCGTGCTCAGCCCAGGGGGACGAGCCGCCACTGCTGGAAGGCGTGCCCTCCGTCGGGGGCCTGGACCACGGGGGTCCCGTTGTCCGGGGCGCCGCCCTGGCCCTCCAGGGCCTGGCCGGTGGCCCGGTTGACCAGGCGGACGACGCCGCCGCCCGCGTCGACGACGGTCCAGTGCTGGTTGGTCGCCCCGGTGCTGGTGAGCAGGGTGGCCGCGGCCTGGGCGGCCGCGTCGGCGGGGACCTCCAGGACCTTCCCGCTGCCCACGCCCGTGATCTCGTAGAACCCGCCCTCGACCGGCGCGAACCGCCACTGCTGGTTGGCCTGGTCGTGCCGGTCCCACAGGTGGACCGCGGCGCCGTTGCCGGTGGCGGCCTGGGCGACGTCCAGGACGCGGCCGCCGTGCACGTTCTGGAGGACGTAGACGGTCTCGGGGTCGATGCCCGCGGGGTGGGTGGGCTCCTCGGAGGGCTCCGGAGAGGGCTCGGGGGACTCCTCCGGCTCCGCGGGCTGGACCAGGACGCCCGAGACGGCGATCACCCCCTCCTCGGCGCGCGCGCCGTCGGAGGCGAACAGTCCGCCCACGTAGCCGAGGATGGCGGCGATGAGGACCAGGGCGGTGGCGCCGGCCAGCACCGGCCAGTGGGGTATGTACCGTTCCGTTGCGGCTCGGGGGGCGTCGCTGCGGCGGGATCGGGACATGGGGAACAGGCTCCAGTGGGCGGGGTACGGTCCATCAGGAAGCATGTCATACCGTTTCGCTCCCTTCGTTCGTGTTCCCCCTGGAATCGGGGAACACGGGGCGTTCTCGGTAGGGTCCCCGCATGGAAGCCCTCGGAGTCCCGTGGTTCATGTCCGTGCGCCTGCTCGGGCCGCCCCTGCTCCTGCTCGTGGTCGGCGGGGCGCTGCTGCTGTGGCGGCGGCCGGGCCGCTCGAAAGCGGTCTGGGCGGCGCTGGCGGTGAACCTGCTGGCGGCGGCGCTGCCGTTCCTGTGGATCGGGGCGCAGGCCGTCACCGACCAGGCGGAGCGGACGGTGTACGGGCTGGTGATGACGCTGCTCCAGCCGTCGGTGTCCCTGGTGGCCTGGGGCCTGCTGCTGTGGGCGGCGGTCTTCCCGGCCCGCGCCCCTGACGGCGCGGCGGCCGCACGGGAGGGCGGGCGCCCGGAGCGCGAGTCACAAAACATAGGATGAATGACCATGGGCACCCCGACCACACCGAAGGCACCGTTCTCCCTGCGCACCGCGGCGGATGCGGTGCCGCCCGTGTGGCTGGTGCTCATCGGCATCGTCTCGGTGCAGACCGGCGCCGGGGTGGCCAAGAACCTGTTCGAGGTGCTGCCGCCCGCCGCCGTGGTCTGGCTGCGGCTGCTGACCGCCGCCGTGCTGCTCGGCCTGGTGGTGCGCCCCGCCTGGAAGGCGTACACGCGCGGCGACTGGCTGGTGGTGGTCGGCTACGGCGTTGCGCTGGCCACGATGAACTTCTTCATCTACCAGGCGTTCGCGCGCATCCCCCTGGGCATCGCGGTGACCATCGAGTACCTGGGCCCGCTGGCCATCGCGGTCCTGGGCTCGCGCCGCCGCGTCGACCTGCTGTGGGCGGGCCTGGCCGGGCTGGGCGTGGCGGCCCTGGGCCTGGAGTCGGGTTCCCTCGACCCGCTCGGCATCCTGTTCGCGGTGCTGGCCGCGGTGTCGTGGGCCGGGTACATCCTGCTCAGCGCCGCCACCGGCCGGCGGTTCGACGGGGCGTCGGGGCTGGCGATCGCCGGCGTGGTGGGCGCGCTGCTGATGGCCCCGGCGGGCATCGCCCAGGGCGGGGCCGCGCTGCTGGACTGGCGGGTGCTGCTGTTCGGCCTGGCGGTGGGCGTGCTCTCGTCGGTGGTCCCCTACACCCTGGAGCTCAACGCCCTGCGCCGGATGCCGCCGCGGGTGTTCGGCGTGCTGATGAGCCTGCAGCCGGCCGCCGCCGCCCTGGTCGGCCTGGTCCTGCTGGGCGAGATGCTCACCGTCTGGCAGTGGCTGGCGGTGGGCTGCGTCATCCTCGCCAGCGCGGGCTCCACCCGCACCTCCGCCTCCTCCGGAACCTCCGAGCAGTCGCCGTAGGCGCAGGTCGCGCACGTCGGCGGGGGCGCGTCACGACTCCCGGAGCCGTGTACTACGCTCTGTCGTATGTCTGATTCCCCGGCTTCCGCGGCGTCCGCCGTGATCACCCCCGCCCCGCTCGCGGCGGAGGACATCGCCCTGCTCGGCGTCCCCCTGTGGGGATGGCAGATCGCCGTCGCGGCCGCCGGCGTGCTGGCCCTGGTCCTGCTGGCCCGCAGCATCTGGGAGCCCACCGCGAAGTCCCTGCGCCTGTGGTCGCTGGGCAACATCGCCGCCAACGCGGGCATCGCCGTCACCGGCGCGACCGTGCGCGTGACCTCCTCGGGGCTGGGCTGCTCGGAGTGGCCCAAGTGCACGCCCGACAGCTTCGTGCCGATCGACACCGGGCACGCCGCGCTCAACGCCGCCATCGAGTTCGGCAACCGGACGCTGACCTTCGTCGTGCTGGCGGTGGCCGTCATCACGTTCGTGGCGTTCCTGCGGGCCCCGCAGCGCCGCCGCGACCTGGTGCGCCTGGCCGCGATCGTCCCCTTCGGCGTCCTGGGCCAGGGCGTGGTCGGCGGCATCACCGTGTGGACCGACCTGCACCCCGCGTCCGTGGGCGCGCACTTCCTGCTGTCCATGGTGATGGTCTTCATCACAGTGGCGCTGTACGTGCGCTCCCGCGAGCCCGAGGGCACGCCGCGTGTCTGCGTGAACCCGATACTGCACACCCTGAGCATCGGCCTGGTCGTCATCGGCTTCCTGCTGCTGATCGCCGGGACCGTGGTCACCGGCACCGGCCCGCACGGCGGCGACGCCGCCGCGCCGCGCTGGGGCTTCGCGCTGGAGGCCGTCACCAAGCTCCACTCGGCGCTGGCCTGGCTCACCCTGGCCTGCGCCGTCCTGGCCGCCGTGCTGGCGTTCCGCACCGGGGCGGGCCGCCCCGCGAGGACCGCCTCCCTGCTGCTGATCGCCGTGGTGGTCGGCCAGGGGGTCGTGGGCTACGTCCAGTACGCGCTGGCCCTGCCCGAGGGCCTGGTCGTCCTGCACGTGCTGGGCTCGGCGCTGACCTGGATCGCGATCTCCCGGCTGTACTTCGCCACCACCCGCCTGACCCCGGCGGACGGGGCGGACGCCCTCACCGACCGTGCCGGGGAGAGTACTCCTGCTGAGCCCGCGCCTGGGCGATGACGTGGGCGAAGTCCGCGCGGCGTAGGAAGCCCGAGTCCGTGGGCCGCTCCGCCCAGCCCGGCGCCACCGGCTGGGGGAGGCGGCCCAGGAACGCGTCCCGGGACACGTGCATGAGGGCCAGGAACGCGTCCCGGCGCACCTTCCAGTCCTCCCGGCGCAGCCCCGCGTCCAGCTTCTTGTGCAGCAGCGCCAGCTCCGTCGCCGCGAGCTGGTACTCGCGCATCGCCTCGCGGCCCTTGGCCCCCGCGTTGCGCGCCGCCCACTCGCGGGCCTGGCGGCGCCCCTTGAGGGTGCTGAGCATGGAGATGTCGGCCGGGGTGACCAGCCCGGTGGGGATGTAGGGCGGCAGGTAGTGGGCGATCGCCTGGACCTGGCCGCGGCGGTCGTGGGCGGCCAGCGCCAGGACCCCCACCAGCACGGCGAACAGCACGAGGTAGGCCAGGCCCAGCCCGGTCCAGCCGAAGTAGGTGGAGGCGTTCCACATGCCGTGCAGCAGGACCGCGAACACCCAGCCCACGACCGGCGCGAGCAGGCGCAGGAAGCCCGGCCGCATGGCCGCGTAGGCGACGCCGATGCCGATCATCGCGGTGTAGAGCGGGTGCCCGAACGGGGCGACGATGCCGCGGATCGCGAACGTGGCGACCAGGGTCCCGTCGAAGAAGGCGCTGAGGAAGTACAGGATGTTCTCGGTGAAGGCGAACCCGGTCGCCACCATGCCCGCGTAGACGACGCCGTCGGTGAACGTGTCGATCTCGTTGCGGCGCCGCCACAGCAGGATCAGCAGCACCACGCCCTTGGCGCTCTCCTCGACCAGGGGGGCCACCGCCGAGGTGCCCAGGAAGTCGCCCACCTCCTGGCCGAACAGCGGGACGGTGATCGCCGCGAACCCCCAGGTGTTGAGCAGCAGGGCCGCCACCACGGCCACGCCCGCGCCCCAGACGAACGCGAAGAAGAGCACCCAGCCGGGCTCGGGCTCCAGGCGGTCGAGCATGAGGATGAGCGGGACCAGGATGCCGGCCGGGATGACCGCGGCGACGAGCGCGACGACGAACCCGGTGGCGCCGTCGATGCCCGCGGCCGCGCCGCCCGCCAGGGCCAGGAGCCACAGGTAGACGAGCATGCCCGCCATGCAGACGAGGCTGACGGTGATCCCCAGGATCAGGGTGATCGAATGGCGGGAGCGGCGGCCCTGGAGCACGGCCTTGCTGTCGAGACGGGACATGGGCACCGATCGTAGCGGGATTCGCGGCCCGGGAAGCGGCCGGACCCGGCCGGGGACGTGTGGCGTCCGTGTCGTCTCCGGGCGGGGAAGCGGGGCCCTGCGGGGGGACAATGGGCGGGTCGGCCGTACCGAGCACAGACGAAGAGGCCCGCCATGGACAGGACCACCACGACCACCGCGACACCGGCACCGCTGTGGGCGGTGCGCGTCGCCGCCCTGGCCCACCTGGCCGCGATCCTGTGGGAGGGGGCGACGGCGGGCCAGCTGGTGACGTTCAACGCGGCCGCCCTGCCGCTGCACTACTACGGGGCGTTCGGGGTGCACACGATGGCGGTGCTCCAGCTGGCGGCGGCGCTCTGGTACTGGAACTCGGCGGGCCGGGGCGGCGGGGTCCCCCGGACGCTGGCGCTGGTCAGCGGGCTGGCGCTGCTGTTGGGCTTCCCCCAGGCGGCGCTGGGCACCTACGGCCCCCTCCAGGTGCACGTGCCCCTGGCGCTGGTCCTGACCGGCACCGCCGTCTGGGCCGCCGCGCTGGCCTGGCGCCGCCCCTGACCCCGGCGCGGACCTGCGACCGCCCCCGCGGCCCGGCGGTGGCGCCGCCGGGCCGGGCACCGGTCACAGGTCCCAGGCGAGGGTGTGCAGGCGGTGGCGGACCGCGGTGAGGTAGGTCGAGGCGGCCAGCCAGGCCAGCGCGAGCCGGTCCGGGGGCGGGGCCGCCGACTCCCCCGTCGCCGTGCGCACCCGTTCGCGCGCGGCCGCCGCCAGCGCGGTGAGCAGGTCGGCGCCGGTCCGCAGGTGGCGCTCGCGCAGCCGCGTCCCGGGGTCGGCGGGGACGGCCTCCCGGCCAGCCTCGGCCAGGCGGCTCAGCACGCGGGCCAGCACCGCCGTCCCCGGGTCGGAGGCGGTCGGCGGCGGGGGCGCCGGCGCGGCCGGGACCGTGTCCGGGGCCGGCTCCGGGTCCGCCCAGCGCAGGGTGTCCAGCGACAGGTCGGCACGGCCGCGGCGGGCCCGCGGCAGGTCCGGCAGGCCGTCGGCGGTGATCGGCACCAGGCGGCCCGGGCGTTCCAGGACCGGGCGGGCCATGACCCGCAGCACCGTTCCCGGCTGCCGGGCGAGCCTGGCCAGGTTGCGGGCGCGCAGCGGGTCCCGGGCCCCGTCGGCGGCCAGGACGAGGGTGCGGCCGCCCGCGGTCGCCTCGGCGCCCTCCGGGTGCGGCCCGACCACGGTGAACTCGGTGAAGACCAGGTCGGCGCCGCTGCGGCGGGTGGGCGCGGCCAGGGCCGCCAGCGCGTCCGCGATCTGCTCGGCCGCCGGGCGCTCCCACAGCGCCGCGAGGGGCCCCTCGTCCCAGGGCGGGGCGTCGGCGGTGGCGGCCGTGGTGGCCGACATCCCGCTGAGCCGGCCGTCGGCGCTGGCGCCCACGCGCTGCGCGACGAGGGCGGCCCGCCCCAGGTCCCGGTGGCTCAGCGCGGTCCCGCCGAAGGAGACCCGGGCGCCGTGCGCGGCGGCCGCCCGTTCGGGGCCTCCGGGCGCGATGTCGGAGACGCTCCACGTCCGGGGCGCTCCGTCGGCGACCGACACCAGGTGGGTGACCACGCCCGCGTACCCCGAGGCCGTGACGACGCGCTCGCAGCCCAGGCCGTACAGGCGCAGCGACCCGATCTCCGTGTAGGCGCGCCGGCCGACCCCGACGTCGGCCCGGGTGGGGGCCGGCCGCTCCCCCTCGGGCCCCCCGCCCAGCCGCCAGGCCAGGTCGAGCAGTGCGGCGAGGGAGGCGGTGTAGGCGGACAGGTCGAAGTCGGGGGTGGGGTGGTCGCGCGGTCCGGCCGCCACGGCGACGCAGGCGGCGGACAGGCGGGGCAGGCGGGCGGCGCGCGCCAGGGCGGAGGCGCGCAGCAGTTCGGCGCGGCCGGAGGCCCCGGTGGCGCGCACCCCGCGGGCCAGGGCGCGGGCCGCGGCGTCCCAGGCCGCGCGGGCGGCGGCGCGGGCGGCGGCGTCCGGCTCGACGGGTTCGGCCAGGGGGTCGTGGCCGGCGGACGGCCCGGAGGGCTCCCCGTCGGAGGCGTCCGGTGGGTCGGCGGGTCCGTCGTCGGCCGTGGTGTCGAGCAGGGACACCGCCGACAGCAGGTGCAGGCAGCGCGGGGAGAGCAGGCAGGTGCACACGGCCTGGCCGGGGTCGGTGAGGTCGGCGCCGGTGAGGGTGACGGTCTCGCCGCCCGCGGCGACGGTCCACGTCCCGTCCCCGCGGGTCCAGGTCCACTCCCCTGCGGCGCGGGGCGCGGCGTCGAGCTTGCGGCGCACCCGTGCGGGCGCCGCCTCCACCAGGGCGGCGAGCAGTTCGGGGGCGATCCGGGGCCGGTCGGTCATCGTGGGTCCTTCCAGGGTGGTCAACCGCGCACCTTCTCACCGATCCACGCCGCCAGCTCCTCCGGGCCCAGCGCCGCCACCGGCATCCCGGCGTCGGCGAAGGAGGAGGCGATCGCGCGGTTGTACACGGGCGCGCCGCCGTGGTCGAGGGCGGCCAGGCCCAGCAGGTGGACCCCGCTGGAGGCCAGGGCCCGGACCTCGCCCAGGGTGCGGCCGAGGCTCCCGCCCTCCTCGAAGTCGGTGATGAGGGCGACGATGGTGCGGCCGGGAACGCGCACCGCGGAGCGGGTGTGCGCCAGGGCCGCGCCGATGTCGGTGCCGCCGCCCACCGAGACCTCCAGCAGCAGGGCCAGGGGGTCGTGGACCCGGTCGGTGAGGTCGATGACCTCGGTGGAGAACGCGGTCAGGGAGACGCTCAGCGCGGGCAGGCCGTGCAGGATCGCGGCGACCAGGGCGGCGTGGATCGTCGAGCGCTCCATGGACCCGGAGACGTCCACGACGATGTGCACGTGCCAGTCGGCGCTGCGCCGGGCCCGGGTGGCGAACACCGGCCGTTCGGGGAGCAGCAGCGGCCCGTCCGGTCCGGGGCGGACGGTGTGCAGGTTGGCGCGGACGGTGCGGCCCAGGTCCAGGCGGCCGCCCCGGCGGCGGGTGGGCCGGGGCACGGACAGGCCGGTCAGGGCGGGGCGCAGGCGGCGGGCGAGCTCGGCGGTGAGCCGGCCGGTGATGCGTTCGACCAGGGGGCGCAGCCGGGCCAGGCGTGCCTCGGGCAGGGCCCCGGCCAGGGAGAGGACCTGTTCGAGGAGGTCGACCGAGGGGGTGACGGTGTCGGGGTCCAGGTGGTCGAGGACGTCGGTGCGGCCGCGTTCGGCCGCCCGGCCCAGGACCTCCTCGCGCACGGTGGCCCCGAAAAGGGCCTCCAGTTCGTCGGACCACTCCCGGGCGGCGGGCACGGAGCGGCCGCGGCCGCCGGTGGGGTCCTGGGACCCCTCGCCGTGGCCGTGGCCGTAGAGCTCGTCCAGGGCGCGGGCCGCCCGCCGCGCGGGGGCGCCCCCGCCGTGCGGTTCGCGGCCGAGCACGAGCCGCCAGCGGTCGGCGGCGCCGATGGCGCGGGGCCCGGGGGCCGTTCCGGCCGCGGGGGCTCCGTCCGCCCCCGCGGCCGGGGCGCCCGGTCCGGAACCGGTCCCCGCCCGCGGGCGGGGGTCGGGGGCCGCCGCGGCGGCGGGGGGCTCCGCGGCGGCGAGGCCGGGGAGGAGGGCCGGGAGGAGGGCGCCCACGGCGGCGCGGGCGACACCGTCCGCGTCGGTCAGGGCGGCGGCCAGGGCCGCGGGCACGGAAAGGTCGGTGTCCACCTCGCCCAGGCGTTCGGTGACCGCGTCCAGGAAACGGCCGCGGGCCGCGGTGGACAGGGCGTCGAACCCCTCGCGCAGCGCGGGCAGGCGGGCGAGGAAGCCCGCGTCGTCCCAGCCCTCCACGCGTTCGGTGAGGGTGTCCAGCAGCGCGGGGTCGGCCTCCAGCACCGGGGCGGCCACCACCAGGGCGCCGGTGAGCCGGCGGGCCAGGGCCGTGCCGTCGGAGGCGTCGTCGGCCCACCCGGCCAGGCGGGCGGCGGTCTCCCCGGGCCCGGCGGCCTCGAGCAGGAGCAGGGCGGCCGAGGCCGCGCCCTGGGCCAGCGGACCGCCCTCGGCGAGCAGCGTCCGCAGCTGCCACAGCAGCCGGTGGGGGCCGACCGCGCCGGGCAGGGCGGCCTGGTCCTGGACCATCCGCACCACCCGCAGCAGGGACACGGCGTCGTCCCTGCCGGTGGCCCCCGCCATCCCCGGCACGGAGGCGATGGCGGCCTCGGCCAGCCGCGAGCCCAGCCGCACCAGGGACTCGGGGGCCTCGGGCAGGCCGGGGACGCGTCCGGCGGCGATCCGCTGGACGCGGTCATGCAGGGCGACGGCGTCGGTCAGGCCGGCCCGGGGCAGCACCTCGTCGAGGATCCGGGCGCCCAGTTCGGTGACCAGGTCGGGCAGGGCGCACTCGGCGGCCCGGGTGAGCAGGTCCCCGGCGAGCCCGGGGGTGAGGTCGCCCTCGTGTTCGCGCAGCCGGGCGGCGATGCGGCCGCGGGCGGCCTGCTCCAGGGTGGTGCCGTAGCAGGCGGCCAGTTCCAGCGTGGCCTCGGTGGAGGGGGTCCAGCGGGCCTCCCAGGTGCGGCCCAGGGTCTCGCCGTCGGTGGTGGGGCCGGCGCCCTGCACCGGGTCGGCGTAGGCGACGCCCGCGGCGGACGCGCGCTGTAGGGCGATGTGCCGCTCGCGGTCCAGCGGGGAGCGCTCGGGGTCCAGGCGCAGCTCGCGCCGGTCGTCGGCGGGGCCGGGCAGGCGCAGCCGGGCGACCAGGGCGGCGACGTGCACGCCGAGCCCGGAGGCGGGGGCGTCCGGGGCCGCTCGGCCGCGGCGGAGGCCGATGAGCTCGCCGCGGGCGGCGCGGGCCAGGGCGCGGGCGCGCCCCAGCGGCTCGCCCTGGGCCAGCGCGGTGGTGAGCGCCTCGATCAGCTCGCGGCGGCCCGGCGCGGGCAGGCCGCGCAGAGCCGCGAGGTCGCGCGCCAGGCGGTAGGCGGCCGTGGTGTCGGGGACGCCGCACACGTGGCCGGCGGTGCGCAGCCGGGCGCCGATCCCCGCCAGGCGGCGGATCGCGGCCTCCTCCACCCGCCGGGGCGCGCCGCCCGCCGCGTACACGTCCTGCTGCCACTCGGGGTCGCGGATGCCGGCGGGGTAGCCGGACCGGGAGTCCAGGAGGGCGAAGGTGTAGGGGATGAGGGCGCTGACGACACCGCCGGTCTGCTCCCCGGGCGCGGGGAGGGGCACCTCTCCGGAGTCGGGCAGCCCGACGGGGCTCTCCGGCACCGCCAGCGAGGCCGACGTCACGGCCGCCGGGGACGGGGAGGGGGCGCCGGGGTCCGCGGAGCCGGCGGCGAGGAGGCGGCGCAGGGCGTCCCGGGCGGGGTCGGGCAGGAGGGCGGCGGCGTGGTAGGAGCCCACGACGGCGGCCGGGCGGGCGGCGCCCACCTCCGCGATGCGGCGGCGCATCCACGCCTCGCGGGCGCGGTCGCGCGGGCCCGGGCCGCCGGGGTCGGCGGCCCGGTGGGCCCAGCCCAGGGCCAGCGCGGCCCGGCGGACCCGCTCGGGGTCGGCGCCGTAGGAGCGGGACTCCACCAGGCGGTCCCACAGTTCCTCGCCGTCGTCGACCCCGGCGGCGCGCAGCAGCGCCCCCGACAGCCCGGTGTCGGCGCCCGGCCCCTCCCCGGGGACGGGCACCGCGACCGGCAGGTCGACGGCGTGGACCGGGACGCCGCGGTCACGGGCCCAGCGCAGGGCGGCCAGCTCCGGGGAGAAGTCCGCGAACGGGTAGAAGGCGTGCCGGCCCCCGTCGGCGGCGCCGAACACCAGGGCGACGGGCGCCTCGGTGTCCGGGTGGGCGAGCCACTCCAGCCACGGCCCGGCCTCCCAGGGCAGTTCGACGAACAGCGCGTCGGGGTCGGCGGCGTCCAGCAGCGCGGGCACCGCCGCGGCCAGCACCGGCGAGTGGTGGCGCACTCCCACCAGGAAGGGGTCGGCGCACCCGGCCAGCGCCTCCAGCACGGCCCCGGGCGCCTCGGCGGAGGTGGTCAACTCACTCCCCCAGCACGTGGCGCAGTTCGTACAGGCGGCGCCACATGCGGGCGCCGTTCTCCGCGCGGTGGCGGATGGTGGAGTCCCAGTAGGCGAGCAGCCGCCCCTGGTCCTCCGGGTCGTCCTTGCGGACGGCGCCCAGCAGGTAGCCGGGCAGCAGCGACAGCGGGTCGGTCACGCCCAGGTAGGCGCTCTGCAGCCCGAGGGAGGTGGTGACGCCGACCGCCTCCGCCGTGCTCATCACGGTGGTGGGCCGCTCCACGGGCCACCCCTCCGCCGAGGTGCCCGAGCGCAGGTCGCGGAACGCGGTGACCAGCGCCTCCAGCACGGCGTCGTCCACGGGCAGCGAGTGCCCGTGGCGGGCCAGGGCGGCCCCGGCCCGGTCGCGCACCAGCGCCACCTCGGCGGCGGGGTCCGCGATGGGGGGCACCACCTCGAAGTTGAACCGGCGTTTGAGGGCGGCGCTCATCTCCGACACCCCGCGGTCGCGCAGGTTGGCGGTGGCGATGACGTTGAACCCGGGCCGGGCGTGGAAGGTGCCCTCGTCGCCCAGTTCGGGGACCGCCATGCGCCGGTCGGACAGGATCGACACCAGGGCGTCCTGCACCTCGGGCAGGCAGCGGGTGACCTCCTCGACCCGGGCGACGCGGCCGGTGCGCATCGCGGTGAGCACCGGGGAGGGGGCCAGCGCCTCGGGGACGGGGCCCTTGGCGAGCAGCAGCGCGTAGTTCCAGCCGTAGCGCAGGTGCTCCTCGCTGGTGCCCGCGGTGCCCTGCACGGTGAGCGCGCCGGTGCCGCAGACCGCGGCGGCCAGCAGTTCCGACAGCATGGACTTGGCGGTGCCGGGTTCGCCGACCAGGAGCAGCCCGCGCTCTCCGGCCAGGGTGACGACGCAGCGTTCGACCAGGGAGCGGTCGCCGACGAACTTGGCGGGGATCTCCAGCGCGTCGGGCAGGCCCTCCACGGGTCCGGGCAGCCGCAGCCGCTCGCCGCCGCTGCCGGCGATGAAGGTCACCACGGAGCGGGGTGTGAGCGCCCACCCGGGCGGGCGCGGCCCGGTGTCGTGGGCGGCCAGGAAGGCCAGTTCGCCGGCGTGGCTGCGCTCGGCGGGTTCGATCTGCACATCGGTGGCGGGCTCGGGCACCACGGGCTCCTCAAAGGTCTGCGGTTCGGGGGTCGGAGGGGAGGGGCGGAGGGCGCCCCGGCCCGGGCGGGTCGCGCCGGGGCCGGGGCGCGGCTCACAGGGCGGGTGCGTCGCCCTCACGGGTGCGCCGCCACGCCTCGGCGAAGATCTCCGGGACCGGGCGCGGGGGCAGGTGGCGGCCGGGGACCGGCCCCGACACACCGTGCTCGCCCCGGGTGAGACCGTACAGCGGCGCCTTCCAGGTCTCGAAGGGCAGGTCGGCCCCCGACTTGATGTCGGTCCACGCTCCGGGCAGGAAGACCGTGCGGCCGGCGCGGGCGCGCTTGGCGGTCATGACCAGGCCGTGTTCGAGCAGCTCGGCCTGGGCCTTCTTGTGCCGGGCGGGGGTCCACCCGTTGCAGGCGCGGACCTTCTTGTCGGTGGGTTCCAGGACCGCGAGCAGCTGGAGGTACAGCCGGGCCGCGTCGTCGGACAGCCCGAGCGTCGCGGCCGCCTCGGTCAGCAGCTCCGGCGCACAGGCCGCCGGGTCGTACTCGCGTGCGCCCGCGGGCAGGGCGCCGGCGGCGATGCGCTCGGCGATCGCCGTGTACCCGGGGCTGCGCAGCAGGTCCACGATCCCGGTCTGGTTGTGGCCGTACACGGTGTACTCGCCGCTGTCGATCAGGGCCCGCAGGGTGCGGGCGTCCACCCCGTCGTCGAACCGGGCCGGGCGGAAGAACAGGTGCAGCGAGTAGTGCGCCTGGACGGCGAGCACGGTCCCGTTGTCGCGGGCCTGAGCCGAGGCCCCGGCCTTGCCGGGCACCGGGCGCTCCTCGCCGCCGATCCGTTCGAGGAGCCCGTCGTGGTCCTCCCCCCAGGTGGTGAACGCGCTCAGCAGCAGTTCGGGGGCGTCCAGGCGGGCGCGCACCGCCTCGAGCAGGGCGGGGACGGACTCCCGGACGGGGTCGCCCGCGGGCAGTTCGGCGTACGCCCAGGGGATCAGCAGGGCGAACTCCCGGAGCAGGTCGTGCAGCCTCGCCGCCTGCTCGGGCTCCTGGCGGAGCGCGACGTCGACGCGCCCGTACCTCTCCCCGACCTCCAGGTGGCTGCTCGCGTCCTCTGTCAGGGCGGGGTGCCCGGTGGGGTCCGCCAGCAGTCGCACCGTGGTGGTGCCGACGGGGCGCCAGGGGGCGTTGAGGGCGTCCAGCACGGTCCGCGGCAGGGGCGTGCGCGCGCCCCTGAGGCGGTTCCAGGCGTCCGCGAGCCGCTCGGCGGCGGCGCGCGCCCCCGCCGGGGACCACAGGGCGGCGGTCTCCTCGGGGGCGGGCAGGGCTTCGTGGTAGAGCGCGCACCACAGGTCGCGGTCGTCGCCCGCCGCGAGTTCCTCGGCGCCGATCGAGACCTGGGCCTCGGTCAGCCCCATGGCCTTGCGCTGGTCGGCGGGCAGCCCGAGCTCGTTGAAGCGCTGGTGCAGCAGCAGGGTCGCGGCCTCCCGCGGCAGCCCGGTGCGCTCGGCCAGCACCTCGACCGCCTCCTCGTCCCAGGTCAGCGGGCCGTGTTCGGCCAGGGCCGCCAGGAACGCCGTGATCGCCGCGGCGGTGCCCCAGCCGGGGGCGGTCCGGGTGCGGTCCACCTCGCGCAGGCCCTCCGGCAGGGGAAGGGGGTCCCCGGTCCGGACCTCGGCGAACCACTGGGCGTGCTTCTCCTCCATGCCGCGGGGCCGGCCGGAGAGGTCGGGGACCAGGGCGAGGCCGACCCGGCGGCCGCCGTCGGCGCCCACCGCGACGGGGTCGCGCTCGTCCGCGGAGACCGCGGTCCCCAGGTCGAGTTCGACGGCGGGGTCGGCGAACACGGTGCCCGCCCACCGGGCGAGGAAGTCCACCAGGGCGGCGCGCTCCTCCTCACCGGTCAGCGGTGAGGCCGCGGACCAGGCCAGCAGCCCGATCGCCCCGGGCAGCCCGGACCAGTCGATACCGGCGGGCGGCCGCGCGGCCAGCGCCTCGGGGCCGGTCTCCCCCCGCAGGAAGCGGGAGGTGGCCTCGATGTGGCCGCGCACGTCGCCGCCCACGTGCCGCAGATTCGGCAGGAACCGGCAGAGCCCGCCGACGAGCGCTTCGGGCTCGGGACCGGAGGGGACGACCTCCCGGACCTTCCGGATCGCCTCGAGGTACCCGTCCAGGTCGCGGCGGAGCTGGACGGCGGCGACGGTCAGGCCCACGACCCCGTCGGCCACGCCCGTGTCGGGGCTCCGGTCGCCGCCGGAGAGGACGGACAGGGCCGCCTCCCGGCTGCGGGGCATCTTCTGCTCCACGGTGAACACGGTCGTCGGCGCCGGGGAGGGGTTCGCCCCGACGACCCGCCGGCTGCGGACCGGGGCCGCGGCGGCGGCGCCGTGCTCGGCGGTGGCGGCGGCGACCAGGTCCTTGAGGTCGGCGCCGCGCACGGTGCGCAGGCGGGCCGAGGCCCCGGCGTCGCGCGGACCCATGAAGTACCAGTACTGCAGGGGCGGCAGGTGCGGCGTGCCCCACTTGGCGGTGCACTCGCAGGCCCCGCCGGTGTGGCAGTTCCACATCTGGCCGCCCGTGGAGTCCAGGAGGGCGATGCCGTTGTCGGAGGCCAGCATGCGGGTGTCGCCGCCGGGCGCGGTGAACAGGCCGATGGCCGCCGGGGGGCGGCCCCGGGCCTCCCCGGCGAACCGGACCGTGAGCTCGTCGCCGCCGGTGGAGACGACGCGGTAGGAGCCGTCGCCCCGCACCACCGCGAACCCGGCCGCTCCCGCGGCCTCTCCCAGCGGCCCGCCGGTGACGGGCCCGGGCAGCGGCGCCAGGCTGGACAGCCCCGTCTGCAGCCACTCGCCGGCCCCGAGCCGCAGGTCCTCCAGGAAGGACGGCAGGCTGACGCGCCCCTGGGCCCCGGTGGCGGGGTCGACCTCGACCAGCCCGTCCCGGAGATCCCGCTCGGCCCAGTAGGTCCGGCCGTCGGAGAGCACGTGCCGGTCCCGGGGGCCGTCGGGGTCCCCGGCGCGCAGCGCGCGCTCGCCGTTCATGCGGGCGCCGTCCGCGGTCAGCTGGGCGGCGCTGGGCAGGGTGTAGCGCCACCCGTTGCCGCGGGACACCGAGGTGTGGCTGTCGACCACCGACGAGTAGTCGAAGGAGAGCCGCTCACCGGGGGCGTCGGACCAGTAGCCGTACCGGTCGTGGTTCTGCGAGTACGCGACCAGGAACCGGTCCTGGACGTAGAACGCGATGGGTTCGTGCGCTCCCTTGGGCAGGTCCAGGGCGTGCTCGGCGACACGGCCCTGTGGTCCCACCGCGATGGTCCGCTCCTGCGAGGTGAGCGTGTAGTACGGCCAGCTGGCGGTCCCCGCCAGCCGGGCGCCCCCGCCCGCGTGGGCGCCCAGTTCGAGGGCGGCCTCCTCCAGTGCGGGCCAGGCGTACTCGTCGATGATCCCCGCGTTGAGGGTGTCGGCCAGCAGGTCGGCGACGTCGAGGGAGGCGAGCCGGTCCAGGTGTTCGGGGAAGGCCCGGAACACCCCGCCCCCGCACTCGTTGCGCAGGCTCTGGAGGCCCTCCTTCACCTGGAGGAGCCCGCCGCCCAGCGCTCCGGTGAGGATGTCCAGCCGCTTCCCGATGTAGGGGTGCAGGTACTCGTAGGGCAGGAGGTCCTCCAGCACCCGGCGGCCGCCGTGCCCCCGGGCGTACCCGCCGCTGTAGGCGGCGACGGCCCGGCCCACCAGCGGCTCCCAGGCGGGGTCCGCCCGCAGGAAGCGCAGGTCGCGGCGGGGGCCGCCGCGCGGGTGGTCGACCCAGGTCTCCAGGTCCAGGCCGCGCTGGTCGGTGTCCGCGGTGACCGGGACGCCCAGTTCCAGGCACAGGTCGAGCAGGTCGGCGGGGATGTTCCCCGTGTAGTACCCGACGGTGCGGGTGAGGTCGACGGGGACCCCGTCGGCGCGCAGCCGGTCGGCGATGCGCGCGGTCAGGTCCAGGAACCCGGCGGGCAGCGACCGGCGCCAGCCGCGGGTGTGGGAGATCATGCGGCTCAGCCATCCGGCGGCACCGCCGGGCACGGCCTGGGCCGGGTCGGCGAGCAGGTCCACGGAGCCGGCGTCGGACAGCAGCTCCAGCCACCAGGCGTGGAAGCCGGTGTCCTCGTAGCCGCTGGAGTCGACGAACATGCCCAGCAGGGCGCGGGCCACCTCGGCGTCATCCCGGCCCAGGGCCGCCAGGGTGGCGCGGGCGGACTTCCAGAACCCCTCCGGGGCGGAGGAGGTGGCGGGCACGGCCAGCAGCTCCCGCAGCAGCTCCCGCTCCTGCTCCACCTGGTCGATCCCGGCGGCCTTGGCCAGGGAGCGCATCTGCTTGAGCAGGCCGGTCCACGGCGGCAGCCCGCCCAGGGTGCGGCGCACGGCCAGCTCGCGGAACTCGGTGTAGGCGCGGTCGGCGGTGTACCGGCCGGACAGCTCGGCGGCGTGGGCGGTCAGGGCCTTGACGGTGAGGGCCCCGGCGAACGCGAACTCCAGGAACGACTCGCGCCGGGTGGCCTCGTCCACGGGCAGGCTGTACACCTGCTCGGCCTCACGGGCCCGGCCGAACATGACGGCGGCGGTGCGGGCGTTCCCCGCGGCCAGGAAGGCCCTCCCGGCCTGCTCCCAGTAGGCGGGCAGGTGCGGGATGGGCACCTCGGCGGCGATGCGCGCGAACTCGTCGGAGGCGGGCCCGGGCCGGGTCCCGGCCAGCCGGGCGGCCTTCTCCATCGGGCGGACCAGGGCCAGCGCCCGCGCCCGCCGGTCGGGGTCGTGGATGAGCGCCCACTCGGGGTAGCCCAGGCCGCGCGGGCGGGTCAGGGCCAGGGGCTCGGAGTGCCCGCCGCCGGCGAACCCGAGGAAGTCCATGGCGGAGTCCTCTGCGGGGGCCAGGGCGTCGGGCACCAGGCGCACGACCGCGCGGTCGCCCAGGGCGGTGTGGGTGTACACCCGGGCGGAGACGGTGTCGGTGTGTCCGTCGACGGCGGCGTCCAGGGGGGCCAGGGCGGCGTCGAGGAGGGCTTCACTGGGGGCGGTCACTTCTTCTCCTCCTCGGTGTTCTTGCGGCCGGCGTGGACGAGTTCGGCCATCCGCACGCCCTCGGACCAGGCGACGGGGCCGATCTCGGTGAGCTTCAGGACGCGCTCGTCGTCGTCCACCCACACCAGGGGGCCGGTCTCGGTCTCCCAGTCGGGGGCGTCGGAGCCGATCCAGTACCGGGCCTGCACCGGCCGCCCGCCCTCGACGACGCGGCAGGTGGCGTAGCCGCCGCGGACGGGGAAGCCGTGGCGCTGGGCCAGCCCGGCGGCGTGGCGGAGCTGCTCGAACCGCCCGCCCGCGTAGTCGTCCACCCGGGTCGCGTCGGCGTCGAGGGTGCCGGGGAGGCGGTGGATCTGGCGGGTGAGCTGGGGCAGCCGCTGGGTGATGCCCAGTTCCAGGGCGAACTCGCGCACGTCGTCCAGGTCCTCGATGAGGACGGGGTGCAGCGGGACGACCCGGTCGGCGTCCAGCCAGGTGCTCTCGGCGTCCAGGTCGAGCACGCCGATGCGCCCCCGGTCGTCGACGCCGCGCAGGAACCCGCCCTCGCCGCCGCCCTCGGGGGCGACGAACAGGTCGGAGAGCAGGCCCTGCCAGGAGGGGTCGGCCCATACCCGCGACAGCACGGCGGACGGGACGGGGAGGGAGCCCAGCAGCCAGGACTCGACGCGGGCCGCGCAGTCGCGCTCGTGGCGCTCCAGCCACAGCAGCACGTCGGACAGGCGCTGGGCCTGCTCGGACTCGCGCACCTTCTTGGGGACCGTCTTGAGCCGTTTGCCCTTGGCGTTGCGGCAGGCGAGGGCCGTGCCCTCGATGGCCAGGGAGTAACCGTCGGGACCCTCGGTCCAGATCGGCTCCGTGACGTGTGGGGAAGTCGTGGACATGCCTGAGGTTATAGCGGGCTCCTGTGACAGGAGTCCGGCCGTCAGGGGGACCCGCGCGGACGGCGGTTCGCCCGAATGAGATGTCCGATGACCGCCGGTGCCCCGGCCGCGGACGGGGGATGCTCCACCCATGACCACGATGAACGCGAATGTCCCGACCATCCCGGTGGCCGCGCCGCCGAAGGCCCGGACCACCCGGACGGCCCCGTCGTTCGAGATCCGGGCGATCGCGCCCGACGTCCTGGAGCGGCTGCGCGTCGGCGACGACGCCGGCCGCGTCCGGGAGATCTTCGCCGACCCCGAGGGCGGCGCCCCGTTGCGCTGCTGCCTGCGCCGCAGCCGGGCCGGGGAGCGCATCATGCTCGTCTCCTACGCGCCGCTGCGGGCCTGGGCCCTGGAGCGGGGCGTGGACCCGGGCGCCTACGACGAGGTCGGGCCGGTCTTCGTCCACGGGGACCCGTGCGGCGGGCCGGAGGGCGGCGGCTACCCGGTGGGCCTGCACGGGTCCCTCCGGGTGCTGCGCGCCTACGACGCCCGTGGGCGCATCCGCGGGGGCGTCACGGTGGAACTGCCCGTCGAGCGGGCCGGGGAGGTCGACGGGCTGCTGGCGGAGGTGTTCGCCGACCCCGGGGTGGCCCTGGTCCACGTGCGCGCGGTGGTGTTCGGCTGCTTCCTCGCCGAGGCGCGCCCGCTCCGCTGAGGCCCCCGCCGCCCGGGGAGCCCCGGAGGCCGCCGCGGAGGTGCTCACCGGCCGGTCAGGCCAGCAGCCCGGCGATCAGCGGATCCACCGTCACGGCCGCGAACAGCAGCGCCAGGTAGGCGTTGGAGAGGTGGAAGAAGCCCATCGTCTTGAGCTTGGCCCCGCTCACCCCGGCGCGGGAGCGCTGGAGCAGGCGGTGGGCCTGGAAGACCAGCAGCAGGCCGAGCACGGACGCCACGGCCCCGTAGAACCAGGTGGTCCCGGCCACCGGCCAGAAGACCAGCGAAACGATCACGGTGGCCCAGCTGTACAGGACGCACTCCAGCAGCACCCGGCGGTCGCCCGCGACCACCGGCAGCATCGGGACCTTGGCCTGCGCGTAGTCCTCCCGGTAGCGCATGGCCAGCGTCCAGGTGTGCGGCGGCGTCCAGAAGAACACCACCAGGAAGAGCACGAACGGCGCCCAGTCCAGGCTGTTGGTGACGGCCGACCAGCCGATCAGGACCGGCATGCACCCGGCGATGCCGCCCCACACCACGTTCTGCGCGGTGCGGCGCTTGAGCAGCAGGGTGTACACGAAGATGTAGAACAGGATCGCGAAGACCGACAGGGCCGCCGACAGCAGGTTCACCAGCAGGGCGAAGCCCACGGTGGAGCCGACCGCCAGGACCAGGCCGTACACGAGGGCGCCACGCGGGGTCACCACGGCCATCGCCCCGGGGCGCTGGCGGGTGCGACGCATCTCACGGTCGATGTCGCGGTCGATGTAGCAGTTCATCGCGTTGGCGCTGGCCGCCGACATGGTGCCGAACAGCAGCGTGTACACGGCGGTCCACAGCGGGGGGACGCCGCCGGCGGCGACGAACATCACCGGGATCGTCGTGATGAGCAGGAGCTCGATGACGCGGGGTTTGGAGAGCGCCACGTAGGCGCGCACGTACTCGCCGAAGGAGGCCTTGCGGGGGGCCTCCGGTGCGGCGTCGGACGTGGTGCGGGGCGCGGGGTCAGCGAGGGCCATGGGTCACCGCGTCCTCACGGCCGGACGGCTCGCTCGCGTTCCCACGGGGGGCACCGGCTCGGTTTCAGACACGCGGATACCTCGACAACTCTTAGGGTCTTCGACACTGCTCGCCACGCGGGGTCGGGCGGACCGACGAAAGCGTCAGGATCGGCGGAAACCCCGTCAACGACATACTGTAGTACTTGTTCGCAGAGCCCGATGACCAGCCCCCTCGGATGCGAAAGTCCCAGGTCCTTCGGCCCCTCACTGCGCTCCGCGGCGGCGCCGGGTGACAGCAGGGTCGCACACGCCCCCGCGCCCCGCCACTCGCCACGCGCCCCTCCCCCGCCGCCCCACCGGCCGCGATGTGCGGTGTCGGGCAACGACATCCCCGGTTACGGGCGATAGGCTCGAAGTCGGCCGAACCGGTCAGCGGCCCCGCACGCCCCGGCGCATCCCGCCGGGACCCCGGATCCGCCGGCCGGCGGCCGCGCACAATCGCACGTCACCCCCGCGCTCCCCCTGACGCCCCGCCCCGGCGGGGGCCGTCGGGGATGCCCGGCGACGGTGCCGGCGACCGATGCGACACCGACCGCACGCCCGCGCCCGAGGGACGTGCCCGAGAAGGAGAAACGAGAGTCCGTGAACGCCCACACCCCGCAGGCCCTGGAGTGGTCGGACCTCGACCGCCGCGCCGTCGACACGGTCCGCGCCCTGGCGATGGACGCCGTAGAGAAGTCGGGTAACGGACACCCCGGCACCGCGATGAGCCTGGCCCCGGCCGCCTACCTGCTGTTCCAGAAGGTCATGCGGCACGACCCGGCCGCCCCCGAGTGGGTGGGCCGCGACCGCTTCGTGCTCTCCGCCGGCCACTCCAGCCTGACCCTGTACATCCAGCTCTACCTGGCCGGCTACGGCCTGGGCCTGGACGACCTCCGGTCGCTGCGCCAGTGGGACAGCCTCACGCCGGGGCACCCCGAGTTCGGCCACACCCCCGGCGTGGAGACCACCACCGGCCCCCTCGGCCAGGGCGTCGGCAACGCCGTCGGCATGGCCATGGCGGCCCGCCGCGAGCGCGGCCTGTTCAACCCCGAGGCCGGTCCCGGCACCAGCCCCTTCGACCACCACGTCTACGCCATCTGCTCCGACGGCGACGTGCAGGAGGGCGTGAGCCACGAGGCCAGCGCCCTGGCCGGCACCCAGAAGCTGGGCAACCTCACCCTGATCTGGGACGACAACCGGATCTCCATCGAGGACGACACCCGCGTCGCCCACACCGAGGACGTGGCCGAGCGCTACCGCGCCTACGGCTGGCACGTCGAGGAGGTCGACTGGACCGCCACCGGGGAGTACGTCGAGGACGTGCCGGCCCTGTTCGAGGCGATCCGGCGGGGCAACGCCGAAACCGAGCGCCCGACCTTCATCCGCCTGCGGACCGTCATCGGCTGGCCCGCGCCCAACAAGCAGAACACCGGCGCGATCCACGGCGCGGCCATGGGCCCCGACGAGATCAGCGCCACCAAGGAGATCCTCGGCCTGACCGACGAGCCGTTCCACGTCGACGAGGCCGTCATCGAGCACACCCGCAAGGCCCTGGACCGGGGCCGCACCGCCCGCACCGAGTGGGAGGGCCACTTCCAGGCCTGGCGGCGCGGCGCGGGCGAGCGCGGCGAGCTCTTCGACCGGCTCCAGTCCGGCAAGCTGCCGGAGGGCTGGGAGGAGTCCCTGCCGACCTGGGAGCCCAGCGAGAAGGGCGTGGCCACCCGCAGCGCCAGCGGCGCGGTCCTGAGCGCGGTCGCCCCGGTGCTGCCCGAGCTGTGGGGCGGCTCCGCCGACCTGGCCGGGTCCAACAACACCACGCCCAAGGGCGAGCCCTCGTTCCTGCCCTTCGACCGGTCCAGCAGCATGTTCCCGGGCAACCCGTACGGCCGGGTGCTGCACTTCGGCGTCCGCGAGCACGGCATGGGCTCGATCCTCAACGGCATCGCCCTGCACGGCCCGACCCGCCCCTACGGCGGCACCTTCCTGGTCTTCAGCGACTACATGCGCCCGTCGGTGCGCCTGGCCGCGCTCATGAAGCTGCCGGTCACCTACGTGTGGACGCACGACTCCATCGGCCTGGGCGAGGACGGCCCCACCCACCAGCCGGTCGAGCACCTGTGGTCGCTGCGCGCCATCCCGGGCCTGGACGTGGTCCGCCCGGGCGACGCCAACGAGACCGCCGTGGTCTGGCGCCGCGTCCTGGAGACCTCCGACCGCCCGGCCGCCCTGGCGCTGACCCGCCAGAACGTGCCGGTCGTGGACCGCTCCGAGTACGCCCCGGCCGAGGGCGCCGCCAAGGGCGGCTACATCCTCGCCGAGGCCACCGGCGGCACCCCCGCGGCGATCATCATCGCCACCGGCAGCGAGGTGCAGCTGGCCCTGGCCGCCCGCACCGAGCTGGAGGCCGACGGCACCCCCACCCGCGTGGTGTCGATGCCGTGCGTGGAGTGGTTCGAGGAGCAGAGCCCGGAGTACCGCGAGGAGGTCCTGCCGTCCTCGGTGCGCACCCGCGTGTCCGTGGAGGCCGGGATCGCCCTGGGCTGGCGCGCCTACGTCGGCGACGCGGGCGAGTCGGTGTCCCTGGAACACTTCGGGGCCTCCGCGCCTTACCAGACTCTGTACGAGAAGTTCGGCATCACCGCCGAGGCCGTCGTCGCCGCTGTCCGTACCAGCGCCGCCAAGGCCGGACGCTGACGTCGCGGGCCCCGCCGGAACCGTCCGGCGGGGCCCGCACTCCCCGCGAGAGGAAAGGCGCACACACCATGAGCAAGCCGCTTGAGGCCCTGGCCGACGCGGGCGTTTCCGTGTGGCTGGACGACATCAGCCGCGAACGCCTGCGCACCGGGAACCTGGCCTCCCTGATGTCCACGCACAACGTGACCGGGGTCACCTCCAACCCGACCATCTTCGACAAGGCCCTCGCCGAGGGCGACGCCTACGACGAGCAGGTGGCCGAACTGGCCCGCCGCGGCGTGGCCGTGGACGAGGCCGTCCGCCTCCTGACCGCCTACGACATCCGCTGGGCCGCCGACACCCTGCGCCCCGTCTACGACGCCACCGACCGCGTCGACGGCCGGGTCTCCCTGGAGGTCGACCCGCGCCTGGCCCGCGACACCGAGCGCACGGTCGCCGAGGCCAAGGCCCTGTGGTGGCTGGTGGACCGGCCCAACCTGATGATCAAGATCCCGGCGACCGCCGAGGGCCTGCCCGCCATCACCCGCGTGCTGGGGCTGGGCATCAGCGTCAACGTCACGCTGATCTTCTCCCTGGCCCGCTACCGCCAGGTGATGGACGCCTTCCTGGAGGGCCTGGAGCTGGCCAGGGACAACGGCCACGACCTGACCCGTATCCAGTCGGTGGCCTCCTTCTTCGTCAGCCGGGTGGACAGCGAGGTCGACAAGCGCCTCAAGGCCATCGGCACCGACGAGGCGAAGGCGCTGCTGGGCAGGGCCGCGATCGCCAACGCCCGGCTGGCCTACCAGGCCTACGAGGAGGTCTTCTCCAGCGCCGAGTGGAAGGCCCTGGAGGCGCTGGGCGCCACCCCGCAGCGACCGCTGTGGGCGTCCACCGGCGTCAAGGACCCCGCCTACCCGGACACCGCCTACGTCACCGAGCTGGTGGCGCGCGGCACCGTCAACACGATGCCGCAGGCGACCCTGGACGCGACCGCCGACCACGCCGACGTCACCGGCAACACGGTGCTGGGCACCTACGACCGCGCCCGCGCCGACTTCGCCGCCCTGGAGGACGCCGGTGTGAACCTCACCGAGGTGTTCGGCCTCCTGGAGGAGGAGGGCGTGACCAAGTTCATCGACTCCTGGAAGAGCCTTCTGGAGGGGCTCTCCGCCAAGCTGGAGTCGGCCGCCTGACCCGTACGGCCACGGCATCCCGCCCGCGCCCCGAGCCGGGGCGCGGGCGGTACGCGTCACAACCCGCCGGCCACTCTCGACAGGAAGAGCGAGAACCGTGAAAGAACCGGTGATGCCGGGAGCGGTGCCCAACCCGCTCCGCAGCGTCCTCGACCGAAGACTGCCGCGCATCGCCGGGCCCAGCGTCCTGGTGCTGTTCGGCGTCACGGGCGACCTGGCCCGAAAGAAACTCCTTCCCGCCATCTACGACCTCGCCAACCGCGGGATGCTGCCGCCGGGCTTCGGCCTGGTCGGCTTCGCCCGCCGCGACTGGGAGCACCAGGACTTCGCCGTGCAGGCCTACGAGGCGGTGCGCGAGCACGCGCGCACCCCGTTCCGCGAGGACGTGTGGCGCCAGCTGAGCGAGGGCGTCCGGTTCGTCCAGGGCGAACTGGACGACGACGACGCCTTCGACCGGCTCGCCGACACCGTCCGCGAGCTGGACGCCGCCCGCGGCACCGGCGGCAACTACGCGTTCTACCTGTCCCTGCCGCCCAAGCTGTTCCCGACCGTGGTCAAGCAGCTCAAGCGGTCGGGGCTGGCCGAGCCCCCCGAGGCCGGCCCGGAGGGGGTGCGCCCCTGGCGCCGGGTGGTCATCGAGAAGCCGTTCGGCCACGACCTGCGCAGCGCCCAGGAGCTCAACGCGGTGGTGGACGACGTGTTCCCGCCGTCGTCGGTGTTCCGCATCGACCACTACCTGGGCAAGGAGACCGTCCAGAACATCCTGGCGCTGCGGTTCGCCAACACCCTGTTCGAGCCCCTGTGGAACCGCGGGTACGTCGACCACGTGCAGATCACCATGGCCGAGGACATCGGCGTGGGCGGCCGCGCGGGCTACTACGACGGCATCGGCGCGGCGCGCGACGTCATCCAGAACCACCTGCTCCAGCTGCTGGCGCTGGTGGCGATGGAGGAGCCCATCTCCTACGACGCCGACGCCATCCGCAACGAGAAGGAGAAGGTGCTGGCGGCGGTGTCGCTGCCCGAGGACCTGGAGACCGGGACCGCGCGCGGCCAGTACGCGACCGGCTGGCAGGGCGGCGCGGCGGTGCGCGGCTACCTGGAGGAGGACGGCATCCCCGCCGACTCCGTCACCGAGACCTACGCGGCGCTGAAGCTGGCCGTCAACACCCGCCGCTGGGCGGGGGTGCCGTTCTACCTGCGCACCGGCAAGCGGCTCGGGCGACGGGTCACGGAGGTGGCCCTGGTGTTCCAGGCCGCGCCCCAGCAGCTGTTCCCGCGCAGCGACATCAGCGAGCTGGGGCAGAACGCCCTGGTGCTGCGCATCCAGCCCGACGAGGGCGTGACGCTGCGCTTCGGGTCCAAGGTGCCCGGCGCCAGCATGGAGGTGCGCGACGTCAGCATGGACTTCGCGTACGGCCAGTCGTTCACCGAGGCCAGCCCGGAGGCGTACGAGCGCCTCATCCTGGACGTGCTCATCGGCGACCCGCCGCTGTTCCCGCGCCAGGAGGAGGTGGAGCTGTCCTGGCGGATCCTCGACCCCGTCGAGGAGTTCTGGGCCAAGGAGGGCCGCCCCGAGCAGTACGGGTCGGGCACCTGGGGCCCGGAGTCGGCCGAGCTCCTCCTCGCCCGCGACGGCCGCCAGTGGCGGCGTCCGTGACCGGCAACGACCACGTCGGGAGGAACCGATGACCCTCTACCTGCCGCGCACCACCACCGCCCAGATCGCCGAGGCGCTCATGTCCGAGCGGCTCAGCGTCGGCGGCGGCGCGATGAACATGGTGCTCACCCTGATCATCGTCACCGACGAGGCCGACCACTACGACGCGGTGCGGGCCGCCACCGAGGCCGGGCTCGAACACCCCTCCCGGGTGATCGCGCTGATCCGCCGCGACCCGGAGGCCGAGCCCGCCATCGACGCCGAGATCCGCCGCCCGGGCACCGCCGGGCCCGGTGAGGCGCTGCTGCTGCGGCTCTACGGTCCGCTGGGCGAGCACCCCGACTCGGTGGTCACCCCGCTCCTGGTGCCGGACGCCCCCGTGGTCGTGTGGTGGCCGGGCGCCGGTCCCGCCGACCCCTCGCAGGACCCGGTCGGCCGCCTGGCCCAACGAAGGATCACCGACGCTTTGCGCGCCCCGGACCCGTTGCGGGACCTCGTGGAGCGGGTGTCCCACTACAGTCCGGGTGACACGGACCTGACCTGGACCCGGCTGACCCCGTGGCGCTCGCTGCTGGCCAGCGCCATGGACCAGCCGTGCGGGTGGGTCACCTCGGCCAAGGTGACGGCCGAGTCGCACTACCCGAGCGCCGAACTGCTGGCGGCGTGGCTCTCGGAGCGGCTGGAGGTGCCCGTGGAGCGCGAGACCTCGCACGGGCCCGGGCTGACCGAGGTGCGGTTGATCACCGACCAGGGGGACATCGCGATCTCCCGGGCCGACGGCCGCACCGCCACCCTGTCGCGCTTCGGCCAGCCGGACCAGACGGTGGCTCTGGCCCGGCGCGGCGCGGCCCAGGCCCTGGCCGAGGAGCTGCGCCGCCTGGACGCCGACGAGATCTACGAGGCCGCGGCCCGCCACCTGGGGTCGCTGCCCACGGGGAGCGCAGTATGAGCACACCGCAGATCGTCCGGCACGCCGACGCCAAGGCCCTCGCCGAGGACGTCGCGCTGCGGCTGGTCGACGAGATCGTGCGCGCGGAGGCCGACGGGCGTGCGTTCCACCTCGTCCTGACCGGGGGCGGCATCGGCATCGCCGCCCTCGAAGCCGTCCGCGACCACGCGGCCGAGTCCGGCATCGACTGGTCGCACGTGCACCTCTGGTGGGGCGACGAGCGGTTCCTGCCCGCCGGGCACCCGGACCGCAACGAGACGCAGGCCTGCGCGGCCCTGATCGACGCGATCGACATCCCGGCCACGCAGGTCCACCCGATGCCCGCCGCCGACGGTATGGACGGCGACCACGCGGCGCACGCGGCGACCCGCTACTCCCGGGAGCTGGCGGTGGCGGCCCGCGGCCGAGGCCCGGTGCCGGCCTTCGACGTGTGCCTGCTGGGCGTGGGGCCGGACGCGCACATCGCCTCGCTGTTCCCCGGCCTGCCGCAGATCGGCGAGGACGAGGCGGCGACGGCCCCGGTGCACGACTCGCCCAAGCCGCCGCCGACCCGGATCACCCTGACCCTGCCGTCGATCAACAGCTCGCGGCAGGTCTGGCTCCTGGCCTCCGGCGAGTCGAAGGCCGAGGCGGTGCGCCTGGGCCTCTCCGGCGCCGACCCGAACGAGGCGCCGGTCGCCGCGGCCCGCGGCACCGACAGGACCGTGTTCTGGATCGACGAGGCGGCCGCCGCCCGTCTGTAGGAGGTACCCGGAGGGGGCCGGCGCGGCCGGCCCCCTCCGCCGTGTCCGGAACCGGCCGCGGGGGGCGCCGGGGCCCGTCGGCGGGCTATGCTCCGCTGAGCACACGCCCCCGGGGGCCGGGCCCGGCCGACGCCCGCACCGGCTCCCGCCGACCGGTCCGCCCGACGAGGAGCCCCCGTGCCCGCCGACCAGGCCCCGCCCCGTCTGAGCGCCGCCTTCCACCGCTTCTGGGCCGGCTCCCTGGCGAGCAACCTGGCCGACGGGGTCATGCTGACCGCCCTCCCGCTGCTGGCCGTGGCCCTGACCGACGACCCCCTCGCCGTGGCGGGGCTGACGGCGGCCCGGTACCTGCCCTGGCTGCTGTTCGGACTGGTGGGCGGCGCCCTGGTGGACCGGGTCGACCGCGGCCGGGCGATGGTCGCCGCCAACCTGCTCCGGGCGGGGGCCGTGGCCGCCCTGGCCGCGCTCGTCGCCCTGGACCGGGCCGGTGTCGGCTGGCTCTACGCCGTGATGTTCACGGTGATGTGCTGCGAGATCGTCTACGACCTGTCGGGGCGCGCGATGCTCCCGGCCCTGGCGCCGGGGGCGGTGGACCGGGCCAACGGGAGGCTGACGGCCTCCCAGGAGACCGCGCAGGACTTCGTGGGCGCTCCGCTGGCCGGGTTCCTGTTCGCGGTGGCGGCGGCGCTGCCCCTGGCGGTGAACTCCGGCGCCTACCTGCTCGGAGCGCTGATCCTGATGGGGCTGCCCTCCGCCGCCCGGCGGCCCGCCGCCGCGCAGGCGCGCGAGGCCGCCGGGCGCGGGTCGCTGCGCGCCGACATCGGCGAGGGGCTGCGGTTCGTGTACGGCGACCGGGCGCTGCGGGCGCTCGTCGTGTTCTCCACGGCGGTGAACCTGGCCGCGGGGGCCCAGGCGGCGGTGCTCGTACTGGTGGTCCGCGACCACCTCGGGGTGCCGGCGCCGCTGTTCGGGGTGTTCCTGGCGGTCGGCGCGGTGGGGGCGCTGACCGGGGCCCTGCTGGCCGCCGGGCTCGCCGCCCGCGTCGGCCGGTTCGCCGCCGTCACGGGCGGCTACCTGCTCCAGGCGGTGTGCGCCGTGGTGGTCGCGGCCGCCACCGGGTCGCCGTGGATCGGGGCCGCCGCCTGGGCGGTGCTCGCCGGGGCGAGCGCCGTGGCGGGGGTGCTGTCCGGCGGGATCGTCCAGCAGATCGTCCCGTCGGGCCTGTTGGGGCGGGTGATGAGCGTGCGCCGCATGCTCGGCCTGGGAATGGTGCCCGTGGGCGCCCTGCTCGGCGGTCTCCTGGCCCGGCTGGACCTGCGCCTGCCCCTCCTGCTGGGCGCCGTGGTGTTCACCCTGAGCACCCTCGCGGTGCTCCGCCACCTGCGCCGGGCGGCCGCCCGCGCCGACCTGGCCGAGCGCCGGGCCCGCCGTGGGTCCCCCGACCCCGACTGAACCGCCGCCGGCCCCCGCCGGGGCCGACCACCGGTCCCCGGGGGCGGGGGCTCCCCTGGGCACCCGCACCAGGAGCCTTCCCGCACCGTCCCCGGAGCGTGACACAAGCGGGGCCGACCACCGACCCGCCGGAAACCGGAAGCTCCACCGGGCGCCCGCGCCAGGAGCCGTCCTGCACCGCTGCCCGGAGCGCGGCACGGGCGGGGTCAGCGCCCGCTCCACCTCGCCGGGGCGGGGGCTCCGCCGGACGTGCCGCGCCGCGGCACGTCCGGGAGGGCCGGCGGCCGGGGGCGCCGGCCCTCCCGACGGCCGCTCAGGAGGTCGGGGAGGACTTCCAGAAGACCGGGATCACCCCGGCCGCGACCACCAGGTGGGACAGCTCCAGCACGACGGTGGTGGCGGCCGTGCCCCCCGCGGACAGCGGCGGCACCACCATCAGCAGCGTGACCAGGACCGCCGCCACCGTCCAGACCACCAGCCCCCGGCGCCCCAGGAGGCGCTCGCCCAGGGCCAGCACACCCCAGCCCAGGAGCCCGAAGCCCGCGCTGAACACCGCGAAGGCGCCGGCGGAGACCGCCGCGGGGTCCTGGCCCGGCGGGGCGACCACCAGGTCCGCGCCCAGCAGGGGCGCGACCAGGGCCAGCAGGGCGTTGGCGACGGCCACGGCGGCGACGGCCGCCAGGCGGGGCGGCCAGGAGGAACGGGTCGGGGCGGCGACGGGTGCGGCGGTCATGGCAGGACTCCTTCGTGTTCGGGTTCGGACCCAACACTAAGAAGCACGGGCGAGACTTCCCATGCCTGAAAAGCTTGTTCCTATACTCCATCGTCCACAGCCGGACCCTCCGGGGATACGATGGCGGCATGGACGTGCTCAGCGACGTGATCGGCACCGTACGGACCGGGCGCCCCAACGCGGCCCGCGTCGAATGGCACTCGCCCTGGGGCATGCGCTTCCCGGAGGTCTCCGGCGTCGGCTTCCAGGTGGTCCTCCAGGGCTCCTGCGTGCTGACCGTGGAGGGCGGGGAGCCGCTCCACCTGGGGGTGGGCGACATCGCGTTCCTGCCCAACGGCCAGGGGCACGTGCTGGCGGAGGAGTCCGCCTCGCCCGTGCGGGACCTGTGCGACCTCCTCCCCCACGGCCGGGGCGCGGACCGGGGCGCCCCCGTGACCGAGCTGGTGTGCGGGCCGCAGGGGGCCGGGCCGCGGTTCGGGTCGGCCGCGGTCGGGGAGGACGGGCGCGGGAGGCCCTCGTGCGTCACCCTGGGCGGTTCGTACCACACCTGCGGGGCGCGGCCGCATCCGATGCTGTCGGAACTGCCCCGGCTGGTCCACCTGCCCGCGCGGGTGGGGGCCCGTACGGAGCTGGGCGCGGCGGTGGAGCTGCTGGGCGCGGAGCTGGGCCGCCCCCGACCCGGCGGGGACGCGATCGTGCCCTCCCTGCTGGAGATGCTGCTGGTGTACATCCTGCGCACCTACATCGAGGAGAACCGGAGCGCGGCCGCCCGGGGCTGGCTGGGGGTGATGCGCGACCCCGCCGTGTACGCGGCGGTGCAGGCCGTGCACAGCGACCCGGCCCACCCGTGGACGGTGGCCGAGCTGGGCGAGCGGGCGGGCCTGTCGCGGGCGGCGTTCGCCAAGCGGTTCACCGCGCTGGCGGGCCTGTCCCCGCTGGCGTACGTGACCTGGTGGCGGCTGACCACGGCGGGGAGGATGCTCCAGGAGAACGACGATCCGATCTCCGCCATCGCCGCGCGGGTCGGCTACTCCTCGCAGTTCGCGTTCGCCAACGCCTTCAAGCGCGAGTTCGGCCTGTCCCCGGGCCGCTACCGCTCCGGGACGCCGCTCCCGGCCCCGCCCGCCGCCCCGTCGGCGGGGTGAGGGTCAGCAGTCGAACACGTCGGCCCGGGGGGCGCCGTCGGCGGCCAGGCAGAGCATGGCCTCGTCGATCCCGCCGGTGGCGACCTCGGGGGCCGACACCGCCAGCACCTCGGGCAGTCCGGCTCCCGGGAAGACCAGGGAGAACGGCGCCGCGGGCGCGTCCGCGGTGAGCGCGGGCAGTTCCGAGGCCTCCCCGTCGGCCGCCGTCCCGCCCAGGGTGAACTGGTGCGGGCGCAGCCCGTAGCCGCCCTCGCCGAGGTGGTAGCGGGCGGTGCCGGTGACCCGGACCCCGTCGGCGTCCGCCTCCGCGCCGGTGACGACCAGCCCGAACACCCCCGTGCCGCCGACGTGCAGGACGATCCGGTCGTCTCCGTGCACCACCAGCGCGTTCAATCCCTCCAGGGCCGGGTCGGCCGGCTCCACCCTCGGCGGCACCGCCTCCTCCGGCTCCCCGGAGGGCGCGGCGTCCGGCGGGCCGGACGGGTCGGTGAACACCGCGCCGACCGCCGCCACCGCGTAGCCGCCCGCCGCGGCCAGCACCAGGACGAGCGCGGAGGCGACCAGCAGGACCGTGGAACGGGCCCACAGCCGGTACGCGAACCTGGTCAGGGCTCGGCTCATGCGGGGCACTCCTCTCCCTCGGCCGGGGCGGTGAACGCGGTCCCGTCCGCGGCCCCGGTGTCGTAGCACAGGCGCAGGTCGGCGTAGGAGTCCCCCGGCGCGAACGTGTAGCGCTGGTGGAAGACCACCGTGCCGCGCGCCGGGGCCCCGGGGAACGACGCGGTGAAGACGGCCGGGACGGAGGCCGGGGCCAGGTCGTCGGCCCCCGGGCCGGAGAGGGCGCCCTCGATCTCGCTCCCCCGGGCCCCTGCGGTCAGATCCACCTGGGTGGAGCTCATCGGCCCCACCGGCCCCTCCGCGAAACGGGGGGTGCGCAGGCCCGTGATGCGGACCCCGCCGTCCTCGGCGACGGCCTCCCGCAGGGTCACCACCAGGGCTTCGGAGACGAACGCGGAGTCGCCGACGACCGCCGCCGCCAGCCCCGCCGTGTCCTCGGCGGTGACCTGGGTGAACGGCTCGGGGTCGGGCACCGGCGCGGTGGCCGCGTCGGGATCCTGTCCGCCCGCGGCACCGGAGGGGTCCGGGGCGGCGGCTCCCGCCTCCCCGGTGCCCGCTGCGGACGGGTCGGCCTGCGCGGCGTCCGCCGCCGGGGGCGCGCCGCCCAGCCGGTACCCCGCCGTTCCCGCCGCGGGGACCGCCAGCAGCACCGCGGCCGCGACCGCGAGCGTGGGCCAGGGCGACCACGAACGGCGGCCGGTGCGCCCGCGTCCGGGCCCGGGTGCCCGTTCGCGCCCGGGCGACCACTCCCCCTCGACCAGCCGGGTGACCAGGGCGGTGGGCTCGGCCGCCACCAGGGTCGGGTCGGTCCCGTACCGGCCCCGGCCCACCGCGTGCAGCGCCGCCAGCGCGCTCGGCCGGGCGGCGGGGTCCTTGGCCAGGGCGGCCGACACCACGCCGTGCAGCCAGCCGGGCAACCCGGCCAGGTCGGGCGGCTCCTTCCGGGTGCGCTCCAGCACGGCCGCGGTGTCGCCGCGGCCGAACGGCGGGCGGCCGGTGGCCGCGTAGGCGACCATGCCGCCCCAGGCGAACACGTCCGAGGCGGGGCTGGGGTCGGCCCCCTCCAGCAGCTCCGGCGCCGTCCACCCGGGGGTGCCCATGAGCATCCCGGTCCGGGTGACCGCGGTGCCGTCCACCGCCCGGGCGATCCCGAAGTCCAGCACCCTCGGCCCGTCGGGGGACAGCACCACGTTGCCGGGTTTGAGGTCGCGGTGCACGACCCGGGCCCCGTGGATCGCGTGCAGCGCCTCCGCCGTCCCCGCGGCGAAGGCGGCCAGATCGCCCTCGTCCAGGGGGCCGCGGTCGCGGATCCGGGCGGCCAGCGTGGGCCCGGGCACGTAGTCGGTGGCGATCCACGGGCTCTCGGCGCCGGTGTCGGCGTCGCGCACCGCCACCGTGCACAGCCCGCCGACCCGGCGCATCAGGTCGGCCTCGCGGGCGAACCGGGCCCGGAAGACGGGGTCGGTGGCGAAGTGGGCGTGGATCACCTTGACCGCCACGCAGCGGCCGACCTCGTCGGCGGCGGCGTAGACGGCTCCCATGCCGCCCGCGCCCAGCAGGCCCGCGACCCGGTAGGGGCCGAGCCGCCGCGGGTCCTCGGGGGTGAGCGGGCCCAGGTCCGGCGGGACCGGCCCGTGGGTGAAGAGTCGTGTCATGGATTCTCGGGGGTCTCGGGGGACGGCTATGGACGACGAAGGTATCCGGGTGCCGGGCGCGTCCGGACGCCCGGGCCGGTGAAGCACCGGGGCGTCCGGACGGCGGGGCGCCGCGGCGCGGGGACCGGATCAGGTGGGGCAGTCGGTGAGCATGCTCTGCTCGGGCCGGTAGTCGGACAGCGCGAAGCCCTCGTTGCCCTGGTGGACGTCGTCGCGCCAGCCGGTGGTGCCCTCGACGTCGTAGCAGTGGCCGCTGATGTCGTGCACCATCGCCCCGAACAGCGCCGAGGGCCGGTAGGCGATGCCGCCCCGCTCGGGGGCGCCGGGCAGGAGCACGGTGGCCTCCTGGACGGGCTCGTCGGGGCTCAGGGTGGCGACCGGGGTGACCGGACCGCTCCAGTCCTCGTTGACCCCGCCGTGCACGATGACCTTGTCGCGGCCCTCGGGGTCGGTGGCCGGGTCCAGCGACGCCACGGCCATGAAGTCCTCCGCGTGGACGGTGTAGGAGCCCACGTGCGGGTGGTAGGTGAACCTCGCGGTGATCTCGACCCCGTCGGCGGCGGCCTCGGCCGACACCCAGCACACGGTGGCCACCGGGAACCCGTCGATGGCGCCGTTGCCCAGGCCGAAGTCGGCGGTGTCGTGGTCCAGGGGCGCGACGAACGGCCACACCTCGACGGAGGAGTCGGTGACGGTGAGGGAGTCCGGGGAGTCGGCCGCCTCCAGCATCATCTCGTACTCCTCGTCCGTGATGGTGTCGGGTGAGAACGGCCGCCAGGTGGCCACGGCCTCCTGGGCCGCCAGCCGTTCTCCGTCCGGCTCGCACGGGACCGGTTCCGCGGCGGCCCCCTCCCCGGTCTCCTCCCCCGTCCCGGTCCGCGGCGGGGTCGCGGCGGCCAGGGCGCCCCAGGTGGCCTGGCGCAGCGGGGGGACGATCGCGGTGAGCAGTCCGGCGACGAGCACCAGCACCGCGGCGGCCGCGGCCGCCAGCGGCCAGACGCGCCGTCCGCGCCGGGGCGGGACCCACGGGGTGTGGTCGACGGGCGTGTCGATCCGCCAGCCGGTGGCCAGCAGCCGCGCCAGGGTCTCCTGCTCGTGCCCGGGGCCGGCCGGACCGGGTCCGCCCGCGCCGCCCGCTCCCGGACCGCGCAACAGGGCGGTCATCACCTGGGCCGCGGTGGGGCGGGCCCCCGGGCTGCGGTCGAGGGCGCCGCGGACCAGCGGCAGCAGCTGCGGCGGCACCCCCGCCAGGTCGGGCTCCTCCTGCCGGGTGCGGTGCACCAGGGTGTCGAGGGGCCCGGTGCCGAAGGGCTCGCGGCCGGTGGCGGCGTAGGCGATCAGCGCGCCCCAGGAGAACATGTCGGCGGCGGGCGCGGGCACCGCCCCGTCGTACTGCTCGGGGGCCAGCCAGCCGGGGGTGCCCACCACGCCGCCGGTGCGGGTGAGCGCCGTCTCGTCCAGGGCGCGGGCGATGCCGAAGTCCAGCACGCGCGGCCCCTCGGGGGACAGCACCACGTTGTCGGGCTTGAGGTCGCGGTGCACGATCCCGGCGGAGTGGATGGAGTGCAGCGCCTCGGCGGTCCCGGCGGCCAGCGCCAGCAGGGTGTCGCCGCCGAGCGGCCCGCGGGCGGCCACGTGCGCGCGCAGCGTGGGTCCGGGCGCGTACTCGGTGGCCAGCCAGGGCCGGGCCCCGGTGGTGTCGGCGGCCAGGACGCGGACGGCGCAGGCGGAGCGGACCCGGGTGAGCAGGTCCACCTCCCGGGCGAACCGGTCGCGGAACTCGGGGTCGGCGGTGTAGTGGCGGTGCAGTGTCTTGACCGCGATCCGCGTGCCGTCGGGGGTCAGGGCCGCGTAGACGGTGCCCATGCCGCCCGCTCCGAGCCGTCCCACCAGGCGGTAGGGGCCCAGGCGGTCGGGGTCTCCGTCCAGGAGGGGGAGGAAGCCGGTGGAGGGCGTGGTCATCGACGCTCCGGGGGTGTGCAGGGGTGTGGTCGGCGAGGACGCGTGTCCTTCTGGGACATTAGCGCCCCCGTACACCGGATTTTCTGTGTTCCGCCGCCCGGATCCCCGGTGGACGGTCCCCGGATTGTCGGTGGCGGGTGTGAGACTGGGATCACAGTCGACGAGGCCGGGGGCTCTCCCCGGCGACTCCCACACCGTTCTCCCGATGGGGGCGACACCGTCATGGGCGCGAACACGCGGAATCCGCAACGGACCCCGGTCCGGCCGGAGCGCGCCGACGACCGGCCGGGGCCGGACACCACCCGTTCACTGCTGCTCTGCGGTATGGCCGCGGGGCCCGCGCAGCTGCTCTTCTCGCTGGCCCAGGTGTCCTGGGGCGGCCCGGGCACCGCGGCCCCGCCCGCGAACCCGTTCGTCGCCTCGGGCGGGGGCTGGACGCAGGCACTGGCCGTGCTGGTGTGCGGTGCCCTGGCCGTCGGCGGCGCGGTGGGGCTGGCCCGGGCGCTGCGCGGCCGGGCGTCGCAGCGCTCCACCTCGGTCTCGGTCGCGGTGTACGGGGCCTGCGTGCTGCTGAGCGGGGTGTGGACGGTGGACCCGATGGCGGCGCCGTCGCCGGGGGCCACCGAGGCGGCGGCCCCGGCGCTGAAGGCGCTGGCGCGCGTCGCCCTGGGGTGGGCGGCTCCGATCGCCCTGACCCGCGCGGTGCTGGGCGGCTCGGGGTGGCTGCGGTCCACCGGCCGGGGCGGTGCCGTCCTGTACTCGTGGTCGTGCGCCCTGGTCTCGGTGGTCTGCGGGGTCGTCGCGGTCTCCGCGCCCGCGGCCGCCACCGCCGCGGCCTGGCTCGCGGCACTGGTGCTGTGGACCTGGCTGCCGGTGTTCTTCGCCGGGGTCCTGTGGGAGCCCTCCGAAACGCGCCCGGCCCTCCCGGGGCCGGGTCCCGCCCGGCGCCCGGCGGTACCCTCCCCGCGCCGCCCCCTCCCCTGAGAGCCCCCTGACCGGGGGACCCCGTCGCGCGGAGCGGCCGTACGGCGGGGTCTCCTCCACGTCCGGCCCCGGGCCGCCGCCCCTCACAGGGTGCTGGCGTCGGTGTCCCACAGCCGGGGCGGCGCCGCGGGGTCGGCGACCACCAGCACCGGCCGCTGCGGATCGCCGAAACCCCAGCCGCCCCCGCCGTGGTCCCCGGCCTCCTCCGGCTCCTCCTGGGTGATCCAGGCGACCAGCTCGGCGGCCCGGCCCACGTCGCCGCCCGGCCGGGTCAGCGCCATCACCTTGCCGGCCACGTCGCAGCGCAGGTTGAGGTGGCCGGTGGCCGCGGAGACGCTCTGCGCCCAAGCGCCCCGGCTCACCCTGCGGACCGCGCCCGATCGGACGGGGCGGCTCCAGGTCGGGGCGGCCAGGCCCAGGGCCCGGTCGTCGAAGGTGAGCACCAGTGCCGGGCGCTCCCGAGCCGTGTCGGCGGTCTCCGGGTCCGCCAGGGAGCGGTCGACCCACAGCCCCACCGGCCCGCTCGCCGCGCGGACCAGGTGCTCGGCGGCGGCCGCCACCAGGGGGACGTCCACCTGCGCGGCGCCCCGCGGGCACACCGCGTCGGCCAGGGGCCCTGCCAGCGGGGTGTACCCGTCCAGGACCAGGGACCAGTCCACCACCGCCCGGCCCTGTACGGCGGCGCCGCCGTGGGTCAGGCACACGACCTTGCGGTCGCGCACCACCTGGCAGGCGACGCACGCCCCCGAGCGGCGGGCGGCCAGGGCCAGGCCCAGGCTCATCGCCTTGGTGCCGGTGGTGACGTCCACGACCACCGGCCGGCCGGGGTCCTCGGCGCGCATCCCCGCGATCCAGGTGTGCGCGGCGTCGGCGACGGCCCCGGCGCTGGAGCCGTCCACGGGGTCGGCGGCGAACCGGATGCGGTCGCGGTGGCCCGAGGCGCGCAGCCCGTCCGCGTCCGGGACGGGCTCTCCGGGGTGCTCGGCGGCGTACAGGGCGCGCGCCGCCGCCTCGCGCACGCCCGCGCGCACCCCCTGTCGGGAGGAGAGCAGCAGCGCCCGTTCGGGCCGGTGGGCGTGCACGGCCGACAGCAGGCCCAGACGGCTGCTGCCCAGCGCGGTGACCAGGATGGGGGCCGCGGAGGCGGCGGTCACCGCGCACACCGGCGCGGGAGGCGCCGGGGGCACCGCCGGCCGTGCCGGGGGCTCCGCGCCCCGCGCCGGGGCGGCCGGTGCCGCGGCGGCCGAGGCGGCCTGTCCGGGGAAGAACACCCTGCGCAGCGCCTCCGCGTCGGTCAGGCGGGCGCGCAGGTCGTCCAGGCTCCACACCTGCACCTGGGAGGAGCTCAGCGCGGGGCCGTGCCCGGCGATGCGGTCGCGCAGTCCGGGCACGGCGGGCCCGGTGTGCACGAACAGCACCTTGGCCACGTTGCCGAACACGCGCCGGGCCTTGGCGACGGTCCACCCCGCGCGGGCGACCACCTCCTCCGCTCCGCTCTTGACCTCCACGCACAGCACCCGGTGCCGGAAACGGACCAGGGCGTCGAAGTCGGCGATGGAATCGGCGGGATGGCGCGGGTCGGCGACCCGGCGCGGCCCCAGCACCTCCACCCCCTCCCGGCCGCGGGTGATGCGCCGCAGGTGGCGCAGCACGTCGGCCTCGCCGACGACCCCGCGCACCTCCGTGGGGTGCAGGCCGGGGAAGGCCTCGCGCAGGGCGCGGGCGCCGCCGCGCAGGGCGGTGCCCACGGTCGCGGGGTCGCGGTCGGAGAGCCAGTGCGCTCCGTGGACGCCGGCGAGGACGCCCAGGTCGATGCCGTCGTCGGAGAGCGGCAGCGGCGGGTCGCCGGGGTCGACGGGGCGCAGCAGGTCGGAGGCGGGGTCGAGGTAGTGGCAGCGGGGAGCCGCGGCCTCCGGGTCGGCCGCGCCGCCGTCCCGGTACAGGGCGGCGGCCACGCTCATGACCTTGGTGCCGCCGGTGTAGTCGAGGTGGCGGGGGGCGGTGCCGTGCTCGCGGTGGATCCGCTCCAGGGCGGCGGCGACCCCGGCCGGGTCGTGCGGGTCGGGGCCCACCCCCTCCACCCGCACGGTGCGGTCGGGGGCGAGCCTGGCCAGGGCGGCGGCCGTGCGTTCGGCCAGGGCGCGGGTGCCGTCGCTGCTCAGCAGGACGATCCGGTCGGCCGGCAGGGTGAGCGAGGACAGCAGTGCCGGGGTGGGGTTCCGGCCGACCAGCACGACGGCGACGCGGGGAGTGTCCACGGCGTCCTTCTCCACACGGGGGCGTTGTTCGTTTCGTGGGGGTCAACGCTATCCCGTAGGTGAAGGCGATACTCGAACCCGTTACGTCCGTTTTGCCGTTGCGTCGATTCGGCCGACCCCTTTTCTCGTGGTCGAAACGGTCGGTTTCCGCGGCCGCCGTCCGCTGACCACGAACGAACGGCAGGCGGTGACCACGCCCTTATTGTCCCTTACCAGGTCGGAGGGGATCAACAGGTCGTCGCGCTCGGGGTGGGCGAAGCCGACCACGGACGAGACGATGAGCCACACGCCCGGTTTCGGCTCGGGCAGATTGGCCCTGGTGCGCCGTTCGGCGATCAACGGCACCGGACCCGGGCAGGTGGAGTCGTCCAGGTGGCCCACGGGCACCCGCTCGGCCTCGACCCTGGCGGGGTCGTCCGTGCCCGGCCAGGTGCCGATGACCTTCGCCTCGTCGTCCACGACTGTCACCACATGCGGCGTCAGGTTGAGCACCGGCATCCGGCGACCTCCGTTCCTCTCTCACAGCGCGTCCCCCGCGGCCGCGCCCGCCCCTTCCGGGGGGCTCACCGCAGTCTCTCGGACAGGGACGATGAGGGCCCGGGAGTGACATACCACCGATCGCCTCTGGGGCTCCAGTGACCCGTGTTTCTGGTGTCCGTTTAATGGGCTTCTCTATTGTTTTATATGCCTTAGGGACCAGGGCCGATAATTGACAGTTGGTCGCCTCAGTCCTAGTTTGTTAGTTGGTCTCCCGTTGACTCGGGAGTGCCACCTGAGGTCTCACGTACTCGCACACGCTTCTCCGGAGGGCTGGGGAAGCGACCCGGCCCCGGAACACCCGGGGAGAAGAGTTCGTGAGCACGCACCACTGCTCCGCCTGGGAGCTGTTCGGCTCCGCCGCCTTCCTGCGCGTCTTCACGCGCGTCCTGGGGTGCGGGCCCTGCTCCGCGGACGGAACCGCGCAGGGCTGCTCGGGCCACGCCGAACAGTTCTGCGACTACGTCGACCTGTGCGCCGAGCACTGCCCGTGCCCGGACCACGGCGGCGACCCCGACGGCGTCATCGCCGTGCGCATGCGGCGCGCGGCGCCCGTCGGAGAGGCGGTCGACCGGACCGCCGCGCACCGGCTGCGCGACGCCCTGGACGACGTGCGCCGGGACCGGTCGTACAAGAACCTGCGCCACGTCTACCCCCAGCCGGCCGCCGACGGGCGGGTGCGCTGCGCGTTCTCCGAGCGGCCCCGGCGCTGGGCCCCGCGCCGCGACGTGGCCCGCGTGGCCGCCGACGTCATCGACCAGGAGGCGCTGGCCATGCTCGTGCTCACCGCGGGCTGGGGCAACCCCGCCGCCGACCTGCCCGAGGACATCTCCCCCGGCGAGACCGTCTCCTTCACCGAGGACGGCAGCGCCGTGCCCGTCGCCGACCTGCACGGCCGCGGACTGGGCGGCCCCAAGGAGGCCCCGATGGTCTCCACCGCCACCGGCGACTACCTCCTGCGCAAGCTCGCCGAACTGGCCGCCGGCCGCGACGCCGACCCCGGGCGCACCCCCGACCAGCGGCGCCGCCTCCTGCTGCGCCGCCTCCTGCCGGCCCTGAGCGGCGAGGACGTGGCCCGCAGGCTCACCGGGGTCCTGGGACGCATGGCGGTGGACATGCCCACCCACTTCGCCCTGGTGCAGCGGGCCCGGGGCCGGGCCCGCAGCGCCCCCTACGCACCCGTGCCGGACGCCCCGGCCGTCCCGGCCGGGGCCGACCCCGAGCGCCGCGAGGTGCTCAGCGAGGAGGAGAAGATGTGGCTGGAGCGGACCGCCCTGGAGCTGTCCGCCCGCGCGCAGGAGCGGCGGGCCGCCCTGGAGGCCGACCCCCAGGGCACCCTGGACACCCTGCTGTGCGCGATCCTGGAGGAGGGGCGGGGCGTGCCCGCCCGCTGGGCGGACGCCCAGGACGACCCCGACCGGCGCGCCGACCTCATCGACGCGCTGACCGAGGTCATCACGGGGTGAGCAGGCCGGCCGCCGCGTAACGGTCGACCAGCGGGGGCAGGACCGGGTACTCGGCGAACGCGCGCAGCGGCATCACCGCCGTGTCCTCCCAGGGCAGCCGGCGCCGCCAGCGCGCGGCCAGCAGCACGTCCACGGCCTGGTCCACCTCCCGCCACCGGGACGGGTCGCCGCTCCCGGAGATCCGGCGTGCCGCCAGCGCGCCGTCGAAGGCGTCCAGGAACGCCCGCACCCGGGCGGCGCCGGCGCGCTCCACCCCGGCGCCCGGGTCCGGGGACAGCGCCCGGGCCCGCCGGTCCACCAGGTACAGCCGCGGCCGCAGGTGGACGCTGCCCATCCCCAGCGACTTGCCCATGCCGATCTTGTGCGCGTACTCCGGATCGGCCGGGTCGCCGCCGTCCACCGGGTTGTCCAGCAGCAGGGCCCGCAGCAGGGCGCCCAGCTCCCCGTCGGTGAGGTTGGTGAAGGTGATCCGCGACCGGAACATCAGGCCGTCGCGGAGGGGGACGACGTCGCGCTGGGTGTCCCGCGGCGGGCCGTGGCCGCCCCCGGGCCGCAGTACCTCCAGGCCCGGGTCCTCGCGGGCCGCCTCGTCGTAGCGCACCGGCGAGCCCAGGCCGTCGCGGTGCCGGTGCAGGTAGACCTTGTAGCCGTTGAGCCGCACCTGCCCCTCGTGCGCCCACGTGATGACGTCGGCCCTGCCCCCGGCCGCGTCCGGCCCCTGGAGCAGGTAGTTGGCGAAGCAGCCGCGCTGGGGGGAGAGCAGCCGCACCCGCAGGGCCGCCCCGTCGGGGTAGTCCGGGTCGGGGGCGGTGCACACCGCGTTGCCGAAGAACACCCGCCCCTTGGAGGCGGACGCCTCGCCCGCGAACGTGTCCACGTCCCCGAACAGGGCCCGGCCCACGTCCACCGGCCGCCCCGCGCGGTCGGCCCGGTCGGCGTCCCCGTGCTGGGGGCTGAGCAGCGCCTCCGGCACCGCCCGGCGGATCGGGTCGTCGTCGCTGACGGCGATCCGGTAGCCGCCCGAACGGCCGAAGGACACCACCGACCCCCGCGGGTCCACATCGAACCAGACCGGCTCCATCCCGCGGCGGGGCAGCCCGCCGCCGCCGGAGCCGCCGACCCGCTCGCGCTCGGGGTCGCCCTCCTCCGTACCGAGCCCGTCGGGGAACGCGGCCCGCTGGTACCCCGTGATCTGCTCGGCCGACTCGAACATCTCCACCAGGGCGTCGGGGACGCGCAGCCGGCCGGTGCGCAGGTCAGGCGGCCGGGGGAACAGGTAGGCGTTGCGGCGCTCGCCCCCGGCCGCGCCGGTGAGCACCACCAGGGCCGGGACCACCCCGCCCCGGCCCAGGTCGCGGACGTCGATCCGGTGCTCCGCCAGGTGGGCGCGGGCCTCCTGCTCCGTCGGGGCGACCGCGGAGACGCGCCGCTCGCCGGGCAGGTGGACGGCGTACACCCAGCGGTACTGGAGCCGGCCGTGCTGCTCGTGGGCGGTGGGCACGTACGGGGCGCCCCGGGGGTTGTCCGGCAGGTCGTCCACCCCGAAGTCCCACCGCTTGAGGCTCTCCCGCAGCACCGTGAACGGCACCTTCAGCGCCTGGCCGCGCTCCCCGCCGGGCCTGGCGGCCGGGACCTCCACGATGTACCAGCGGTCGCGGGAGCGCTCGTGGAACAGGAAGCCCTGCCGGGTGCGCAGGCCCGCCCGCCTCCTGCGGTACTGGGAGTGGCGCAGCGCCATCACCGAGCGGGTGCGGGGCGACAGCGTGCTGTCGGCCGAGGCCGGGTCGATGCGCACCGGCGCCCGGAAGAACAGCATCGGCGTGTTGACCGGTCCGGTCTCCCCGCTGGTGAGCATGCGCAGGGTGTTGCGGACCAGGCCGCGCAGCCCCGAGCCCGGCAGCACGGGCAGCGGGGTCTCGCCGTGCGGCAGCCGCAGGGAGCGGCTCACCCCGCCCCGGTCCGGGGTGCGGCCCACGAAGGTGGGCGTGAGGGTCGTCAGGGTCAGGTCGATCCACCCCGAGTGGGTGCCGCGCACCGTGCGGTCGTGGCTGCGCAGCAGGTCCCCGGTGTCGTAGCCGCCGTGCAGGTCGGCGGCGGGCATGGGCTCGGCGGCCATGCGGACCGCGCCGTAGGGCGCGGTGGCGCGCGCCGGGGCGTCCCGTCCGGCGGGACGGGGCCGCTCGGTGCCGCCCAGGCGGGAGGCCACGTCGCGGGGGTTCACCACGGCTCCTCCCCGGCGGGCTCGTCGCCGGTGCCCGGGTCGAACACCGGGCCGGTCGGCTTGGGCCCGGTGGACAGGCCGGTCAACCGGTGGAAGGCCACCCCCACGGTGCCGGTCCCGGGGTCCTGCGCCCAGTACTCGCGCACGGTCAGCCAGCTCCCGGTCCCCTCGGCGACGGCCCGCCCCCCGCGCACACGGCGCACCCGCGCGGAGAAGTCGCTCCACACGACCGGCAGGACCGCGCGCGCCCCGGAGGGCTCGGCGGTCACGGTCAGCGGCACCCCCTCGCCCGGGGAGCGGCCGTGCTCGGGCCCGGTCCAGCCCTGGAGCAGGAAGGAGCGGTCGCGCGGGCGCAGCCACGGGGGGACCTCTCCGGGCGCGTCGGCGCAGATCCACCCGGACCGGCCGCCCTCCCCGATCCGGATCTGGGCATGGGCGGCGAACACCAGCACCTCCAGAACGCGGACCCTGTCGGCGGGCGCGGCCGGCGCCGCCGCCGACAGGTCGGCGGTGCCGGGACCGTCCGACCGGTGCCAGCGGTCCCGCGGGCAGACCCCGGTGATCCGGCCGTCGCCCAGCTCGGCCAGCAGCCACTGCGGCGCGTCCGGGTCGCCGGGGGGACCGGGCGGACCGGTGTCGAGCAGGCCGCAGCGGGCGCCCCGCACGAAGACGTCGTCGAAGACCGCGTCGATCTCCGCGGTGTCCAGCCGGCGCACGGTCACTCCCACAGGGGCGTCGGTCACGGCCGTCCTCCTTCCCGTCGTGGCGCTTCGGACCCGGCGTCTCCGGAGACCGGGCCGCCGGGGGCCGTGTCACCGGAGACCAGGAGGCGCAGGGCGGCCACCCATTCCCGGACGGCCTCCGCGTCCGGGCCGTCGGGGGCGAACACCGCCGCGACCAGGTCGACGCGCCGCCGCGGTCCTTCACCGTAGGACACCAGCTCCGCGCGGACCGCGCTCACCCGGCCGTGGCCCACGCCCGAGCCCGCCCCCAGCGTGTCGAAGGGCACCGTCGCCAGGTCGCGGACGACGAGCGCGCACAGGCCCAGAATCGCGTCGTCGGGGTCCTCGATGTCGAACACCGCCTCGGCGGTCCCCCCGCACTGGAGGTCGTGGGTGAACAGGCGGCCGTCCACGGAGTCCCCGAACAGGGGGTCCACGGCCATCCGGGTGGCCGTCACCGGGGCCCCGCCGGTGATCACCGGGACCTCCCGCAGACGCACCCGGGAGGGGCGGGGGACGGCGTCCCGCGCCGGGGTGTCGGCGCCCCACCAGTGGCCGAACCAGTCCTGCGGGCCGACTCCGCCCAGGGCCTGGGCGGCGTCGTGCACCGACCGCGCCGCGATCCGCTTGACCAGCGCGAACAGGGCGGTGTCGCCGAGAACCGGGGCCATGCGCACCTCGCCCTTGTCGGCGTCCTCGACCACCGGGCGCCACCGGTGGGCCCGGTCCGTTTCGCCGAGCCGGTCTCCGGCGGGGACGTCCCCGACCGACAGCAGCCCGGGGCGCAGCGCGTCCGGCGGCGGCGCCAGCGGGTCCTCGCGCTCGCCCACCGCCAGGGTCAGCCGCAGCTCGGCCCGGCGGCGCCGGTCGGGGGCGGCGACCCGCGCCGCCACGTGGGCGGCCGTCCCGGTCCGGCCCGCGGCGCGCAGCTCCCGGCCCAGGGCGTCGGCCAGGTCGGCGGGGGCGTCGGCCAGGGCGTCCTCGCCGGCCTGCCACCGCTCCCGCCAGGAGACGCCGTGGTGGGCGAACCAGTCGTGTTCGTCCCCGAGGTCCAGGCGGCGGGCCGCCCAGTGGGTGGCGCGCACCGCCCCGTGCCCGCGGCCGGTGCGCCCGCCCAGCCGGGCGCCGGCGCCGCCGACCCCCTCGGCGGCCAGGGCCAGCAGTGTCAGCAGCCGGGCCTCGTCCGCGGGCGCGGGCACCCGCAGCCGCAGGTGGACGACGAACACCGTGCCCGCCGGGAGCACCTCCCACTGCCACAGCAGGCCGGGCAGGACCGTCCCGGAGGCGGGGTCCACCCGGGTCCCGGTGCGCACCGCCACCCCCGTCCCCTCCGGCAGGCGCGCGAACGCGTCGTCGACCTCCAGCGCGCTGGCCCGGGGAGCGGTCCCGTCGTCCTCGGCGGTCCCGAACAGCTCGCCGGCCCGGCCCGGGCCGCCCGTGCGGCCGGCCAGGGAGTGGCGCAGCAGCCCGGCCAGGGTGGTGGCGCGCAGCCGGGGCGCGCCGGTGCGCGGGTCCCGGTCCAGGTACAGGTCCACGTCGCTCTGGGCGGCGTGCCGGGGCACCGCCTGGGCGGCGCCGATGTGGGTGTCGGAGAGCAGGCACCAGCGTCCGGCGACCTCCCACAGCACCCCGGGTCCGGGTGTGTTCACCGGCGGCCCCCCTGGGTGTGGGCCGGGTCGCGGGTGCGCAGTACCCGGGCGGTCTCGGCCAGCCAGGAGGACACCAGCGCCAGGCACAGCCGGGCGGCGTTCCGGCGCTCCCAGGCGCGGGCGCGCGGAGAGAGCCCGGCGGGGTCGTCGCGCGGCGGCAGCCCGTCGGCCAGGGAGAGGTCCACGGCGGCGATGGCGGCCGCGTAGGCGGGGCTGTGCGCGGGCCGGGGGCGGTTGGCGTCCCACCAATCGGCCGCGGCCCCTCCCCCGCCGATCCCGGACAGCCACACCCGCACCGGGATCGGCGGGCTGCCGGGCGGCACCACCCGGGCCCGGGCCAGCGCCCGGACGGCCCGGTCGTGCAGGGTCTTGGGGGCCCCGCCCGTGGAGCGCTCCCCGGCCAGGACCCCGGCCAGCGCGTCCAGGGCGGCGTCCGCGCCGTGGTGCGGGTGGGTGACCGCCTCCCGCAGCCGCCCGACCAGGCTGGGGGTGAGGGGCTCCAGCCGGCGGGCGGACCGGCGGGCCAGCATCCGGGCGTGGTCGCGGACCGGTTCGGCCGCGGCGTTCCACAGCAGGTCGTCGTACAGGGCGGCCAGCCCCGGGTCGTCCCACTCCAGGGGGCCGTGCGCGGCGACGGCACCGCCGTCGGGCAGGGCGACGGTCCCGGCGGGCCGCCCCGCCAGGGGCACGGCCTCGGGAGCGGGCGGCAGCGGGCCCCGCGGGGGCGGGTCCAGCAGTACGAACTGGCCGTGGCCGTCGATCACGCGGTCGCCCAGCGGGTCGGCCTCGATCGCCCGGACCAGGGAGGCGGGCAGGGCGCGGTCCAGCACCAGCCGCACCACCGCGCCGGGGGCGGCCGCACGCCGCTGGGCCATCGGCCCGCGGTAGCCGCGGTGGTAGGCGCCGACCACGGTCGACTCCACGTGGGAGGCGACCACCCGCACGCCGGCCCCCGGCAGGTGCCGGTCCAGGAGCGCCCGGACCTCCGCGACCAGGGCGCCGGGGGCGTACTGGCCGTGGTCGCCCACCACCAGCGCCGGGGACAGCAGCAGCAGGTCGACCGGCTCCCCCGCCGCCCAGGAGCGCCGCCCCGCCGGTGCGGTCCGGTCCGGGGAGAGCGGGGCGTCCGGGTCGACCGGGGACACGCGCACCCCGCCGTGGGCGCGGGTGCCTCCGGACCCCAGGGTGAGCGAGCCCCGCGCGGCGTCCAGCACCCCGATGACGCGCTGGGCGAGCGCCTCCAGGCCGGCGGAATCCTCTGCCAGCAGCTGCCAGCGCGCCTCGAAGACCTGGCCCGAGTCCAGGGCCGTGGTGAAGAACGGCACCCCCCGGTCGGGGTCGCCGGTGCGCGCCCGCCCCAGGTAGCGCTCGGTGGTGGTGCGCACCCGCGCCCGCAGCGACCGGTCCAGGGTGATGGGGTCGCGCACCGCCCGGTAGGGCACGGCCGGGTCGGCGCCGGCGAACACGTCCGCCATGGTGTCGCTGTTCTTGCCCAGGGTGTACAGGTAGGCGGGCGGCGGGTAGGCGGTCCGGGCCGGGTCCGGGCCCGGCAGGTCCGGGTCGGCCCCCGGCTCCAGCCGCGGATGGGCGGCGGAGAACCGGACGGCGCCGCCGTCGGCGACCCATGCCCGCTCCTCCTCCCCGAGGCCGGCCCGGCGCAGCGCCGCGGCGAGCATCCCGCGCTGGGCGCGCCCGCCGATGACGTGCTCGGAGTCGATCCGCAGCGGGTCGAAGGAGGTGCGCACCACCAGGGTGTCCGCCAGGACGTAACGCAGCGGCAGGTAGCCGCTCACCCCGCTCACCGCGGCTCCCGCAGGGGCGGGGCGGCCAGCCGCAGGGTGAGGGCGTCCGGGTCCTCGTCCGGGTCCCCGGCCAGGCGCACGTCGACCCGGCCCCGCCCCCGGGTGCCCTTGAGGCCGATCCCGGTGGTGGCCAGGCAGGCGCGGGCCAGCAGCCGCCAGTGGTCCGGCCCCGGCTCCCGGGCCCAGGTCAGCGCCGAGGTCAGGACCAGGCCGGGCAGCAGCACCCGGTGGGTGCGCAGCCGCCCCGGCTCGGCGGCACCGTGCGGGCCGACCTCGATCCCGGTCTCCAGCACGGTGTGGGCGTCGGTCACCGCGCGTCGCAGCACCGCGCGCGCCGACTCCGACCGGCCCGCCAGCGCGCGGGCGACCGCGGTGCGCACCGCGTCCCCCGCGACGGCGTGCCCCAGCCGCAGCATGCGGTCGCGGCCGTGTGAGCGCTCCCGGCCGAACACCTCGCCCACCGCGTCCTCCAGGCCCGGGGACACCGCCAGGGCTCGCCGGGCGCCCGCGCGCAGCCGCGCCGCCAGCCGGTGGCGGGGCAGGTAGGGCAGCCCGTGGTCGTCGGTGACCACGTCGGTGTCGGCGCCGGTGCCGTCGGCGCTGGCCCCCACGAACAGCGCGGGCGAGGCCAGCCGCACGACGATGCGTCCGGGGGCGCTCACCGGGGACCGCCCCCGGGTCCGCCGCGGGCCGCCGACAGGCGGGGGTCCAGGGCCCGGGACAGCTCCGGGTCCAGGTACAGGTCCATCATCTCCACGGCGTCGAGCAGGCCCGCGGGCTCCCAGTCCCGGGGCAGGTCCACCGGCCCGCCGGTCACCCGGGCGCGCCGGGCGATCTCCGGGGCCGGGTCGGTGCCCGACTCCAGCAGGGGCACCAGCGACGAGATCAGCCAGCCCCGCCGCCGGGAGTCGCCCTCCGCGGTCAGGCTCCCCGGGGCGTCCGGGTCCAGGTACCGGTCCAGGAAGCCGGTGAACCCGGTACCGGTCAGCGGCAGGCCGGTGCGCCGCACCGGGCCCCGCCGGGCCGCCTCCCACCGGGCGAGAACCCGGTCCACCCCGTCCACCCGGGTCGTCCACGCCACCACGTGCTCGTCGGGGGCGCCGTCCTCCATCGCCGTCACCCGGTGCCGCTTCGCGGTGCCGCACATCGCCTCGCACAGGTCGTGCCCCAGGGACAGGGGCGCGCCCACCGGCTGCACCGCGACGCCCACCCCCACCGTGGGCACGAACGTGGTGTGGCGGTGCCCGCCGTACCCGGCCGCGGTGCGCCCGCCGCCGGGCCGGTCGCCGTGCGCGGCGACCAGCGTGCGGTGCAGGGCCGTGCGGGGGTCGGCCGGGTCGCCGATCCCCTCCGGGTCCGCGTCCAGCCACTCCAGGGCGTACCGCACCAGGGGCAGGGCCAGCCGCGCGTCGCACAGGACGGTCAGGTCGTCCCCGGCCACCACGATCGGCCGCACCGGCAGCCGGACCGGGCCCGACGGCTCGTGGTCCAGGGCGATCGAACGCGCCCCGCCCGGGATGACCGGCTCCCGGCCCGGGTCCGCGCGCACCGTCGCCGCCACCGCGCGGACCAGCACCCGCGCCAGCGCCCCGGTGAGGTCCGCGATGCGCTGCGACAGCCGCCGCTGCGCCAGGGCCCCGGAACCGGGCACGTCCCGGTCGCCCGCCCGCTCGCGGTACTCGCCCAGGATCGCGCCGAGCCCGTTGACGTCCAGGTGCACCACCGCGATCCGGCTGACCCCGCCCGGCTCCCGGCCCAGCCGGTCCACCTCCATCGGCAGCGCCAGCCGCGGCGCCCCGGTGGCGGTGGCCGCTCCGGCGGCCCAGGCGGCGCTGTGCGCGCGGTGCCAGCGGCGGCCGATCCCCCGGGCGCGCGCCACGTCGGCGCTCACCCGTTCGGGGACCCCGGGGCGGTCGTCCTGGGCGCGGCTGGGGTCGAGCACCTCGGCCGGGCCGCCGCCCACCGCGCACACCGCGGTGATCCCGTACCCGTGCGCGGGGTCGTGCAGGGTGGACATGTACCCGCGGGCCCGCCGCAGCCGGTCCGGCAGCAGGGCCAGGGCCTCGTCCACGTCGTGCGCCGGGGCCGGGCCCTCCCCGGGGGCGGAGGGGCCGTAGGGGACGTGCGCCACCACGGGGGTGAGGTCGCCGGCGCGCTCGCGCAGCACACGGGTGTAGCGGGCGGTGAAGCGCCGGGCCGCCGCCGCGTCGGGCAGGACCACGGTGAGCGCCCCGCCCGCGTCGCGCAGCACCGTGCAGTCGTCGGGGACCAGGCCGGCGATCCCCCGCACCGGGTCGGAGGTGTCGGTGAGTTCGGCGACCAGGGCGGCCCGGCCCACCGCGTCCAGGATGCGCCGCCCGCTGTACACGTAGGCCTGGATACCGCGCAGGTCCACACCGACCACCACGCCCCGTGCCGGGGGCGCGGGCACGCCGGCGGCGGACCGGTGCTGCTCGGAGGCGGAGGTCACCGTGTCGAGACTCCTCGTCGCGTGGCCGGGCGGGGGCAGGGCGTGGGCCGGGCGGGACCCGTCCACCACTCTCGGACGGTCCGGTCCCATCGACAGCCCACAACCCTTACCAGCACAAGGGCGGCGAGGCATCCCCGGGGAGGGGATTGGCCCGAACCGGCCACCCGGCGAGGGGGCCGGGCGGCCGCCGCCCGTGTCTGTCCGAGAGGGTTTCCATGCACGAACCACCCACGGTACGGAGGTTCCCCGGTGTCGCCGCACACATCAGAGACGATCACCCAGCACGAGCCCGCTCCGACCGCCCCTCCGGAGCCCGCCCCGCTCACCCCGCAGGAGCTGGTCCCGCACCTGCGCGACCTGGCCCGGTCCCTGCGCGAGCGGGCCGCCGACCGGCGCTCCTCCTGACCCGGACGGGCAGCGGACCCCACGGTCCCCCTCCCCGGAACGCCCCGACCGGAGCCGTTCCGGACCGGTTCCCCGGCCCCACCCCGCCGGGAGCCGCACGGCGACGAGATCCACCGCCCCCGCGCCCTTCGACCCCGCGTGCAGGCGGCCCCGCCGGTCCGGTCGTCCCCCTCCTCCCGCGCCCCGGCCCCCGCGCGTGCACGACAGCGCCTCCGGCGTCCCCGCCCGCCGCGGACCTCGCCCGCCACCGCCCCCGGCCGCGAGCCCCTCAGTCGAAGAGCAGTCCTCCGAACTCCTCCAGCCCGGCCACCGCCGCACGTGTCTCCAGCGGCCCGGGCCGGGAGGGCGGCCGCTGGGGGGCGCGGCGGGCCCTCTGGGCCACCGCCGCGGAGGACGGGGCGCCCGGGGTCACGGTGTCCACCAGCACCGAGCCGAAGCCCTGCGCCGTGTACTTGCCCACGCCGGTCAGCTCCACCAGTTCCAGCAGGGCGGTGAAGGCCTCGGCGTGCCGCCGGTCGCCGCCGGTCAGCTCCAGGCGCAGCCCGCCCTGCCAGCCCAGCACGGTGCGGCCCTCGGCCTGGTGGTGCTCGGCCAGCCGGATCTCCTCACCGGGCACGGGAAGGCGGCGCACCAGGTCCAGCCCCTCGAACGCCGACTCCAGCCAGGCCCCCGCCAGCGCGGGCGGCGCGAACCGGGCGACCGCGCCCATCGCCCCGCTGCCGCCGACGATCCCGCCGCCGGAGCGGTGCACCGCCCCGAAGATCCGGCGCGGCCCCGGCCACACGTGCGGGATCCGCTCACCGGAGGAGTCCCGGGTGGCGGTGACCACGGGGGTGCGGCTGCGCAGCTCGGCCGAGCGGACCGGCAGCGGCCCCCGCGGACCGGCCAGCAGCTCCCCGTAGCGCCGGTCGAAGGTGCGGGTCACCGACAGGGGTTCGAGCAGGTGGTCGCCGATCCGCTGGACCCGGCCCACCGCCTCCTCGGGGTCCGAGGGCGGCGGCACCTCGTCGTCCAGCCAGGTCAGCGTCCAGTGGTACAGCCGGTCGCCCAGCGGGGCGGGCCAGCCGTTCATCGCCCACCGCTTGGCCAGCGCGTGTTCCTCCGGAGGGTGGGGCCACCAGCGGTTGAGCAGGCCGTGGCAGTCCTCGGGACGGATCGGGCGCGCCGTGTCGGCCCGGTCGCGCAGGATCACGGTCCATCGTCTCGGCACCGGCACCACCGTCCATTCGGGGAACGCGCCGTGGTCTTCTCTCGGACAGATGTTTTCTCTCGGACAAGTATTTCGGCAGGGGTCAGGAGCGCGCCATCTCCGCGAGCCTGAGCACCGTCCGCCAGTTGCGCCCGGTGACGAACCCGTCGGCGTGCCGGGCCACCACGTCGGGCAGCCGCGCGAAGCGCAGGCCCTCCTCGTGGACGGTGTACGCCTCGGTCGCGGTCGCCGCGAGGCGCTCGCGCGGGTACTCCGCCGGGTCCAGCGCGGACAGCGCCGCGGTGTCCAGCGTCCCCGAGCAGAACAGGACGAGGAAACGGGAGGGGTCGACCACCTCCAGCGGATTGGCCTCCACCGCGGCGCCGAGCGCCTCCGCGGTGCGCACCACCACCGGCACCTCCAGCCCGAACCGCTCGCGCAGCCCCGCGCCCACCGCCGCGGCCACCGCCTCCGGCCCCTCGTCCCCCGAGGCGACCACGGCGTTCCCGCTCTGCAGGTGGGTGGCGGCGTCCCGGTAGCCCAGGTCGCCGAGCAGGCCCCGCAGGTCGGCCATGGCGATCCGGTTGTGCTTACCGACATTGACCCCGCGCAGCAACACCACGTAGACACCCATGGGGCCATTGTGCCGACCGGTACCGACGCCCCGGCCCGTACCCTGGGGAACGCCGCGCTGTTGCACCGAATCCCGGAGACGCCGTGACCCGCCTGAGCCATACGTTCGACCTCGCCCCCGCCGACCGGGGAACGGTGGACCGGATCGTCGCGGGCCTGTACGAGATGGCCGCGGCCTGCCGGTTCGACGGCCGCGGCTGGCTGCTGCCGCCCGCCGAGGAGGACCTCGCCCCGCTGGTCGAGCGCGCCGGGGAACTCGGGCTCGTCGACGTGCGCGAGCGCGCCGGGCGGCTGGCCCGGCGGGAGGCCGCCGCCGCGGAGCTGCGCGACGGCTCGCCCGACCCCGAGCGCCGGAAGGCGCTGGAGGCCCTGGCGGCCCGGTCGGGGCTCCAGCTCCAGACCGGCCGCCACCTCCAGGAGCGCGCCCACTACCTGGTCGCCGAGCTCTCCCCCGACGGGGTCCCCGTCGAACCCGGCGACGACGAGGACAAGGGGTGGAGCAGCACCGGGGTCACCGTCACCTCCTGGGACCCCTGGGGCCGCGCCTCCGTCGAGTACGCCATGCCCGACACCGCCGGCACCGGCGACGCCCCGGTGACCTGGGGCTCGGTGTCCCACGACGGGGCGGCCGGCACCCTGGACTGGACCCTGGACGTCCGGCTGCCCGGGCGCGGCCCCCGGCTGCGCTCGGCCTCGGCCTCCCTGCACCTGGACCTGGACGCCTGGTACGCCGCCCTGGAGGACGGTCCGGTGCCGCCGGTGCACCTGACCGCCACCCACGCCATGGCCCGGGTGGAGGGATGGGTCGAAGCGGCGGCGACCCCGGCGGGGCGCTGGTCGGTGAAGGTCGTCCTGGACGTGCGCGGCCGGGGCCTGTACCGGCCGTTCGTGGCCGCTGCCCTGTGGGCGACGCGCACCTCCTTCCGCAGGCGGGACGCCCGGATCCGCCGGGAGGGCGCCGACGAGCCGACCGTGGCCGACCGGCTGGAGCAGGCGGCCCGGGCCTGGGACGCCGCGGCGCGCTCCGCGCCGGAGATCCCCGCCCTGCTGGCCGACCTGGCCCGGGCCCTGGAGCGGGCGCGCCGCCCCTGACCCCCTCCCCGGGCCCGGCCCCGGGCGCCCCGCGGTCACTCCTGGTCGGCGCCCCAGCCGGTGAGGGAGCGCACCCGCAGCTCGGTGAACCGGGCGCTGTTGCGCTCGGGCGAGAGCAGGCTGCCCACCACCGCGCAGGCGAACCCGACGGGCACCGCGATCAGCGCCGGGTTCTCCAGGGGGAAGAAGCCGATGTCGACCCACGACGGCAGCACCGACAGGTTCTCCCCGGTGACCGGGTCGGTCTTGCCCGACATCACCGGCGAGAACAGCATGAGCAGCAGGGTGGACGCCAGACCGCCGTAGATGCCCCACTCCACGCCCTTGGTGTTGAACCGGCGCCAGAACATGGTGAGCACGATGACCGGGAGGTTGGCCGCGGCCGCGATGGCGAAGGCCAGGCCCACCAGGAACGCCACGTTCTGCTCCTGGGCCTGCACGGCCAGCGCGATGGCCACCGCGCCGATCAGGCACGCGGAGAACCGGGCCACCGCCACCTCCTGCGACTCGCGCGGGCGCCCCCACATGAGGATGTGCCCGAACAGGTCGTGGGCGATGGAGGAGGACGAGGCCAGGGTGAGGCTGGCGATGACCGCCAGGATGGTGGCCAGCGCCACCGCGGAGATCAGCGCGAGCAGCACCGCGGCGCCGACCGGCCCGGCGGTGAGCCGCCCCAGCTCCTCGGCGAGCATCGGCACCGCGCTGTTGCCGGAGGGGTCCAGGGCGAGGATGCGCTCGGAGCCCACCAGGGCGGCCGCACCGAACCCCAGGGCGAGGGTCATCAGGTAGAAGGCCCCGACCATGAGGATGGCGCGGTTGACCGAGGAGCGCGCCGAGCGCCCGTCGGGCACGGTGTAGAAGCGGATGAGGATGTGCGGCAGGGCGACCGTGCCCAGCACCAGTGCCAGCCCCAGGCTGATCAGGTCGAGCTTGTTGAACATGGTGGTCGCCGGCTCCCCCGGCACCTCCACGCCGAAGCCCAGCCCCGGCTCCAAAAACGCCGGCCCGTGGCCGCTGGCGTCGGCGGCGGCGCCCAGCAGGGCGCGCGGGTCGAACGAGAACATGGCCAGGACCAGGACGGTGAGCAGCCCGGTCGCGCCCAGCAGCACGACCGCCTTGATGATCTGGAGCCAGGTGGCGGCCTTCATGCCGCCGTACATGACGTAGACGATCATCAGCACCCCGACCAGCACGATCGCGCCGGTGCGGGCCTGGGCGGCGTCCACGCCCAGGAAGGTGCCGCCGTCGTGCAGCCCGAGCAGGACCGACACCAGCGCGCCGGCGCCGACCATCTGGGCGACCAGGTAGAACACGCACACGATGACGGTGGAGACCGTGCAGGCCAGCCGCACCCGCATCCGGCGCATCCGGAACGCGGGCAGGTCGGCCATGGTGAACCGGCCGGTGTTGCGCATCAGCTGGGCCATGGGCAGTACCAGCAGCCAGGCCACCAGGAAGCCGATGGAGTACAGGAACCCGTCGTACCCCTGGAGGGAGATCATCCCGGCGATGCCCAGGAACGAGGCGGCCGACAGGTAGTCGCCGGTGAGCGCCAGGCCGTTCTGGGTGCTGGAGAAGCCGCGCCCGCCCGCGTAGTAGTCGACGGCGCCCCTGGTGGTGCGCCGGGCCCGGATGGTGATGGCCAGGGTGACCAGGACGAACAGGGCGCACAGCCCGATGGTCCAGGCGTGCGCGACGCCGAACCGGCCGTCCAGCGCGGTGGGCGCGGCGAGGAGGTGGGCGGCGCCGTCCCCCGTGACGGCACCGATCACCCCGGGCGCGCCGGCCGCGGTCATGGGCGCACCGCCGCGCCGTCCGCCCCGTCCCGCGCGGCCGGGTACGGCCGGGCGCCGCCGGCGGCGCGGTCCCGGACCTGTGCGGCCAGGGGGTCGATCGCGCGTTCCGAGAAACGGCCGAACGCCCAGGCGAGCACGAAGGTGAGCAGGAACTGCCCTATTCCCATGACCAGGGCGACATTGACGGATTCGGCGATCCGGATGCTCATGAAATCGCGCGCGTAGGCCGACAGCAGCAGATAGGACATGTAACTGCCGAGGAAGGCGGCGACCAGCAGGCCCGCCTGAATCGCGAATCTCCTTCGTAGTCGAACGAAGCCCGGATCGACGGACATGCGTTCGCAGGCGTGGGCGATATCGGCCTGTGCGCGCCGCCGCGCCGCCGCCGACCTGCCCGGGGGCGCGTGGAGTTCCCCTCCGGGTTCCGGCACGCGCCTTCTGTAGACGCCCTCCATGTAATCGACCACGGCCCTCCCCCTGAATTCACCTTCTCCCGGGCACCGCTCCCCCGCGGCCCCGCCACCGCTCGGCGCGCCGTCCGCGGCGAACGTGTGCGAACCCCCGCACCCGCCGCGGGCGCCCCCCTATTTCCGAGCGGTACGGGCAACACCCTAGCCACGGTTTCCACCCCGTGTTCATCAAATGCGCAAATCGACTGGGGGAAATCACCGGACACCGTTTCAGGAACGGACGAAGAAGAAGTCGCGACTACAGGCGGCACCAAATCGCCGCACATCACGCGACCCGGATCACACGTGCGCGGAAGCGGGGAAGGCCCTGTTCAACGCGGGCACGCCGGAGCCGTCGGGCCGCAACGGTCCCCGGTCTTCGCTAGGCTTCGGGGCGACCCCGAACCCTTGCACGGCGAACCCGGTGAACATCCGGCCGTTTCGTTCGTACAGGTGTATGATCAGGGGGTCCTGCACTGTTCAACGCGATACCGAAGGGAAATCCCCGCCGTGGTCACCGAGGTCTTCACGCGCAAGTACTGCGATCCCCACGCCGTCCGCGAGGAGAAGGTCGAGGCGACTGAGGTCATCCAGTTCGCCTGGGACGGCACCGTCCGCGAGGTCGACGCCTGCGCCGACTGCTTCAAGGAGCACGAGGCCCGCTTCGAGCCGCTGGTCGACTACTCGCGCCCGGTCAAGAAGCGCCGCGCCACCAAGAAGTCCGCCGAGACCGCGGGCGCCGAGGCCGACGAGAGCGGCGAGTAACACCCGCGCCCGGTCCGGCACCGCCCGCGACCGCCCGCGCACCCGAGCACTCCTCCACGGACGAGCGCTCCCGTGCCCCAGGAGACGGCCTCGACGCGTCGAGCACGAACGGGGGTCGGCGACACCCCCGGTGCCGTCGGCCCCCGTTCCCGTGCGGACGGTCAGCCGCGGCCCATGAGGCGGGCCAGGCGGCCCTCCCGCTCCCCGGAGGGGCCGGACTGCAGGGCTTCGGCGACCGGGAGCCGCGCGTGCACGTAGGAGCCCTCCTGCACCCGCACCGAGGCGCCGGAGCGGCCCATGATCCGCAGCATCGCGGTGTTGGACAGGGTGGTCTCCGCCCGCACCTCCGCCAGCCCCCAGTCCGCGGCGACGACGGTCAGCGCCCGGGCCAGCGCGGTGCCCACACCGCGGCCCTGCCAGGCGTCCTCCACCAGGAACGCGATCTCCCCGACACCCGGGTCCAGGGTGTACATGAGGTGGCCCAGGGCCACCGGCTCCTCCTCCCCCTGCGGCCGCACCGCCAGCGTCAGGCCGCGTTCGGGGTCGCAGAACACGCGGAGCATCTGCGGGGTCGGCTCGGCCAGCCCCGCCAGGTAGCGACCGCGCACCGTCTCGGGGGTGCAGCGGCGGTGCAGGTCCACCACGGCGGGCGCGTCCGCCTCGCGCACCTGGCGCAACGACAGCGGGACGCCCTCTCCGGTACGGACGATCCGGTCGGTGGGCACCGGGCCGGCGGAGGGCATCACCGAGCGCACCAGGGCGTCGGCGCGGCTGGACTCGGTCCAGGTGAAGGGGCGGGAGGCGCGGCGCACCAGCACCCCGCGCAGCGGGCCGACCGGCACCAGCAGGGAGGTGCCCGGCTCCGGGCCGCCCGGGCCCTCGGCCCGGGTCAGGTTGGTCCAGCGGGCCCCGTCGGCCGCCAGCAGCTCGGCCAGCGCGTCGGGCAGCCGGTTGGGGTGGGCGCGCAGCCGCGCGGTGAGCAGCAGGGCCCGGGTCACGTCGTCGCCGACCTCGCGCCGGTGGGCGGGGACCGCCGTCACCGTCCCGGTCGGGCAGTGCTCCTGGAGCGCGCGCAGCGCCGCCCCGGGGTCGCCCGGGATCTCCGCCACGAACTCGTCCACCACGCCCGAGACGTCGGTGTGGATGGACAGCCCCACGATGTCGCCGCCGCACCCCGCGAGGGCTCCGACGAGTCCGGCCAGACCGCCGGGCCGGTCCTCGACCGCGGTCCTGATGCGCCACAGACCCACAGCGCCCCCTGGAGAAGATGTTCCCGCCGCCGCGGGGACGACGCTGTCCCCGCGGCGGCGGGACGCGCACCGACGTGATCCCAGGTTGGGGGACGCAGGTTTCCGGGACGTTAGGCGCCCGTTGAGTTCTGCGCCCCGCCGCTCCGAACGGGGCTCAGGGGCGGCCGTGGGCCAGGACGCCGTCCTTCCACACCGCGGCGACCAGGGGGACGCCCGGCCGGTAGGCCAGGTAGAGGTGGTTGGGCGCGTCCAGCAGCACCAGGTCGGCGCGGGCGCCCGGGGACAGCCGGCCCACGTCGGTGCGGCGCAGCGCCAGCGCCCCGCCCGCCGTGGCCGCCCACACGGCCTCGTCGGGGGTCATCCCCATGTCGCGGACCGCGACGGCGATGCAGAACGCCAGGCTGGAGGTGAAGCACGACCCCGGGTTGCAGTCGCTGGCCAGGGCCACGACCGCGCCCGCGTCGATGAGCGCCCGCGCGTCCGGGTAGCTCTGCCGGGTGGAGAAGTCCACCCCCGGCAGCAGGGTCGCCACGGTCGGCTCGGGCCGCCCGCCCGCCTGCGCCAGCGCGTCCACGTCCTCGGCGGACAGGTAGGTGCAGTGGTCCACCGACGCCGCGCCCACCTCCACCGCCAGGCGGACCCCCGGGCCCTCGCCCAGCTGGTTGCCGTGCACACGGGGCAGCAGCCCCCGCTCCATCCCGGCGGCCAGCACCCGGCGCGAGGCCTCCTCGTCGAAGGCGCCGCGCTCGCAGAACACGTCGATCCACCGCGCGTGGGGGGCGCACGCGTCCAGCATCGGGCCGGTGACCAGGTCCACGTACCCCTGCGGGTCGTCGGCGTACTCGGGCGCCACCACGTGCGCCCCCAGGAAGGTGACCTCGTCGGTCACCCGCCCCGCCACCCGCAGGGACCGCGCCTCGTCGGCGACGGTCAGCCCGTACCCGGACTTGACCTCCAGGGTGGTCGTGCCCTGGGCGCGCGCCTCGGCGACAAAGCCGCGCGCCCGCCCCAGCAGCTCGGCGTCCGAGGCCGCCCGGGTGGCCGCCACGGTGGTGCGGATGCCCCCGGCGGAATAGGGGGTCCCGCTCATCCGGGCGGCGAACTCGCGGCTGCGGTCGCCCGCGAACACGATGTGGGAGTGGGAGTCCACGAAACCGGGGAGGACGCACCTCCCGGCGGCGTCCACCCGCGCGTCGGCGGCCGGGGCCCGGCCGCGCGGACCGGCCCACGCCACCGTCCCGCCCTCGATGACCAGGGCGGCGTCCTCGACGGCGCCGACCGCCCCCTCCCCCAGCCCGGGGTCGTTGGTGACCAGGGTGGCGATGTCGTCGATGAGGATGCTCTCGGGCACGTCGGTCACTTGAGGGTCTCCTTGTTGGCTTCCTCCTCCTCGCGGGCGAGGAGGATTCCGACCGGGCCGTGCGGCCCGGTCGGCGCTGTCCGCCTCACGGCGGCAGCCGGTTCCTGCTTCACGGACATGGCATCCCAGAGGTCTCCGCAGGCTGGCACGGTTCACCCCGGTAAGGGGATTTCTGCCCATCCGCGCACAAGGGTGTTCTTGGCCGCGTTGACATCAGCGTTCTCCCGGTGCCCGCACACGGTGCACCGGAAGCTCGCTTGGCTCTCGCGAGACTTCGGGTCCACATGTCCGCACGGATGACAGGTCTGCGACGTGTACGCGGCATCGACCTCCACCACACGGGTCCCCGTGCGGCGGGCCTTGTTCTCACAGGCGAGCTTGAAACCGTGCCAGCCCTTGGAAAGGATCGCCTGGTTCAACCCCGCCTTCGCCCGCACGTTCCGCCCCGGCATCTCGACGGTGCCCTTGGCGGAGGCGGTCATGTTCGCGATGCGGAGTCTCTCCAGCACCACCACCGCGTTCTTCGCGCACAGCACGGCCGCGGTCTGCGCGCAGAAGTCGGCGCGGCGGGCGCGGACCCGCCCGGTAAGCGCCGACAGCGCGGCCTTGGTCCTGGCCCGGTTGCCGGATCCCCGGCACCGGCGGGACAGCCGACGGCGCAGGCGGCGCTCCCGCTCGTGCTCTTTCGGAGTCTGGAAGGTGCGGTCGAACAGGTCTCCGTCGCTGGTGGCCACCGCCACCGCCACCCCCCGGTCCACCCCCGCCGCGCTGCCCGGAACGGCATGGATCCCGGGAGTGTGCTCGCCGTCCTCGCACAGCAGCGACACGTACCAGTGTCGACCGTCCAAAGAGACGGTCGCCGAACGGATCGTGCCCTGCGGGGCACGGGACCACCGGAATCGCACCCACCCCAGCTTGGGCAGCTTCACCCGGCCGTGCTTGCGGCCCAAGCGCTCCACCGCGATCCGCGGCCCGTCCGGAAACCGGAACGACGGTTTCCACCGGCCCTTGGCACGCCAGCGCACCTTGAACGTGCCGTGGCGACGGCACGCGAAGTCCAGGTCCTTCAACGTCTGCTGGAGGATGTGCGACGGCGCGACCCTCAGCCACTCCTCTTCGGCCTTGGCCTCGACCAGTTGCGCGGCTTGCAGCCGGTAGCCGCAGAACGGGACATCCTGCCCGCGCCGCCACCGCCGGAGGACCTGACGGCGCTGGTCCAGAGCGGTGTTCCACACCGCACGACAGATCGCCCCGTACTCGACACACCGCTGTGCCTGCTCATCGGTCAGCGACAACCGGTACCGGTACGCGGTCAACATCGGCGGGAACACCCCCTCTCTCTTCAGAACCGAATCTTAGGAATCACCGATGACAATCCGTATTCGCTCGAATACCCGACAACCCGAGCAGGGGGCGCTCAAATCAGCGACTTGATCACCGTGTCGAGGTCGCGGGCGAGGTCGGGCATCCGGGTGTGGACGCCGTCGCGGACGGTCCAGCGCCCGTCGGCCATCACGTTGCGCACGTCGGAGGCGTCGGCGGCGAACACCACCGCGTCCACCCCGCGCGCCGGGTCCGCGCCGGCCAGCCGCACCCCCTCCAGGGGCACGTTGACCAGGTCGGCGCGGGACCCCGCGGCCAGCGCGCCCGCGTCGTCCCAGCCCAGGGTGGCGTGGGCGGTGGCCGCGCGCAGCAGGTCGCCCGCGCCCAGGGTGCCCCGCCGGTGGGTGCGCAGCCGCTCGTGCAGCTCCACGGCGCGCGCCTCCTCGAACATGTCGATCCGGGCGTGCTGGTCGCTGCCCAGGCTCAGCCTGCGGGCGTCCAGGTCGCCGGTGCGGGGCAGGCCGTCGGCCAGGTCCCGTTCGGTGGTGGGGCACAGGCACACCACCGAGCGGGACCCGCGGATCGCCGCGACGTCGCCGTCGGTGAGGTGGGTGGCGTGCACCAGGCTGGTGCGCTCCCCCAGCAGCCCGGCGTCGCCGAGCACTGCGGTGGGGGTGCGGCCGTGGGCGGCCAGGCAGGCCGCGTTCTCGGCGGGCTGCTCCGACAGGTGGACGTGCAGCGGGCCGCCGATCCCCGCGGCGGCGGCCGCCACCTCGGGCAGCTCCCGCACCGGGACCGCGCGCACCGAGTGGGCGGCCGCGCCCAGCAGGGCGTGACCGGGCAGCGGACCGAACGAGCGGACCCGCTCGGCCCAACCGGCGGCGTCGCCGTCGCCGAACCGCGTCTGGGGCCCGGCCAGCGGCCGGTACGTCCCGTCCGGCTCCAGCCCGCCCGCCAGGTAGCAGACGTCGAGCAGGGTCAGCCGCACCCCGGCGTCGGCGGCGGCCGCCACCAGCGCCCGCCCCATCTCGTTGGGGTCGGCGTAGCGGACCCCGCCCGGGGCGTGGTGCAGGTAGTGGAACTCGCCGACGCACGTCACCCCGGCCAGGGCCATCTCCGCGTAGACCGCGCGGGCCAGGCGCAGGTAGGTGTCCGGGTCGAGCCGGTCGGCCACCCGGTACATCACCTCGCGCCAGGTCCAGAACGAGCCGCCGTCGGCGTGGGTGCGCCCGCGCAGCGCCCGGTGGAAGGCGTGCGAGTGCGCGTCGGCCAGGCCCGGAAGGGTCACCCCGGGCAGCACCTCGGCGTCGGCGGGGGCCGCGGTACGGGCCGTGACCGCGGTGAACCGGCCGCCGGCGACCTCCAGCAGCACCCCCGGTTCGGGGGTGCCGTCGGCGGAGCCGGTCCAGGCCCATTCGCACCACAGGCGGGTCGGCGCGCTCATCGGACCGCCTCTCCGGTGAGCAGGTCGGCCAGGACGTCGGCCAGGGCCGCCACCCCGGCGTGGCAGTCGTCCGGGCGCGCCCACTCGTGCGGGGAGTGCGACACCCCGGTGGGGTTGCGCACGTACAGCATGGCGGTGGGGACGTGCGCGGCCAGCACCCCGGCGTCGTGCCCGGCGCCGGTGGGCAGCACCGGCACCGCCGGGCCGTCCCCGGCGAGCACCGCGCCGAGCCGGTCGCGCAGGCCCTCGGTGAAGGCCACCAGCGGGGTGCGGGACTCGGCGGTCACCGCCACCCCCACCCCGTGCTCCAGAGCTGCGCGCTCGGCGGCCCCGCGCACCCCGGCCACGACCGCCTCCAGGGCGGCCTCGTCGGCGGCCCGCGCGTCCAGCCAGGCGTTGACCAGCGACGGGATCGCGTTGGTGCCGTTGGGAATGACCCGGGCCTTGGCGACGGTGGCGCGGGCGCCGTGTGCGGCCGCCATCTCGCGGGCGGCCAGAATGGTGTGCGCGAACGGCAGCATGGGGTCGTTGCGGTCCTCCAGGCGGGTGGTCCCCGCGTGGTCGGCGCGGCCGGTGAAGTCCAGCCGCCACCGGCCGTGCGGCCAGATGGAGGAGCCCACGCCCACCGGGTGCGGGGTGTCCTCCAGCGCCCGGCCCTGCTCCACGTGCAGCTCCACGAACACGTCGAGCAGTCCCAGGGTCGCGGGGTCGGGGCCGGCGGCCGCCGGGTCCAGCCCGGCCCGCTCCATCGCCGCCGCCCAGGTCGTCCCGTCGGCGTCGGTCAGGCCCAGGGCCCGCTCCGGGGAGATCTCCCCGGTGCTCAGCCGGCTGCCCAGGCAGGGGACGCCGAACCGGCCGCCCTCCTCCTCGACGAACACCGCCAGGGCCAGCGGCCGCGCCGGGCGCACCCCGCGCCGGCGCAGCTCGTCCACCGCCGCCAGTGCGCTCACCACCCCCAGCGGGCCGTCGAAGGCCCCGCCCGAGGGCACCGAGTCCAGGTGCGAACCGGTGGCCACGGCGCCCGGCCCCGGCGCGCCCCACCAGGCCCACAGGTTGCCGTTGCGGTCGGTCCGCACGTCCAGTCCGCGGGCCTTCGCCTCCTGGACGAACCAGGCCCGGGCGTCGGTGTCGGCGCCCTCCCAGCTGAACCTGCGGTAGCCGCCGTCCGGGTCCCGGCCCACCGGGGCCAGGTCCGCCCACATCCGATCGAACGCCCCCGCGTCGGGGGCGGTGCCGTGCTGCGCCACCGGGACCCTACTCCCCCTCGCGCATCGGAACGCGGATGCCGTGGGCCCGGGCGACCTGCTCGGCCTGCTCGTACCCGGCGTCCACGTGGCGGATGACGCCCATGGCCGGGTCGTTGGTGAGCACCCGCTCCAGTTTGGCGGCGGCCAGGTCGGTGCCGTCGGCGACGCTGACCTGGCCGGCGTGCAGGGAGCGGCCCATGCCCACGCCGCCGCCGTGGTGGATGGACACCCAGGAGGCGCCCGAGGAGGTGTTGACCAGGGCGTTCAGCAGCGGCCAGTCGGCGATGGCGTCGGAGCCGTCCTTCATGCCCTCGGTCTCCCGGTAGGGGGAGGCCACCGAGCCGGTGTCCAGGTGGTCGCGGCCGATCGCCAGCGGGGCGGAGATCTCCCCGGCCGCCACGAGCTCGTTGAACCGCTGTCCGGCGGCGGCCCGCTCGCCCTGTCCCAGCCAGCAGATGCGGGCCGGGAGCCCCTGGAACGCCACCCGCTCGCCGGCCATGCGGATCCACCGGCCCAGGTGCTCGTTCTCGGGGAACAGGTCCAGGATCGCGCGGTCTGTGCGGGCGATGTCGGCGGGGTCGCCCGACAGCGCCGCCCACCGGAACGGCCCCTTGCCCTCGCAGAACAGCGGCCGGATGTAGGCGGGCACGAACCCGGGGAAGTCGAAGGCCCGGGTGAACCCGCCCTGGCGGGCCTCGTCGCGGATGGAGTTGCCGTAGTCGAACACCTCCGCCCCCGCGTCCAGGAACCCGACCATCGCCTCCACGTGCGCGGCCATCGACTCGCGGGCCCGCACCGTGAACTCCTCGGGCTTGGCGGCGGCCAGGCCCTTCCAGTCCTCGAACGCCACCCCGGCGGGCAGGTAGGCCAGCGGGTCGTGGGCGGAGGTCTGGTCGGTGACGATGTCGATGGGCGCCCCGCGCGAGAGCAGTTCCGGGAACACCTCGGCGGCGTTGCCCAGGACGCCGATGGACAGCGGGCGGCGCTGGTCGCGGGCGGCGGTCGCCAGCTCCAGGGCGTGGTCCAGGCCGTCGGCGCGCACGTCCAGGTAGCGGTGCTCGATGCGGCGGTCGATGCGGCTGGAGTCGCACTCCACCACGATCGCCACTCCGTCGTTCATGGTCACCGCGAGGGGCTGGGCGCCGCCCATGCCGCCCAGGCCGGCGGTCAGGGTGATGGTGCCGGCCAGCGTCCCGTTGAAGCGCTTGGCGGCGACCGCCGCGAACGTCTCGTAGGTGCCCTGGAGGATGCCCTGGGTGCCGATGTAGATCCACGAACCGGCGGTCATCTGCCCGTACATGGTCAGCCCCTGGGCCTCCAGGCGGCGGAACTCGGGCCAGTTCGCCCAGTCGCCCACCAGGTTGGAGTTGGCGATGAGGACGCGGGGCGCCCACTCGTGGGTGCGCATGATGCCGACCGGGCGGCCGGACTGCACGAGCAGGGTCTCGTCGCCCTCCAGGTCGCGCAGGGACGCGGTGATGCGGTCGAAGCTGCGCCAGTCGCGGGCGGCCTTGCCGGTGCCGCCGTAGACCACCAGCTCCTCGGGGTGCTCGGCGACCTCGGGGTCGAGGTTGTTGTGGAACATGCGCAGGGCGGCCTCCTGCTGCCAGCCCTTGGCCGACAGGGTGGTGCCGCGGGCGGCGCGGACGGTGCGCGGGGTGCTCATGGTGCCGTGTCCTCCTGGGGGTCTCACTGCAGCGGGGTGACGGATTCGGCGGCTGCGAGGACCGAGCCGTCGGTGATGAGTTCGCCGACCCGGGCGATCTCGGGGGCCAGGTAGCGGTCGGGGCCGGGGCCCTGGACGTGCTCGCGCAGGGCGCGCACGACGGCGCCGGTGGCCGGGCCCGGCTCCAGCGGCGAGCGCAGGTCCAGGGCGCGGGCGGCGGTCAGCAGCTCGACGGCCAGCACGCCGGTCAGGCCGTCGACGGCGCGGCGCAGCTTGCGGGCGGCCGACCAGCCCATGGACACGTGGTCCTCCTGCATCGCCGAGCTCGGGATGGAGTCGACGCTGGCGGGCACCGCCAGGCGCTTGAGCTCGGAGACGATGGCGGCCTGGGTGTACTGGGCGATCATGTGGCCGGAGTCGACGCCGGGGTCGTCGGCCAGGAAGGCGGGCAGCCCGTGCGAGCGGGACACGTCGAGCATGCGGTCGGTGCGGCGCTCGGCGATGGACGCCACGTCGGCGACCGCGATGGCCAGGAAGTCGAGCACGTAGGCCACCGGCGCGCCGTGGAAGTTGCCGTTGGACTCCACCCGGCCGTCGTCGAGCACCACCGGGTTGTCGATGACGCTGTCCAGTTCCCGGCCGGCGACGGTGAGCGCGTGGGCCAGGGTGTCGCGGGCGGCGCCGGCCACCTGGGGGGCGCAGCGCAGCGAGTAGGCGTCCTGGACCCGGCTGCAGTCGGGGCCGCGGTGGGAGGCGACGATCGGGGAGCCGGCGAGCAGGGCGCGCAGGTTGGCGGCGGAGGCGGCCTGCCCGGGGTGGGGGCGCATCCGCTGGAGGTCGTCGGCGAACACCCGGTCGGTGCCCAGCAGCGCCTCCACGCTCATGGCGGCGGTGATGTCGGCGACCTTGAGCAGCCGCTCCAGGTCCGTGCAGGCCAGGGCGAGCATGCCGAGCATGCCGTCGGTGCCGTTGATGAGCGCCAGGCCCTCCTTGGCGCCCAGCTCCACCGGCGTGATCCCGGCCTCGTGCAGGGCGGTGAAGGCGGGCTTGAGCTCCCCGGCGGAGTCGCGCACGTCGCCCTCCCCCATCAGGGCCAGCGCGACGTGCGACAGCGGGGCCAGGTCGCCGGAGCAGCCCAGGCTGCCGTACTCGTGCACGACGGGGGTGATCCCGGCGTTGAGCAGGGCGGCCAGGGTCTCGACGGTGGCCACCTCGACCCCGGTGTTGCCCGAGGCCAGCGTGCGCAGGCGCAGCAGCATCAGCGCGCGCACCACCTCGCGCTCCACCTCCGGGCCGGCGCCCGCGGCGTGCGAGCGGATGAGCGAGCGCTGCAGCCGCGCCCGCAGGTCGGGCGCGATGTGGCGGGTGGCCAGGGCGCCGAACCCGGTACTGACGCCGTACGCGGGGACCTCGCCGCGGGCCAGGGCCTCGACCCGCTCGCGGCCGTGCCGGACGGCCTTGCGGGCCTCCTCGGTGAGGGTGACGTGGGCGCCGTGGCGGGCGACGGCCAGGACTTGGGCCGGGGTGAGCGGGGCGCCGCCGACGGTGACGGGAGCAACTGCTGTGGACATGCCCCCATTCGACACCCCGCGCCACCACCGCCGCAGGCCCGACACGGCCATTGTGTCTGAGATACCGGACAGACGGCCTCCGGCTAGCGGATGACCCTCACCTCACAGCGCAGTCCCGGAGCCGCGGCGAGTCGGGCGTCCGCGGTGACCAGGGCGCAGTCCAGCGCTTCGGCGACCGCCGCGTAGGCGGCGTCATAGGCGCTGACGTTGTTGCGCAGCTCCCAGACGCGCTCGGCGATCGCCCCGACCACTTCGACGTAGCCGATGGTCTGCATCCCGTAGAGCTTGAGCGCGGCCTCCGCGTCGGGCAGGGGGATCTTGTGCCCCAGCACGAGCCCCCGCATCGAGCTCAGGAGTTCCACCGGCTGATGGCTCGGCGCGTACCACTCCGGGTCGCTGCCGAGGACTCTTTGCGCGACTCCGGAACCGTGTCCGGACACTCCGAGGTAGAGGTCGACGAGGGCCGAGGTGTCGACAACGATCACGCCACTTCACTTCCGGACTCGGGGGCGCCGTCTCCTCGGGCCTCGCGCACCGCGGCGACGATCTCCTCCACGGTCAGCTTGGCTCCGGGCAACGGCGTCTGCTCGACGATCGCGCGGTTGCGTGCGAAGCGGGCCTCTTTCTCCAAAAGAGCGAGCAAGTACGCCTGGAGCGATTTGCCCGACCTCTTGGCCTCCGCGGCCAGGGCCTCTCTGACCTCATCGGGGACGTCTTTGATCTGGATAGCGCTCATGGGGTCATCATAACCCCGGTTCAGCTGATTTGAAGTTATTTCAGCGCCACTATGGCGCCAATGCGTATGCAGGATTCCGTGGCAGACTCGGGGCATGAGCATCGTCCCGGCGGCGACCCGCGCCCTGCGGCTCCTGCGGTTCCTGGCGACGCGCCCGGGGCCGGTGTCGGCGGCGGCCGCCGCCGCGGAGCTGGGCATCCCGCGTTCCAGCGTCTACCAGCTGCTGGAGGCGATGGCCGAGGAGGGGTTCGTGACCCACCTGCCGGAGGAGCGGAGGTGGGGGCTGGGCGTGGCCGCCTTCGAGATCGGCTCGGCCTACCTGCGCCACGACGGTATGGAACGGCTGGCCCGGCCGCTGCTGGCGCGCCTCACCGAGGCCACCGGAGCCACCTCGCACCTGGGGGTGCTGCACGGCGCCGACACGCTCTACCTGCTCAAGGAGCAGCCGCCGCACGCGCCGTCGCTGATCACCGGGGTGGGGGTGCGCCTGCCCGCGCACCTGACCGCGTCCGGGCGCGCCATGCTGGCGCTGCTGCCGCGCGCCCAGGTGCGCGCCCTGTACCCCGGGGCGGCGGCGTTCACCGACCGCACCGGGCGCGGCCCGGGCGACCCCGCCGAGCTGCGCCGGGTGCTGGCCGAGGAGGCGCGGCAGGGCTGGTCCATGGAGGACGGCCAGGTGACGGAGGGGTTCGTGTCGGTGGCCGCCGCGGCACTGGACCACAACGGGCGCCCCGCGGCGGCGATCAGCCTGACCGTGCCCAGCGCCCGGCCGGTCACCCCCCAGGCGCTGGCCGGCCGGGTGCGCGACGCGGCCGCCGAGCTGACGCGCAGGCTCGGCGGCCGCACCCCCTAGGCCGCCTTGGGGCGGACGCGCTGGACGATCCCGGGGAAGGGCGCGGTGTTCTCGATCATGCGCAGGATCTTCTCCTCCAGGTCCTTGGGCACCTGGACGTAGAACTGGGTGGCCGCCTCGGGGTCCTCCTCCAGGCCCAGGGCGCCGGCGCTCTCGGCCCAGGAGGGCAGTTCGGCGTCGGTGCGGGGGGTGTCCAGCGAGAACTCGATGAAGTAGGTGGTCCGGTGGGCCACCACGGTCTCCTCGCGGATGCGCCGGATCTCGGGCCAGGCGATGAAGGTGCCCTCGCCCGGGAACCACCACTTGCGCTCCTGGAGCACCGTGACGCCGTCGCTGTCGGCGCTGATCCCCTGCCGGGTGATGCGCTGGGGCAGGCCGCGCAGCACGAACACGTTGCTCACCGGGCCGATGAACATCATCGTCAGCGACGCCGAGACCCACAGGGCCACCGACCCGACCGTCGTCTCGTCGTTGAGCACGTGCCAGAACGTGGAGCCCAGGACCACGAGGAAGCCGAGGGTCAGGGTGGCCGAGAAGTAGGCCACGGCGATCCACATCCGGGCGTTGGGTCCGCGCAGGCTGACGTATCTGCGCAGGTGGGAGACTCCGGTGGGCGGATGGGTCAGGTCCGAGGGGACGCCCCGTGTCACAGGGACGTCCGAGGGGTCGGGGGAAGCCATGGGTCCATTGTCCCCCTCCCCCGCCGTGCTCGGTGCGTCCGACATGCCCGCTTCTGCCGCTATATAGGCGGTTCGGTACCGAACGGACCGGAACGATACGGTGAAATCCCGGGTGGGGAGGGGAGCGGGCCGTTAGAGTCCGACCCATGAATCCCAACACGAGACCGGGCGCGAGCGAGTACGACACCGAACTGAGGGCCGGTGGCCGGGTCGTCTCCCTGGACGGGATGGTCTACCAGGGGCGCACCGTCCTGGTGGAGGGCCCGGAGATGTTCGAGCCCCTGGAGCGCTGGGCCAAGGGGGTGGCCGAGGCGCTGGGCGAGCCGGTGACCTGGCGGGCCACGGACCGCAAGGGGGAGCTCGCCGGACGCGGCACCGTCCAGCCGGGCCCCGCCGCTCAGAACCTGCGGGCGCTCTGAGCACCGCACTTGGCGCACTGGAACTTGCGGTCGTCGCCGAGAATCCAGTCGTGGTCCCCGCCGGTAGGGCATGCGGACATGGACACCAACTCCTTGGGAGGGGGCTGCGAGGGGTCTGCGCTGCTCACTGTACGTCCCACGCACCACACCAGTCCCGAGAATGAGGAAATTCCACTCTTCGCTCACCTTTGCCACGACGTGCGCGAACGCCGACGGGGCCCGTCGCACAGGCGACGGGCCCCGGGCAGGTTCGAAGCGAAGGGGGTGTGCGTCAGTTGCGGGCGGCGCGCATGTGGGCCTCGACCGCGGCACGGTCGGCGCGCAGCTTGGCCAGGGCCTCGTCGAGGATGAGCTTGCCCTCCTCCGCGCTGCGCCGCTCCTTCACGTACGCCAGGTGGGTCTTGTAGGGCTCGGTGCGCGGCGGCGACGGGGGGTTCGCCTTGTCCTTGCCCGCGGGGAACCCGCAGCGGGGGCAGTCCCACTCGTCGGGGACGAGCGCCTCACTGGCGAAACTGGGCACGACCTCGTGCAGGTTCGCACAGTAGAACGGGACCCGGATGCGCGGGGCGGCCTCGCCGCGCTCCGCCTCGCCCATGGGACCGGCTCCGACCCGGCTGCCACGGATGGCACTGCCACTACCCACGAAAAACTCCTTCGGCGAACACGCTCACCGGCGACTCTGGCGAGCTTGACTGTGGAGGGTGAGCACCCGCTGGGTCGCGGGTCACATCCCCCGGTTGATCAGCAGGCCGAGGACGACACCGGCGATGATCCAGAGGACGGCGACGATGATGGTCATCCGGTCGAGGTTGCGCTCGACCACCGACGATCCACCGAGCGAGGAGGTGACACCGCCGCCGAACATGTCGGAGAGGCCGCCGCCCTTGCCCTTGTGCAGCAGCACGAGGAGGACCAGCAGCACGCTGAGAAGCATCACGAAGATGGACAGACCGAGGATCACACGCTCACCCGTAGCTCGACCCCGCAGCGGGGGGATGGACACCTCGATCCCCCGCTTCCCTCCCGTCCCGTCGGTGCCGTCGCGGCACCGGCCCGGTTCAGGGGGAGGAGGAGATCGGGGACGATTTCGGATTTTACCGTGCCCTGAGTGACACGGGTGGGGAAACGGCAAGGGACGCAGGAACCCCACAGCGAAGTGTAGCCCGACCTGGAGACCCGTCGGGCGCCCCGCCCGTCACCGTTGCGCAACGGAGTGCGACGATGGCGGACGGGGCGGGAGGGGTCAGCCGTTCTCCGCGAAGCGGATGATCTTGACGAACTCCTCGGCCTTCAGGCAGGCGCCGCCCACCAGGGCGCCGTCCACGTCCTTCTCGGCCATGATGCCGGGGGCGTTGTCGCCCTTGACCGAGCCGCCGTAGAGCACTCGCACCTTGTCGGCCAGGTCGGCCGAGTACAGCTCGGCCAGGCGGCCGCGGATCGCCGAGCACACCTCCTGGGCGTCGGCCGGGGTGGCGACCTCGCCGGTGCCGATGGCCCACACCGGCTCGTAGGCGATCACCAGGCGCTCGGCCTGTTCGGCCGGGATCTCCTTGAGGGCGCCGTCGACCTGGGACAGCACGTGCTCGACCTGGCCGCCGGCCTTGCGCACGTCCAGGCCCTCGCCCACGCACAGCAGCGGCACGATGTCGTTCTTGAACGCGGCCTTGATCTTGGCGTTGACCAGCGCGTCGTCCTCGTTGTGGTACTCGCGGCGCTCGGAGTGGCCCACCAGGACGTAGGCGCAGTCCAGCTTGGCCAGCATGGCGCCGGAGATCTCGCCGGTGTAGGCGCCCTTGTCGTGGGCGGAGATGTCCTGGGCCCCGTACCCGATGCGCAGCCGGTCGCCGTCCACCAGCGTCTGCACGCTGCGGATGTCGGTGAACGGCGGCAGGACGACGACCTCGGCGGCCTCGTAGTCCTTGTCCTCCAGGGAGAAGGCCAGCTTCTGGACGAGCGCGATGGCCTCCAGGTGGTTGTTGTTCATCTTCCAGTTGCCCGCGATGAGCGGCAGCCGCTGGGTCATACGGATCACTTCCTCGGAAAGTCTCGGGGGTTCGCGTCAGCGCAGGGCGTCGATGCCGGGCAGGTCCTTGCCCTCCAGGTACTCCAGGCTGGCACCGCCGCCGGTGGAGATGTGGCCGAAGGCCGCCTCGTCGAAGCCGAGGGCGCGCACGGCCGCGGCCGAGTCGCCGCCGCCGACCACGGTGAAGGCGTCGGAGTCGATGAGGGCCTGGGCCAGGGCGCGGGTGCCCCCGGCGTAGGGCTCCATCTCGAACACGCCCATGGGGCCGTTCCAGAACACGGTCCTGGCGTCGGCGAGCTTCTCCGCGAACAGGGCGCGGCTGCGGGGGCCGATGTCCAGGCCCATCCGGTCGGCCGGGATGGCGTCCACGTCCACGTCGGCGTGCGCGGCGTCGGCGGCGAACTTCTCGGCGGCCACCACGTCCACCGGCAGGACGATCTCCACGCCCTCGCGCTCGGCCCGCTCCAGGTAGCCCCGGACGGTGTCGAGCTGGTCGGTCTCCAGCAGGCTGGTGCCGACCTCGTGGCCCTGGGCCCGCAGGAAGGTGAACACCATGCCGCCGCCGATGAGGATGCGGTCGGCGGTGCCCAGCAGGTTGTCGATGACGCCGAGCTTGTCGGAGACCTTGGAGCCGCCCAGGACCACGGCGTAGGGGCGCTGCGGGTCGGTGGTGAGCTTCTTGAGGACCTCGACCTCGGTCAGGACCAGGCCGCCGACGGCGTGCGGGAGCCTGCCGGGCAGGTCGTACACGCTGGCGTGCCTGCGGTGCACCGCGCCGAACGCGTCGCCCACGTACAGGTCGGCGAGCTGCGCGAACCGGTCGGCCAGCTCGCCGCGCTCGGCGTCGTCCTTGCTGGTCTCGCCGGGCTCGAAGCGCACGTTCTCCAGCAGCGCCACCTCGCCGTCGGCCAGCCCGTCGCAGACGGCGCGGGCGGACTCGCCGGCGGTGTCGGCGGCGAAGGCCACCTCGGTGCCGAGCAGCTCGCCCAGGCGGGCCGCCACCGGGCGCAGGGAGTAGCGGGGGTCCGGGGCGCCCTTGGGGCGGCCCAGGTGGGCTGCGACGATGACGCGGGCGCCGCGCTCGCGGAGCGCTTCGATGGTCGGCAGGGCCGCACGGATGCGCCCGTCGTCGGTGATCCGCTCGCCGTCCAGGGGCACGTTCAGGTCGGCCCGGACGAACACGCGCTTGCCGGAGACGTCGAGGTCGTCGATCGTCCGCATGCTGGTCTCCTCGTGACGAATATCGGGTCTTGCCGCCCCTGGTCGCAGGGGCCGGAAAGGGGCGCGCTCACGACGGCACCCCTCCGCGCGCAGTGCGGGCGGAGGGGTGCCGTGTCACGCGCCGGAGGCCGCGGGGGCCGGGGCGTCCTACAGACCGGAGCCGACCAGCTTGGCCAGGTCGACCAGGCGGTTGGAGTAGCCCCACTCGTTGTCGTACCAGCCGACGATCTTGACCTGCTTGCCGAAGGCCATGGTCAGGCTGGAGTCGAAGGTGCAGGAGGGCGAGGTGCCGACGATGTCGGAGGAGACGATCGCGTCCTCGGTGTAGACCAGCACGTCCTTGAGCGGCCCCTCGGCGGCGGCCTTGAACGCGGCGTTGACCTCTTCCTTGGTGACCTCGCGGGTCAGGGTGACGACGAGGTCGGTGACCGAGCCGTCCGGCACCGGGACGCGCATGGCCATGCCGTCCAGCTTGCCCTTGAGCTCGGGGATGACCAGGGCGGTGGCCTTGGCGGCACCGGTCGTGGTCGGGATGATGTTCTGCGCGGCGGCGCGGGCGCGGCGCAGGTCCGAGTGCGGGAAGTCCAGGATGACCTGGTCGTTGGTGTACGCGTGCACCGTGGTCATCAGGCCCTGCTCGATGCCGAAGGCGTCGAGCAGCACCTTCGCCATGGGCGCCACGCAGTTGGTGGTGCAGGAGGCGTTGGAGATGACGTGGTGGGCGGCCGGGTCGTACTTGTCGTCGTTGACGCCCATGACGACGGTGAGGTCCTCGCCCTTGGCCGGGGCGGAGATGATGACCTTCTTGGCGCCGGCGGCCAGGTGCTTCTTGGCGTCCTCGGCCTTGGTGAAGCGGCCGGTCGACTCGATGACGACGTCGACGTTCAGCTCGCCCCAGGGCAGCAGGGCCGGGTCGCGCTCGGCCAGGACCTTGATGTTCTTGTCGCCGACGCGGATGAAGTCCTCGCCCACCTCGACGTCGCCCGCGAGGGTGCCGAGCACGGTGTCGTACTTGAGCAGGTGCGCGAGCGTCTTGGTGTCGGTGAGGTCGTTGACCGCGACGATTTCGATGTCGCCGCCGCCCGCTGCGACCGCACGCCAGAAATTGCGGCCGATCCGGCCGAAGCCGTTGACGCCTACACGGATGGTCACGGAACCAATCCCCTCATATATCGCACTTCATTTACACCCGTGCATTGCCGACCGGCTCGCGCCCGGACCGCGGTGTACTCCGCACGGACGGCTGTGAACAGGTGTTACGCCGCATCGGGTGTTCACAAAGAGCCTAGCGGAGGACGTGCGGGGGTCGGTTACCGACCCATGCCGACCGCGCTCCGAACGGCTCGTGGATTCGCGACCATCCTGGCACCGCAAAGCGAAGAGGTCTATACCATTTGCCGAAGTTATCGGCGAGTTCTCGCAGTTAACAAAGCCGAACATCGGTGTTACGCGCGCGCTGCGGCCCGGACGGCGGCGTCCCAGGTCAGGGCACCAGCATGTCCGGAGTGAGGTTCGCCTCGGTCCCCTCGATGCCCAGGTCGGCCGCACGCTTGTCGGCCATGGCCAGCAGCCTGCGGATGCGTCCGGCGATGGCGTCCTTGGTCAGCGGCGGCACCGACAGCTGGCCCAGCTCCTCCAGGGACGCCTGCTTGTGCGCCAGTCGCAGCTTGCCCGCCGCCACCAGGTGCTCGGGGGCGTCCTCGCCCAGGATCTCCAGCGCCCGCTCCACCCGCGCCCCGGCCGCCACGGCCGCCCGGGCGCTGCGCCGCAGGTTCGCGTCGTCGAAGTTCGCCAGCCGGTTCGCGGTCGCCCGCACCTCCCGGCGCATCCGGCGCTCCTCCCAGGCCAGAACACTCTGGTGGGCGCCCAGCAGGGTGAGCAGCGCTCCGATGGAGTCGCCGTCGCGGACCACCACGCGGTCCACCCCGCGCACCTCGCGCGCCTTGGCGTGCACCTTCAGCCGCCGCGCCGCGCCGACCAGTGCCAGGGCCGCCTCCGGGCCCGGGCAGGTCACCTCCAGCGACATCGACCGGCCGGGCTCGGTGAGCGAGCCGTGCGCGATGAAGGCGCCCCGCCACGCCGACTCGGCGTCGCAGGCCCCGCCCGCCACCACGTGCCGGGGCAGGCCGCGCACCGGGCGCCCGTTGTTGTCGACCAGCCCCGTCTGCCGGGCCAGCGACTCGCCCTCCTTGATCACCCGCACCACGTACCGGTTGCCCTTGCGCAGGCCGCTCGGGGAGAGCACGACCACCTCGGACTCGTGTCCGAACACCTCGGAGATGTCCTTGCGCAGGCGGCGCGCGGCGGCACCGGTGTCCAGCTCGGCCTCGATCACGATCCGGCCGCCCACCAGGTGCAGGCCCCCGGTGAACCGCAGGATGGTGGACACCTCCGCCTTGCGGCAGCATGGCTTCAGAATGGCCAGACGGCTCAGTTCATCCTTCACCACGCCGGTCATCGCCATCGCTGCGATCCTCCCCTTGAAACGACCTTGACCGGTGCCGCGCGCCCGAACACCGGCGTGCCGCCGCGGCCCCGCCACGAGCGACTTTCTCCGAGGAGACTACGTTACGAGACGCCCGGTGCCGACCCTTGAACGGCGTGTTGCCCGCACGACGGCGCCGTCGGCGCCGCGGGGCACGGGGTTCGTGGCGGTGTGCGGTCAATTGCCCCCGACCTGCGATGACAACAGCTCCAGCAGGTGGTCGCGCAGCACCACCGCCTGATTGTGCTCCTCGTCGCGCGCCGAGTACAGCAGCGTCACCGGCCCCCGGCGCGCGGCCTCCAGGATCGGCTCCAGCGCCCGGGGCCGGTCGGCCAGCTCCGCCCGGTAGCGGCGGGCGAACTCCTCGAACCTGGCCGGGTCGTGGCCGAACCAGGTGCGCAGCTCCGTGCTGGGACCCGCCTCCTTGACCCACGGCACGCCCTCCAGCGCGCTCTTGCGGACCCCGCGCGGCCAGAGCCGGTCGACCAGGAAGAGCGCACCCGGCGGCCGGTCCCCGCGCACCTCGTCGTAGACCCGTTCCACGGTGATGTCGTAGCCCATGGCGGCGGTGTTCCCCGGGGGCCGCCAGGGGGAACCCGTCAGTCGTTCAGGATCCGCTCGAAGGCCCGCGCCAGCAGCTCCGGGTCGTGCCGGGGGCTGCCGTCGCCCATCGCCAGGTCGGCCAGCTCCAACCGCCCGCCCAGGTCCCGCGCGGCCGCGGCCAGCGGCTCGGCCTCCTCCACCGTCCCCCGGTCGGCCAGCACCACGTCCACGCCCAGCTTCGGGGCGTGCTCGCGCAGCACCTCCAGGTAGGTCTCGGGCCGGAAGTCGTCGGTCTCCCCCCGCTGCGGGGACAGGTTGAGCGCCACCACCCGCCGGGCCCGCGTGGTGACCAGGGCGTGCGCCAGGTCCGGCACCAGCAGGTGCGGCAGCACGCTGGTGAACCACGACCCGGGGCCGAACACCACCCAGTCCGCCTCGCGCACCGCCTTGACGGCCTGCGGCTCCGCCGGGGGCTCCGCCGGGATCAGCGAGACGGAGCGCACCCGGCCGCCGGTGCTCGCGCACGCCACCTGGCCGCGGATCGTCGTCACCTCGTCGGGGCGCCCGGCGTCGGCGCCCACCACCTCGGCGGAGATGTCCAGCGGCACCGACGACATCGGCAGCACCCGGCCGTGGGCGCCCAGCAGCTGGCCCACCCAGTCCAGCCCGGCCACGGAGTCGCCCAGCAGCTCCCACAGCGCCACGATCAGCAGGTTGCCCACGGCGTGGCCGTGCAGCTCGCCCTCGGAGCGGAACCGGTGCTGGATCACGTTGCTCCAGGTGTGGCCCCACTCGTCGTCACCGCACAGCGCGGCCAGCGCCATCCGCAGGTCTCCCGGGGGCAGCACCCCCAGCTCGCGGCGCAGCCGCCCGCTGGAGCCGCCGTCGTCGGCGACCGTCACCACCGCGGTCACGTCGGTGGTCACCCGCCGCAGGGCCGACAGGGACGAGTACAGGCCGTGCCCGCCGCCCAACGCGACCACCCGGGGCGGACGTGTTCCGTCCCCGTCCGGTGCGGTGCTGTTCGCCATGGTCGTGGCCTGCCCCTCGTACCCGTGTGCAGCGACGGGCCGCCCCGCCGAGGACGGCGGACGCGCCCGACGTCCCCGAACCGCCGGAGCCCCCGCCCCACGGGGTATCGGCACCGACGGTGACCGAGTCAATCTAAGGGAAGACGGCCCGCTTGGCGATTCGGTTGACCCGGCCCCCGCTCACTCCCGTCCCACGTCCCGGTGCACCACGTGGACCTCCACGCCCTGGGTGCGCAGCCGCTCCGCGAACTGCTCGGCCATGGCCACGCTGCGGTGCTTGCCGCCCGTACAGCCCACCGCCAGCGTCATGTAGTGCTTGCCCTCGCGCTGGTAGCCCTCGATGGTGAGCTTGAGGACCTCGCTGTAGGCCTCCAGCATCTCCTTGGCCCCGTCCTGGGACAGCACGTAGTCGCGCACCGGCTCGTCGCGGCCGTTCATCGGCCGCAGCTCCGGGATCCAGTGGGGGTTGGGCAGGAACCGGCAGTCCAGCACCAGGTCGGCGTCCACCGGCAGCCCGTGCTTGAACCCGAAGGAGACCACGTTGGCGCGCGGGCGCGCCTCGTCGCTCTCCCCGAAGAACCCGATCACCCGCGCCTTGAGCTGGTGCACGTTGAGCTGGGAGGTGTCGATGACCAGGTCGGCCTCGCCGCGGATGGCGCGCAGGGTCTCGCGCTCGCGGGCGATGCCGTCGGTCAGCCGGCCGTCGCCCTGCAGGGGGTGGGGCCTGCGCACGCCCTCGAACCGGCGCACCAGGGCGTCGTCGCCCGCCTCCAGGTACAGCACCCGCGCCGTGATGTCGCGCTTGCGCAGCTCCTCCACCGTGGACAGCAGGTCCTCGGTGAACGCCAGCGACCGCACGTCCACGACCACCGCCACCCGCGGCACCGCGCCGTGGGTGCGCCCCGCCAGCTCGATCATCGTCGGCAGCAGGCCCGGCGGCAGGTTGTCCACCACGAACCAGTCCAGGTCCTCCAGCGCCCTGGCCGCCGTGCTCCGGCCCGCCCCGGACATCCCGGTGACGATGACCACCTCGGGCGGCAGCTCCCCGCCCAGTTCGACCGTCATGTGTCTCCTCCCCCGTCAGTGCTGTTCGGTACCGGTGCCCCGTCGGTCTCCCGTCCCGCGGGACTCCCGGAAAGGTGCGCGTGCACGGACTCGGCCAGCTTGGGCCCGATGCCCGGCACCGCGGCGATCTCCTCGACCGTGGCCCCCGCCAGCCGCTTGACCGAACCGAACGCCTTGATCAGGGCGGTGCGGCGGGCCGGGCCCAGGCCGGGCAGCTCGTCCAGGGCGCTCCCGGTGAGCGCCTTGGCCCGCTTCTGGCGGTGGTAGGCGATGGCGAACCGGTGCGCCTCGTCGCGCACCCGCTGCAGCAGGTACAGGCCCTCGCTGGTGCGCGGCAGGATGACCGGGTCCTCGTCGTCGGGCAACCACACCTCCTCCAAGCGCTTGGCCAGACCGCAGACGGCGATGTCGTCGATGCCCAGCTCGTCCAGGGCACGGCGCGCGGCCTGCGCCTGGGGGCGCGCCCCGTCCACCACCACCAGGTTAGGGGGGTAGGCGAACTTCCCGGGTTTCGGCTCGTCGTCGATCACGTGACCGTCCTGTGCGGCGGAGTCGCCGCCGGTCTCCCCCATCCGGGCGACCTCGCCGCTGCGGGCGCTCTCCTCCAGGTAGCGCCGGAACCGGCGCTTGACCACCTCGTACATCGCCGCGACGTCGTGCTGCTCGGCGCCGCCCTCGCCGCTGCCGCGCACCGAGAAGCGCCGGTACTCGGACTTGCGGGCCAGGCCGTCCTCGAACACCACCATGGACGCGACCACGTGCTCGCCCTGGAGGTTGGAGATGTCGAAGCACTCGATGCGCAGCGGCGCCTCCTGGAGCTCCAGGGCCTCCTGGAGCTCGTTGAGGGCTCGGCTCCGGGTGCTCAGGTCCCCGGCCCGGTGGGTCTTGTGCCGGGCCAGCGCCTCCGCGGCGTTCTTCTCCACGGTCTCCATCAGCGACCGCTTGTCCCCGCGCCGGGGGACCCGCAGGTCCACGTTGGCGCCCCGGTGCCCGGCCAGCCAGCCGGCCACCGCCTCCGGGTCGGCCGGCTCGTGGGAGACCAGCACCTCGCGCGGGACCGCGGTGCCGGTCCCCTCGCCCTCCTCGGTGCCCTCGGCGGAGCCGTACAGCTGGCCCAGGAACGTCGCCATCAGCTCGGCGGGGCCCGCGTCGTCCACCTTGTCCACCACGTAGCCGCGCTGGCCGCGGATGCGCCCGCCGCGCACGTGGAAGATCTGCACGGCCGCCTCCAGCTGGTCGTCGGCCAGGGCGATCACGTCGCAGTCGGTGGAGTCGGGCAGCACCACCGCCTGCTTCTCCAGTGCGGCGCGCAGGGCCTCGATGTCGTCGCGCAGCCGGGCCGCCCGCTCGTACTCCATCTCCTGGGCAGCGGCCCTCATCTCGCCCTCCAGGCGGCGGATGAAGCGGCCGGTGTCCCCGGCCAGGAAGGAGCAGAAGTCGTCGGCCAGGGCGCGGTGGTCCTCGGGGGAGATCTTCCCGGTGCACGGCGCCGTGCACTTGCCGATGTACCCCAGCAGGCAGGGGCGGCCGCTGGTGCGGGCCCCCCGGAACACCCCCGCCGAGCAGGTCCGCACCGGGAACACCCGCAGCAGCAGGTCCACGGTCTCGCGGATCGCCCAGGCGTGCGAGTACGGGCCGAAGTAGCGCACCCCCTTGCGCTTGGCACCGCGCATCACCTGGACGCGCGGGAACTCCTCGTTGAGGGTCACCGCCAGGTAGGGGTAGCTCTTGTCGTCGCGGTACTTGACGTTGAACCGCGGGTCGTACTCCTTGATCCAGGAGTACTCCAGCTGGAGCGCCTCCACTTCGGTGCCCACGATCGTCCAGTCCACGTCGGCGGCGGTGGAGACCATCTGCTGGGTGCGCGGGTGCAGCCCCGCGAAGTCCCGGAAGTACGACGACAGCCGCGAGCGCAGGTTCTTGGCCTTGCCGACGTAGATGACCCGGCCCGCACCGTCCCGGAAGCGGTAGACCCCCGGGGAGGTCGGGATGGAGCCGGGCGCGGGACGCAGGTGAGGTGTCGCAGGCATGCCCCCATTCTGGTGTGCGGCGGTGACATCCGGCCACTCGCGCCCCGGGCGTCCCCCTCCGGGGACGAGAGCCGCGTCACGAGCACCACGATCAGGTCGCCCGAACGTCACGATCGGGTATCCGCATGCTCTAGGTTGGGCGGGTAGATCGACCCTTTCCGACATGAACGACAAGGGGGCCTCGCGTCGTGGACATCGACGAATATTGGGCCTGGATCGCCCTCGGCATCGCCGTGGCCATCTCCCTGGGACTGGTGTTCGCCGCGCGCTGGGTGCTCAAGCACAAGCTCGCCAAGATGTGGAGCATCGCGAACTTCCTGGTGATCAGGACCCGCTACTCCGGGTACGCGGCGGGCGCGGTGGTGGGCGCCAACCTGGGCATGCCCAGTATCACCGACGTGGGCTGGTCCACCTACGGCACGCTCCGGCACGGCATGGTGATCCTGATGATCGGGTCGCTGACCGCCCTGGGCATCAGCCTCGCCTACGCCGTCACCGACACCATCCTGGCCCGCCTGTCCCACGCCAACGGGGACGCCGACCGCAAGGCGCGCCGCCTGCAGACGCAGGTGCGGCTGCTGCGCCGGGTCGTCACCTCGATCATCGTGGTCGTGGCGGTCTCCGCGATCCTGTTCACCTTCCCGCAGGTGCAGGCGCTGGGCGCCGGGCTGCTGGCCTCCGCGGGCATCATCGGCATCGTCGCCGGTGTGGCCGCCCAGTCCACCCTGGGCAACCTGTTCGCCGGATTGCAGCTGGCGTTCAGCGACGCCCTGCGCATCGGCGACGTCGTCGTGGTCGAGGGCGAGTGGGGCCGGGTCGAGGAGCTGTCCCTGGTCAACGTCACCATCAAGATCTGGGACGAGCGCCGGCTGGTGGTCCCGGTCGCGAACTTCACCACGACCAGCTTCGAGAACTGGACCAAGTCGGGCACGGCGATCACCGCCAAGGTGATGATGCCGCTGGACTGGGAGGTGCCGATCGCCGAGCTGCGCGAGGAGGCGGGCCGCCTCATCACCGCCAGCGAGTACTGGGACGGGCGCAGCTGGTCCTGCCAGGTGGTGGACATCACCGAGAACGGCGAGGTGATGGTGCGCGTCGTGGCGACCGCCGCCAACACCGGCGACCAGTGGAACATCGCCTGCGAGATCCGCGAGCACCTCATCGGCTGGCTGGTCGAGCACTACCCGCAGTCGCTGCCGCGCAACCGCACCGAGGTCGTGGCCGCCGAGGACGAGGACGCCTTCCGCGCCGCGGCCGCCTCCGCCGCGATCCGGCGCGCGGAGCGCGACGCCCCGGGCAGCCGGGAGGAAGTCCCCGAGGACGCCTGACCCCTCGTGTGAACGTGCGGAACGCCCGGGACCGTGTCGGTCCCGGGCGTTCCGCGTTGGGCGCCGCGGCGCTCAGTCCAGGATGATGTCGGTGCCGTCGACGGTGACCGTGAACTCCTCCAGGGCCACCTGCGCGGGGCCCGTCACGACCTCGCCGGTGGCGTAGTCGAACTCGCTGCCGTGGCACAGGCAGCGGATGACGCCGTCCTCCACCTGCTGGACGGTGCAGCCGCCGTGGGTGCAGGAGGCGGCGAAGGCCCGGTAGTCACCGGCCTCGGGCTGGGTGACCACCAGCTTGCTGTGGCTGAAGACGGCGCCGCCGCCCTCGGGGACGTCGGTGGTCTGGCCGACCACCTGGCCCCGCCGGGCGTCCTGCGGCTTGGGGGGCTCCCCGCCGCAGGCGCTCACCGCGGTGACGGCCCCGACGGCCGCGACCGCCCCGGCCGTCCCGAGCAGGCGCCGCCTGCTCACCCCGCATCCGCACGTCTTCTCGACCGCCACGACGAACCGCTCCTCACCTGCGCGTCCAAACCTACGACGCACTGTAGTAGGCGGTCCGGAGTGCTTCGCCCCGGGCCCCGCGAAAGCCCCCGTCGGCCACTGCCGCCGGGCCACCCGCCGTCGTCGTCGGGCAGCCGGTCGGCCCGCACGCCGCCGTCCGACCCCCGATGGTCACCGTCCGCGGAAGGGGGCCGTCCTCGGCCCCGTGCCGCGGGACGGTCCCAACGGTCACCGTCCGTGCAAGGGGTCCACCGCCGGGGCCGGGCGCCCGGTGGGACACCCGTGGGGGCGTTCCGAACGCCGCACGACCGTCCCCGGCCGGGGACGACGGCGGCCCGCCCCCGGAGGAAGGGTCCGGGGACGGGCCGCGCACCCGCGGGTGCGGCTCAGAGCAGCTTGGCGAGGAACCGCCCGGTGTAGGACTCGGCGACCGCCGCGACCTCCTCGGGGGTGCCCTGGGCGACCAGGGTGCCGCCGCCGGAGCCGCCCTCGGGGCCCATGTCGATGATGTGGTCGGCGGTCTTGATGACGTCCAGGTTGTGCTCGATGACGATCACCGTGTTGCCGGAGTCGGTGAGCCGGTTGAGCACCCCCAGCAGCTTGCGGATGTCCTCGAAGTGCAGGCCCGTGGTGGGCTCGTCCAGCACGTACACGGTGCGGCCGGTGGAACGGCGCTGCAGCTCGGCGGCGAGCTTGACCCGCTGCGCCTCGCCGCCCGACAGGGTGGTGGCGGGCTGGCCCAGGCGCACGTACCCCAGCCCCACGTCGGTGAGGGTCTGCAGGTGGCGGCGGATGGCGTTGACCGGCTCGAAGAACTCCAGCGCCTCCGAGATCGGCATGTCCAGGACCTCGGCGATGTTCCTGCCCTTGTACTTGACCTGGAGCGTCTCCCGGTTGTAGCGGGCGCCGTGGCACACCTCGCAGGGCACGTAGACGTCCGGCAGGAACTGCATCTCGATCTTGAGCGTGCCGTCGCCGGAGCAGGCCTCGCAGCGCCCGCCCTTGACGTTGAACGAGAACCGGCCCGGCTGGTAGCCGCGCGTCTTGGCGTCGGTGGTCTGCGCGAACAGCTTGCGGATGTGGTCGAAGACCCCCGAGTAGGTGGCCGGGTTGGACCTCGGCGTGCGCCCGATGGGGCTCTGGTCCACGTGCACGACCTTGTCGACCTTGTTCAGGCCGTTGACCCGCACGTGCCGGCCCGGGACGTCGCGCGCCCCGTTGAGCTCCTTGGCCAGCGCCTTGTACAGGATCTCGTTGACCAGCGTGGACTTGCCCGAGCCCGACACCCCGGTGACGGCGGTGAACACCCCCAGCGGGAAGGCCACGTCGATGTCGCGCAGGTTGTTCTCGCGGGCGCCCTTGACGACCAGCTCGTGCCCCTTGGTGAGCGGTCGGCGCACCGCCGGCAGGTCGATGGAGCGGCGCCCGGACAGGTAGTCGCCGGTGAGCGACGCCTCGTTGGTGAGCAGCTCGTCCACGATGCCCGACACCACCACGTGGCCGCCGTGCTCGCCCGCGCCGGGGCCGATGTCGACCACCCAGTCGGCGGCGCGGATGGTGTCCTCGTCGTGTTCCACGACGATGAGCGTGTTGCCGATGTCGCGCAGCCGCTGGAGGGTCTCCAGCAGGCGGGCGTTGTCGCGCTGGTGCAGGCCGATGGAGGGCTCGTCCAGCACGTAGAGCACGCCCACCAGGCCCGAGCCGATCTGGGTGGCCAGCCGGATGCGCTGGGCCTCGCCGCCCGAGAGCGAACCGGAGGAGCGGGCCAGGCTGAGGTAGTCCAGGCCCACGTCCAGCAGGAAGCCCAGCCGGGCGTTGATCTCCTTGAGGACCTGGGCGGCGATGACCGCGTCGCGGTCCGACAGCCGCAGGTCGGCCAGGAAGCGGGCGCTCTCGGCCAGCGACATCGAGGCCACCTCGGCGATGGACCGCCCGCCCACGGTCACCGCGAGCACCACCGGCTTGAGCCGGGTCCCCTCGCAGGCGGGGCAGGGCACGCTGCGCATGTAGCCCTCGAGGCGCTCGCGGCCGTAGTCGCTCTCGGTCTCGGTGTAGCGGCGCTTGACCCAGGGGATGACGCCCTCGAAGTCGGTGTAGTAGGACCGCTCGCGGTTGTACTTGGTGCGGTAGCTGACGTGGACCTGGGTGTCGTGCCCCTCCAGGATCGCCTTGCGGGCGCGCTTGGGCAGCTTCTCCCAGGGGGTGTCCAGGACGAAGCCGACCGACTCGCCCAGGGCGGTGAGCAGCCGCTCCCAGTACCCGCCGTTGGGGCCGCCCGACCAGGGGGCCAGGGCGCCCTCGGCCAGGGTCTTGGCCGGGTCGGGGACGATCAGCTCCGGGTCGACCTCCATGCGGGTGCCCAGGCCCGAGCACTCCGGGCAGGCGCCGTAGGGGGCGTTGAAGGAGAAGGAGCGCGGCTCCAACTGCTCGAAGGACAGGTCGTCGTAGGGGCAGTACAGGTGCTCGGAGAAGACCTTCTCGCGCTCGGGGTCGTCCTCGGCCAGGTCGACGAAGTCCAGCACAATGGTCCCGCCGGCCAGCTTGAGCGCGGTCTCCACCGAGTCGGTCAGCCGCCCGCGGGAGGACTCCTTGACGGAGAGCCGGTCCACGATCACCGAGATGTCGTGCTTGTCGTAGCGGCCCAGCTTGGGCGCCTCGTCCAGGCGCACCGGCCGGCCGTCCACGACCGCGCGGGTGTACCCCTTGGACTGCAGGTCCTTGAACAGTTCGAGGTACTCGCCCTTGCGGCCGCGCACCACCGGGGCCAGCACCTGGAAGCGGGTGCCCTCGGTCATCTCCAGCACCCGGTCCACGATCTGCTGCGGGCTCTGCCGGGAGATCTCGCGGCGGCACTGCGGGCAGTGCGGGACGCCGATGCGCGCCCACAGCAGCCGCAGGTAGTCGTACACCTCGGTGATGGTGCCGACGGTGGAGCGGGGGTTGCGGCTGGTGGACTTCTGGTCGATGGACACCGCCGGGGACAGCCCCTCGATGAAGTCCACGTCGGGCTTGTCCATCTGGCCCAGGAACTGGCGGGCGTACGCCGACAGGGATTCGACGTAGCGGCGCTGCCCCTCGGCGAAGATCGTGTCGAAGGCCAGCGAGGACTTGCCCGAACCGGACAGGCCGGTGAACACGATCATGGCGTCGCGGGGCAGGTCCAGCGACACGTCCTTGAGGTTGTGCTCCCGGGCACCCCGGACTACCAGTTGTTCGACCATCGAGTCAGACATCCTTCGGCTGTGGCACACAGGGCACCGGTCGGGCGTCGGCCTGCCGTGCGCGGTTCGTGTGTTCGGCGGTCGGGTCCCCCGGACGACCGCCCCGGCCCCGGATCCGGGCCGCTGAAGGGGGGTGGGGAGGGCGTGGGCCTCCCCGTCCGTCAAGACTAACGACCCCCGCCGACGGAATCTTCCGCAACGGAGAAGTGCCGTGTCCTGATGCCCGACGCCGATACGGGGTCCACTATAGACGAACGGGTGTTCGATGTCCGGGTTTTCACGCGGTCCGGAAAAGAAGAACCGGGGGCGGTCCCGGTGAACGGGACCGCCCCCGGGCGGGAGCGCGGGACGGCCGTCAGGAGCGGTCGGCCGCGGAGTCCCTCTCGCCCTCCTCCTCGACGGCGGGAGGGGCGTTGCGCTTGTCGGCCGCGGACTTGACCAGGCTGCCGGCGATCGTGATCACCATGACGCCGATGATCACCGTCAGGGACAGGGAGGTGCTGATCTCCGGGACGTGCACGCCGTTCTCGTGCAACGCGTGCAGGATCATCTTGATGCCGATGAACACCATGATCGCCGACAGGCCCCAGCTGATGTAGGCCAGGCGGTCCATCAGGCCGGCCAGCAGGAAGTACAGCTGGCGCAGGCCCAGCAGGGCGAAGGCGTTGGCGGTGAAGACGATGTAGGCGTCCTGGGTGAGGCCGAAGATCGCCGGGATCGAGTCGACCGCGAAGACCAGGTCGATGACGCCGATGGCCAGGATGACCAGCAGCATCGGGGTGATGTGGCGCTTGCCGTCGAGCTTCACCGTCAGGTGCGCGCCGTGGTAGCCGTCGGTGACCGGCCAGAACCGCTTGACCAGGCGCACGACCGGCGTCTGGGTGAAGTCCTTCTCCTCCTCGTCGCCCTTCATGTGGTCCCGGACGATCTTGTACCCGGTGTAGATGAGGAAGGCGCCGAACAGGTAGAAGACCTCGCTCCAGGCGTTGATGACCTGGGCGCCGAGGATGATGAAGATACCGCGCATGATCAGCGCGATGACGATGCCGATGAGCAGCACCTCGTGCTGGTACTTCTTGGGCACCGCGAAGGAGCCCATCAGCAGGTAGAAGACGAAGAGGTTGTCGACGCTCAGGCTCTTCTCGGTGACGAACCCGGCGAAGTACTCCGCGCCGGCGGTCGCACCGCCGTAGTACCACACACCGAAGCCGAAGATGATGGCGATGCCGATGTAGAAGGCGGCCCACCAGGCCGCCTGCTTGACCCCGAACTCCTGGGGGCCCTTCTTCTTGCTCCACGGGTGGTCCACGATGGCGAGGTCGATGACCAGGATCGCGATCATGGCGCCGATCGTGGCGACCCAGACCCACAAGGGTACGTTCACTGTCGTTAACTCCTCCGGTCAGTGCGCGCGGGCTGTTTGCACGCACGTCGAACTGCCGGAGGTCTCTCCCGCTCGCCTCGGAATCCGGGGCGAACCGACGGTACCGGGAACACGCCCTTGTGTTCCGTGATGACGACACCGCCGCGACAGGGATACTCCCCTCACATGCCAGGCCAGGATACCGGCCGCACGATGTGACCGTGCACGCCCGACCTGTGACCACGATGCCACATCCGCCCTCTCCGCAGAAGTAGCGCAGAGGACGAAGTAGCACGACCCCCAGGACACATCATCCGCTCCTGGGAGATATCTGGCGAACGAACAGGGGATCCGGGTATATAAGGCGCAAAACGCCCCCGAAATTCCCTTTTCCCGTGTCACCGGCTTTTCCCGTGCCGCCTTTCCCGGGTCACCGCCCCAGTACCGACTTGTACACCGCGCACGCCGCCGCCACCGCGTCCTCCTCGCCGGGCAGCGAGCGCGCCGCCGCGGCGGACCGCGCCCGCAGGTCCGCGGCGAGGGCCGGATCGTCCAGCACCCGCCCCACCGCCGCCGCGAACGCCTGCGGGTCGCCCGGCGGCACCATGAGCACCGTCCCCGAGTACAGGTCCGGGATGCCGCCCACGCGGGTGGACACCACCGGCAGCCCCGCCCGCAGCGCCTCCATGATCACCAGCGACGGCCCCTCCCACTGGCTGGTCAGGCAGAACACGTCGGCGGCCGCCAGCAGGTCGGCCACGTCCGTGCGGTGCCCCAGCATCCGCACGTCGGCCCCCAGTTCCGCGGCGGTGTCGTGCAGGGTCCCCCACAGCGGCCCGTCCCCCGCGATCGCGATGACCGGCTCCGGGTGCCGGTCGGCGATCCGCGGGGCCGCCTCCAGCAGCATGTCCAGGCCCTTCTGCTCGGCCAGCCGGGCGATGGTCAGCAGCAGCGGCCGCTCGGGCAGCACCGCCAGGTCCGACCGGGTCGCCTCCCGGCCCTTGACCGGGGGGCCGGTGTCGGGCGCCGCGACCACCGCCGGACGGGCGTCGCGCGCCCCCACCCGTTCCAGCCGCCGCACCAGGTCCCCCGACACCCCCAGCACCACGTCGGCGCGCAGCGCCACGATCCTCTCCAGCACCGGGTAGGCGGCCGCCTTCAGGCCGTCCACCGGCGGCGGGGCGTTGTGCGCCGTCACCACCAGGGGGCGCGCCCCCGCCAGCGCGCACAGCGCGCCGGCCCGCATCCCGTGGGCGTGCACCACGTCGGCGCCACCGAGCACCGACCGCAGCCGCAGGACCGTCGCGGGATCGGCGACCGAGGGGGCCGCCCCGATCCGCACCGGCGCGAACCGCATCCCGGCGTCGGTGAACGCGAACTCCCGCTCGGCCGAGGCCGGGCCGACCACCGCCACCCGGTACCCCCGCCGCACCAGCCCCTCGCCCAGGGACCGCACATGCCTGCCCGCCCCACCGGTGCTGGTCCCCAGCACCAACGCGATCCTGCCGTTCACCGGCTCCCCCTCCTGCGTTCGAACACGCTCCGGACCCGATCCAGGGCCGCCCGCGCCGACGGCCGGTCCACCACGGCCGCCACCAGGGCGAACACCACCACCGCCAGCACACCCGACACCAGGGCCGCCCCCGCCGAGGACCACACCCCGCCGCCCGCCAGCGCCACGGCCACCGGGCGGCCCGCGGCCCAGCCCAGCGCACCGCCCGCCGCCACCGCCGCGAGCGACCGCCCCGCCCCGGCCAGCGCCGCCGGGCCGTGCACCCGCCCCACGGCCACCGCGCAGGCCAGCGCCGCGCATGTCAGTCCCAGTGTCGTCGACCAGCCCAGGGCGGCGATCGCCCACCCGGGCGGCACCAGCGCCACCGACAGCGCCGAGCACGCCATCACCAGCAGCCAGCCCAGGGTCTGGGCGGCCGCCGCGGGCCTGCCGTGGTGGGAGGCGTACAGCGCCCGGCTGAACAGCGCCACCAGTCCGAACCCCACCACACCGGGCGCGTAGGCCGCCAGGGCCCGTTCCAACGCCACCGGGTCGTTGCGGGCGAACACCTCGGCCACCGGCGGCGCCGCGGCCGCCAGGGCGGTGCCCACCGCGGCGGTCAGCACCGCGGCGGCCCGCGCGGGCCCCGCCACCAGCTCCGCGTACGCGCCCCGGTCGCGGTCGGCGTGCGCCACCGCCAGCGCGGTGAAGGCGCTGGTGGCGATGGGGACCGCGATCACCCCGTAGGGCAGGGTGAACAGCGCCCACGCGTAGGAGTACAGCACCGATCCGCCCGCCCCGCCGCCGCGGTTGGCCAGCGCCACCGACAGCAGCAGGCACGCCTGCATCGCCACCAGCGGCACCAGGGACGCCGCCGCGAGGGACCGCACCCGCCGGCCCACACCGGGCGGGAAGACCAGTCGCGGACGCCAGCTCAGCCCCAGCCGCAGCGCCGGGCCCAGCACCGTCAGGAACAGGGCGACCACTCCGGCCGTCGTCCCCAGCGACAGCACCAGCTCCGCCCCCAGGGGCAGCCCGGCCGGGTCCTGCCGGTGAGCGCCGCCCAGCGGAACGAACAGCAGGTAGGAGCAGATGACCACCACGCTCGACACCAGCGGCGCCGCCGCCGGGGACAGGAACCGCCGGTGCGCCTGCAGCACCCCGTACAGCACCGCCGCCAGCCCGTAGAACACCACCTGCGGGGCGAACACCAGCAGCATCCGCACCGACAGCGCGGCCAGCACCCCGGGGTCGCAGCCCGTACCCGCTCCCAGCATCAGCGCCATCGCGTAGGGGGCGGACAGCGCGATCAGCCCGGCCAGCGGCACCGACAGCAGCAGCACCCAGGTCAGCAGCGCCGACGCAGTGTGCTCCACCTGCTCCCGCTCGCCCCGCCCGGCCGCGGCCGCCAGCACCGGGACCACCACCGCGGTCAGCGCTCCGCCGATGACGATCTCGAACAGCACCGCGGGCAGCTGGTTGGCGGTGATGTAGGCCGTGCCCAGGCAGGTGTCGCCCACCGTCTGGGAGAAGACCACCGTGCGCCCGAACCCCGCCACCCGGGCGCCGACGGTGACCGCGGCGATGAGCAGCGCGGCCCGGCCGACCCCCTGCGTCACCCCGGCGGCGAGGCGGGACACCCCGGGCCCCTCACGCGCACCGCCCCCAGCGGTCCAGTGCCCGCAGCGGCGGCACCCGGTCGATGACCCTGGAGAAACTCGTGACCTCGCTGGCCAGGGTCAGGGCAACGACCCCGCCCAGCAGCGCCAGCCGCACCGGGCGGGGGGCGCGGGCGGCCGCCGCCGCGCCCAGGGCGGCGCCCAGGGCGTTGGCTCCGGCGTCGCCGAGCATGGAGCGCTCGGCGAGGTCGTCGGGGAGCAGGGCCGCGCAGGCGCCGACAGTGGGCGCCAGCACCGGGGCCGCCGGGGAGGCCAGCCCGGGCAGGGCGGCCAGGAGGCCGAGTTTGACGGCGCGGCCCGGGCGCAGGTCGAAGAGGTTCACCAGGTTGGCGCCCGCGGCGATGAGCGCCCCGTCCACCAGGGTGTCGAGGGGGCCGCGGCGCAGCAGGGCGGCGGCGGCCAGGCCGGTGGCGCCGATCCCCGCCATCTTCACCGCCCCGGTGGTCACCCGCCCCCGGGCCAGGGCGCCCAGGTGGCCGCGCAGCCCGCGGGCGTCTGCGGATCCGGCCAGGTCGTCGTAGGCGCCGAACGCGGCCGCCCCCGCGGCGGCCAGCGCCGTCGCGGCCCGCACCCGGGGGTCCAGGCCGGGCGTGAGCAGGCTCGCCGCGCACACCCCCGAGGCCAGGGCCGGCCCCTCCTGGAGGGTCACCCGCCGCCCCCGGAAGTTGGTCCGCCACCAGGCGGCCGGGCCGGGTCCCCCGGCCGGAGCGGGTTCCGCCGCCGGAGCGGGTTCCGCCGCCGGAGGGGACTCCGCGGAGCCGTCACGATCGGCGGCGGCACGGGTGAGCAGGGTGTAGGCGGTACGGGCGGCCGCCGCCGCGACCGCGGCGCCGACCAGCCCCTGCACGGCGGACGCGGAGACGGGGGTCCGGCGGCGGCCGGCGCCCGGACGCTGGAAGGACGGGCCCATCACTCCTCCCCCCGGGCGGCCCTGCGGGCCTCGTCGGTGTCCGGGGACGGCGACGGGGACGGCGAAGGCGAGGCCGACGCCCGGGGCTCGGGCAGCGGGTCCGGCATGAACCCGCGCACCCCCTCGCCCACGCCGTAGGCGGCACCGTCGCCGTCGACGTCCTCGGCCAGCGCCAGCACCGCCACGATGTCGCCCATCGGGCGGCCCGCCATGTCCACGGTCGCGAAACCCGCCTCCGAGGCCCGGGCCCGGGCGAGCATCCCGTCCCCGTGCGAGGACGGCACGTCCCCCGCCAGCACCAGCCCCTCGACCCGGTCGTGCAGGGCCGAGGAGAACGAGGCCAGCACCGTGTTCTCGGCCTCCCGGTCATCGCGCCCGGCCTGCTCGGCCGAGGACGGGGCGACCACCACCACCGCGTCGGTCCCGCCCGCGGGCTCCCCGTGCACCGAGATCAGCCCGCCCTCGACGAACGTCTCCAGTGCGGCGGCCGGGTCGTGCCCGCCGTTCCGGCCGCCTTCCTCCCGGTCCTCCCCGTCGCCGTCGCGCTCGGAGGAGCGGGCCAGGGCACGGCCGATCTCGGTGCCCGCCTTCTCGTAGGTCCCCACGCCCTCCAGGGACGCCGGGTCGGCGGAGACCTGGAGCGCCAGCTCGTCGACGAACGCGGTGTTACTCGGATCGACGAACTCCGAGCGGACCTCGATCCGCCCGGAGACCGAGCCGCCCGCCTCCTTCACGCGGTCCTCCAGCGAGGCCGCCGTGTCGGCGTCGGCGCCCGGCGCCTGCACCAGCACCACGTCCAGGCCCCGCAGCCGGTCCTCCAGCAGGTCCCCGGCGGCGGCGTCGGCGAGCTCGTCGGCCCCGGCGTTGACCCGGTCGGCGACGTCGCGCTCGGCGCGCAGGTCCTCGGTCTGGCCCCGCAGCTCGGCGGTCTCGTCCTGCAACGTGTCGAGCAGCGGGTCCTGGAGCATGGTGGTGCCCAGGACGAGCCCCACCGTCAGCGCCAGGAACACCGCGATGATGGACACCAGGTGGTAGCGGAAATCGATCACGTGAACAGCCCCGTCAGCCAGTAGGAGAAGGCGTCCCAGCGCGCCGCGAGGAACGTGAGGTAGACCTGCCCGGCCGGTGAGCTGTAGGCGGCGACCACGATGGTCAGCAGGCTGGCCGCGACCAGCCCGAGCAGCGCCCAGGGGGAGATCCGCGAACGGTACAGGCGGCTCACGCCCTTGGCGTCCACGAGCTTGCCGCCCACCCGGAGCCGGGTGAGGAAGGTGCTGGCCATCCCCGACCGCCCCTTGTCGAGGAACTCCTCCAGGGTGGCGTGCGTGCCCACCGCCACGATGAGGGAGGCCCCGGCACCGTCGGCGAGCATCATCGCCACGTCCTCGCTGGTGCCGGTCGCGGGGAAGACCACGGCCGGGTAGCCCAGGTCGGTCAGGCGCTGGAGCCCGGGGGCCCGCCCGTCCCGGTAGGCGTGCACGACCAGCTCGGCGCCGCTGGCCAGTGCCCGGTCCGACACCGAGTCGAAGTCCCCGACGATGATGTCGGGCCGGTACCCGCCCTCCATGACCGCGTCGGCCCCGCCGTCCACGGCGATGATCACCGGCCGGAACTCGCGGATGTAGGGCCGCAGCGCGGCGATGTCCTCCCGGTAGTGGTAGCCGCGCACGACGATCAGGACGTGGCGGCCCTCCATCTCCGTGGAGATCTCGGGGATGCCGATGCCGTCCAGCAGCAGGTCGCGCTCGTGCTGGAGGTAGGCCATGGTGTTGGCCGCGAACGCCTCCAGCTGGGTGGCCAGCCCGGCGCGGGCCTCGGCCATGGCGGCGGCGACCGTCTCGGGGGTCTGCACGGTCCCCTTGGCTACGGGTTCCCCGCCCCGGTAGAGCACCCCGCCCTCCAGGCGCAGCGGCTCGCCGTCGCGGACCCGGGTGAACACCTCGGGGTCGACGTCGTCGACCAGCGGGATGCCCGCCTGGGTGATGAGTTCCGGGCCCTGGTTGGGATAGCGGCCCGAGATGCTCCGGGCGACGTTGAGGACCGCCGACACCCCGCACCCGACCAGCGCCTCGGCACTGACGCGGTCCAGGTCGACGTGGTCGATGACCGCGATGTCGCCGGGGCGCAGGCGCTTGGTCAGGTTCTTGGTGCGCCGGTCCGAGCGCACGGGAGCGACCAGCCCGGAGGGAGAGTCCGCCCGGGTCCGGCGGAACCGCATGACTGTGGCGCTGAGCGCGTCCGATACCTTCATCGCTGGCATACTGTCAGAACTCGCCTACGCAGAGTCATAACAGCGTGGTGGTCGGCGTGTTCGGTCATCGGCGCCCATGGCGCCGCACTCCGGCACCTACCCGGCTCGGGGCGACTCACCCATCACATGCCACGGCGGACCCGCCGGGGAGACCCTCAGGCCGCCGGGTAGGCGCGCTCCGGATCGGCGTTGACCAGCAGTTCCTCGGCGTGCGCCCGGCCCAGCTCGGAATCCTCCAGACCCGCGAGCATCCGCGACAGCTCGCGCACCCGGCCGCCCCGGTCCAGGCGCAGCACACCGCTCTCGGTGACCAGCCCGTCGGTGGACTTCTCGACCACCAGGTGGGCGTCGGCGAACGCCGCCACCTGCGGCAGGTGGGTGACCACGATGACCTGGGACCGGCGCGCCAGGCGCGCCAGGCGGCGGCCGATCTCGACCGCGGCCTTGCCGCCCACACCCGCGTCGACCTCGTCGAACACGAAGGTCGGCACCGGGTCCGCGCCCGCGAACACGACCTCGATCGCCAGCATCACCCGGGACAGCTCACCGCCCGAGGCGCCCTTGTGCAGCGGCAGCGGCCGGGCGCTGGGGTGCGGTGCCAGCAGCAGCTCCACCTCGTCGCGCCCGTGGGACCCGAAGTCCTCCCCCGTGGTGATCCGCACGCTCACCCGCGCGTGCGGCATCGCCAGCGCGGTCAGCTCCTCGGTGACCGCCGCGCCGAACCGCTCGGCCGCCTCGGTGCGGATCCGGGTGAGCTCGCCCGCCCAGTGGTCCATCCGCCCGTACAGCTCCTCGGCCTCGGCCCGCAGCTCCTCGATGCGCTCGTCGTCGCCCTCCAGGGACGCCAGCCGCTTGGCCGCGTCCTCGGCCCAGGCCAGGATGTCGTCCGCGGTCTCGCCGTACTTGCGCGAGAGCGAGGTGAGCAGCGCCCGCCGCTCCTGCACGTGCGCCAGCCGGGCCGGGTCGGCGTCCACCGACTCGGCGTAGGAGGCCAGCTCCGTGGCCGCGTCGGTCAGGATGTAGGACGCCTCGTCCAGCCGCTCGCCGATCGCCGCCAGCTCCGGGTCGTGCTCGCGCACCGCCGCCACCGCCTGGCGGGCCGCCGACAGCAGCGCCGACACGTCCACCTCCACGTCGGAGGCCGGGTCGCCCACCAGCGCCTCGTGCGCGGTGGTGGCCGCCACCCGCAGCCCGTCGGCGTGCGCCAGCCGGGTCTCCTCCGCCAGCAGCTCGGCGTCCTCGCCCGAGACCGGCTGGGCCGCGGCGATCTCCTCCACCCCGAACCGGAGCATGTCCGCCTCCTGGGCGCGCTCGCGCGCCCGCTCGGTCAGCTCCATCAGCTCCTCCGACACCTCGCGGTGCCGCCGGTGGGCCGCCGTGTACTGCTTCAGGGCCTTGCCCAGCTCCTCGCCCGCGAACCGGTCCAGCGACGCGCGCTGGCGGTCGGTGCGCAGCAGCCGCTGCTGGTCGGACTGGCCGTGCACGGCCACCAGGTCGTCGGCCAGGTACGCCAGCAGGCTCACCGGCGCCGACCGGCCGCCCAGCGTCGCCCGGGAGCGGCCCTCGGCGGACACGGTGCGCGCCACGATCAGCACGTCGTCGTCGAGCTCGCCGCCGGCCTCCGAGACCCGCTCGGCCACCCGGCCCTCGCGCGGGACCGTCAGCCGGCCCTCGACCAGCGCCCGGTCGGCGCCGGGCCGGACCCGCTGGGGGTCGGCGCGACCGCCGAAGAGCAGTCCCAGCCCGGTGACGACCATGGTCTTACCCGCGCCGGTCTCACCGGTGACGACCGTCAACCCCGGTGACAACTCCAACACGGCGTCGTCGATGACCCCGAGTCCCTGGATGCGGACTTCTTCGAGCACCGAACCCTCTCCTGATCGTCGGCCACACTGTCTTGACGTTCTCCCGCGCCTCCCGGACGGCGCACCCGCGCGGGTGCGCACGCGGTCAGCGGCCCTGCTCCCGGCGGCCGCGCCACCCCGCCACGGGGAGGCCGAACTTGGCCACCAGCCGGTCGGTGAACGGCGCCCGGTGCAGCCGGGCCAACCGGACCGGCGTATCGGCACGGGTGATCTCGATCCGTGCCCCGGCGGGCAATTCGACCATACGCCGTCCATCGCACCAGAGCACGCCCGGCGCCGTGTCCGGCAGCACCTCCAGCGCCACCGTCGCCCGCGGGCCCACCACCAGCGGCCGGGCGAACAGCGCGTGCGCGCTCAACGGCACCACCAGCAGGGCTTCCACATCCGGCCACACCACCGGGCCGCCCGCGGAGAAGGCGTGCGCCGTCGACCCCGTCGGTGTGGCGCACACCACCCCGTCGCACGCCCACCGCGACAGCGGGCGGCCGTCGACCTCCAGGACCGCCTCGACGATCCGCCGCGACTCGCCCTTCTCCAAGGTGGCGTCGTTGAGCGCCCACGTGCGCACCGAGGGGACCCCGTCGGCACGGCCGCCGTTGAACACGGCCACGTCCAGGGTCATCCGCTCCTCGACGTCGTAGTTGTGCTCCACGACGCTGCGGACGGTCGCGCCCAGGTCCTCGCGCTCGGCCTCGGCCAGGAACCCGACGTGCCCCAGGTTCACGCCCAGCAGCGGGGCGCCCGCGGGCCGGGCCAGCTCGGCCGCCCGCAGCAGCGTGCCGTCGCCGCCCAGCACCATGACCAGCTCCACGCCCTCGGCCGCGGACTCCGGTTCGACGACCTCGATCGGGGACAGGACACAGCCCGCCTCGGCGAGCTCGTCCACCTCGTCCTTGAGCATGCGCACGGTCAGCCCGGCGCTGCTGAGGCTCTCGTGGACCAGCCGTGCGCTGCGCACCGCCGCGGGCCGACCGGTGTGGGCCAGCAGGAGAACGCCGCGTCCGCCGGTCCTGGTCATCGTCGTCCCCTTACGTCCACTCCCCGAAGGGGAGTTCGAATGCGGGCCGGGGAGCCTGTGCGCCCACCCGGCCGGGTCACGTTACCGGACCCGTGCGACAGGGTGCCACGCCCTAGGCCGGCCCCTCCGCCACCGCCCGCTCCAGCCGGGCCGCGTCCAGCGCCGGGGCGCCCGAGCGCAGCCACAGGAAGTACTCGACGTTGCCCGAGGGACCGGGCAGAGGGCTGGCCGCCACGTCGACCGTGCCCAGGCCCAGGGTGAGGGCGTGGGCGGCCACGTCGGCCACGGCCTCGGCGCGCAGCTCGGGCTCGCGCACCACGCCGCCCGCGCCCACCCGGTCCTTGCCGACCTCGAACTGGGGCTTGACCATCATGGCGAAGTCGGCCCCGGGGGCGACCGCGTCCCGCAGCGGCCCCAGCACCAGCTTCAGGGAGATGAACGACAGGTCGCCCACCACCAGGTCCGGGCGCGGCTCGCCGACCATCTCCGGGGTGAGCTCGCGGACGTTGACCCGCTCCATGACCCGCACCCGGTCGTTGCTGCGCAGCGACCACGCCAGCTGGCCGTAGCCCACGTCCACGGCGGTCACGTGGGCCGCGCCCCGGCGCAGCAGCACGTCGGTGAACCCGCCGGTGGAGGCGCCCGCGTCCAGGGCCCGCCGGTCGGCCACGTCCAGGGAGAACGCGTCGAGGGCCCCGATGAGCTTGTGCGCCCCGCGGGACACGTAGGGGGGCTCGTCGGAAGGAGTGCGCACCACGATGGGCTGGTCCTGTCCGACCTGGGTGGCCGGCTTGGAGGCCACGATCCCGGCCACCTTGACCAGGCCCCCCTCGATGATCTCGGCCGCGTGGCCGCGTGAGCGTGCGTGCCCGCGGCGGACCAGTTCCGCGTCGAGCCGAGTACGTTTCGCCATGATCACCTAGGATACCGGCGGCTGCGGCGCCGGCCCCTGGTCCAGGGCCCCCAGCACCGCCGACAGCTCGCGATGCAGGGAGTCGAAGACCTCCACGTGCTCGGCGGTGGGCAGGCCCGACAGCCCCTCCAGGCGCTCCCGGGTGCCCTCCAGGGTCCGGGCGGCCAGCTCCTCGGCCTGTTCCTTGGGATTCATCGCCCCTCCGGTATCGACGGTCCGCGGCGGCCCCGACTTCTGGGCGGCCCTACTTCTTGGTGGCGCTGCGGGACTTGGTGGTGCGCTTGGCCGCGCCCGCCCGCGTCCGGCCGCCCTTGGCCGCGGGCTTGGCCGCCCCGGCCTTGGCGGCGGGCTTCTTCGCGGCGGCCGCCCCGGCCTCCTCCGCGTCCTCGTCAGCGCCCTCGTCCGTGCCGTCCTCCCGGGCGGGCTCGGCCGCCGCGGCCCCGTCGGGGGACTCGGCGGCCACGGGGCTCTCGGGGGCCTCGGGGGCCTCCGGGGCGTCCTGTCCGGCGGCCCCGTCCGGGGCGGGATCCGCCACGGCGGCCGCCACCGCGGCGACGGCGGCCGCGGGCACCTCCTCGACCTCCACGGCCCGCACCTCCACCGCCGGGACCGAGGGCACCCGCTCCCGACCCGACCGGGCCGCCAGCCGCCGCTCCAGCTCCGCCACGCGGCGCACCAGGCGCTCGTGCTCGGAGCGCGGCACCACGTCCATCCGCTCCAGGCGGTGCTCCACCTCCGAGCGCACCAGCTCCGCCAGCGCCTCCCGGTTGGCCCGGCTGGTCTCCAGCAGCTCCCCCGCCAGCGCCTGGATGGTCCGCCCCACCCGCGGCGGGGTGCCGCCCGGCTCCTGCTCCGCCGCCGGCGCGCCCGCCCCGCCCGCCCGCAGCAGGACCTTGGCCGCGGCCACCGCCTCCTTGCGGGACAGCTCGGTGAGACCACTGGCGGCATCCAGATACGTGCGCACCGCGTCGACGACCATGATTCGCGTACTCCTTGACGGACAGAACACCGGAAGGGGGAACGGCACCGGAAAACGGAAGGGCACCGTGGGCGGGGGGTTGCGCGCACAACGCTACCCGGGCGGCACGGCCCCTGCCACGCGAAACCGGGAGGTCGTCCCCTTCGTCCCTTTGCCCGGACGGCGCCGCCGCCCCGGCGCCCCGTGCCGCATACGGCATCATGTGCCCATGAACAGCATCGACGCATGCCTGGAGGGCATCGAGAAGCTCAACGAGCGGATCCTCGCCGAACCCGAGGCCGAACGCCGCCGGGTCATCGTCGAGCGCTCTGTCAGCGTGCTCGTCCCCGACCTGGGCACCGTGTTCGACATGCGGCTGACCGCCGACGGCCTCAGCGACATCACCCACCGCCCCCAGGACGCCCCGGCGCCCCGGGCCCAGGTGCACATCACCGTCGGCAGCGACGACCTCGTCGACCTCGCCGACGGGCGGCTGGACCCGGCCCGCGCCCTCCTGACCCGCCGGGTCAGGGTCGACGCCAGCATGGGCGACCTGCTGCGCATGCGCAAACTCCTGTGACCGGGCGGTACCTTGCTGGGATGCCACGCCAACCTCTCGGGCTGGAACCCTTCCGCGGTCTGCGCTACACCGACAGAGACCTCGACCGGTTCATCGACGGGGGATTCGACCTCGCCCGTCTGCTGGCCCCGCCCTACGACGTGCCCGACGCCGAGGAGGCGCGGGCCCTGCAACGGTCCGACCCGCACAACGCCGCCCGGGTCACCCTGCCCTTCGAGCTCAGCCGCGCCAGCGCCGACGGCACCGAAGGGGCGATCCCCCGCCGGTACCGCGCTGCCGCCGCGCTGCTGCACGACTGGGTCGCCACCGGCGTGCTCTCCCCCGACCCCCGCCCGGCCCTGTACGTGTACGAGCAGGTCACCGCGGACGGCCGCCGCCAGCGCGGGCTGATCGGCAACCTGCGCCTGCCCGACGAGGGCTCCGAATCCGCCGTCCTGCCCCACGAGGACGTGGCCGACGCGCCCGTGCACGACCGGTTCACCCTCATGGGGGTCGCCCGGGCCAACCTCGAACCCATCTTCCTGCTGTACCGCGGCGCGGGCGGCGCCGCCTCCGCCGTCACCGAGGCCGTCGCCGACCCGCCCCTGGTGGAGGCCCGCACCCGCGACGGCTCCGAGCACCGCCTGTGGGCGGTCACCGACCCCGTCGACCACGCCCGGGTGTCCGCCGACCTGGCCGGCCGGTCCGCGCTCATCGCCGACGGCCACCACCGCTACGCCGCCTACCGCCGCCTGCACGCCGCCCACGGCGACCCCGGCTGGCGGTACGGGCTGGCCCTGCTCGTGGACAGCGACACCCACCCGCCCCGCCTGGGCGCCATCCACCGGGTCCTGCCGGGCCTGCGCCCGGAGGAGGCCGTGGCGGCCGCCCGCTCCGTCGCCGCGGTCGAGGCCGTGGACGGGGTGTCCGCCCGCGTGTACGAGGGGGTGGAGGGCCCCGCGCTGGTGCTGGCCTCCCCCGACGGCGAGGCCCACCTGGTGCACGGCTTCGACGACGACGCCCTGGCCCGGGCCATGCCCGGCCGCTCCGAGCAGTGGCGGCGCCTGCCCACCGCGGCCCTGCACGAGGTCCTGCTGCCGCTGTGGGGCGTCTCCGAGGAGGCGGTGCGCATGGTCCACGACGACCCCGGCGAGGCGGTGGCCGCCGCCCACCACGAGAAGGGCACCGCGGTGATCGTGCCCGCCCTGGACGTCCACCTGGTCTACGAGATCGCCGGGCAGGGCGAGCTCACCCCGCGCAAGTCCACCTCGTTCGGGCCCAAGCCGCGCACCGGGCTGGTCATGCGCCTGGTCGAGCCGTCGCCCCGGTACCGCTGAGCTCCCGCTCCGGGTCCTGGCCGCGGTGCGCCGCCAGGGCCCGCAGGCGCACCGCCCACACCACGGCGAGCGCCGTCGCCGCCGCGACCAGCAGCACCACCACGGACGGCACCGTGTACAGGGTCTGCACCCACGTGGCGTCGCGACCGCCCGCCAGCGGCGAGATCAGCCGGTGCGGGGCCAGGGCCGCGGCCACCACAGCGGCCGACCCCACCGCCCCGAGCACGCGCCGCCACCGGCGCCCGTCCCGCACCCACACCCCGGCCCGGCGCACCCCGCGCACCGCCCCGGCGGCCACGGCCGCCACCGCGGCGACGCACACCAGGTCCAGCGCCAGCAGCCACGGCGCCGAGGAGCCGGTCGGCCCCTCCCCCTCGGCCAGGGCCACCAGGTTCCACAGCAGGGCGGAGGCGTCGCCCGCGCCCAGGCCGGTGTTGGCCATCACCGCGATCCCCACCCCGCTCTCCGGCAGCAGGGCCTGGTGGGCGGTGTAGGTGAACTGGATGCCGCCGTGCACCAGCAGCGGCGCGCCCCCGCCGGTCTCCTCCACCTGCCAGCCCAGGCCGGAGTCGGCCGCCGGGCCCGTGCCGCCCGCGGCGGCGTGCGTCAGCGCCACCGCGTCCGCGGGCACCCCCGCGCCCCCGTCGGCGGTACGGCCGCCGGTGTTCTGGGAGACCAGCCACCTCGCCATGTCGTCGGCCGTGGACACCATGCCGCCGCTGCCGTTGAAGTAGCCCTGCGGCTCCGGCAGGGCCCGGGCGCCGCCCAGCACCGCCACGTGCCCGGGGGCGACCCCGGCCGCGAACACGTCCCGCGCGGTGTCCACCGTGACCGTGTCGGCCATCCCCAGCGGGAGCAGCACCCGCTCGCGCAGCACGTCCGCGAACGGCTCGCCCTCCATCACCTCCACCATGCGGGCCGCGACGTGGTAGTTCGGGTTGTGGTAGTTGCGCTCGGCCCCGGGGTCGGCCACCATCCCGGCGCCGGCCAGCCGCGCCACCGCGCCCTCCAGGTCCGCCGGGGTCGGCTCGCTCTTCTCCCGGAACCCGCGGTCGGACATGCCGGAGGTGTGCGTGAGCAGCTGCCGCACGGTGATCCGCGCACCGCGCGGGTCGTCCACCGCGAACTCCGGCAGGTGCTCGACCACGGGGTCGTCCAGGTCCAGCCTCCCCTCCTCCACCAGCGACGCCACCACGAGGGCGGTGAACGCCTTGCTCACCGACGCCATCCCCATCGGGGTGTCGGCGCCCACCGGCTCCCCGCGGGAATCGACCCCGTACCCGGCCGCCCGCACCACCTCGCTCCCCCGCGTCACCGCGACCGCCACCCCGGGCAGCGGCGCGTCCTCCAGGTAGGCCTCCACCCGTGCGTCCACCGCAGCGGCCGTGAGACCATCCACGGGCGCGGCCGCCGCCGCGGGCGCCGCCCACGACAGGACTGCCGCCACCGCCAGAGCCGCCGCCGACATCGTTCTCATCACCATGGCGCCATGCTCCCGGCCGGCCCGCTCCGCGCACCACGGTGCCGACCGCACACCCACCCTGCGGTACACCCCACCCCGAGGAGGAGACCCGCCCCATGACCTCCGCTCCCGAACCCGCGCAGGACGCGCCGCGCACCCGCGCCTCCCTCGCCCGCGACCTGGCCGGCCTGGGGCTGCGTCCCGGGGAGACCGTCCTGCTCCACTCCTCCCTCTCCGCCCTGGGCTGGGTGTGCGGCGGCGCCCAGGCCGTCGTCCGGGCGCTCCTGGACACCCTGGGTCCCACCGGCACCCTCGTGGTGCCCACCCAGACGATGGACAACAGCGACCCGTCCCAGTGGCGCAACCCGCCGGTGCCCGAGTCCTGGTGGCCGACCATCCGCGACCACACGCCGGGCTTCGACCCGCACGCCACCCCCAGCGCGCACATGGGACGAATCCCCGAGCTGGTGCGCACCCTCCCGGGGGCCGTGCGCAGCCCGCACCCGCAGACCTCCTTCGCCGCCGTGGGCCCGCGCGCCCACGCCCTGCTGGACCACCACCCCCTCGCCTGCCGCCTGGGCGACGAGTCGCCGCTGGGCCGCCTGCTGGACGCCCGCGTCCTGCTGCTGGGCACCGGCTACGACTCGTGCACCGCCTTCCATCTCGCCGAGTGCCGGGTGCCCGCGCCCCGCACCGAACCGGTGGGCTGCGCGGTCGCCACCCCCGACGGCGGCCGCGCCTGGGCCGCCTTCACCGACACCGCCCTGGACTCCGACGACTTCCCCGCCCTGGGCGAGGCGTTCGAGGCCACCGGAGCCGTCACCACGGGCCCGGCCGGCTCGGCCACCGCACGCCTCTTCCGGGTCGCCGACGCCGTCGCCTTCGCCACCTCCTGGCTCACCGCCCACCGCCCCATCGCCTGACACCCCCGCCCGCCGCCGCACGTCCTCCGCCGCCCCGAAGACGCCCCGGCCTCCGGTCGACGGGCCCCTGCCAGGCCGGCGAGCACCCGCCCCCGGCCGCCCCCCGACTCGCACCTCCGTCCCAAGGGCCGCAACGACCGGGAACGGCCCGCCCCCGCCCAGCAGGCCCCACCGAGCCGGTACAGGCGCGGCGCCCCGACCGACCACCGGTCCGGCACCCCGGCTCCGGGACCGGGAACGCCCCGCCCTCCGGCCGACGGGCCCCGGCCAGGGCGGCGAGGGCGCGGCATCTCAGCGGGCCCCGGAGGCGGTGTCTCCGGGGTGGGGCCGGTCCGGGGCGCTGCGACGGACGGCACACCGGGTGGGGAGGCCCGCGGCCCCACCGGCCGGGGACCGCGTCATACCCTGGAGGGCGTCCGCCACCGCCGCAAGGAACGGGTCCGCCATGCCCCTGCTCGCCGCCGAGCGCCCCCTGAGCACGATCCACGACGCGATGCTCTTGGACCTGGACGGGGTCGTCTACATCGGCCCGAGCGCGGTGCCGGCCGCCCCCGAGGCGATCGACAAGGCACGGGCCGCGGGGGCGCGGGTGGCCTACGTGACCAACAACGCCGGACGCACCCCGGCCCGCATCGCCGAACACCTCACCCACCTGGGCATCAACGCCACCCCGCAGGACGTGGTGACCTCCGCCGAGGCGGCCGCCCGGCTGGTCGCCGAACGCCACCCGGCCGGCTCGGAGGTCCTGGTGGTCGGCGACACCGGGCTGCGCCAGGCGGTGCGCCGCATGGGGCTCGTCCCGGTCACCATCGCCACCGACTCCGTGGTCGCCGTGGTGCAGGGCTACTCCCGCTCCGTGACCCGGGACCTCCTCGACCAGGGCACGCTGGCGGTGTCGCGCGGCGCCCTCTACGTCGCCAGCAACGCCGACGCCACCGCCCCCACCGAATGGGGCGTCACCCCGGCCAACGGGTCCTTCGTCCGGGTGATCGCGCACGCCACCGGAGTGGAGCCGATCATCGCGGGCAAGCCCATGCGCCCCCTCCACGAGGAGGGCATCCGGCGCACGGGGGCCCGCGACCCGCTCATCGTCGGCGACCGCCTGGACACCGACATCGAGGGCGCGATCGTGCACGGCGCCGCGGGCCTGCTGGTGCTGTCGGGGGTGACCACCCCGCTGGACCTGCTCGCCGCCCCGGAGCACCGGCGGCCCAACTACCTGTCCTGGGACGTGTCGGGCATGAACGACACCCACCCGGGCGTCGACGCCTTCCACGGCGGCACCCGCTGCGGGGGCTGGACGGCGACCCACACCCCCGACGGCCCGCTCCTGGAGGGCTCCGGCGACCGCCTCGACGGCCTGCGCGCCCTGTGCGAGGCCGTGTGGGCGAACCCGGCGGTGGACCCGGCCGGCCCGGCCGCACGCGCCGCCCTGGCCGCCCTGGGCTGGTGAACCGGGCCGGGGCACCGCCCACCCGGGCCTGAACGCCTCCCCGTACGGCGACCTCCGCGGCACCCTCGCGCACCCCCGCCCGCCGTACCGGGCCGGGGCGCCGGACAGGACTCCCGCCGCACGGACCGCTCCCGTCCCGGGTCCGTGGACGCGGGCCGCGGCGGCACACGGGACCCCGCCCCCGGGCCGGGCGCCCACCGCCCCCGGCCCCGCCCCGGCGAGGCGGTCCGCTCCCGTACCGGACACGCCGGGTCCATGCCGGACCGGCGCCGCACCCGGCGTCCGGGGTCCGGCACGGCCGCCGACACCGGCCGCGGTGCGGGCCAGGGGGCGAGCCAGGGCGGCGAGGACCCGTACCAGCACCGCTCCGAGGAGACGCACCGGGCGGCGCGCCGCGCGGGCGGTCATCGCCCGGCCCCTTTCCCCGTCGCGCGCGGGAACGCGGCGGCGGGGAGGTCCCCGTCGGCCGGCCGCGAGCGGCGCACCAGCGCCACGGTCCGCGCCTCCACCTCGCACGTACTGCGCTCCTCCGCCCGCCCGTGCCAGAACCGGCGGCGCAGCGCCCCCGTCACCCGGACGACGTCGCCCAGCCGCCATTCCCCCAGCTCCGGATGCAGCCCGGGGTCGAAGCCGACACAGTAGACCGCGTCGGAGCGGCGCCCCGACACTCCCTCGCGCGGGGGCCTGGCCATGCACATCCGCCAGCTGGCCAGGCGGTTCCCGTTCGCCATCTCCCGGAACACCGGCTCGGCGGTGATGCGCCCCACCAGCAGCACCTCGTTGCGGTGCCCGCCGTCCCGGCCGGGGTCCTCCCCCGGGTCCGTGCCCCGCGCCGCCCGTGCTCCCCGCCCCGCGCTCCGCAGACCGTTCTCCCGCATGCGTCGTCCTTCCCGAAGACCCTGTGACACCGGCGTGGACCAGCGGGCGGCACGACGGCCGGCACGTATGCCCCCACCTTCAGGATCACCGGGGCCGACCGGCGGCGAAAGGGCTTCGCCCCGCCTGTGGACAACCCTCCGGAACGGGGTCGTCCGATGATCCCGCCCCCGGTCGGGACGCACACCGCCCCCGTGTCCTAGAGTCGGATTCGGATGCGGTTCCTCCCGGAACCCACGACGACCACAGGGAACAGGGGTGCCTGCCGTGCACGACGACGTGGACGTGAGCCGCCTGCCCGAGGGGGTCACCCCCCTGGGCGACGACATCTTCGCCATCGACACGATGCTCGCCGGATATCCGGGCATCGTGTCCAGCTACCTCATCCGCTCCGAGCGCCCCTGCATCGTCGAGGTCGGCACCGCCGGTTCGGCCCGGGTCCTGCACGACGCCGTCACCGCCATGGGCCTGGCCCCCGCCGACCTGGCCACCATCGTCGTCACCCACATCCACCTCGACCACGCGGGCGGCACCGGCGACATGGCCGCCCTCTTCCCCAACGCCGAGATCGTCGTCCACGAGCGCGGCGCCCGCCACCTCGCCGACCCCAGCCGCCTCATGCGCAGCGCCGCCATGGTCTGGGGCGACCGCCTCGACACCCTGTTCGGGCAGATGCACCCCACCGAGGCGCGGCGCATCCGCTCCGTCGCCGAGACCGGCGAGATCGACCTGGGCGGCGGCCGCAGGCTCGTCACCCACTACGCCCCCGGGCACGCCAAGCACCACATGGGCCTGGTCGACACCCTCACCGGCGACCTGTACGTCGGCGACGCCCTGGGCGTCTACAACCAGCTCACCGGCGACGTCCGCCCGGCCACCCCGCCGCCGGACTTCGACATGCAGGCGTGCCTGAGCACCCTGCGGCTGTTCTCCGACATCGACGCCCAGCGCCTGATGTTCTCCCACTTCGGAGCGGTCGACACGGTCGCCGAGACCATCGACCGCGCCCGGTCCGAGCTGCACCTGTGGGTGGAGACGGTCCGCGAGTCGCACGGTTCGGCCGGCGACCTCGACCACGCCATCGCCATGGTGCGCGACAAGGTCATCAGCCGGTACAAGCCGCTGCCCCCGGACGCCTCCCCGGAGTCCGCCGCCGTCCTGGACATCCTCAGCGGCGCCGAGGCCAACGTGTCGGGCATCGTGCACTGGCTCGACCGGCTCGAACAGGAACGCGCCGAGGCCGAGCGCAAGGAACGCGAAGAACAGGGCTGAGCGCGCCGGGGCCGGCTCGGTGCGACGGCACGGCGGTGTAAGGGGCGGGGATGGCGGGGGTCCGCCCCCTCACACGGCCCCTGCACCGTGGCGCCCGGACGGGTGACGGCACGTCACGGGCCGGAGCGGGAGAAGTCACGGGGAACGGTGACGCGTCCACGGACGCGTTCACACCGGCGGAGAGGGTCCGGGCCGGCTCCGGCGGGGAGCGCGGAAAGGCCCGGAAAACCATGTGCGGGGGTGACCCGGGCCACCTAGGCTCACCGCATGACGCTCCAGATCCGGCCGATGGAAACCGAGGACGTCCCCGCCGTCCTCCCGTTCCTGCGCGCCCACCACCCCTACCGTGTCCTCACGGAGAAGGCCGTGCGCTGGCGCATGGCGAACCCCACCCCCCATTCGACGGACTTCCCGATCGTGGCGACCGACGGCGACGGCGGGATCGTGGGGTTCACCCGGTCCCTGCTCACCCGCCCGGAGGGACGCGACCCGCACGGCCTGACCTTCCTCACCGCGGTCGCGGAGCGGTACCGCGGCGGCGACCTGGCCGCCCGCCTCCTCACCGCGTCCGAGGAGTCACTGGTGGAACGGGGCGCCCGCACCCTGCGCACCGAGGTCGCCGAGGAGCCGGTCCAGGCGGGCGGCCCGCTGCTCCACGGGGTCGCCCTCGACCACGGGTACGCGGAGGAGGAGACCCACCACATCCTGGGCCTGGACCTGTCCCTGCTGCCCCCGGCGCCGGAACCGCCCGCGGGCGTGGAACTGCGGACGTTCCGGGAGTACGCCGACGACCCCCGGCCGGTCTACGAGCTCGACCGGCTGGCCAGCGAGGACGAACCCGGTGCCGTGCCGAGCGTCGGCTTCATGACCTTCGAGGACTGGGTGAACGGGCCCTGGAACCACCCGCTCACCGACCTCGACCTGAGCCTGGTCTTCCTGCACGAGGGCACCCCCGCGGGCATCACCTGCTACGCCTCCGACCGCAGGAGCCGCATGGAGTCGTCGATGACGGGGACCCTGCGCGAGTACCGGGGGCGCGGGCTGGCCGGATACGCCAAGCATGTCGCCCTGCTGCGGGCGCGCGAACAGGGGTTCACCCACGCCGCCACCGGAAACCACGAGAACAACGCGCCCATGCTGGCCATCAACGCCCGGCTCGGCTACGCGCTGCTGGGCAAGGAGACCGGCTACGTCAAACCCGTCGTCTGACCGGCCCCCTCAGGGGCGGGCGCCGGGCAGGTCCAGCGCCCGCAGCAGGTGGGCGTAGAGGCCGTCGGCCCACGACAGGCTCTCCTCCGGGGGCAGGACGTCGAACTCCCGCACCTCGACCGTCTCGAACTCGCCGCTGAGAAGGGCCGTCTCCAGGACGGGGGCATGGGTGACGACCGTGACGTGCCCGTCGGCGAGCACGTAGTACCCGGCGACCTCCACCGCGCCCAGGGTCGCCCCGGCCTCCTCTGCCGCCTCCCGCCGGGCGGTGTCCACGACGCCCTCCCCGGCCTCGGCGTGCCCGCCGGGGAACTCCCACGCGCGCCGCCGGTTGCGCACCATCAGCGCCCGGCCGCCCCGGTGGGTCAGGCACACCACTGAGTCGTACGCCGGGGGAAGGACTCCCAGACGCACGACGGCGCCGCCGAGCGGTCCACGACCGCCCGGCGGCGCCAGGGGATCCGGGGTCAGTCGCGCTCCCGGTCCCGCGGGGCGTCGGCCCCGTCGTCCTTCACTGCCTCGGGCGCGGCGTCGGACTCGTCGGCGGAGTCGTCCTCGGGCTCGTCGGCGTCGCGGACACCGTCCTCGAAATCCCCGTCCTCGTCCTCGAAGTCCTCAGGCTCGCCGGCCCGGGAGTCGTCCTCGGCCTCGTCCTCGTCTTCGAGGGCGGGATCGGCCGGACGGGCCTCCCGCGGGGCCTGCGGCTCCGCGAAGTCCTGTTCCTCGAAGTCCTGCTCCTCGGCGTCGGTCCAGATGATGCCGTCCTCCGGGTCGACGTCGACCAGCTCGACACCCTCCAGCACGGCCAGGCGCTCATCGGCGTCGGTCACCCCGTCGCTGTCCACGGCGGAGGCGCGCGAGAAGTACTCGCGGGCGTCCTCCTCGCGGCCCAGCTCCTCCAGGACGTCGGCGTAGGCGTAGAACAGGCGCGCGATCCACGGCCGGGCGCGGCGCTCCTTCAGCTCGGGAACCTGGAGCTCGGCCAGGGCGCCCTTGATGTCGCCCATGTCCCGCCGGGCGCCGGCGGCCACGATGCGCAGCTCGATGCGCTCGGCGGCGTCCAGCTGCTCGCCGGCCGGGTCCCCGGTGATCTCCAGAGCCCGCTCGGGGCGGCCCAGGCCGCGCTCGCAGTCGGCCATGATCGCCAGGAAGTTGTCACGGCCGCTCATGCGGCGCGCGGCACGCAGGTCGGAGAGGGCCTCCTGCCACTTGCCCACCGTGTAGGCGGCGACACCGGAGGCCTCCCGGACACCGGGGACCCGGGACGCCTTGCGCCGGGCGTAGGCGGCGTGGGCGTAGGCGCGCTCGGGGTCCTCGTCCACGAGGAGGCCGGCCGCCACGATGTGCTTGCCGACCAGCTCCGCCAGGGACTTGGGCAGCGAGCTGAGGTCGCGCCTGGTGTCGGCGTCGAGCTGGTCGTAGGTCGCCTCTTCGGGAAGCTGGGGAGCGATGTCCGCAGGGTCGCGGTCCTCACGGGGACCGCGACGGTCGTCGCGCCCGCGGTACCCGCCCCGGTCGTCCCGGCGGCCACCCCGGTACCCGCCGCCCCGCCGGTCGTCACGGCGGTCGCCCCCGCGGTATCCGCCGCGGTCCTCGCCACCGCGGTACCCACCACGGTCATCGCGCCGGTCGCGGTCGCCGCGGTAGCCGCCACGGTCGTCGCCGCCACGGTAACCACCACGGTCGTCACGACGGTCCCGGTCACCGCCGCGGTAGCCGCCACGGTCGTCCCGGAAACCACCCTCACGACGGTCACCGCCACGGTAGCCACCACGGTCGTCACGGCGGTCGTCGCGGCCGCGGTACCCGCCCTCACGGCGGTCGCCCCCGCGGTAGCCGCCGCGGTCCTCGCCACCGCGGTACCCACCACGGTCATCGCGCCGGTCCCGGTCTCCGCGGTAGCCGCCACGGTCGTCGCCGCCACGGTAACCACCACGGTCGTCACGACGGTCCCGGTCACCGCCGCGGTAGCCGCCACGGTCGTCCCG
>NZ_JBHVLR010000015.1:0-3920 GCF_042797335.1 Nocardiopsis sp. NPDC057823 | reverse complement strand
GAAACCACCCTCACGACGGTCACCACCGCGGTAACCACCACGGTCGTCACCGCCCCGGTGGACCCCGCGGTCGTCACGGCGGTCGCGGTCGCCCCCACGGTAGCCGCCACGGTCATCGCGCCGGTCGCGGTCCCCGCGGAAGCCGCCGCGGTCATCTCCGCCACGGTAACCACCACGGTCGTCACGGCGGTCATCGCGGCCGCGGTACCCGCCCTCACGGCGGTCGCCGCCACGGTATCCGCCACGGTCCTCGCCACCGCGGTATCCGCCGCGGTCATCGCGCCGGTCGCGGTCGCCTCTGTAACCGCCGCGGTCGTCGCGGCCCCGGTAACCACCACGGTCCCGGTCCCCGCCGCGGAAACCACCGCTGCGGTCATCACGGCCACGGTCACCCCGGTAGCCGGAACGGGAGCGGGAGTCGTCACCACGTCCCCGACCGTAAGACGCGCCGGAGCGGTCACCACTGTGCTCGTTCGCTCCGGAGTCCTGGCGGTCTCCCGATCGGCTGTCCTCAGTCATCCAACCCGTCCGTCAACAGTCAAAAGCGCTGCCACTGAGCAGTAGCAGCGCGTCAAGTACTCGTGCCCTCCAGCTTACGTCATGGAGTAGATGCGGGCCGCCAAAGTCCAAGTGCTCAAAGTCCCAGCCCAGCGGGAAATACCAGCTCCCGCGGGCCGCCCGAAGCGCCCGCCCGGGCCAGCGGGCGCACCCCGGTCCGGTCCCGCCGGAGGTCGTTCGACGGGGCCGGTTCACGTCCCGGAGTCACTTCTCCGCGAGCGCTCCGACAACCGCGACCCACTCCGCAGCGGCGAACTCCAGGTGGCCGAGCTCCCGGTGCCGGGTGTCGCGCACGGCCGTGATGGAACCTTCCGACACCTCGACACAGTCACCCTGGGCCCCGCTGTAGCTGGACTTGTGCCAGTCCTGATGCTTCACGCCATCAGATCCTTCCTGATCTCACGAATTCGCTCAATGGAGTCCGAGGGAGGAAGCGCATCCGCTTGCATTGCTCCGAACAACGTCCGCATATGGGCCACATCCTGCGTGCTACTCCGCGCCACGTCACCCAAGGCGTGTTCTACGAACACGACCGCCTGTTCCTCACGCAGGAACATGAGGCGGAACGGAGGGCAGATGCCCGGGTGCAGCAACCGCTGCGGCAGGACCTGGAAGCGGATGCTCCTCCGATCCGCCAGCTCAGCGATGTGCTCCAACTGATCGGCCATGACGGTGAGCGACCCTACCGGTACCGACACCCTCTCCACTCCGCGCGGGGCGATCGCGGTCAAGGAGTCGGCCGCCCTGGTTCCCGAACAGGCCCGGCAAAAGCGCTCTGCTGGGGCCGGGGCCAAGGGAGAGCGGCTTTACCACTGGGCTCTCATCGACGATCGCTGTGATGAGTACGGGCGCGGTTGGTGCTGATGCGCCGCAACCGCACCAATGGTGAGCTGGCGTCCTTCCACTGCTACGCCCCCGAGGCGGTGCCGCTGTCGCGGTTGGTAGCGGTGGCCGGGCGCCACTGGAGGGTGGAGGAGTCCTTTCAAGGACACGCTGGACGTTGCCACCACCCCAGACAGGCAGTTCAGGAATCATGACAAACCGAAAGTCCAACTGGAGTACCAGAGTCACCGTGCTTCGTCTGTCATCCGGAGCTGCTAGGTATGGGGGACATTCCACCCCCTGAAGGGTTTTCCCATGCCTGTGTTGACCGAGTTCGCGGGTCTGCCCGTGGTCGAGTTCCCTGCCAGTGGCACGGACGAGGAGCGGATCATCCGTGCACGCGAGCGGGGTGGGGATCCGCACGCTCCCGGCTCTGTGGCCTGGCGGCTGCGGTACGACAGAGAGGCGTGCGAGGAGCACCTCGCCCGTTTCCTGTCCGTGGTGGACACCGAACGGGTGGGTGCGCTGGTCATCGGAGACTGGGAGGCCGCCGCCGGGGGCCAGTACCAGATCGCACGCCTGCTGACCGAGCACGCCCATGCGTTGCCGAACCTGCGTGCGCTCTTCTTCGGCGACATCGACGGCTCGGAGTGCGAGCTGTCCTGGATCGACCAACCCGACCTGGCCCCGCTCGTGGCGGCCTTCCCCCGGCTGGAGGAGCTGGCTGTGAAGGGCGCCGACGGCATAGACGGCGAACTCGGGCTGCTCATCCCCTCGCACGCCTCGCTGCGTTCCCTGACGCTGGAGACCGGTGGCCTGCCGGGCCGGGTCGCGCGTCAGGTGGCGTCGTCGGGGCTGCCCGCGCTAGAGCACCTGGAGCTGTGGCTGGGGATGTCGGACTACGGCTGTGACACCTGGCCGTCGGACCTGGAGTCGGTGCTCTCGGGTGAGGTGTTTCCCCGACTGCGATACCTGGGTGTGCGCAACGCCGAGACGCTGGACGGGTGGCTTCCGGCACTGGCCGACGCACCCGTGCTCAAGCGCCTGGATGTGCTCGACCTGTCGCTGGGCGTCCTCACGGACCGGGGCGGTCAGGTGCTCGTGGACCGGGCCGCGGCCTTCGCTGGTCTGCGCAAGCTCGATCTGCACCACCACTACCTGAGTGAGGAGATGGAGGAGCGGGTGCGGGTCGCGTTCGACGGGTCCGGGGTGGAGGTCGACCTGTCCGACCGGCTGGAGCCCGAATACCACGGGGACGATGACGAGCCCTTCTACTACACCGCCGCGTCCGAGTAGCCGGGACCCCGTCCGCCCTCCCCGGCCCCAGGGGGGTGTCGGGAGGAGAAACCTCCGTCCGCACCCCAACGGATGACAGCCACAGGTACCCGCGGCCCCGGCCCCGGCCTCGGCCTCGGCCTCGGCCGGAAGAAGAACCGTAACCTCGCTCCAAGGGGTGAAGGCGACAGGTACCGGGACCTCCGCCACAGAGGGGTGCAGGCCGGCGGTCCCTCCTCCCCTGACCCTCGCGGGCCAGGGCCGCGTGAATGCTCTGCCTTCACCCCCGAGGGGTCGGGAGGGCAATGCCGACAGGGGTTACTACGGCGGGCGGCTGGGGTGACAAGCGAGGTCTGAGCAACAGCCTGTTTCCAGTCGGAGCGTTCTTTCCCTGGACCTGTGGCTGAGCGTGCCGCCTGGCGCCGACCCGTCCCCTGAACCAACCCCCGCCACCCCGGACGTGCACTCAACGCGCCCGCCCGGTGGTCTGCCGGGCGCCGACTGCGCGGGGACGGATCCACGCTCCGCGGCTGTACCCTCCAAGCGATTCAGCTCTTGGAAACCAGTCACCCGTGACTGCGACCACAGACCGCCCACCCCAAACGGTGACCGACCTGGAAACCTCACAGTCCGCCTCACCCCCCGGGGCCCGGGCCGAGTACCGCCCTACCCCAACCCCCTCGGGCCGAGGCGGGAAGCCACGTGCGGCCTTCACCCCCTGGGGCCGGGCACCCCACTGGCGTGACACGGCTGAGGCTGAGGCCCCGGTCGGGGGGAAACCCCCTGCGGCGCAGGAAGCAGTTCGCTTTCCGGCTGTGGCCGGGGTTTCCAATCGGGTGAGAAACAAGGCCCCGCACCACCCTCCCGGCCGGGCCCGGGCTTCCCAGGACACAAAAAAAGGGGGCCGCTACGCGACCCCCCACACACCCACACCCCGAAAACAGGGAAAGCCCCCACCGAAGGCAGGGGCTCTCAACCCGAAGAAAACCGTGGCGGCAACCTACTCTCCCACCCCACCACAGGGCAGTACCATCAGCGCAAGGAGACTTAACGACCGGGTTCGGAAAGTAACCGGGTGTGACCCTCCCACCATAACCACCACGGAAACCCACACCATCCCCCAACCCAAACCGGCCGGGAAACGGAAGCTTCCACAGTTATGTGAACAAAGTATGCGCGAGCACCCAATTATCTGCAGCGGACAAGCCCTCGGCCTATTAGTACCGGTCAGCTCCACCCCTCACAGGGCTTCCACACCCGGCCTA
>NZ_JBHVLR010000014.1:0-196520 GCF_042797335.1 Nocardiopsis sp. NPDC057823 | reverse complement strand
GTCCCGCGTCCGCCCGCCGGGCGGACGCGCCCGCCGACGCCGCGGCCCCCGGTCCGGTGCCGGGGGCGCGGCGGGCGCTGCCCGCCCTGTGCGTCACCGTCACCGTCAGCCAGGGCGCGCTGTTCTACGCCTTCCCCGTGCTGGCCCCCGCGGTCTCCCTCGGCACCGGCTGGTCCCTCATCGTCCTCACCGCGCTCTTCTCCGGCTCCCAGGTGCTGGCGGCCCTGGTCGCCCCGCTGGTCGGCCGCTGGCTGCGCCTGCGCGGCCCCCGGCCGGTGATGACCGCCGCCGCGGTCCTGGGCGCGGCGGCACTGGCCGCCTGCGCCCTGGCGCCGTCGCTGTGGGTGTTCGCGGCGGCCTGGCAGGCGGCGGGGCTCGCCGCCGCCGGGCTCTTCTACCCGACCGCGTTCGCCGCCCTCACCCACTGGTACCGGTCGGCCCGGGTCCGCGCGGTCACCACCCTGACCCTGGTCGGGGGGTTCGCCGGGACGGTGTTCGCCCCGCTCGCCGCGCTGCTGGAGGCCCACCTCGGCTGGCGCGGCGCCCTCCTGGCCCTGGCCGCCCTCGTCGCCCTGGTCGTGGCGCCCCTGCACCTGTGGGCGCTGCGCGCGGAGTGGACGCCCCACGGCGACCCGGAGTCCGGCCGCCGGGCCGTGCGCGGGGTGATGGCCGGGCGGGCGTTCTGGGCGCTGACCGCGGCCCTGGCACTGGGCGCCTTCACCGTCCACGCGGTGGTCGTCGACCTCGTCCCGTTCCTGCGGGAGCACGGGTTCGGCACCGCCGAGGCGGCCTGGGTCCTGGGCGCCACCGGTATCGGCCAGGTGCTGGGCCGCCTCGTCTACGCCCCCTGGGAGCCCCGCAGCCGTCCGGGGACGCGGGCGGTGGCGGTGCTGCTGGTCTGCGCGTCGGGGGCCGTGCTCACGGCGGTGCTCGCCCTGGCGGGCGCCGCCCCGGCCGCACTGTTCGCGGCGGCGCTCGCGGTGGGCGCCGGGCGCGGCCTGCTCACGCTGGTGCAGGCCACGGCGATCGCCGACCGGTGGGGCCCCGAGCACTACACCACGCTCAACAGCATCATGCATACCCCGATCGCGCTCGCTGCCGCGCTCGCGCCGGGGGTGTGCGCTCTCGCCGCCGGGGCCGCGGGCGGCTACGCGCCGGTGTTCTTCGCCCTGGGGGCCGTCGCGCTGCTGGGCGCCCTCGTCGCCCCCGCCGGGTCACCCGCCGCCGTGGCGGCGGGTGACCGCGGGTGAGGGCCGGGGCCCGGGTCAGAGGGCGTCGGCCGGCGTGTCCAGGACGGTGCGGTCGCGGGAGGACACCAGGTCGAACTGCGGCCCGGTGCGCGGCAGCTCGTGCCGGAAGAAGTACGCGGCCGCCGCCCGCTTGCCCGCGTAGAACGCCTCGCCCGGGGCGTCGCTCCTACCGTGCGCGGCCACCAGCTGCTCCAGCCACATCCACGCCACCACCACGTGCCCGACGGCCTCCATGTAGGGGGTGGCGTTGGCCAGCGCCTCCGCCGGGTCGCCGTTCGCCCAGGCCTCCGCCGTGGTCCGCACGACCCGGTCCAGGGCGGCGTCCAGCAGCCCGGCGAACTCCGCCTCGTCCCCGCCCAGGCCGCGGGCCCGGGCGGAGGCGGCGCGCGCGGTCTCCACCAGCAGCCCCAGCCCGGCCCCGCCGCCCTGCACCGCCTTGCGGCCCAGCAGGTCCAGGGCCTGGATCCCGTGGGTGCCCTCGTGGATCGCGTTGAGCCGGTTGTCCCGGTAGTGCTGCTCCACGTCGTACTCGCGCGTGTACCCGTAGCCGCCGTGCACCTGGATCGCCAGGCTGTTGGCCTCCAGGCACCACTGCGAGGGCCAGCTCTTGACGAGGGGGGTGAGCACGTCCAGCAGGGCGTCGGCCCGCTCGCGGTCCGCGGCGCCGTCGGCGGTGGCGGCCTCGTCGACCAGCCGGGCGCAGTACAGGACCAGGGCCATCGCCCCCTCCACGTAGCTCTTCTGCGCCAGCAGCATCCGCCGCACGTCGGTGTGCTCGATGATCGGCACCGGCGGGTTCGCCGGGTCCTTGTCGCCCAGCGGGCGGCCCTGGAGGCGCTCGCGGGCGTAGGCCAGCGACTTCAGGTACCCGGTGTAGCCGACGGCGGCGGCGCCCGCCCCCACCCCGATCCGGGCGCCGTTCATCATGTGGAACATGTAGCGCAGCCCCTGGTGCGGCTCCCCGACCAGGTAGCCGACCGCGCCGGGCTCCCCGCCGGGGGTGTGCGCGCCCTCGCCGAAGTTGAGCAGCGCGTTGACGGTGCCGCGGTAGCCCATCTTGTGGTTGAGGCCGGCGGGGACGACGTCGTTGCGCTCGCCGACCGACCCGTCGGCGTTCACCAGGTACTTGGGCACGATGAACAGCGAGATGCCCTTGACCCCGGGCGGGCCGCCGGGGATCTTGGCCAGCACCAGGTGGACGATGTTCTCGGTGAGCTCGTGGTCGCCCGCCGAGATCCACATCTTGTTGCCGAACAGCCGGTACGTGCCGTCCCCGGCGTCCTGCGCGCGGGTGGTGATGTCGGCCAGGGAGCTGCCGGCCTGCGGCTCGGACAGGCACATGGTGCCGGTGAACCGGCCCTCCACCATGGGCCGCACGTAGGTGTCGACCTGCTCGGGGGTGCCGTGGGCGAGCAGCAGCCGGGCGTTGCCGACGGTGAGGAAGGGGTAGGCGGAGGAGCCCAGGTTGGCGGCCTGGAACCAGGCGCTGCACGCGCTGGCCACCACGTGGGGGATCTGCCCGCCGCCCACGGAGGCGGGCAGGCCGAGCGCGTTGAGGCCGGTCTCGGCCAGGACCTCCAGGGCCTTCTTGACCTCGGGGATCACGTGGACGCGTTCGCCGTCGAAGCGCGGCTCGTTGGCGTCGTTGGCCTTGTTGTGCGGGGCGAAGTGGTCGGTGGCGACGCGTTCGGCCAGCTCCAGGGCGCCGTCGAGGGTCTCGCGGGAGTGGTCGGCGTAGTGGGGGCGCCGGGTGAGGGACTCGGCGTCGAGCCATTCGTAGAGCAGGAATCGCAGGTCGCGCGCGGACAGCAGGGTGGACGCCACGGGGTCGCCTCCTCGGAGTGATTGACCGACTGGTCGGTATGGTATCCGTTCGGGGAACCCGCCGGGCGGCCGGGGCGGCGGGGGCCCCGGGGTCCTACGCTGGGCGTGCACGTCCGACCGCCTTCGACAAGGAGCCCCGTGTCCACTCCCGCCGCCGACCCGTCCCGCACCGTCCTGCTGCTCAACGGGCCCAACCTCAACCTGCTCGGCACCCGCGACCCCGGCCAGTACGGCACCACCACCCTCGCCGAGGTCGAGGCCCGGGTCGCCGCGCTCGGCAGGGAGCTGGGCGTGGAGGTGGTCTGCGCGCAGAGCAACGGCGAGGGGGAGATGGTCGACCGGCTGCACGCCGCCCGCGGCTGGGCCGGCGTGGTCATGAACCCCGGCGCGTACGCCCATTACAGCATCGCCCTGCGCGACGCCGTCGACGCCATCGAGGCGCCCGTGGTGGAGGTGCACATCTCCAACGTGTACGCCCGAGAGGGGTTCCGGCACACCTCGGTCACCGCCCCGGTGGCCGCCGGGTACATCGCCGGCTGCGGGGTGCCCGGCTACGAGCTGGCGCTGCGCGCGGTCCTGGGCCGGGCGGCCGAACGCGGCACCCTGGGCTGAGGCCCGCGCGCGTCCGTGCGCCCCCCGGTACCGACCGGTCGGTTTCCATGGGGCGCACGGACGCGCGGCACACCCGCCTCAGCGGAAGGTCGTCAGCGCCGCCCCGGCCTGCTCCAGGTGCGCGTGGTCGTTGAACGACAGCAGCCGGGTGCCGCCGCGCCCGTGCACCACCTTGGTGAGCGACCCGTTCACCACGATCCGGTTCAGCTCCAGGAACCCGTGCGCCGGGGCCCGCAGCAGCGCCGCGCACACCGCCGCGACCACCCCCGCCGACGTGAACACCAGGGCCGTCTCGCCCCGGCCCAGTCCGGCGACCGTGTCCTCCAGCGCCGCCCGCACCCCGCCGCGGAACGCCTCCCAGCTGCCCGGCCCGTCGCCCCCGGCGGCCATCCACGCCGACAGCCCGGCGTCCAACCGCTCCTGGAGGGTGCCCTCGGCGACGGGGTGCCGGGCCAGCAGCCCCAGGTGGTCGTACTCGTTCCAGCGCTCGTCGACCGTCGGCTCGGCGTCGATCCCGGCCTCGGCCAGGGCGGCCGCCGCGGTCTGGCGCTGCCTGCGCAGCGACCCCGAGAACACGGGGCCCGGGCGCAGCCCGCGTCGCTCGAGCTCGGCGCCCAGCAGCCGCGCCTGCTCGTATCCGGTGGGACTCAGCTCGTCGTAGTCCTCCGCCTCCGGCGATGCCTTGCCGTGGCGGATGAGGTAGATGCTCGGCATCGCCCCAGAGTACGAGTGCGGCCCGCGGCCGCGGCGCCCGGGGGCGGGCCGGAGCGCACCGGGGACGGGTACGCGGAGGGGCCGGGGACCGACGGTCCCCGGCCCCTCCGCGGGGCGTCCGTCAGGGCCGGTACGCGGCGGCCCCGGAGAACTCGGCGATGGACCCGCCCGCGGAGATGGACTCCCGCGCCGGGATCTCGGCGTCCTCCTTGGCCTTGAGCAGGGCGCCCAGGCCCACCGCCTCCTCCGGCGCCAGGAACGCCACGCCGTCGGAGTCGGCGAACACCACGTCCCCCGGGCGCACGACCGCGCCGGCGATGCTCACGGGGACGTTGATCGCACCCTCGATCCCGGCGATGCGGGTGGTCAGGGGGCTGTAGCCGCGGGAGAGGACGGGCAGGTCGTAGGCGAGGGTCTCGTCGTGGTCGTTGACCGAGCCGTCGATGACCGCGCCGACCGCGCCGCGGGCCTTGGCGGTGTAGGAGACCAGGCCGCCGAAGCACGACCGCGCGAGGTCGCCGGACTGGTCGACGACGAGCACGTCGCCGGGCCGCAGCATGTCCGCGGCCATGTGGACGGCCGTGGAGTCCAGGTGCGGGATGCGCACCGTGACGGCCGTGCCGACGAACTTCAGCGGGCGCCGGTTGGGCGTCAGCCCCAGGGCGAAGCCGTGGTCGCGCAGGTGGCCGAGGGTGGAGACGCACACCTGGGACAGCTCGGAGACGATGGACGCGTCGATCTGCCGCGGCATGTCGTTGACGGTGAACAAGTCGGGTCCTTTCCGGTCGGTGGGGCGCGTGCCTACTGCGCGCTGGAGAGGTAGGGGATGAAGGTGGTGATCTCGGGGACGAGGATGAGGACGGCCACGACGATGACGTCGGCGACGATGAAGGGCACGATGCCGCGGAAGATCCGCCCCAGCCCGGCCTCGGGCACGGCGCCGGAGTACACGAAGGCGTTCATGCCGACCGGCGGCGTGATGAGCGCCATCTCGGCCACCTTCACGATGAGCACGCCCAGCCAGATGCCGTCGAACCCGTAGCCGACCAGGATCGGGTGCAGCAGCGGCCCCGCGATGAGGATCATGGAGATCCCGTCGAGGAACATGCCCAGCGGCAGCAGCACCAGCAGGCACAGCACCAGGACCAGGTAGGGGGGCAGGTCCGCGGCCAGGACCGCGTTCACCACCGCGGTGCTCGCCCCGGACAGGGCGAGGAAGTAGGTGAACACCCCGGCGCCGACCATGAGCAGGAACGTCATGGCGGTCAGCCCGACGGCCTCGGTCACCGACTCCTTCACCACCCGCATCCACCGGGGCGGGCGGGTGCGCAGGAGCAGGATGACGAACGCCGACACGGCGCCGAACGAGGCGGCCTCGGTGGCGGTGGCCACGCCCAGGTAGATCGTGCCGATGGACACGGCGAAGATGACCACCAGGAAGCCGAAGCCGACCAGGTCCAGGGGCGGGGGGCGGTTCCCCTCGGGGCCGGCCTCGGGCGCGGGGTCCGCGTCCGAGCCGTCCGCGTCCGGGCCGTCCGCGGCCGCCGCGGGGGAGCCCGCGGAGCCGGGCGCCGCGGCCCCGACCTTCTCGCGTTCCGCGGCGCGCGCCGCCCGGCGGCGCTTGCCGGCCGCGACGAGCAGCATGATGGTGACCGCGTAGACGAGGATCGTCAGCAGGCCCGGGCCGATGCCCGCCAGCAGCAGCTGCCCGATGTTCTCCTCGGTCACCACGCCGTACAGCACCAGCACGATCGACGGCGGGATGAGCACGCCGAGCGTGCCCCCGGCGCAGACGACGCCCGCGGCCAGGCGCAGGCCGTGCCCGGCCTTGACGATGGCGTCCGTGGACACCCGCGCCATGGTCGCCACGGTGGCGACGCTGGAGCCCGTGACGGCGGCGAAGAGCCCCGACCCGGACAGCGACGCCAGCGCGGTGCCGCCCGGCAGGCGGCGCAGCACCCGGGAGGCGAGGTCGAACCCCGCCTGGGCGAGCCGGGCGTGCACGGCGAACACGCCCATGAGGATGAACAGCGGGATGATGGTCAGCGAGTAGTCGGCGGCCGTGGAGTAGGGCTGGTTGGCCACCGTGCTGACCGCGGCGTCGGTGCTGCGCATGAGCACGATGCCGAGCAGGCCCGCCAGCATGAGCGAGAGCCCGACGTGGAGCCTGATCGCGAGCAGCCCCAGGAAGACCGCGACCACCGCGAGCAGGATCAGGAGCGTTCCCCCGGTCATCGTCCGACCTCCTCGTCGTGGCGGGCCGCGGACACCGGTTCCGGGGCGGTGTCCGCGGCCTCGGGGACGCCCGCCGCCTCGACCAGGTCCGCCACCGCGTCCCCGGAGGCCTCGCCGGCCAGGCGGGCCCGGAGTTCGAGCACCTCCCGCCAGACGGCCGCCGCGAAGAACAGCAGGAAGGACACGAAGAGGACGAGCTTGGCCGGCCAGGTCGCCAGGCGCAGGATGTCGTTGGTGGTCTCGCTGCGGTCGACGGCGCTGAACAGCACCTCGGCCAGGCCCCAGACCATCAGCCCGCCGATGACCAGCAGCAGGAGGGCGCGCAGGCCCGACAGGACCGTCCGGGTGCGCTCGCCCAGGCGCGTCTCGATCAGGCCCACGGAGACGTGCCTGCCGTCGATCTCGGCGGCGGCCAGTCCCAGGAAGGCGACCATCACCAGGAGCAGCGTGGAGATGTCGACGGTGCCCAGGATCGAGCTGCCCAGGGCGTTGCGGCTCACCACGTCGGCCACGGTCAGCAGCATCAGGGCGAGCAGCAGCAGGCCCGCGGCGAGGCCGAAGGCGGTCGACACGGCGGTGAGGGGCCGCGGCGGACGGAGCCGGTTCATGCGTCCTCCCCTTCCATGCAGGCGATCAGCGGGTCGGCGTAGTCGGAGGACTCGGTCTCCTCGGCGATGATCCGCCGGTAGTCGTCCAGGACCGACCGGGCGTCGTAGCCGCGCTCCTCGTAGCGGGCGACCCAGGTCTCGGCGGCGTCCACCTCGTCGCGCAGCTCGGCCACCTGCTCCTCGGGCAGCGAGGAGAACCGCGCCCCGGACTCCTTCAGTTCCGTGCAGGCGGTCCCGCCCAGGGCGTCCATCTCCTCCAGACCGTGGGAGATCCCCCGGGAGGAGGCCTCCGTCAGGGCGTCGCGGTACTCCTGCGGCATGGACTGGAAGAGCTCCTCGTTGATGACCACGATCGAGGACGAGTACGCCCCGATCCCGGGGTCCATGACGTACGGGGTGCTCGTGGACAGGCCGAAGGTGGGCAGGTTGGCGATGGCCAGCGAGGTGTAGCCGTCCACCACGCCCCGGGACATGGACTCGTAGATGTCGTTGGCCGTCATGGCGACCGGGTTGGCCCCGGCGGCGAGCATGACCTCGGAGGTCAGGCCGCCCGCCCGGACGCTCCGGCCGCGCAGGTCGTCCAGGTCGTCCGCCTCCTCCTGGAGCCCCACCGCGGCGATGCCCAGCGGCAGGGGGAAGAGCAGGCGCACGCCCTGGCGGTCGAAGTCCTCCCGGTAGACCTCGTTCTCCTCGTAGAGGCGCTCGATGGCGGTCATCTGCACCTCGGGGTTCTTGGTCTCGAACGGGAGCTCGATGACGGTGAACATGGACAGGTCCGAGGCGGCGTAGATGGAGCCGACCTGGGCCATGTCGGCGCGGCCGTCCAGGGTGGCCTGCACCGACTCGTCCGCGCCCACCAGGCTCTGCGAGTAGTGGAAGCGGACGGTGACGCCGCCGCCGGTCGCCTCCTCGACCTCCTCGGCCCACCGCTGGATGGCGCGGGACTGGTCGGAGGTGGAGTTGGAGTACGTCGTGTAGTGCAGGACGTAGGTGCCGTCGGTGCCGGGGGTGCCGGAGCACGCGGTCGCGGTGATCGCCAGGGCCGCGCCGGCGGCGGCCCACCGGAGCCGCCGCCGGACCCTGTTCGGGGTGTGGGATCCGAATGCCTTCATGGCGTCACTTCGCTGGTGTCACGCGGTAGCGCCGCAGGGACAGGGCGGGGTTGGCCTTGCGGACCGCGTCGAGGCGCGACCGCTCCAGGACGGCCGTCCCGACGCCGGGGGCCTCGCCGAGCGAGGCCAGGGCGATGCCCATGGGGTCCACGACCGCGCTGTTGCCCGAGCCGGTCGGGCCGCTCTGGTCGGCGGCGAGAACGTAGACGGTGTTCTCGATCGCCCGGGCGCGCAGCAGGGTGTTCCAGTGGTACTCCTTGAGCGGGCCGGGGACCCACTCGGCGGGCAGGGCGACGACGTCCGCGCCGGCGTCCACCAGGGTCCGGGTGGTCTCCGGGAAGCGCAGGTCGTAGCAGGTCTGCATGCCCACCGTGAACCCGTCGACCTCCAGCAGCTCGGGCGCGGCCGGGTCGGCGGCCAGGACGCGGTCGGACTCCTTGTAGCCGAAGGCGTCGTAGAGGTGCACCTTGCGGTAGACGGCGCGGACCTCGCCCTCGCCCAGGGCGACGAGGGTGTTGTGGATGCGGCCCCGCCCGGCGGTCTCGTTGACCCCGGCGATGGCGAAGACGCCGAGTTCGGCGGTCAGCTTCCGGAGCCGGGACACGGTGGGGCCGTCCAGGGGCTCGGCGCTGTCGACGAAGCGGTCGTCCATGGCGGGGGCGGTGTACACCGCGTACTCGGGGAGGACGACCAGGCGTGCGCCGCGGGCGGCGGCCTCGCGCAGGAGGCGTTCGATCTCGGCCAGGTTCGCGCCCTTGTCCTCGGTGGGGGCGAACTGGGCGACGGCGACGTTCAGGGTCATCAACGGCTCCTCAGGTCGTTCTCGATGGTGCGCAGGGCGTCGATCGCCCCGGTGAATCCGGCGAACATGGCGCCGTACTGCATGGTGGTCACGATGGTCGCGGCCCCCTCCTCCACGGCCAGGCGCTGCTCCGCCGGGCTCCAGGCGGGCAGGATCCAGGGCTTCCCGGCGGCGCGGGCGGCCCGGGCCAGGTGCCGCAGGTCGTCCAGGTCGGCCTCGGTGACCCCGTAGGCGCCGCGGTCGCGGCGCAGGGAGAGGTCCGAGGGGCCGATGAAGATGCCGTCGACGACGGGCAGCTCCAGGATGGCCTCGATGTCGGCGAACGCCGAGGCGTCCTCGATCATCGGGTAGCAGCGCGTCCCCCGGTCCTGCCGCGTCACCCACTCGTCGGTGAAGCCACGGTAGCCGGAGGTCCTCCCACCTGCGAAGGAGCGGTCCCCCAGAGGGGGGAACTTGGCGTACCCGCAGACCCGGGCGGCGTGCTCCACCGACTCCACGTGGGGGATCGCCACCGCGGTCGCCCCGAAGTCCAAAGCCTGCTGGATCGGGCCGCGCTCGGGCCCCAGCACCTTGGCGATGACGTCCATGCCCTTGGCCCGGATGAACGGGATGAGGGAGTCCAGGGCCGCCAGGTCGAACAGGCCGTGCTCGATGTCGAGGACGACGGTGCCGAATCCGGCCAGGTGGGCCATCTCCACGGCCGCCGTCGAGGGCTCCGTCAACCAGACGGCGTGCCTCTTGTCTCCTTGCGCGCTCACACTGCTCCTTGCCGAACGACTGTGATCCACAGCATGAAATCCTGTGCTGTGGACAACATGTATACATGGTGCATCCACCGAGTGCAAAGGTAGGGTGGGAAGGTGGAAGAACAAGCGAACAGCGGAAACCCCGGCACCGTAAGGCGGTCCGCGCGCGAACGCGCCTACGAATGGATCGGCGAGGCCATCCTTTCGGGAAGGTACGCCGAGGGGCAGTTCCTCGACGAGGTGGCGCTGGCCGGCGAGGTCGGCACCTCGCGCACCCCCGTGCGCGAGGCCCTCCACCGGCTCCAGGCCGAGAGCTTCGTGGAGCTGGTCCCGCGCCGCGGCGCGCAGGTCCGTGTCGTCACCTCCACCGAGATGAAGGAGATCTACCAGGCCCGTTTCGTCATCGAGTCGCACGCCGCGACGGAGATCTGCCGGCACCGGCGCGGGGCCCCCGCCGACGCCCGCGGGCTGATCGAGGCGATGGAGGCCGCCGGGCGCGAACGCGACTGGAACACGATGGCCCGCCTCGACCAGGCCTTCCACGGCTCGATCGTCCGCCACCGCGGCAACGCCGTCCTCGCCGAGATGTACGAGGCGATGCGCCCCCGGCAGGTGCGCCTGTCGGTGCGGACCATCACCGAGGCCCCCGAGCGCCTGGACACCATCGAGCGCGAGCACCGGATGATCGCCGACCGGCTGGCCGAGCACGACGGAGAGGCGGCCGTGGCCGTCCTCGCCACGCACCTGCGCGAGGTCCCCGAGGTCGTGCGGGCCTTCCCCGGCTGACGGCCCCGCCCGCGGCGGGGGACACGCCCCGGACCCCGCCCGGCAGCTCGCGGGCGCGCGGCGCGCGCCCGCGGCCCGATCCCGCGACACGGCCCCGCGGCGTGCCCGGGGACGGCCCGGATCCGGCTCAGGGGACCGGGCGGCCGGCCGCCCGGTAGTCCCGGGGCGGCGCGCCCAGCAGGGCGGAGAAGGCCGCCGAGAACGCCGCCGGGCTGCCGTACCCCAGGTCCGCGGCCACCCGGGCGACGGGCTCGCCCCGGTCCAGCGCGGGCAGCGAGCGCAGCACACAGGCGCGCCGCCGCCACCGCGCGAACCCCATGCCGGTCTCGGCCCGGAACAGCCGGTGCAGCGTCCGCTCGCCCACGTGCAGCCGCGCCGCCCACCGCGCGGGCGGGTCGTGCACGTCGGGCGCCTCCAGGAACTCCTCGCACAGGGCCCGCAGCCCCTCGTGGACCGGCAGCGGCAGGTCCAGCGGCAGCGGGACCAGCCGCCGCAGCTCGTGCAGCAGCAGCCCGACCAGCGCCCCGTCCCGCCCCCGCCCGTCGTAGTGCGGCTCGATGTCCACCGCCTCCGACACCAGGGCGCGCAGCAGCGGCGACACCTCCACCACCTGGCAGCGCTCGGGGAACCAGGGGACCGCGGCCGGCTCCAGGTACAGGCTCCGGGTGCTCACGCCCTCCATGGTCACCTCGTGGGCGGTCCCGGCCGGGACGAGCACGGCGCGCTGCGGCGGCACCGTCCACGCGCCGTCCCCGGTGCGCACCCGCATCACCCCGGTGGCGCCGTACAGGAACTGGGCCCGGCGGTGCCGGTGCCGGGCCAGCACGAACCCGGGCGGGTAGTCCGTGCCGATCGCCAGGACCGGCCGGTCGATGTCCTCCACCTCGGAGACGGGGATGTTGCGCACGGCACCGGACCCTACCGGTCCGGCCCGCCGTGTCCGTTCGGCGATCGTTCCTGTCGCTTCACCGAATGCGCGCCACCCGCCCCGCCCGTACCGTGGAGCGGGTGCTCACCTCCTTCCTCCTGCTCCTGGCCCTGGGCTGCCTGAGCGGCCTCACCACCGTGGCCTTCGGTTTCGGCGGCGGCTTCGTGACCGTCCCGGTCGTCTACGCCGTCACGGCGGCCCGGGGCGGCCCGGAGACGGACGCCATGGCCGTGGCCGTGGCGACCTCCACGGCCGTCATGGTCGTCAACTCCTCGGTCGCCACCTGGGCCCAGTACCGGGCCGGGCGGCTGCGCCGCGAACACCTGTGGCCGCTGGCCGCCTACATCGGCCTGGGCAGCGCGGCCGGGGCGTGGGCCGCCACCCTGGCCGGGGGAGCGGTCCAGCACGTGCTCTTCATCGCCTACCTGGTGGTGACCATCGCCGACAGCCTGCTGCGCAGGGGCTTCCTCGCCCGCCCCGCCGGGGAGGCGCCGCGGGCCCCCGGCCGCGCGGCCACCCCGGTGGTCGGGGCGGGCATCGGCGCGGTGACCGGCTTCCTGGGGGTGGGCGGCAGCGTCATGACCGTCCCGCTGCTGCGCCGCCGCGGGCTGCCCATGCTGGAGGCCACCGCCATGGCCAACCCGCTCAGCCTGCCCGTCGCCCTGGCCGGGACCGCGGTCTACGCGCTGCTGGGCGGCGGCGGGGCGGGGTCCGGGTACGCCGGGTCGGTCGACCTGGTCGCCGCGGGGCTGCTGCTGGCCGGTTCGCTGCCCGCCATCGCGGTGGCCCGCCGCCACGTGGGCCGGGTCCCGGACCGCGTGCACGCCGTCGCCTTCGTGGTCCTGCTCGTGCTCGCCCTGGTGGCCGTGCTCCTGGTCTGAGGCGGGCCCTCAGCCCCCGGCGGCGTCCAGCACCTCGAACCCGAACCCGGCGGCCCGCAGCCGCCCGATCAGGGCGTCGCCCATGGCCGTCGCCGGGGTCACCTGCCCGCGGGTCGCGGGCAGGTCGTCGTACAGCAGGCACAGCGCCGACTCCGCGAGCATGACCGAGGTCCCCGCGTAGCCGGGCTCGGGACCCGACACCCGCGTGTACACCCGGCGCCCGCCGCCCCGGCCCGCGAAGTGCACCGTGAACCAGCCCGCGGCCAACTGCTCGGGGGTGGGGCCCTCGCCGGGGGCGCGCAGCGCCAGCAGCCGCTCGCGCAGCGGGGGCACCTGCGCCGCCGCGAGCAGCCCGCCCACGCCCGCGACCGCCGCGGCCGCGCTGGCCGGGCGCAGGAACGCCGCGTAGTGCCCGTAGGAGAAGTCCGGCCCGTACCGCTCCGACGCGGCCGCCGACCGCACCACCACCTGCGGGTCCAGGGACGGCATCGGCAGCGTCCACCCCCGGGCCAGCCGGGTGCGCGGCACGCCCCGCCGGTCCACGCGCACCCGCCGCCCGGCGGGCGGCTCCTCCAGCAGGCGCCGCTCCCGGGCCGCCGCCAGGGTGCGGCCGGGGTCGGCGAACGCGCCCAGCAGCGAATGGAGGGTCCCCCCGGACGGGGTGCCCTTGGCCCGCACGAACCCCTCGACGTGCAGCGGCACGCCCTCGGGCAGCCGCTGCACGGTGAACAGGGCGCCCAGGTCGTGCGGGACGGAGTCGAACCCGCAGGCGTGCACGATCCGCGCCCCGCTCTCCACGGCGGCGGCGTGGTGCTCGACGTACATGCGGTCGACGAACTCCGGCTCCCCGCACAGGTCCAGGTAGTCGGTGCCCTCCGCGGCGCAGGCCGCGACCAGCGGCGCGCCGTGGACGGAGTAGGGGCCGACGGTGGAGACGACCGCCCGCGCCGACGCGGCCATGGCGCGCACAGACCCCGCGTCGCTCGCGTCGGCCACCAGCAGGTCGGGCGGCGGGGTCCCGGGGGCCTGCGCGGCCAGGCGCTCGCGCAGCGCGGCGAGCCTGTCCCGGTCGCGCCCGGCCAGCGCCCACCGCGTCCGGGCGGGCAGGTGCACGGACAGGTATCCGGCGGTCAGCGCGCCGGTGTACCCGGTCGCGCCGAACAGGACGAGGTCGTGGTCGCGTTCCACCGTGACTCCCCGGGATCGGTCGGCTGCGCCGACCAGTCTGGCAGCGGGCGCCCGGGCCCGCCGCACCGGCCCGCCCGAACCCGTGCGGCGGCGCCCGGCGGGCCCGGGGCCCGGATCAGACGAGCCCGGCCAGGAGCGGGATCTGCTCGGGGTCGGACAGGGCGGAGCCGACCGCCACCATGCGCGCTCCGGCGCCGAGGTACTCCCGCGCGTTGTGCGCGTCCATGCCGCCGGTGGCCACGATCCGCACGTCGGGGAAGGGCCCGCGCATGGCGCGGAACCACTCGGTGCCCAGCGCCGTCGCGGGGAAGGCCTTCACCCAGCGCCCTCCCGCCCGCAGCACGCCCTGCACGTCGGTCGGCGTGGCCACGCCGGGCAGGTGGGGCATGCCCGACCCCTCCGACGCGGCCATGACCTCGGCGTCGAAGCCCGGCGCGACGGTGAACGCGGCCCCGGCGCGTGCCACGGCGCGCACCTGGTCGGGGGTGATCACCGTGCCGGCCCCCACGGGGTGGCCGAGTTCGGCCCCGGCCCGGACGGTCGCGCGCAGCGCCTCCAGGCCGGCCTCGTCGCGCGCGGGCACCTCGATCGCGGTGACCCCCAGCTCCCACGCCCGCCGGGCCAGCGCGACGGTGGTCTCCACCGGCATGCCCCGCAGGATCGCCAGCACGCGGTGCCCCTCGAACAGGCCGTCCAGGCCCCCGTCACTCATCTGCTCCTCCTCCCGCGGCGGCCGCGGCCGCCGCAGCGCGCTCGGTCCACCGCTCGTCGGGGACCGCCAAGAGTTCGTCCACCAGCCGTGCCGGGGGAGGGGCGGCCAGGTCGCCCGCCACCCGCAGGACGCGCCCGGCGCACAGGTGCCCCAGGCGCAGGCGCCCCCGGGCGTCGAGGCCCCGCAGGCCCCCCGCCAGGTACCCGGCGGCGAACGCGTCGCCCGCGCCGACCGGCTCGACCACCTCCACCGGCGGCGCCGGCACGTACATCTCGCGGTCGCCCTCGAACTCGGTGGCGCCGTTCCCCGCGTCCTTGACCACCAGCCGGGGCGGTTCGGGCAGCAGGCCGCGCACGTCGCGGGCGGTGGGGGTGCCCCACAGCGCCTCGGCCTCGTCCCGGCCGACGAAGACGGTGTCGGCGAGGCGGGCCAGGGCCAGGAGACGGGGGGCCGCCTCGCCGGGGCCCCACAGCCGCGGCCGGTGGTTCACGTCGAAGCTCACCGTCAGCGCGGGGTCGGACAGCAGGCTCTCGGTGAGGGCGTCGCACCCCGGGGAGAGCGCCGGGGTCACCCCCGACAGGTGCACCGCCCCCGCGGTCCGCACCAGCGGGTGCCCGGCGTCCTCCGGGCCGAGCGCCGACCCGGCCGACCCGGCCCGGTAGTAGTGGACGGTGCTCCCCGTCGGCGCCGCGTCCTTGGCGAACAGGCCCGTGGGGCGGTCGGGGTCGACCCGCACGCCGGACACGTCGACGCCCCGCTCCCGCAGACCCTCCACGACGATCCGCCCGAAGGGGTCGTCGCCCACCCCGCCCAGCCAGGCGGCGCGGTGCCCGAGGGCGGCCAGGCCGCACGCGACGTTGGACTCGGCGCCCGCGACGCCCATGGCCAGCAGCGGGGACCGGTCCAGGGGGAGCGGCTCGGCCGCGGTGAGCAGCAGCATGGTCTCACCGACACAGGTGATCTGCGGTGTCACGGGTTCCCTCCGAAGGCGCTGGCCGGCGGTGCGGGGACGTCGGCGGGGACCGAGAAGACGGCGCCGTCGCCGGGGCCGGGGCGGGCGAGGCCGGTCGAGGCGGAGGTGACGAACAGCCTCGGCTCGGGGGCCTCGACGACGCACACGCTCGTGGGCTGGGAGGCGGGCAGCTCGACCACGCGCTCCAGGGCCCCGTCGGGGTCGTAGCGGTGGACCCGCCCGGAGCCCCACACCGCGACCCACAGGTGTCCCTCGGCGTCGACCTGCATCCCGTCCGGGCTCCCGTGGTCCGTACGGGCGAAGACCGTGCGCGGCCCGGGCCCGCCGTCCGCGGACACGTCGTAGGCGTCGATGCGGCCCGCGGCGCTGTCGGCCAGGTACATGCGGGTCCCGTCGGGGGTGAACGCGGGCCCGTTGGGCACGGTGTAGCCCTCCAGGACCCGGGTGACCCGGCCGCCGGGGTCGGCGCGGTAGAGCGACCCGGCGCCGGCGGTGCCGTCGTAGGCCATCGACCCGGCCCAGAACCGGCCGTGCGGGTCGCAGCAGCCGTCGTTCATCCGCATCGGGGTGGCCGCGCCGTCCTCGGGGCGGGCCAGCCACTGTGCCACGCGGCCCCCGGACAGCAGCGCCACGCCGGTGCCCGCCGCCGCGACGTACGCGCCCGGCCGGTCCCGGACGGGCGCCACCGCGCCCAGCGGGACGTCCAGGGCGGCGACCGTCCCGGCGGGTCCGGGCTCCCGGGGGTCCAGCCGCAGGAGCCGGCCGGTGAGGATGTCCACCATCAGCAGGTCGGGGCCGTGCAGGCGCAGCCCCTCGCCCAGTTCGAAGCGGTCCGCGCTCCACGGTTCGACCGTCATGTGCTCCGCTCCCCTCACCATTCCGCGAAGGAGCCGTCGGCGTGGCTCCACACCGGGGGACGCCACCGGTGGCCGGTGCGGTCCGCCCGCCGCACGGCGTCCTCGTCCACCTCCACGCCCAGGCCGGGGGCCTCGGTGCGGTGGATGTGCCCGTCGGGGAACGCGAAGACGCCGGCGTCCAGGACGTAGTCGAGCAGTTCGGCGTCCCGGTTGTAGTGGATGCCCATGCTCTGCTCCTGGATGAGGAAGTTGGGCGTGGCGAAGGCGACCTGCAGGCTGGCGGCCAGGGCCAGCGGCCCCAGCGGGCAGTGCGGGGCCAGCAGCGCGTCGTAGGTCTCGGCCAGGGAGGCGATCCGGCGCACCTCGGAGATCCCGCCCGCGTGGGAGAGGTCGGGCTGGGCGACCGCGATGCCCGCCTGGAGCGCGGGCAGGAACTCGCTCCGGCCGAACAGCCGCTCGCCGGTGGCGATCGGCACCGGGCTGCTGCGCACCACGTCGGCGAGCAGGTGCCCGTACTCGGGCAGCACCGGCTCCTCGGCGAACATCGGGCGCAGCGGCTCCAGCAGGGGCAGGACGCGGCGGGCGGTGGCGGCGTTGAACCGGCCGTGGAAGTCCACGGCCACGTCCCGGTCCGGGCCCAGCACCTCGCGCACCCCGGCCAGCCGCTCGACGATGCCGTCGATCTCCCGGACGGTGGCGGAGCGGCCCACGATCCCGGCCGCGTTCATCTTGACGGCGGTCAGCCCCGACTCCACGCGCTCGGCGACGGCGTCGGCCAGCTCGGCCGGGTCGTCCCCGCCGACCCAGCCGTACACGCGGACCCTGTCGCGGACCGGGCCGCCCAGCAGCCGGTGCACGGGGACGCCCAGGCTCTTGCCCGCGATGTCCCACAGCGCCTGGTCCAGCCCCGCGACGGCGCTGGAGAGCACCGGGCCGCCGCGGTAGAAGGCGGCCTTGGTGAGGCGCTGCCAATGGTGCTCGATGGGGCGGGGGTCCTGGCCCAGCAGGAGGTCGGACAGCTCCCCGACGGCGGCCCGCACGGTCTCGGCCCGCCCCTCCACCACGGGTTCGCCCCAGCCGACGACACCCTCGTCGGTCTCCACCCGGCACATCAGCCACCGGGGCGGGACCAGGAAGGTCTCGATACGGGTGATCTTCACTGCGGTCTCTCCAGATCGTCTTCGTGCGCGTCGTCCTCGGTGACGCGGAGCAGGTCCTCCCGGGCCTGGGCGAGCAGGGAGCGCATGGCGGCCTCGGCCGCGGCGGGGTCCCCGGCGGCCACGGCGTCGGTGACGGCGCCGTGGCTGGGCACCGGGTCCTTGTGGGCGCCCCCGTGCACCAGGCGGTCGCGCTCGGACAGCCCCGCGGCGAAGAAGACGTCGGTGCGGGTGAACAGCTCGTTGTGCGTCGCGGCCAGCAGGGCGCGGTGCCAGCGCAGGTCGGCGCTGACGGCCTCCTCGGCCGGGCCGTCGGCGGTCAGGGCCATCTCCTCCAGGGCGGCCCGCAGCTCGGCGGTGTCGGCGTCGGTGCGGCGCACGGCGGCGAGCCGGGCGGCGGCGGGCTCCAGCGCGTCGCGCAGCTCGGCCAGGTCGCGGAAGAAGACGTCGCCGGCCCCCGCGGCGATCTGCCACCGGACCACGTCCGGGTCGAGCAGGTTCCAGTCGCCGCGGGGGCGCACGAACGTCCCCTTCTTCTGCCGCGAGCCCACCAGGCCCTTGGCCGCCAGGACCTTGATCGCCTCGCGGATCGCGGTGAGGCTCAGGTCGAGCTCGTCGCTGAGCGCGGCCAGGTCGATCGTCTCCCCCTCGCCGATCCGGCCGGAGAGCACGCGCTCTCCCAGCAACCGCACCGTCTGGCCGTGCACACCGCGCCCCGAGTAGGCCGCCATCACATCCTCCGTTCCGGGCGCCTTACGACGACGCCTTGTAGATACTCCACCCTCCGTCGACCGGCAGGCTCGCGCCGGTGACGTAGGAGGCCTCCGCGGAGGCGAGGAAGGAGATGACGGAGGCGACCTCGCCCGGGTCGCCGAAGCGGCCCGCCGCGGTCTGCTCGACGCTGGCGCGCCGATCCTCCTCGCCCACCCCCTCCCAGGCGGCGGTGAGCACGGGGCCGGGCAGCACGCAGTTGACGCGCACGCGCGGCCCGTACTCCACCGCCAGCTGGCGGGTCAGGGCGGTGAGCCCGCCCTTGGTGGTGGCGTAGGCCGGACGCCCCGGGAGGCCGAACCAGGCGTGCACCGAGGACGTGATGACGACGCTGCCGCCGCACACGGACAGGTCCTCCAGGCAGGCGCGCACCCCCAGGAACGCGCCGGTGAGGTTGACCGAGAGCTGGCGCTCCCAGGAGGCCAGCGAGGTCTCGTGGGCGGGCGCCTGCTCGAAGGTGTACGCGTTGGAGACCAGGACCCCCACCGGCCCGAAGGCGGCGCGGGCCCGGTCCACGACCCGGGTCCAGGAGGCCTCGTCGGCCACGTCGGCCCGCAGCGCGAGGGCCCGGCCGCCGCGGGCGCGGATGCGCTCGGCGGCCTCCTCCACGGCGGGGGACAGGTCGGTCAGCACCACCGAGGCGCCCTCGGCGGCCAGGCGGGCCGCGGTGGCCTCCCCGATGCCCTGCGCCGCACCGGTCACCACGGCGGTCGCCCCCGTGTGCCTGCCGTCCGTCATGCTCACTCCGTTTCCTGGTCGGTCGGTGGGTGCGCCCGGCGGGCGCCGGTCCCCCCGGGGCGCCGGTCCGGTCACCGCTGCTCCGGGGCGAAGTCCACGTCGGTCGGGGTGTCCGCCCCGGCCCCGGGGACCGGGGCGTCGAACCGGACGGGCTCGCCGGGCAGGGCCCGCGCGAGCTCGGTGCCGGACGCCCGGTGCACGAGGGAGCCGGCCCGCAGGGCCGTGAACGTCCCGGCCAGGCGGGCGGGCGAGGTCCCCGGCCCGGCCCAGTGGGGCACTTCCCCCCAGAAGCCGTCCGGGGTCACCCCGGCGACGGGCCCCGTGCCCGTGCCGAGGCCGAAGGCGATGGTCAGGGCCGTGGCGGCGCCCGGCGCCAGGTCGGTGAGGGGGCCCAGCGCCTCGACCTCGGTCACCCGGTCGACCGGGCACAGCCCGCCCAGGTGCTCCAGCGGCCGCTCCACCGGCGCCTCCAGCCACACCTCGGCGCGCGACCCGGAGTCGGGGTACTCGGCCTCCCCGCGCACGGCGAAGCGCTGGGTCAGGGTGCCCGCGGCGCCCACGTGGGCCAGCCACCCGGTCGCCGTGGGGAAGCCGACCTTGCCCACCACGTCCTGGGCGGGGACCCGCAGGACGCCGGGGGCGTGCCCCAGGACCTCCGGGTTGCCGTTGCCCGCCACGAGCGGGACGGTGTGCGGGCCCGGCCCGCCCACCCCCACGAACACGCCGCCCGCGTCCGGGCCGGCGCCGGAGCCGTCGATCTGCGTGACGTTCCACAGCGCCCACCGGCGGGCGGTGCCGGAGGTGTTGGCCGCCTCCAGGTCCAGCCGGAACCCGGCGGTGCCGGGCTCCAGGGTGATGCGGCGGCGCAGGCGCAGCCCCGACCGCGGGTCGTCCCCGCTGGTCAGGGTGAGCACGGCGGAGCCGTCGGGGGCGGTCACGGTCTCGGCCGTGTAGGCGCCCGAGTCCAGGACGGGGTCGGGGGGACCGGCCCACTGGCCGGGCCCGTCCCACCCCTGGGGCGCGGGCCAGGTCTTGTCCCCGCCCACGTTGTTCCACACGCTCATCGGCCCGTCCACCGGGCCGAGCTCCACGCCCTCCACGGGCCGCAGGTCCGCGTCCAGCAGGCGCGGGTTGCGGTACAGGTGCTCGCGGCCCCCGAAGCGCACCGACAGCAGGCGCCCGCCCAGGCCGGGGGCGGCCGTCAGCCGGACCGCCCCGTTGTCCAGGACGATCCGCTCGTGCGCCCCCGCGCCCTCGCGGCGGACCTCGACGCCGCTCACGCGGCCTCACCGTTGACCAGGCACACCTTGCCCCGGCTCTCGCCCGCGGCCAGCCGGTAGGCGGCGTCCGCCTCGGAGAGCTCGAAGCGGTCCGAGACCACCCGCTCGGGGGACAGGCCCCAGCGGACCAGGTTGACCGACAGCTCGGCCATGGCGGGCAGCGAGGTCACCCACGACGCGTACAGGGTGAGCTGCTTGTGCAGCAGGGTGTCCGACACCTCGGTCTCCAGGGTGCCGCCCTCGCCCACCAGGGACACCCGGCCCCACTCGGCCGCACCCTCCAGGGCGAGCGAGCGGCCCGCGCGGGAGCCGGAGCAGTCGATGGCGGTGGCCGTGCCCCGCCCGGAGGTGACCCGGCCGATCTCCTCGGCCGCCTCCTCCGGGGAGGCCACGGCGTCGAAGACGTCCAGGGACCGGGCCCACTCCCGGCGCCTGTCGGCGGGCTCCACCCCGATGACGCGGGCGGCGCCCATGCCGCGGCCGATCATGCCCGCGGCCAGCCCGACCGGGCCCAGGCCCACGACCAGGAGGTCGCCGTCGCCGTTGACGCCGATGCGCCGCAGGCCCTCGTAGGCGGTGCCGAACCCGCAGGCGATGAGCGCGCCGTCCACGAAGGACAGCTCGTCGGGCAGCGGGACCAGGGTCGACTCCTCCGCCAGCAGGTACTCGGCGTGGCCGCCGTCGCGCTGCCAGCCGTAGGAGGCCCGGCCCGGGTCGGTGCAGCTGATCATGTAGCCGCGGCGGCAGTTGTCGCACAGCCCGCAGCCCGCGATGTGGTAGACGATGACCCGGTCGCCGGTGCCGAACCGGCGGCACCCGGGGCCGGTCCGGACGACCGTGCCCGAGGGCTCGTGGCCCGCCACGACGCCCCGGTAGGCGGGGCCGTCGATGCCGCGGTGCGTCTTGTGCTCGCGGTAGATGTAGCCGATGTCGCTGCCGCAGATGCCCGAGGCGCCGACCCTGAGCAGCACCTGGCCCGGTCCGGGCTCGGGCACGGGCAGGGTGTCCACGACCGCGGTGGAGTCGCCGGGCAGGCGCACCCCGCGCATGGTGGCGGGCAGGGGACCGGAGTCCTTCGTGTTCACTGTTGTTCCCCCCGTTCGGGCTAGGCGAGCCGGTTGGCGGCGCTGCGCCTGCTGATGACGACGTTGATCAGGACGGCCCCGACGATGATGAGGCCGCGCACCACGTCCTGGAAGAAGGAGTTGACCCCGAGCAGGACCAGGCCGTTGGCGATGACGGTGATGAAGACGACGCCCAGGAAGGTGCCGCCGAGCGAGCCGCGCCCGCCGGCCAGCGCCGTGCCGCCGATGACGACGGCGGCGATGACGTCGAACTCCAGGCCGGCGGCGGCGCCGCCGTTGCCCGAGCCCAGGCGGGCCGCCAGCAGCACGCCGGTGATCGCGGCGAGCAGGCCGGTGGTCGCGAACAGCAGGACGCGGACCCGGGTGACGTTGAGGCCGGCCAGCCGGGCGGCCGCCGCGTTGCCGCCGATGGCGTAGACCGAGCGCCCGTAGGCGGTGTACTTGGCGACGTAGGCGAAGACGCCGAAGAGGGCCAGCATGACGAGCGCGGCGGTGGGGATGCCGAGCACGGACCCGCCGAGCACGTCGAGCAGGGCGCTCTCGGGCAGCGGGACGGGCAGCGCGTCGGTCATGTACAGGGCCATGCCGCCCAGGACGCTCCACAGCCCCAGCGTGGTGATGAAGGACGGCACGTTGAACCGGGCCCTGAGCCACCCGGCGAGGGCGCCCCACAGCACGCCCATGGCCAGGGTGACCAGGATGGCGCCGATCACGCCCAGGTTCCACTCGGTGGCGCCCGTGGCGACGATGACGGACGCGAAGGCGACGGCCGGGCCGATGCTGATGTCGATCTCCCCGGCGATGATCACCAGGGTGACGCCCCAGGCCGCGATGCCGATGGTGGCGGCGTTGCGCAGCAGCCCGAGCTGGTTGTCCAGGCTCAGGAACCCGGAGGCGGTGAGCCCCAGGACGATGTACAGGAGCGCGATGGCGGCCAGGAGGCCGATCTCGTTGAGGCGGTGGCCGTGGCGGCCGATGAAGTCGCCGCGGGCAGGGACCGCCGCGCCGGTGACCTTGGTGGTGGTGGTCATTGCTACCTCGCCGTTCACGCCGCCATCGCGGCGGCCATGATGTTGTCCAGGGTGATGTCTTCGCCGGTGAACTCGCCGTGCAGGCGCCCCGCGCGCAGGGCCAGTACGCGGTCGCACACCAGGGGGAGCTCCTCCAGTTCGCTGGAGACGAAGAGGACGGCCGCGCCCTGCTCCGCGAGCTCGCGGACGATGCCGTAGATCTGCGCCTTGGCCTCCACGTCCACGCCGCGCGTGGGCTCGTCCAGGAGGAGGATGCGGCTCCCGGCGTGCAGCCACCGGCCGATGACGGCCTTCTGCTGGTTGCCGCCGCTGAGGTTGACGATCGGGGTGTCGGGGCCGGCGGCCTTGATCGACAGCCGGCCGATGAGGTCGCGGCCGATGGAGGACACCCGCGAGGGCAGCACGGTGCCGGCCCGCGAGGCGCCCCCGAACCAGGTCATGACCATGTTCTCGGAGACCCCCAGCAGGGGGACCACGCCCTCGCCCTTGCGGTCCTCGGGGGTGATGCCCACGCCCAGGCGCCGCATGGCGCGCGGGGTCGGGCGCGCCACCGGCGCCCCGTCCACCTCCACGGTGCCGCTGGAGGGGGCGAACCCGGCCAGCGCCCGCAGGAGCTCGGTGCGCCCCGAGCCCATGAGGCCGCCCAGGCCCAGGACCTCGCCCGGGTACAGGTCGAAGGAGACCTCCTCGACCTTGGGCGGCACCGACAGGCCGCGGACCGACAGCAGCGGTGTGTCCCCGGTGCGGGCGCGGCGCTTCGGCGGGGCCTGCTCCTCTGCGCCGCCCTCGCCCAGCATGAGGGAGACGATGTGCGCGGTCGTGGCGCCCCGGACGGGCACGGTCTCCACGACGGCGCCGTCGCGCATGACGGTCACGGTGTCGGCGACGCGGCGGATCTCGTCCAGCCGGTGGCTGACGTAGATGACCCCCACCCCGCGCGAGGCGACGCGTGCGACGGCCTCCAGCACGGTCTCGGCCTCGGCCGCGGCCAGGGCGCTGGTGGGCTCGTCCAGGATGAGCAGCCGGGGCCGGGCGCGGAAGGCGCGGGCGATCTCCACGAGCTGCTGCTGTGCCAGCGGCAGCTCGCCGACCCGGGCGCTCGGGGGGATGCCGACGCCGAGTTCGGCGAAGACCTCCTCGGCGCCCGCGCGCATGGCGGCGTAGTCGATGCGGCCGCGCCCGCCCGGCCAGGAGCCGAGATAGAGGTTCTCCGCGGCCGACAGCTCCGGGACCAGGCTCAGCTCCTGGTAGACGGTGCCCACGCCCAGTTCGGCGGCCCGGCGGATGCCGCCGCCGGCCAGCGGGGTGCCGCCGATCTCGATGTCGCCGGTGTCGGGCGCCTCCACACCCGACAGCAGCCGGATCAGGGTGGACTTGCCGGCGCCGTTGCGCCCGAGCAGGGCGCGGACCTCTCCGGCGCGGATCTCGAAGTCGGCGCCGTCCAGGGCGGTGACGCCGGGGTAGCTCTTGGTGGCTCCGCGGACGCGGGCCACGACCTCGGTGTCGGGCGCCGCCGCGGCTGGGGTGTCGCTCATGGGTGCTCCACGGGTGGGACGGGACGGACGGTGGGACGGGGGCCGGTCACGGGATGCCGTCCGGGTGGGCCTGGAGCCACTCCTGGCCGTCCTCGGGGGTGGTGTAGAGGTCGATCGGCGCCGGGGTGATGAACTCCTCGGGCGCGTCGCCCGCGATGATGCGCTGGACGGTCTCGCCCGCCAGCAGGCCGACCGCGGTGCCGGAGATGTCGACGTTGGCCTTGAGGATCCGGTGGTCGGCGAGCGCGCGGGCGGCGTCGGTGGACATGTCGCTGCCGAAGACCACGACCTCCCCGGCCAGGTTCCGGTTGGTGACCGCGCGGACCGCGCCCATGGTGGCGCCGCCGGCCTCGCCGTAGAAGGCGTCGAGGTCGGGGTGCGCGGTCAGCAGGCGCTCGCCCACGTCGACGGCCTCGTCGATGGTGGCGCCCTCCTGGTTGGCGACGATCTCGGCATCGGGCAGGCGGTCGAAGAGCGCCTCCTCGAAGCCCTCGCGGCGCTGCACGCAGACCTCGACGAACTCGCAGTTCAGGACCGCGATGGAGGGGTCGTCCACGCCCTCGGCCTCGAAGTGGTCGGCGGCGGCCTCGCCGAGCAGGCGGCCGAACTCGTGGGGGTCGCCCAGGATGTAGGAGGTGACGTACTCCCGTGCGGCCTCGTCCTCGATGCAGGTGTTGTAGCAGACCACCGGCACCCCGCTCTCGTGCGCCAGGCGCACGGCCGGGATGGAGGCGGTGGCCGAGACCGGGGACAGGACCAGGGCGTCGACGTCGGCCGAGGAGGCGATGTCGACGAAGGTGCTCTCCTCGGAGGCGTCGCCGCGGGCGTTGAGCTCCAGCAGCTGGATCTCGCTGCCCGAGCCCTCGGCGTAGTCCTGCATGCCCTGGCGGACCCCCGCGTAGAAGCCCTGGGCGTCCATGTAGACGACGCCGATGCGCCCGTCCTCGCCGAGCCGGGCGCCGCAGCCGGCGAGCACCAGCACGCACATGACGGCGGCGAGAGCGGCGAGCGGCCGTCGTGGTGGCCGTCTGCCCATGGGGGACCTCCTTGGCGTAGGGCGTACGTGCTCACCTGCGCGAACGCCTTCCTCAACTGCGGAAGAGCATGTCAGAGTGGTCCAGGTAACGTCAAGAATAAATAGTAATTAATTATTTTTTCGGGTACCTGGGGGCATGGGGAGGCCCCGCGGCGGGCGGCGGGGCGCCGTGTGCCGCGGGGCCTTCCGGGGTCGTGCCGGGGGGCTCCCGGGGGTCAGGCGCCCCGGTTGAGCCACCAGATCGCGGCGTTGAGCGCGGTCGCGAACGCCACCCACGCCCAGTACGGGACCAGGAGCAGGGCGGCGGCGGCCGAGCTTCGCCGGAAGACCGCGATCGTCGCGGTGATCAGCGCGAGCAGCAGCACGATGTCCGCCAGGGCGGTGCCGCGCAAGCCCGCCGCGAAGAACAGCGGCGTCCACAGGGCGTTGAGGACGAGCTGCCCCGCGAAGAGGGCCAGGGCGGTGCCGCGCAGGGCTCCCCGCCGCCACACCAGCCACCCCGCCAGTGCGATCGCGGCGTACAGCACGGTCCACACCGGACCGAACACCGAGGAGGGCGGGGCCCAGCCGGGCCGGGTCAGGCTCACGTACTCGCCGGCGGTGTCGGGGCTGGCCAGGACGCCGATGAGGGCGCTGCCGAAGGCCGCGGCCAGCAGTACCGCCAGCGCCGCGGCCTGGGCCGGGACCGAGGGGCGCGGGTCCGTGTCGCGGGGTGCTGCGGTTCCCATGGAGACCTCCGGGGTCGTGGCGTGCACCGGCGGCGGACGTGTCCGTCGCCGGAAGTCCTGACAAGAAAGTATCTTGGATTCCGTGCTAAATCCACGAAAAGCGATGATCGAATCACTGAAAGTGACGGACTCCCGGCTCCCGGGAACCGCGGGAGGGCCCCGGTGAGCCCCGCGCTGCGCCGGACGCTCATCGCGGCCGCGGTCGTCCTCGCCCTCCTGGCCGCGGCGGTCGGCGGGTTCGCGGCCTGGGGCCTGAACGCCTACCGCGCCGAGCCCGCCCCCCTGGGGGAGGCCCTCGCGCTGCCCGGGGTGCGGACCGAGATCGCCGACGACGCCGTCGTCCTCGCCCCCGCCGACGGCGGGGACGGCACCGGGGTCGTGTTCTACCCCGGTGCCCGGGTGGAGGCCGAGGCCTACGCCGCGTCCTGGGCGCCGATCGTCCAGGACACCGGGGTCACCGTGGTCATCCCCCGGATGCCCCTCAACTTCGCGGTTCTGGACCCCGACCGCGCCGACGAGGCCGCGGCCGCCCACGGCGAGGGCGTGGACCGCTGGTACCTGGGCGGGCACTCCCTCGGCGGGGCCATGGCCGCCTCCCACGCCGGCGGCGACCCCGACCTCGCCCTCGCAGGGCTCGTGCTGTGGGGCTCCTACGCCACCGAGGGGGCCGGGCTGGCCGAGCGCGACGACCTGCGGGTGCTGTCCGTCTCCGGCAGTGAGGACGCCCTGTCCGACCCGGCGACGATCGAGGCCAACGGCCCCTACCTGCCCGCCGACGCGGAACGCGTGGAGATCGACGGCATGAACCACGCCCAGTTCGGCGCCTACGGGGACCAGTCCGGGGACGGGACCGCCCGGATCTCCGACACCGACGCCCGCGGCGCCCTGGCCGAGGCCGTGACCGCCTTCCTCGCACAGGACCCGGGGCAGGGGCGGGACTGAGGAACCGGCGGATCGGGCCCCGCCCGGCCCGTCCGCTGGACTGCGGCCGCTCCCGCGCTAGCGTGTCCACAGGCGGCGAGGCCGCGAGGCGACGACGCGAGGAGCGGCATGGTCTTCCGGTACGAGAGCGTGGTGCCCGCACCGCGGGACGAGGTCTTCGCCTGGCACGGGCGGCCGGGGGCGTTCGCGCGCCTGAGCCCGCCCTGGCAGCCGGTCCGGCTCACCGCCGAGGCCGACTCCCTGCGCGACGGGACGGCGGTGCTGACCTTCCCCGGCGGCCTGCGCTGGGTCGCCGCCCACCTGCCCGAACGCTACGACCCGCCCCGCCGCTTCGCCGACCGGCTGGCCGCCCCGCCGCTGTCGGCGGTGCTGCGGTGGACGCACGCCCACGACTTCGAGGAGGACGGGGACGGCACCCGCGTCGTCGACCGGGTCGCCACCTCCCTGCCCGACGCGGTGCTGCGGCCCATGTTCGCCTACCGGCACGCCCAGCTCGCCGACGACCTGGCCGCACTGGAGCGCTCCCGCGCCTGGTCGGACCGCCCGGTGACCGTCGCCGTCACCGGGGCGGGCGGCCTGGTCGGCCGCAACCTGTGCGCGCTGCTCACCACCTCCGGCCACCGGGTGGTCCGGCTGGTGCGGCGCGACCCGCGCGACCCCGGGGAACGGCGCTGGGACCCCGCCGCACCCGCCCCCGACCTGCTCGACGGAGTGGACGCCCTGGTGCACCTGGCGGGGGAGCCGCTGTTCGGCCGCTTCACCGACGGGCACAAGGACGCGCTGCGCGCCAGCCGGGTCGGGCCCACCCGGGCACTGGCCGAACTGGTCGCCGCCCGGGCCGGGGACGGCGGCCCGCGCGTGCTCGTCACCGCCTCCGCGATCGGCTACTACGGGCCCGACCGCGGCGACGAGGTGCTCACCGAGGACAGCCCCCGCGGCAACGGGTTCCTGGCCGACCTGGTCGCCGACTGGGAGGCGGCGACCGGCCCGGCCGTCGCCGCGGGCGTGCGGTGCGTCCAGGTGCGCACCGGCATCGTGCAGACCCCGGCGGGCGGGGTGCTGGGACTCCAGTACCCGCTGTTCGAGGCCGGGCTGGGCGGCCGGATCGGCCACGGGCGGCAGTGGCTGTCGTGGATCGGCGCCGACGACCTGTCCGACGTCTACGTGCGCGCGGTCCTCGACGAGGACCTGTCGGGCCCCGTCAACGGGGTGACCCCCTACCCGGTGCGCGGCGCCGACCACGCGCGGACCCTCGCCCGCACCCTGCGCCGCCCGGCGCTCCTGCCCGTCCCGGGGTGGGCCCCGGCGGTCGTGCTGGGCCGGGAGGGCGCGGACGAGGTCGCGCTGGCGGACCAGCGGGTGGTGCCCACCCGCCTGCTGGCGGCGGGCCACCGGTTCCGGTACCCGTACCTGGAGGGGGCGCTGGCCCACCTGTTCGGCCGCGCCGTGCGGTCCTGACCCGGGGGCGGGTCACACCCGGCCGGAGGCCAGCGCGTCCCCGGTCCCCGCCAGGCCGATCTCGACGCTGTCGATCCGGTCCAGGGGCAGCGCGGTGGAGGCCCCCAGCCCCGAGGGGGAGCCGGACTCCGACCACGACCATGTGGCCGCCGTCGACCGCCCGCCCTCCTCGTCCACCAGGACGAGCGTGTACACGATGCCCTCGTCCCCGCCGCTGGCCGGGTAGTCGCAGGTCCAGTCGAACCGGGTCCCCCAGGCCGTGGGGGTGGCCGTCACCGACGCCCGCAGCTCGACCTCGCCCACCGGGCTCAACTCGACGGTCCGCGGCGCCTGCGCCACCGGCGCGGCGGGCTCCGGAGCCCCCCGGCCCGCGGCCCAGCCGCCGGCCCCGGCCGCCAGGACCGCGCCGGCCGCGACCGACGCCAGCAGCGCCCGGCCCCGGTTCCGGCGCCGCCGGGCCGCCGCGGCCACCGACGCCAGCGGGACGGCGTCCGGCGCCCCGGGCGCGGGCGGGCCGTCCGCCGCGGCCAGGGCCTCCTCCGCGGGCACCGCGCCCAGCAGGCCGGGCATGCCGGCCAGCTCCGCGACGGCCTCCCGGCAGGAGCCGCAGACCAGCAGGTGCTCCTCGAACTCGCGGCGCTCCCGCGGGTTCAGCGCGCCCAAGACGTACGCTCCGTCCCACTCGCGGTACGGGTCGCCCCCGCCCGCCACCAGGGAGGTCATGGCGAGACTCCTTTCTCCTGGAGGGCCAGGCGCATGGCGCGCAGGGCGTAGTGCAGGCGGGACTTGACGGTCCCCGCCGGGATCCGCAGCTCGGCGGCGAGCTCCTCCACCGACCGGCCGCGGTAGTACGCCCCCACGACCACGGCCCGGTGCTCGGCGGACAGCGCGGACAGGGCGTCCGAGACCAGCCACGCGTCCAGCACCGCTTGGCTGCGGTCGGCCTGGGGGCTCTCCGGCGGCCGGTCGGTGGTGAGCTCGCGGGAGTGCCGTGCGCTGCGCCTCTCGTCGATGACGAGGTTGCGGGCGACCGTGTACAGCCAGGCCCGGACGGCGCCCTCCTCGCGCGCCATGACCTCGGGACGGCGCCAGGCGCGCAGCAGGGTCTCCTGGACCACGTCCTGGGTCAGGGGGACGTCGCCGGTCAGCCGCAGCACGTACCGGTGCAGCCTGTCGGCGTGCGCCGCGTGCAGCGCGGTGAGCAGGTCCTCCCGGGGACCCGCCCGCCCGCCGGGGCCGTGCGGGTCCATGGTCACGGATTCTGCACGAGGTCGAGCAGGAACTCGACCTCGCCGGCCTCCTCCACGGACACGAAGCCGAGGTCGGGGGCCTGGACGCCGAAGTCGGCGAAGGTGACGGGGACGCTCCCGGCGACCCGCGCCCCGGTCTCGGTGAGGCCGACCTCGGCATCGACGGTCACCGGCAGGGTGACCCCGTGGACGGTGAGGTCCCCGACCAGTGCCACGGACTCGGTGCCCGGCTCCACGGCCGCCGGCTCGGTCAGCGCGAACGTCGCGGTCGGGAACTCGTCGGTGTTCAGGGCGTTGTCGCGGAAGTACGCGTCGCGGGCGTCGCTGTCGGTGGCGACCGTGGCCATGTCCACGGTGATCTCGGCGGCGGTGACCGACCCGTCCGCGACGGAGACGGTGCCCGTCACGTCCGGGGTGCGGCCGGTGACGGTGACGTCCTCGCCCTGGAGCACCTCGTCCACCCGGTACCCGGCGTAGGACTCGCCCCCGGCCACGGTCCAGTCGCCGTCGAACTCGGACACATCGGTCACGTCGGCCACCCCGGGGGAGTCGACGGCGGGCTCCTCGGCGGCCCGGTCGGCGTTCATCCCCGCGTACAGGCCGGGGCCGAACACCAGGGCCGCCCCGCCCAGCACCACGACGGCCGCGCCCGCCCCGACCGCGATCTTCGTTCCGGTTCGCATGGTCCCCCTCGGGTTCGTGGATCACCGGTCGTCCGCACCCGGTGCGTCCGACTCCTCACCCCGGGAAACGGGGGAGGGGGTCCTCCGGTTCAACGCCGGGGGGTATGAACGGCGTCACTCGGCGGCGGGCTCCCTGCGCAGCAGGTCGCCGGGCTGGCAGTCGAGGGCCTCGCAGAGGGCGTCCAGGGTCGTGAAGCGCACGGCCTTGGCCCGGCCGTTCTTGAGGACGGCGAGGTTGGCTGGGGTGATGCCGACACGCTCGGCCAGCTCGCCCACGGACATCTTGCGCCGGGCCAGCATCACGTCGATGTCGACGACGATCGGCATCACACGACCTCTTTCGGTTCGGCCTGCGTCCGGGGGGCCTCGGCGCTGCCGACGATACCGAACACCGTCCCGGGAGCGGCGCACGGCGGCGCGGCCGGGTCTTCCATGGACTCCCCTCCATCGGACAACGATAGGAATCTATCGAAATTCGATAAGTAGGGCAAGGGGGGCGGGGCCTCGTACGTGCTCAGGGCCGGTCCGGGGCCGCGGCGAGGTCCTCCAGGAGGAGGTCCGCCGCGCGCTCGCCGATCATGAAGGTCGGGCCGGCGGTGTTGCCCGCCGGGGTGAACGGCATGACCGAGGCGTCCGCGACCCGCAGCCCCGCCACACCCCGCACCCGCAGCCGCGGGTCGACCACCGCGAGGGCGTCGGTCCCCATGCGCGCGGTGCCCACCTGGTGGTGCCCGGCGTCGGCCGCCGCGTGCACGTAGGCCCGCAGGTCCGCCTCGCCGGGGTGCACCTCGGCGGCCACGTGGGCGGCCAGCTCCGGACGGCGCACCAGCTCCCGCAGCACCGCGACCTCCTCGATCAGGGCCTCCACGTCCCTGGGGTCGGACAGCGTGGCGGGGTCGATCCGCGGCGGGTCGGCGGGATCGGCCGAGCGCAGCCGCACCGTGCCCGTGCTGTACGGGTGCAGCACGACCGCCACCGTCGTGAACCCCGAGTCCGGCAGGCCCTCCTGCACGGTCGAGTAGACGTAGGGGATGACGATGCCCTGCCGGTCCGGGCGGATCATCGAGTTCTCGGTGCCCTCGCGGACCAGCTGTGCCTGCACCCCCATGCCCGGGACCCCGGGCGCCGCGCCGGCCCGCTCCCAGACCACCGGGACGACCGCGTGGTCGCGCAGGTTCTCGCCGACCCCGGGCAGGTCGACGACCCGGGTGATGCCGTGCTCGTGCAGGTGCCCGGCGGGCCCCACCCCCGAGAGCAGGAGGATCTGCGGTGTGCCGAACACGCCCGCGGCCAGGACCACCTCGCGCCGGGCCCGCACGGTCCGGGCCTCCCCGTCCGGGCCGCGGTACTCCACGCCGACGGCGCGGCCGTCCTCGACCAGGACGCGGGTCACGTGCGCCTCGGTGACCACGGTCAGCAGCGGGGAGCCCAGGACCGGGGCCACGTAGGCGCGCCAGGCGGTGACCCGGCCGCCGTCCACGAGGGTGGCCTGGACGAGGCTCGCCCCGAGGGGGCCGCCGTCGTCGTTGTAGTCGTCGTTGCGCGGGTACCCCGCCCCCTCGGCCGCCGCGACGAACGCCGCGGCCACCGGGTCGGGGTCGTCGTTGCGCCGGACCGGCAGCGGCCCGCCGGTCCCGCGCCCGGCGCCCGGCCCGGGGCCGAAGTCCTCCAGCCTGCGGAAGTACGGTTCCACGTCCCGCCACGCCCAGCCGGCGGCCCCGGCGGCCTCCCAGGCGTCGAAGTCGGCGGCCGCGCCGCGGACGTAGGCCATCCCGTTGATCGCGCTGGTCCCGCCCAGGACCCTGCCGCGCGGCAGGTAGAGGGCGCGCCCGCCCAGGTGCTCCTGCGGCTCGGTGAGCAGACCCCAGTCGATCTCCGTGCCGAAGAGGGAGAACGCCGCGCGCGGGTCCTCGATGCCGGGCCGGGCGTCGGTGGGGCCCGCCTCCAGGACGGTCACCCGGTGCCCGGCGTCGATCAGCCGCCGGATCACCGGGGAGCCGCCCGGGCCCGTGCCGACCACGATGTAGTCGGCTCCCTCGCCGGTTCCGGTGCCGGTGTGAGTGGGGGTGTTCTCGTGGTGCATGGTCTCTTCCCAGTGGCCGGGGCGCCGCAGGGGAAACCCGGGGCGCCGGGAATGTACCCGATTCCGGGGAGGGTTCACCCCTCCCGGAGGTACGCGCGAGCCGGGAAAACGGCGGGCGGGGCGGCCGCACGGGGGAGTAACGTGCGGGCATGGTGCCTCCCGAACAACTCCTCGCCTTCGTCCCCGTCGCCCTTCTGCTGGTCCTCGTGCCCGGCCCCAGCGTCCTCTTCGTGGTCGGGCGCTCCCTCTCCCTCGGCCGCCGCGGCGGCCTGCTCAGCGTGCTCGGCAACGCCCTGGGCAACCTCCCCCTCATCGTCGCGGTCGCCTGCGGGGTCGGGGCGGTCGTCGCCGCCTCCGCGACGGCGTTCACCGTCCTGAAGCTGGCCGGGGCCGCCTACCTCGTCTGGCTCGGCGTCTCGGCGATCCGCCACCGCCACCGGGCGGCCGAGCCGGAGCCGGCGGACGGCACGGCCACCCGGCTGCTGGCCCAGGGCTTCGTCGTCGGGGCGACCAACCCCAAGACCCTGGTGTTCTTCGCGGCGGTCCTGCCGCAGTTCACGGACCCGGCCGCCGGCTCGGTGCCCGTGCAGATCCTCCTGCTCGGCGCGGTCTTCGTCGCCATCGCCCTGGTGTGCGACGCCCTGTGGGCGCTGGGGGCGGGGCGGGCCCGCCACTGGTTCGACCGCTCCCCGCGGCGCCTGGCCGACCTGTCCGCCGGCGGCGGCGTGGCGATGATCGGCCTGGGCGGCGTCGTCGCCCTGTCGGGCCGCCACGCCTGAGGGCTCCGGCCCCCGGCCGCCGCAGCGGTCGGGGGCCGGGCCCGTGTTCCCGTCGGGTCAGGCGAACATGCCGGGGCGGTAGCCGCCCGCGGGCTGGCGCGTCATGACGTTCAGGCGGTTGGCGGCGTTGATGACGGCGATGGCCGTCACCAGCGCCGTCAGCTCCTCCTCGTCGTAGTGCGCGGCGGCGTTGTCCCACACCTCGTCGGGCACGCCCCCGGCGGCGTCCGCGATGCGGGTGGCGTGCTCGGTCAGCTCCAGGGCGGCCCGCTCGGCGTCGGTGAACACCGTCGCCTCGCGCCAGGCCGAGACCAGGTGCAGGCGCGTGGAGGTCTCGCCCGCGTGCTCGGCGTCCTTGGTGTGCATGTCGACGCAGACACCGCAGCCGTTGATCTGGCTGGCCCGGAGCAGCACCAGCTCCCGGGTGACGCCGGACAGCGGCGATTCGTCGAGGGCCCGGCCGACCGCGGCGAGGTGCTTGAGGGCCTTCTCCGCGGCCGGGTTGCCGAGGAGCTTGAGACGGGCTTCCATGGAGGGCACTCCTTGTCATCGGTGGTGATGCACTGGTGCCCTTGAAGACACGGCGGACCCGCGTTCTGTGACACCTCCGGGAAAGGAGTCCGCCGATCAGCCCCGGACCAGGCAGAACGGGTGGCCGGCGGGGTCCAGCAGCACCCGCCACCGCTCCGCGTTCGGCTGCCCGGCGGGCGCGGTAGCGCCCAGGGCCAGGAGCTCGGCCTGCGCGGCGTCCGGGTCCCCGACCGCGAAGTCGAGGTGGATCTGCTGGGGGACCTCCTGCCCGGGCCAGCGCGGCGGCCGGTACCCGTCGACCCGCTGGAAGGCCAGGGCGATGCCGTCCCCGGGCTCCAGCGCGGCGAAGTCGGCGGTGGACCGCGGGTCCAGGGGCAGGCAGGTGGCCCGCGAGTAGAACGCGGCCAGCTCCAGGGGGTCGGCGCAGTCGAGGGTGACGGCGGTGGGGCGCATGCGCACGGGCACTCCGGTTTCCAATTCGGGGACCGTTCCCTTGTACACCACGGGACGACGGGGCGGGTCGCCCGACCGGCGTGTCCGTATTGATCTACATTGTCCAGGTGGTGCTTCCTTAGGTCCCGGACCTCGGCGGCCCGGTCCACTACGCACCCCGTTCCGGTGTCTCCGTCGGCTGCGGGGCCGTCCAACCAGTGAGGAGCCGCAGGGCCCGGGCGGTTTCGGAGCCGGGTTCGACGTTGTAGACGCACAGCGTCTGGTCCCTGTCACCGGGCACCTGGAACGACTCGTAGGAGAAGTGCAGGTCGCCGACGAGGGGGTGGTGGTAGTGCTTCGCGCCGTGGGTCCGGCGCAGCACCCGGTGGTCGTTCCACCACGCGGAGAACTCCGGTGACTTCAACGTGAGTTCGCCGACGAGGTCGGCGAGTCGGCGGTCCTGTGGGCTTCGGCCGGCTTCCAGACGGAGGATCGCGACGGTTTCGGCGGCGATCCGCTCCCAGTCGCCGACCCGTTCGCGGGCCTCGGGGTCCAGGAGGTAGTAGCGGGCCAGGTTCCGGCGGGGCGCGGGCAGGGCGTCGAAGTCGGTGAGGACCTCGCGGGCCAGGCGGTTGGAGGCCAGGACGTCGGTGCGCCGACCGAGGACGAACGCGGGAACGTGGTCGAGGGTCTGCAGCATCAGGTGCAGCCCGGGTCGCACGCGCTGGGGTGCGGCCGGGGCGCGGCGGGCCGGCGCGGGCCGTGCCAGGAGGTCGGTGAGGTGCTCTCGCTCGGAGGGGTCCAGCCGCAGGGCGACGGCGAGGGCTTCGACGACTTCGGGGGAGGGGTTCTGCGCCCGGCCCTGCTCGATGCGGGTGTAATACTCGGTGCTGACCCCGGACAGCCTGGCGACCTCGTCGCGGCGCAGGCCGGGCACGCGGCGGGCCCGGCCGTCGTCGGGCAGCCCCGCCTGGTCGGGGGTGACCCGGGCGCGGCGGGTGCGCAGGAAGTCGGCGAGTTCGTTGCCACGGTCGTCCATGTCCCCAGTGTGGCGGGCGGGAACGGGCCGCGCCCCGGCCCGGGTGGCACTGTCGGTACCTTCCTTGTGGATACCTGCCTGGTCAGGGCCTTTTCCGGCGCCCCGTGAGGCGTCCCGGGGTGGTGTTCTGGTGGAGGAGCCGGCGGCGACAGGCCGCGGCCCCGACCCCATCCCACCCACCCCGAAAGGTGTGCCCCATGACCACGCAGACCTCCGCCCGCCCCCTGACCGGCCGTGTCGCGGTCGTCACCGGCGCCTCCAGCGGTATCGGCGAGGCGTCGGCCGAGCACCTGGCGGGACTCGGCGCCCGCGTCGTCGTCCTGGCCCGGCGTGCGGACCGGTTGGAACGGCTGGCGGCCCGGATCGAGAAGGACGGCGGCCAGGCCCGCCCCCTGGCCCTGGACGTGACCGACGCGGCGGCGGTACGGGCGGCGGCAGACCGGGTCGCGGCCGAGTCCGGCGGGGCCGACCTGCTGTTCAACAACGCGGGCGTGATGCTGCCCGCCCCGATCGAGGAGCTGGCCACCGGCCAGTGGCGGCACCAGATCGACCTCAACATCACCGGCCTGATGAACGTCATCGGTGCGTTCACGCCGCAGCTGGTGAGGGCCGCCGAGGAGCGCGGTGTCGCCGACCTGGTCAACACGTCGTCGATCGCGGCGCAGAACATCTTCCCGGACTTCGCCGTCTACTCCGCGACGAAGGCGTACGTCACCCACCTCTCCCGGCACCTGCGGGCCGAGCTGGGGGCGAAGGGGGTGCGGGTCTCGGCGATCGAGCCCGGCATCGTCGGTACAGAGCTGCAGAGCCATGTCACCGACGAGGGCGCTCGCGCGTGGCTGGAGGGCTCCAAGGAGACCATGGAGTGGCTCACGCCCGAGGACATCGCGCGGAGCGTCGGGTTCCTCGCCTCTCTCCCGCCGCGGGTCAACCTCCAGCAGGTCACGATCATGCCGACCGGCCAGGCCGGCTGACCGCCGGAGACCGCGTCCCGCCGCGGTGCCGCGGTCAGCGGCGGGCGCGGCGGTCCAGCCAGGCGGTGACCAGCTCCAGGGTCCGCGCCCCGTCGATGTCGTGCAGGAGCTCGTGGTAGCCGCCCTCCACCGGGTGGAACTCCTTGTCCTCGACGGGCAGGGACTCCACGAACGCGCGGCTCTGCCCGGCGTCGGTGACGTTGTCCCCGGTGCCGTGCACCACCAGGCACGGGGTGCGCCAGTGCGGGACCCTGCGGCGGACGCCCGCGTTGACCTCCAGCACGCTCGCCGCAGTCCGCAGGGGCATGCGCCCCCGGAAGACCCGTGTGTCCCGCTCGCCCGCCTCGACGTACTCCGCGACGCGGGTGAGCCGGGCGGGTCCGCGCCGGGGGATCGGCGCGGGCAGCCGGGGGAACAGCAGCCCCGCCAGCTTCACGGCCTCGAGTACCGGTGGCGGCGGGAGCGGGATCAGGGCCGGGGAGGTCAGCACCACGCCCGCAACGTCCTGCGGGTCGACGGTGACCGAGCCCGCCGTCACCAGCCCGCCCAGGGAGTGCCCGAAGAGCAGGACCGGCAGGCCCCGTTCGCGCATGCGCCGCCGCGTCAGCACGTGGTCGACCACGGACCGGCGCACGTCCGGCGACCCGGGGCGGCCGGGGGAGTCGCCGTGTCCCTCCAGGTCCTGGGCCCACACCTCGAAGCCGAGTTCCACCAGGTGCGGGATGAGGCCGCCGTAGAGGGTGACGTACCGCTCGGAGTACTCGGAGTACCCGTGCTGGAGCTGGACCAGGGCCCGGGGCGGCCCGGCGGTCTCCCACACGTGGACGCCCTCGGGGGTGGTGGTGTGCGCGGTCACGGGTGCTCCTGTCGTTCGGGGAGGGCGCTGAGCCGGGACGCCTGCATGGCCCCCGGCCTGCGCACGAACAGGACGGTGGCCACGACGGTCGGGACGACCGGCAGGTGCAGGGCCATACTGCCCCAGACGGCCGGGGTGAACTCGGAGGTGTACGGCGGGCCGCTGTGGTCCCTCACGACCGGTTCCGCCCAGGGGAACCGGACGGGCCGTGCCCGAGGACGGCGGCGTGCAGGGACGGGTCGGCCACGATGATCGCAGAAACCGTGTCGGGACAGGGGGTCCATGCCGGTTCCGGCCACGACCGCCCCGCTCCGGACTCCCTCCGCCTGAGTGCCCCCTTCCCGTTCCCACGGGCGACGGGGGCCTCGGGTGTTCCCGGCAGCCCAGCTTTGTGGAACACGGGCGCGGCGGGCGGATGCCGACCGCCCTCCGCCGCGAGGACGGAGGGGCCGCCCGTGTGCGGTCGTCGCACACGGGCGGGGGAGGGCCCGTCAGGCCCGGGGCGGTCCCTGGATCATGGCGAGCGTCAGCACGTCACCGCCGATCCCCCAGCCGCCGTCGGCGACCTCCTCGACGAGGACCATGGTGTTGGGGCGGACCCGGTCGCCGTAGATCTCCGCGTACAGGTCCGTCGTGCGGTGGACGATGACCTCCTTCTGCTCCTCGGTCAGCGTGCCCGCGGGGACCTTGAAGTTGGCGTAGGGCATGGTCGTTCCTCCTGGTGATGCCGTGGTGCCGCCGGCGCTCATGGCCGGCCCCTCTTCGTGTCGGCACCAGACTCGCCGTGCCGGCGCCGCGGTTCCAGTGGCCGTTCACCCGGGGGGTGCCACCCCCTGGATCAGCGCACGCGCCTGCCGGAGACTTGGAAGATGAACCTGACCGAACTCGGTGTCTTCCTGAGGTCGCGGCGCGACCGGATCCGCCCGGCGGACGTCGGCCTGCCCGGCGGGCCCCGGCGGCGGGTGCCGGGGCTGCGCCGGGAGGAGGTGGCCCAGCTGGCCGGGGCGTCCGTCGACTACTACATCGAGCTCGAACGCGGTAGCGCGCAGCCCTCCGAGCAGATGGCGGTGGCGCTCGCCCGCGCACTACGCCTGGACGCGGACGAGCGGGACCACCTGTACCACCTGGCCGGACGCCCGGTCCCGCCCTCCGGAGGTCCGTCCTCGCACGTCCACCCCGGCATGCTGGACCTGCTCGACCGGTTGACCACCACACCCGCCCAGGTCATCACCGACCTGCACGTCACGCTCGTGCAGAACCGCCTCGCCGTCGCCCTGTTCGGGGCGGCCCCGCCCGCCACCGGCATGGGGGCGAGCTTCGTCCACCGGTGGTTCACCGACCCCTCGGCGCGGTCCCTCTACCCGGTGGAGGACCACCCGCGCCAGTCGTGGACGTTCGTCGCGGACCTGCGCGCGGCGATCGCCCGCCGCAGCGGTCGCGAACGGGAGGAGGCCGATGCCCTGGTGACCGACCTGCTGCGGCGCAGCGCCGAGTTCGCGGCCCTGTGGGAACGGCACGACATCGCCGTGCGCCGCGGTGACCGGAAGCGGATCCTGCATCCGCGCCTGGGCGCCGTCGATGTGAACTGTCTGACCTTGTTCGGTGAGGACGGCCGACAGCGGCTGCTGTGGTTCAGCCCGGTCATCGGCACCGGGGCGGCGGAGCAGCTGGACCTGCTCTCGGTCCTGGGCACCCAGGACCTCGGGCCGGACACCCGGCCCGGGAACGATCACGCCTTCTCGTAGCCCAGGGCGGTGATGCCCGGGGGCGGGGTGCGCGTCCGCCAGGTCGAACCGGGCGAACGCCCGGGGCGCAGCGGGCGAAGGGGCGCACCCACAGGGCAGGCCGCTCCGGCGGCCCGTGCTCCGGTATCACGGGGCACCCGGAGGCGCGGACAGCGCACGCCGACCACCTGGACCGGGTGCGGGGCCTTCGCCCGGCCGGAGTCGGCGGTGTCGTGCTCGGGGCACCCGGGGCGGCGCGGCCGTCGGCGGGGTGCTGCGGCGGGGTGTCGGGGCGGCGTCCTAGGCTCGGCCCATGGATCGTGAACCCCCCTTGGTGCGCGAGGTCCACCCGGAGCTGGTCGCCGAGCTCGCCGCCCTGCTGGAGGCGGAGGGCGAGCGGGACCTGGCGATCGTCGCCCACGACATCCGGCTGGTGCGTGCGTGCGAGTGCGTTGACGACTTCTGCCAGAGCTTCTACACGGCGGACCATCCCCGGGGGACGAAGTTCGGGGAGGGGCACCGGACGGTGGCGCTGCTGCCGGAGGTCGGCATGCTCAACCTGGACGTGGTGTTCGGCCGGATCGTGTACGTCGAGGTGCTGGGGCGGCCGCCGCTGCGGACCCGCTGAGCGGTGTCCCGGGCGTCCCCGGCGGCCGGGGCGCGGGCGGTTTTCTTCTTTTTCGACCGGACCGTGACGCGTCCCCCGGCGCGGGAACCCCGGTGGGGTCGGCGTTCTCGGGCACGGGGAGAGCCACATCCATCCGTGTTCGCTGTGCGAACCTTTGTGCGTTCTGCGAAACAGTGGCAATATGCGTGATTGTGTCGCGCTTCACGCAGTGGACCGCCCTGCGTCACATCCACGACACGTACGTCGAGGCGCCCCCGTGCGCCCGGAACGCCGAGGAGGCGCACCGTGAACCAGACCGCCCGCAGTGCCGGGTGGCTCATGCCCCTGTGCTGGACCGCCGTCATGCTCGACGGCTTCGACATGGTGGTGCTCGGCACCACGCTCCCCACCCTGCTCGACGAGGGCCAGTGGGGCATCACCCCCAACAGCGGATCCGCCGTGTCGACCGCGGGCCTGGCCGGGATGGCGATCGGCGCCCTGTCCATCGGCACCGTCACCGACGTCATCGGCCGCCGCAAGGTGCTGATCTTCGCCGTCGCGAGCTTCTCCCTCTTCACCGCGCTGTGCGCGGTGGCCCCCACCCTGTTCGTCTTCGGGCTGCTGCGCTTCCTGGCCGGCGTGGGCCTGGGCGGCTGCCTGCCCACCGCGATCGCCCTGGCCACCGAGTACGCCCGCAACGGCAAGGGCGGCAGCGCCACCACCACGCTGATGACCGGCTACCACGTGGGCGCCGTCCTCACCGCCCTGCTCGGCATCATCGTGCTGCCCTCCCTGGGGTGGCGGGCCATGTACGTCATCGGCGCGCTGCCCGCCCTGGTGCTGGTGCCGCTGATGATCCGCCACCTGCCCGAGTCGCAGTCCTTCGGGACCCCCACCGCCAGGACCGGGACCGGCGGTGTGGGCGCGGGCCTGGCCTCGGTGAAGTCGCTGTTCCAGAACGGGTTCGCGCGCTCCACCCTGGCGTTCTGGCTGGCGTCCTTCACCGGCCTGCTGCTGGTGTACGGCCTGAACACGTGGCTGCCGCAGATCATGCGCGAGGCCGGGTACGAGCTGGACGCGGCCCTGGGCCTGCTGCTGGCGCTGAACGCGGGCGCGGTCGCGGGCCTGCTGGTCGCCGGGTCCGTGGCCGACCGGGTCGGCCCGCGCCGGGCGGCGCTGGTGTGGTTCGGGGTCTCGGCGCTGATGCTGGCGGCGCTGAGCATCAAGCTGCCGGGCGTCGGCGCGTACGTGGCGGTGTTCCTGGCGGGCTGCTTCGTGTTCAGCTCCCAGGTGCTGGTCTACGCCTACATCGGCCGCATGTTCCCGCCCGCGAATCGGGCGACGGCGCTGGGCTGGTCGGCGGGCGTGGGGCGCCTGGGCGCGATCACCGGCCCGATCATCGGCGGCGTGCTGCTGACGGCGGGGCTGGCCTACCCGTGGGGGTTCTACATCTTCGCGGTGGTCGGCCTGGTCGGCGGGCTCGCGGTGTTCGCGGCCAAGCGCCCGGCCGCCGCGGGCGACCCGGCGGCCGGGACCGAGGCCGGAACCCGCGCCTGACCCCCGCCCGCACGGCCCGTCCCGGCCCCGCCGGGACGGGCCGTGCCCGGCCGCCCGGGCCTCCCCGGCCCGCGGGTCAGGGGAGGGGGCGGGACAGGGCCGTGAGGTCGGCGTCCAGGAGGGGGCGCAGGAAGGCGCGCAGCCGGTCGGCACGGTCGGCCGGGACGCCGCGGGTGGCGGGTTCGATGTACATGATCAGGTGCAGGTAGACCCGGTACAGGGCCAGGCGGCGCAGCAGGTCCGGGGTGAACTCCAGGGTCCCGCCGGCCTCGCGGTACCCGTCCAGGAACGCGGTGTCCTCCCGGATGTCCCCGAACAGGGCGAGGGAGACCAGGTCGGCGGCCGGGTCGCCGAAGAAGGCGCGCTCGGCGTCGATGATCCCGCTCAGCGCGGGCGCGTCGGGGGCCCCGTCCACGAGGATGTTGCCGTCCCACAGGTCGAAGTGCACCGGGACCGGGGTGTCCACCGCCCCCAGCAGGCCGCGGTGGTCGTCGACCGCGCCGCGGATGCGGTCCGGGCCCCAGGGGAGCGCCACCCCGGTGCGGTCGGCGTCGGCCAGCAGCGCCCCGACCATCGCCGCGAACGCGTCGGGCCAGGTGGCGGCCGCCAGGGCCGGGCGGTCCGGGTAGCCGAACCCGGTGCCGGTGAGCGTGTGCAGTTCGGCCAGGGCCCCGCCCAGCGCGCGGCGGACGGCGGCCAGACCGGCCGGGGACAGCCCTGCGCGCACCTCCTCCAGCGGGACTCCCGGCAGCCGGGTCAGGAGCAGCCGGTACCGCTCCGGTTCGCCGGGCAGGGATTCCAGGCGCAGGGGGTCGGGGAGCAGCGCTCCCAGCAGGGGCCGGGCCAGGGTGTAGAAGCGCGCCTCGGTGTGCAGCAGCCGGTGCTCGTAGGACAGGCGCGGCTGCGCGGCCGGCGGCTCGGTCTTGAGCACGGTCTCGGTGCCGTCGGTGTGGGCGAGCAGGTGCACCGTGTTGTAGGTGCCGCCCGACAGCGGGGTGCTCCGGTGGACGGGCGCGGTCATGAGATGCCGTACCTGTCGGGGACGCCGTGCGGGGTCGGCTCGCCCGGGGAGGTCTCCAGGCCCAGGGCCTTCTCGATCCCCTCCAGGGCGGCGGCCAGCCGCGGGGCGTTGCGGCGGTACACCTGCGGGTGGGGCCGGCCGGAGAAGTCGGCGCGCAGCCAGACGTCGTGCCGCACCCCCACGGTGACCTCCAGGAACCAGGGCGCCAGGTACACGGTGGCTTCCACCAGGCCGTGGGCGCGGCGCTCCTCGCCCGCGGCGTCGATCCAGATGCCCGGCCCCGCCAGGGTGAGCGCCTGGGGCTCGGCGTCCGGGATCCCCGCCGGGCGGCCCACCGGCACCCGTTCGGCCAGGTCGGCGGCGGTGGCCCCGGTCGCCGGGTCCAGGTCCATGAGCGAGGCGAAGCCGGAGTAGCCCTCGCCGGGGCGCAGCCAGGACACCCGCAGGGTGCGCGGGGCGCACAGGCCCTCGCCGGCCAGCACGTCGGCGGCGGTGTGCAGCCGGTCGCAGGCGTCGGCGAGGGTGAGGTCGTCGGTGTCGGAGGAGACCTCCCAGGACCAGGAGGCGATGGGCGCGGGTGCGGCGGGCAGCATCGGTGCTCTCGTGTCGGGCGGCGGCCCCGGACCGGGCCCGCCGCGGCGGGTCACAGCCCGCTGTCGGGCTCGAAACGCACCACCACCGACTTGGAGGTGGGCGTGTTGCTGATGTCGGCGGTGGAGTCCAGGGGCACCAGGACGTTGGTCTCGGGGAAGTAGGAGGCGGCGCAGCCGCGGGCGGTCGGGTAGTGGACCACCCGGAAGTGCGGCGCGCGGCGTTCGCGCCCGTCGGACCACTCGCCCACCAGGTCGGTGTAGGAGCCGTCGGCCAGGCCGAGCTCGGCGGCGTCCTCGGGGTTGACCAGGACCACGCGGCGCCCGTCGGTGATGCCCCGGTAGCGGTCGTCCAGGCCGTACACCGTGGTGTTGTACTGGTCGTGCGAGCGCAGGGTCTGCAGCAGCAGGCGCCCCTGCGGCACCCGGGGCGCGTAGGTGCCGTTGACGGTGAAGTTGGCCCTGCCGGTGGCGGTGGGGAAGCGCCGGTGGTCGCGCGGCGCGTGCGGCAGGGTGAACCCGTTGCGCTGCCGGGCCCTGGCGTTGAAGTCGTCGAAGCCGGGCACGACGGCGGCGATGTGGTCGCGGATCCGGTCGTAGTCGGCGAACGCGTCCCAGGCCACCGGGCTCTGGCCGAACAGGCGGGCGCCCAGGTCGCGGACGATGTCCACCTCCGAGCGCATGTCCTCCGACAGCGGCCGCAGCACGCCGTGCGAGGCGTGGACGCGGCTCATGGAGTCCTCGACGGTGACCCAGCGCTCCCGCCCGCCGTGGACGTCGCGGTCGCTGCGGGCCAGCGCGGGCAGGATGAGCGCGCGGGTGCCGGTGACCACGTGGGAGCGGTTGAGCTTGGTCGACACGTGGACGGTCAGCCCCACCCGGCGCATGGCGTCCTCGGTGACATGGGTGTCGGGGGTGGCGGCGACGAAGTTGCCGCCCATGGCGAAGAAGACGCGCACGTCGCCCCGGGCCATGGCGCGGATGGCGTTGACGGTGTCGTGGCCGTGCTCGCGGGGCGGCGAGAACCCGAACTCGGCGCCCAGGGCGTCCAGGAAGGCGTCGGAGGGCCGCTCGAAGATGCCCATGGTGCGGTCGCCCTGCACGTTGGAGTGGCCGCGCACCGGGCACACCCCGGCGCCGGGGCGGCCGACGTTGCCGCGCAGCAGCAGGAAGTTGACGACCTCGCGGATGGTGGGGACGGAGTGCTTGTGCTGGGTCAGGCCCATGGCCCAGCACACGACGGTGCGCTCGGAGGCGATGGCCATGGCGGCGATCTCCTCGATGAGCGGGCGCTCCAGGCCGGTGTCGCGCTCCACCCGGGCCCAGAAGGCGTCGGCGGGCTCGTCCAGGAGCTCCTTGGCGAACAGGTCGAAGCCGTGGGTGTGGGCGTCGATGAAGTCGTGGTCCAGGACGCGGGACCCGTCGCGGTCGGTCTCCAGCAGGATGCGGTTGACCGCGGAGAACAGGGCGAGGTCGCCGCCCAGGCGGATCTGCGCGAACACGTCGGTGAGCTGCGTTCCGCGGCCCAGCAGTCCGCCGGGGTGCTGGGGGTTGCGGAATTCGCGCATCCCGGCCTCGGGCAGGGGGTTGACCGTGACGATGCGGGCGCCGTTCCTCTTGGCGCGCTCCAGGGCGGTCAGCATGCGGGGGTGGTTGGTGCCGGGGTTCTGCCCGGCGACGATGATGAGGTCCGCCCGGTACAGGTCGTCCAGGGACACGCTGCCCTTGCCCACGCCCAGGGTCTCGGTGAGGGCGGACCCGGAGGACTCGTGGCACATGTTGGAGCAGTCGGGCAGGTTGTTGGTGCCCAGCTGGCGGGCCAGCAGCTGGTAGGCGAAGGCGGCCTCGTTGCTCGTGCGCCCGGAGGTGTAGAAAACGGCCTGGTCGGGGCCGTCCATGGCGCGCAGCTCGGCGGCGACGAGCTCCAGGGCGTCGTCCCAGCCGATGGGGGTGTAGTGGTCGGCGCCCTCGGCCAGGTGGAGGGGCTGCGTGAGGCGCCCCTGCTGACCCAGCCAGTACCCGGAGCGCTGCGCCAGGGCGCTCACGGAGTGCTCGGCGAAGAAGTCGGCGGTGAGGGGGCGGGTGGTGGCCTCCTCGGCGACGGCCTTGGCGCCGTTCTCGCAGAACTCCGCGCGGTGGCGCTTGTCGCCCTCGGGCCAGGCGCAGCCCGGGCAGTCGAAGCCGCGCTTCTGGTTGAGGGCGAGCATGGCGGGCAGTCCGCGCCGCACCCCGGCGTTCTCCCCGACCTGCCGGACGCTGTTGAGGACGGCGGGCAGTCCGGCGGCGGAGGTCTTGGGCGGGTCGATGCGCGGGGTGTCCTGCGCGGTGTCCGCGGGTACGGGGCGGTGGCGTCTCATGGCCGCATTGTCCCACCGTGCGGGGACGCGCTTCAAAGGCGCCCCGGGGCGGATCGTGCGCTCTTGTCCCGCCGGTCAAGGGATTGACCGTCGCGGCGGCGGATTCCCGTCGTGTATTCGGTTCCGCGATATCCCTTATGTTCCGCGGGCCCGCGGGATATCCCCTTTCGGCGGCGGCTCCGGGTCGCCTGGTGGGCGGGCGGCGGTGCGTGTGAGGTGGGAAGGCGGTGCCTTCTCCCGGCCGCCGGGCCGTGCCGCCCGAGGTTCTCGCGGCGCGCCCGCCCGTGGGCCGGGGCCGCGCGTCCGGTTTTCCCGGTCCGGCGGAGGGACATTTCGATCCGCCGTCAAAGGAGATCGACGCGGAGTCCGGCGCGGCCATTGTCGCCCCTGCCGCCCCGGTATTTCCGCGGCCCCGACGGTCGGCGGGGTCGCGCGCGCCCGCACGGGTCGAGGGGGCCTGCACACGCCGGCGTACCGGGCCGGCGGGTCGCGTGCGCGCGCGGGCCGAGGCTCCGCCAGGGCTCGGCCGCGGCTCATCCGGCGGGGTCGCGCGCCCGTGTGGGCCGCCGGCCCGTCCACCGGTGGGCGGGCCCGGCCGCGTCGGCCCGGGCCCGCGGGCGTCAGGACTGGTCGAACAGGGCGCTCACGGACTCGCCGTTGTGGATGCGGCGGATCGCCTCGGCCAGCGCCGGGGCGATCGACAGCGTCGTGAGCTTGGGCGTGACCTTCTCCGGGGCCATCGGCACCGTGTTGGTGCACACGATCTCGGTGACGTCGTCCATCGCGGTCAGCCGGTCCAGGGCGCCGTCGGTGAACAGGCCGTGGGTGCAGGCCACCCGGATGGAGCGGACCTTGTGCTCGCGCAGCCGCTCGATCAGCTCCACCACGGTGCTGCCCTTGGCGACCTCGTCGTCGAGGATGATCACGTCGCGGTCGGCGACGTCGCCGATGACCGAGGTGATGCTGACCTTGTCGTCGCTGAAGCGCTGCTTGGCCCCGGCGGCCACCGGGGTGTCCAGGCGGCGGGCGAACGCCGAGGCGGCCTTGGCGTTGCCGAAGTCGGGGGAGACGACCACGGTGTTGGACAGGTCGTCGCCGCGGAAGTGCGAGGCGAGCTCGCCCAGGGCGTGCAGGTGGTCGACGGGGACGCTGAAGAACCCGTGGACCTGGGGCGAGTGCATCGTCATGGTGAGCACGCGGTCGGCCCCCGCCGTGGCGAGCAGGTCCGCGACCAGGCGGGCGCCGATGGAGATGCGCGGCGCGTCCTTCTTGTCGGAGCGGGCGTAGGCGAAGTGCGGCATGACCACGGTGGTGCGGGCGGCGGAGGCCCCGCGGGCGGCGTCGAGCATCAGCAGCAGCTCCACCAGGTTCTCCTGGACCGGGGGCACGAGCGGCTGGATGATGAACACGTCGCGTTCGCGGCAGTTGTCCTGGAGCTGGACCTCCAGGCAGTCGTTGGCGAACCGCGAGACGCGGGTGGGGGAGAGCGGCTTGCCGAGGTCGGCACAGATCTCCTGGGCGATCTCCGGGTGGGCGCTGCCGGAGAAGATGACGATGTCGCGCACGGATGTCCCTGTTCGTGGGTGGGATGGGCCGCCACGAGGTTACTACCCGGGTTTTCGCAGGCCGCGGCGCGGGAGGCCGGTGAACGCCCCGGTCCCGCGGCCGGAGCGGGGACGCGGGCGCTAGAAGGGATAACGGGTTGCTGTTACCGCCGATACCCTGGGGTGCATGGGAGACAGGCAGGACACACGGCGGCGCGTGATCGACGCCGCGGCGGACATCCTCACCCGCCAAGGGCGCGAGGCCGTCACGACGCGTTCGGTGAGCGCCGCCGCCGGGGTGCAGCCGCCCACCCTCTACCGGCTGTTCGGGGACATGGCCGGGCTGTTCGACGCCGTGGCGGCCGACGGGTTCGACCGCTACCTGGCCGGGAAGCAGGCCCAGGTCGCCACCGGGGACCCGGTCCAGGACCTGCGCGCGGGCTGGGACCTGCACGTCCGCTTCGGGCTGGACAACCCCGCCCACTACGTGCTGATGTACGCGCCCGGCGCCTCCGGCGGCGGGGGAGGGGAGGCGGCGGCCCGGGCGCAGGAGATCCTGCGGGGGCTGGTCGGCCGGGTCGCCGAGGCCGGGCGGCTGGCGGTCGACGCCGAGACCGCGGCGGAGATGATCCACACCGCCGGCAGGGGTGTGGTGCTGCGCCTCATCGAGCGGGGCGCGGACGACCCGCGCCTGTCGGAGGCGGTGCGCGAGGCCGTGCTGGCCGCCGTGGTCACCGGCCCCGCGCGGGCGGAGGGCGCCGGCGACACCGGGGTGTCCGCCCACGCCAACGCGTTGCGGGTGCTGCTGTCCCGAGGCGGGGCCGAGGGGGTGTTGACCCCGGGCGAGGCGGCCCTGGTGGACGAGCTGCTGGTCCGGCTGGCGTCCCACCGGCCCCCGCCCGCCTGAGCCGCGGCGGCGGTCCCGGGTGGGGCGTGCACCGCCCACGGCACGCGGTGGCCCCGATGGATTCAGACCGGGGCGGTGAGCAGGCGGATGCGGCCGCCGCCCGCGGTGGCGTCCACGCGGTGTGCGCTGCCGGGGTCGGTGTCGACCTCGGTGACCACCTCGCCTTCGCCGGAGGAGGCGTCCACGGCGTAGGAGGCCTCGGGCAGTGTGATGTCGGCGTCGCCGTCGCCGGTGCGCACCGTCACGGCGTCGGGGACGGCGGTGAGCTCCAGGTCGACGTCGCCGTCGGCGGTGACGGCCTCCACCTCGTCCGAGGCGAGCCCCCGGCCGATGAGGTCGCCGCCGTCGCTGGCCATGGTGAGGGGACCGATGGTGTCGGAGACCGAGACGCGGCCGTCGCCGCTGGTCGCGGTCAGGGGTCGGACGAAGCCGAAGGCCGTGATGTCGCCGCTGTCGCTCACCACGGTGAGGGTGGTGCCCTCCGGGACGATCACCTCGTACTCGGCCTCGCAGTCGGTGAGGGCCCCGCAGCGCACGCGCAGCCGGAGGGTGTCGCCGGTGAGGCCCCAGTCGGCCTCGGGGGAGCCCAGCAGGGAGCTGGAGGAGATCCAGCGGGTCACCTCGACCTCGTCGACGTCGCCGGGGGAGACGCGCAGGTTGCCGTTGTCGGCGTCGATGGTGAGCAGGTCGGAGGAGGGGGCGAAGCCCGCCTGCTCCGGTTCGGGGGCCCGGTCCGGGGCGCAGGCCGTGGCGGCCAGGAGTACCAGGACGCCTACCGCGGTCGCCGCGGCGGGGCGGCGCAGGGCCGCGCGGACCCTCCGGGTGCGGCGGGACGGGACGCGGGCGTTGCTCATGCCGCGACGTTAGTGCGCCCGTCGGCAGCGGACCCCCACGTGCGGGCACGTGTCGGGTCAAGCGCGGCCCCGGCCGGAACGCCGGGGGCCCCGGGGCGTCCGCCCCGGGGCCCCCGCGCGCTCGCGGAGGACGTCACTCCCGGCCGAGCGCCTCGTGGATGAGGGGGACGATGCCCTCCAGGGCGTAGGAGACGCCCAGGGTGGAGCCGCTGGAGAAGGCGTTGGCCAGCTCCGGGTCGTCCAGGATGATGAGGCGCCCGTCCTGCGCGGAGCCGATGCCCTGCAGGACCGGGTCCTCCTTCAGCGTCTCGGCGACGTCGCCGATCGGGAAGACGATGGTCAGGTCGGCGTCCAGGACCTCCACCAGCTCCGGGCTGAGGTCGACGTAGAACGCGCCGTCGGCCATGTCGGTGATCTCGGACTTGTACTCGAAGCCCAGGTCCTGGAGTACGTCGACGCGGCTGTCGCCGGGCACGTAGGCGCCGTACTGGCCGTCGAAGTAGGCGCCCACGGCGATGGTGACGTCGGCGAAGTCCGGGTTCTCCTCGCGCAGGGCCTCGAACTCCCCCTCCAGCTCGGAGATCAGCTCCTCGCCGCGCTCCTCCTCGTTCAGGGCCAGCGCGACCTGGCGGGTCTGCTCCTGCCAGGTGGTGCCGTAGGTGACCTCCACGCCGGGCGGCGGGCCGATCACCGGGGCGACCGGGGAGAGCAGGTCGTAGCGCTCCCGGCTGTTGTCGGAGCGGGTGTCGAGGATGACGTCGGGCTCCAGGGCCGCGATCTCCTCCAGGTTCGGCTCCAGGGTGGCCAGCTGGGCGGGCTCGGAGTCGAACAGGTCGGCGGCCCAGGGGCCGACGCCGGGGGAGCCGTAGGCCTGCCAGTCGGCGACGCCGACCGGCTGTACGCCCAGGGCGAGCGCGGTCTCGGCGTCGGACCAGCCCATGGCCACCACGTTCTCGGGGCGGTCCTCGACGGTGACGTCCCCGAAGAGGGTCGGGACGGTGACGGGGTAGCCCTCGGCGGCCCCGCCGGAGGGGGAGTCGGGCTCCTCGGCCGCCCCGCCGCCGCAGGCGGCGAGCATCAGGACGGAGAGCGCGCCGGCGGCGATCGCGCCGCCGCGGGTCAGCGGGCCACGGTTCATGGAGCCTCATCATTCTCGGGAAGGTCACGGTCAGCTTAGGCTTGCCTAAGGTGAATCATAGTGATGGACTCCGGGGTGGGTGCAAACCGGGATGAACGGCGCGCCGCGGGGCCCGCGGCGCGGTGAGCCCCCACGCGCGGGCGGTTCCGGTGCGGCCGGTGCTCCGCGCGCCGGCGCGCGTGTGACGTGGGTCATGTCCGGCGGGGCCGCTGCGGGTCGATTCCGCGGAGCCCTCCCGTGCCCCGCGGGGGCGCGTTCGCGGCGGTGTCCGGGCCTGGCTAGCCTGTTCGCGGCACGACGACAGGGAATGGGACGATCGGATGACCACAGGTTCAAGGGCGGGCGTACGCCCCGGCCCGGACGGGACGGCCGCGTGAGCGCAACCGCCGACGCCCCCGCCGACGTGCGCACCCCCGACGGCGTCCCCGCCGACGTCCGCGCCCTGGGCCGGCGCACCCTGCGCCGCAACCGCCGCGACGCCGCCTGCGCCACCGCCCTGCACTCCCTGCACCAGCTCGCCGAGGCCCTGGTCCCCGTGGCCATCGGCGTCACCATCGACCGGGCCGTCTTCACCGGCGACGTCGGCGCCCTGGCCCTGTGCGTCCTGGGCATGGCCGCCCTGTTCACGGTGCTGGCCCTCGCCTACCGCATCGGCGCCCGGTTCTCCATGCGGGCCGCCGAGAACGAGGCCCACCTGCTGCGGGTGGAGGCCGCCCGCCGGGCCCTGGACCCGCGCGGGGAGCGCAGCGGACTGCGCGCCGGGGAGCTGCTGTCCGTGGCCACATCCGACGCCGAGCAGGCCTCCCAGTACGTGCGCGCCTGGATCGGGCTCATCGCCATGGGCAGCGCGATCACCGTCACCACCGTAGCCCTGCTGGCCATCGACGTCCCCCTGGGGATCGGCGTCCTGGTCGGGGTGCCGCTGATGATGCTGCTGCTGCGCTTCCCCGCCGCCCGCATCACCCGGCGCAGCGAGGCCAAGCAGGCCACCGCCGCCGGGGCCACCGCCCTGGCCACCGACCTGGTCGGCGGCCTGCGCGTGCTCATGGGCATGGGCGCCCGCCGCGCCGCCGCCGACCGCTACCGCCGGGCCAGCGGCGTCGCCCTCACCGCCTCGGTGTCGGCCGCGGCCAGCAACGGCGTGTACCGCGGCATGGTGTCGGCCGCGGGCGTGCTGTTCCTGGCGTGCGTGGCCGCGGTCGCCGGCTGGATGGCGCTGGAGGGGCGGCTGACCATCGGTGAGCTCATCACCGTGGTGGGCCTGGCCCAGTTCCTGGCCGAACCCGTCCAGGGCCTGGGCATGGTCGGCCAGCTCTTCGCCACCTCCCGCGCCTCGGCCCGCCGCCTGGTCCGGCTGCTGACCGCTCCCGCCGCCGTCACCCCCGGCGAGCGGCCGGTCCCGGCCGATCCCGTGGTGGAACTGGACGGGGTCGCCTACCGCACCCTGCGCGGAGTCGACCTGCGGCTGGCCCCGGGCGAGACCGTGGGTGTGCTGGCCACCGACCCGCGCGACGCCGAGGCGCTGCTGGAGCTGCTGTCGGGCCGGGCCGTCCCCGAGGACGTCGAGGAGGGCCGGGCCGCGGTGGGCGGGGTGCCCGTGCACGAGCTCGACCTGGCCGCGCTGCGCGCCGCCGTCCTGGTGGAGGAGCACGGGGCGACCCTGTTCGAGGGCACGCTGCGCACCAACCTGGCCACCGGCGGCGACCGCGACGAGGCGCACCTGCGCGAGGCGCTGCGCGCCGCCGGGGCCGAGGACCTGGTCACCGGGCACGCCCAGGGCCTGGACCGGCCCATCGCCGACCGGGCCGCGAACCTGTCCGGCGGGCAGCGCCAGCGCGCCGCCCTGGCTCGCGCCCTGGCCGCGGACCCGCCGGTGCTGGTCCTGCACGACCCCACCACCGCCGTGGACGCGGTCACCGAGGAGGCGATCGCCCGCGGACTGACCCGGGCCCGCGCCGACCGCGCCCCGGCGGGGGCCACCCTCGTGGTGGCCGCCAGCCCGGCGCTGCTCTCCCGCACCGACCGGGTGGTCGTCCTGGAGGAGGGGCGCGTCCGGACCGTGGGCACCCACGCCGAGCTGGTCGGCCGGGACCCCGCCTACGCCGAGGCGGTCCTGCGGTGACGCCCCCTCCCTCCCGCACGGCCGGGGGCTCCCCCCGCCGTGCGGCGACGTGCCGCCGCGGTCCGGCGGCACGGCCCGGCCGCGGCGTGACCCGGCGAGCGGCCGCACCACCCCGCGGTCCCGCCCTCCCGGGCACGGCGGCGGACGGCGGACCCGCCCGGGGCGGGGCACCGGGCACAGAGGCAGGTTCCCCGGGCGCGGGCGCGCCGGGCACGGAAAGGACGGTGACCGCGTGAGCGCGATCGACGAACGCGCGGACCTGCTGCCCACCGCGTCGGCCCGGCGCACCTGGGCGGTGCTCGGCGACGGGGTGCGGCGCAGCGGCTGGGGCACGCCCCTGTCCCTGGTCGTGGTGCTGGCGGGCAGCGCGGTCGGCCTGGTCGCCCCCTGGACGCTGGGCACCATGGTCGACGACATCTCCGGCGGCGCCGGACTGGACGCGGTGCTGCGCGCGGCCGGGATCATCGCCGCGGCGGCACTGCTCGGGGGCCTGCTCACCGGGGCGGGCGCCTGGCTGGTGACACGGGCCGGGGAGCGGATCCTGGCGCGGCTGCGCGAGCGGGTCATGGACCGGGTCCTGCACATGCCCGCCGCGCAGGTGGAGCGGGTGCGCATCGGCGACCTGCTGTCCCGGGTGGGCGACGACGTCGCCGTGGTCACCACCGGCATCGCCCGCAACGGCCCCGACGTGGTGATCGCGCTGGCCATGGTGCTGTCGACGGCGGCCGGGATGACCGCCCTGGACTGGCGGCTGGGCCTGGCCGGGCTGTGCGCCCTGCCGGTCTACGTGTGGGCGGCCCGCTGGTACCTGCCGCTCTCGGGCCCCTACTACGCCCGCGAGCGGATCGCGATGGGCGAGCGGTCGCACGCCATGATGGGCGCGCTGCGCGGGCGGTCGGCGGTGCGCGCCTACCGGCGCGAGGAGGAGCACGAGGGGCGGGTCTCCGACCGGTCCCTGGCGGCCATGGACATCACGCTGTCGGTGTTCCGGCTGCTCACCCGGTTCGGGTCGCGGCTCAACGGCGCCGAGTGCGTGGGGCTGACGGCGGTGCTGGTCGCGGGGTTCTGGCTGGTGCGCGGCGAACTCGTCACGGTGGGAGCGGTCACCGCCGCGGCGCTGTACTTCCACCGGCTGTTCGGCCCGATGATGTTCCTGGTCATGAACTTCAACGAGGTGCAGTCGGCCGGGGCGAGCCTGGCCCGGCTCGCCGGGGTGGTGGACCTGCCCGAGGCCCCCGAGCCGGAACGGCCGCGCGAGCCGCAGGACGCGTCGGTGCGGGTCAAGGAGGTCGCGCACCGGTACGGCCCCGACACCCCGCCCGCCCTGGACGGGGTGTCGCTGGAGATCGCCCCCGGGGAACGGGTGGCGCTGGTGGGCGCCAGCGGTGCGGGCAAGAGCACGCTGGCGGCGGTGATCACGGGCCTGCGCGTCCCCGACACGGGCGAGGTGTACCTGGGCGGGGTGCCGCTGGCCGACCTGGGCGAGCGCCTGCTGCGCGGGCACGTGTACCTGGTCAGCCAGGAGACCCACGTGTTCGCCGGGACCCTGCTGGAGGACCTGCGGCTGGCCCGCCCCGGGGCGGGCGCCGCCGAGGCGGAGGCCGCGCTGGAGCGGGTGGACGCGCTCGGCTGGGTGCGGGCGCTGCCCGAGGGGCTGGACACCGTGGTCGGCGAGGGCGGCCACCCGCTCACCGCCGAACAGGCCCAGCACCTGGCGCTGGCCCGGATGGTGCTGGCCGACCCGCCGGTCGCGGTGCTGGACGAGGCCACCGCGGAGGCGGGCAGCGCGGGTGCGCGCCGCCTGGAGCGGGCCTCGCTGGCGGCCACCGAGGGCCGCACCACCCTGGTGGTGGCGCACCGGCTGACCCAGGCGCAGGCCGCCGACCGGGTGGTGGTGATGGACCGCGGCCGCGTCGTCGAGCAGGGCCCGCACGCCGACCTGGTGGCGGCCGGCGGCCGCTACGCCGACCTGTGGCGCAGCTGGCAGGGCACCGCCTGAGCCCCGGCCCGGCGGGCACCGCGCCGGCCGGCCGTGCGGGGCGCGGGTTACGGCGGAGTCCGGGCCGGGCGGCGGGCGGACGGTGCGGTCCGCGGCGGCGGACCGTCCGCGACAGGCGTCGACGTGACGGACATCGACGCGAAGGACGTTGAAGGGTGGGTGTGAGATGACCGTTCCCGACACGGGGACGCCCTGGCTGCGCCGTTTCCACGCCAGGCCCGGGGCCCGGCTGACGGTGGTGCTCTTCCCGCACGCGGGCGGGACGGCCAACTTCTACCGGGAGTGGGCGGCCGGCCTGCCGGAGGAGTTCGCGTCGGCCGTCGTGCAGTACCCCGGCCGGGAGACCCGGTTCGGCGAGCCCCTGCCCGCGCGGCTGGAGGACCTGGCGGCGGGGGCCGCGGCGGCCCTGGAGGGCCACCTGACCGGCCCCTACGCGCTGTTCGGCCACAGCATGGGCTCGCTGGTCGCCTACGAGGCGGCCCGCCGCCTGGCGGGCGGTCCGCTGGGCCCGCCGGTGCGCCTGTTCGCGTCGGCGCGGCGCGCCCCCGGACGTGAGGAGCCCGCCTCCGGCGTCCACCTGCTGGACGACGACGGCCTGGTCGCCGTCCTCGAGAAGCTCGGCGGCACGCCCCCCGGCCTGCTGGACGACCCCGACCTGCGGTCCCTGGTACTGCCCCCGGTGCGCGGCGACTACCGGCTCGTCGACGCCTACCGGCCCGCCGCCCCCGAACCCCTGGACGTGCCGGTCACGGCGCTGGCCGGGGCCGACGACCCCTCCGTCTCACCCGCCGAGGTGGACCGCTGGGGCGATCTCACCACGCGCGGGCACGTCCTGGAGGTGCTGCCCGGCGGCCACTTCTTCCCCGTCCGGCACCGGGCCGAGGTGCTGCGCGTCCTCGTCCGCGACCTCGCCGGCGCGGTCTGACCGGGGCCGCCGACGGGAAGGCCGGACGGCCCTCCCGCCGCGGCCGCGCCCCCGGTCACGGGCGGGGAGCCGTCACAGGCGCGGGTCCACCGGGTCCGCCGCGGGCCCCTCGATCCGGTACCGGTCCAGCGCGGTCACGACGTAGGCGCCCTCCCCGTCGGAGCGGTCGGTCCAGGAGGTGGTGCCGGTGACCCCGAGCAGGGCGTCGGCGGTCAACGCCTCGCACACGTCCTCGATGTCCCCGGAGGCCACCGCCTCGGCCTGGTCGGCGCCGACGCGGTAGACCGCGTAGGAGCGGGCCCCGTCCAGCTCCCTCCAGGACAGCTCGGTGCCGTCTTCGCCGGTCTCGGCGCTCAGGCCGCGGACCTCCCCCACCTCGGGGTCGGTGTCGGGCGCCACGTCCGCCAGGGGCGGCAGCGCCGGGTCGGAGTAGTACTCCTCGCGCAGGTGGCCGAACGCCTCCGCGGCCTCCTCGGTGAGCGACGTGAAGGAGAAGTACACGTCGCCGCCCACCTGCTCGACACCGTCGGAGTAGTCGAGCTGGTCGGACAGGGCGCTCTCGCCGCGCCAGCCGGGCTCGCCCGCCCGGTAGGCGGCCTGGCCGATGTACAGGTCCACGCCGGTGCCCTCCACCTGGTCGGCCCACCAGTCGGTGAGGACCTCGTAGTCGGCCGCGGCGAACCCGCGCTCCCAGTACAGCTGCGGGACCACGTAGTCGATGGTGCCGTCCTGGATCCAGGTGCGGGTGTCGGCGTGCTGGGCGGCGTAGGACTCCAGGCCGTCGGTGTCCGACCCGGCGGGGTCGCTGCCCGCGTTGCGCCAGATCCCGAACGGGGAGATGCCGAACCGGACCCAGGGCTTCTCCTCCTCGATGCGCTCGTGGATCCCGGCGACGAACCGGTTGACGTTGTCGCGGCGCCAGTCGTCGCGGTCGTCGAAGTCCCCGCCGTGCGCCTCCCAGGAGGCGTCGTCGTCGAACTCCTCGCCGTCCTTGGGGTAGGGGTAGAAGAAGTCGTCGAAATGGACGCCGTCGATGTCGTAGCGGTCCACGACGTCCATGATCACGTCGGTGACCCAGGCCCGTACCTCGGGGTTGCCGGGGTCGAGGAACCCCTCGCCGCCGTAGCGGACCATCCAGTCGGGGTGCTCCTTGACGGGGTGGTCGTCGGCGAGGGTCTCCAGGTCGGAGGAGATGCCGACGCGGTAGGGGTTGAACCAGGCGTGCAGTTCCAGGCCGCGTTCGTGGGCCCCGGCGACGGCGTACTCCAGCGGGTCGTAGCCGGGGTCGCCGCCCTGCTCGCCGGTGAGGTAGCGCGACCAGGGCTCCAGGTCGGACTCGTAGACGGCGTCGGTGGTGGGGCGCACGTGCAGGAACACGGTGTTCAGGCCCAGCTCGGCGGCCTCGTCCAGGCGCGTGTCCAGCTCCGCCTGCTGCTCCTCGGCGGACAGGCCGGGCTCGGAGGGCCAGTCGATGTTGCCGACGGTGGTCAGCCAGGCGCCGCGCATCTCGCGCTTGTCGTCCGCGGCCCGGCACAGGGAGGCGCCGGGGCCGGGCGCGGGGGCGTCGGCGGCGCCCGCGACCGCGTAGCCGGCGGCGATCACCGCCGCGGCGGCGCCGAAGGCCGCCCACTTCCGGTAGGGGCGGGGAGCGGTGCGGGTGCTGTGTCGGCCGGATGCCACGTGACCTCCTCGGGGCCTGGCTGGGGGCGCCGTGCGGCGCACCAGGCATCAGAGTAGGTCATTACATAACATTTCAGACACACAGGAGCCTCGAAGAGAATAATTTTACCTTCGCCGGGTAAACCAGTGTGGCTCTGTGTGTCCGGTCAGTCGGTCACCGCCTGGCCGTACTTCCAGTAGCCGATGAAGGTGATGTCGTCCTTGGCCACGCCCCGCTCGCGCACCAGGTGGCGGCGCAGCTCGGTGGGCAGCGCGTTCTCCCCGGCGACGAAGCAGTACAGGCGCTCCTGCGGCAGCTCGGCGGCGCGCACCGCCTCCAGTGCCAGGCGGCCGGGCACCGCGTGCGGGTCGGTGCGGGGCAGCCAGTGCACCTCGACCCCCGGCAGCGACCGCAGCGGGCGGACGTCGTCGGCCGAGGGCACCTCCAGGTACACGCGGGCCCTGAGGGTCTCGGGCGCCTGCTCCAGGATCGACACCAGCGCCGGGAGCGCGCTCTCGTCGCCCACCAGCAGCTGGAACCCGGCGCCGGGGGAGGGCAGGTAGTAGACGCCGTCGGTGAGCAGGCCGATCTCGTTGCCGGGCCGCGCCGCCCGCGCCCACGCCGAGGCCGGGCCACCCTCGCCGTGGTCGACGAACTCGATGTCCATCTCCCGGGCCGGGGCGTCGAACCGGCGCACCGAGTAGTTGCGCACGTAGGGCTGGCGCTCCTTGGGCATGTCGTACAGCTGCGACACCCAGCGGCGGTCGGTGGCGGTGGGCAGGTGCAGGCGGTCCTGGCCGGGGCGGGTCAGGAACAGGCGCACGAACTGGTCGCGGCCCAGGAACTCGAAGTCCGCGAGCTCCTCCCCGCCCAGGGTGATGTTGATGAAGTGCTTGGTGACCCGCTCGGTGCGCACGACGCGGGCGCGCATGATCGCGCGGTGGGCGGGGTTCTCGACACGCACGGGGCACTCTTCTCGGATCGGACGAACGAGCACGAACGTCCCTGAGGTTAGCCTTACCAACCCGCCCCCGTCGACCCGGGCCCGCCGACCGGCCCCTCTAGAATCGCTTCTTCCGACCTTGGAGGCCCCATGCCCCCCGACGGCGGCCGCCGGGAGGTCGTCGCCCGGGCGGGGGCACTCCTGAGGCTCCGACGAGAGAAGGGGCGATGACACGGGTCGGCGGGTGAGGCCGCACCTCATGCCGCGGGACGCGCGGACCGGCCGGGCCGGAGCGGGTCAGGCGGGGCCGAGGCGGCGGTCGAGGATGCCGGCGAGCACGGCGCAGCCGCGCCGCAGCTGGGGTGAGGACGCCGAGCCGTAGCCCAGGACCAGGCCGTGCACGGTCGGCTCGCCGTGGCTGGTGCGGCCGGTGTCGTCGACCACCACGCCGCGGGCGGCGGCCTCGGCGACCACCGGGGCCACCTCGCGGGCGGGCAGCGGCAGCATCGCGTGCAGCCCCGCGGTGTCCCCGGTCAGGCGCGGCCCCAGGTACTCGATGAGCAGGGCGCGGCGGCGCGCGTACTCGGCGCGCATCCGCCGCAGGTGCCGGTCCAGGTCGCCGCGCTCCAGCAGCAGCGCCGTGGCGGCCTGCACCGGGCCCGGGGTGCGGTCGGTCAGGTTGCGGCGCACCCGCGCCAGGTGCTCCACCAGGTCGGGTTCGGCGACGATCCACCCGATGCCCAGGTCCGGGGTGAGGGTCTTGGACAGGGTCCCCAGCAGCACCACCCGCCCCGGGTCCATCCCGTACAGGGCGGGCAGCGGGGCCACGTCGTAGCGGAACTCGGCGTCGTAGTCGTCCTCGATGACCACCGCCCCCGTCGCCCGCGCCCACGAGATCAGCAGCTCGCGGCGGGGCACCGGCAGCCTGCCGCCCAGCGGGTACTGGTGGGCCGGGGTGGTGTACACCAGGCCCAGGCCGTCGGGGAGCGCGTCCACGACCAGCCCGTCGCGGTCCACCGGGCACGGGACGACGCGCGCCCCGCGGGCGGCCAGCACGGCGCGGGCCTTCCCGTACCCCGGCTCCTCCACCCCCACCCGGTCGCCCGGGGCGATCAGCGCCGCCCCCGCCAGGTCCAGCCCGTTGCCGGTGCCGCGGGTGACCAGGACGTTCTCCGGGCCCACGGCGATCCCGCGGTACCGGCGCAGGTGCTCGGCGAGCAGGGAGCGCAGCTCCGGCAGGCCGCGCGGGTCCGGGTCGTCGTCCTGGGGCAGGTCGGCGGCGGCGCGCCAGGCCCGCCGCCAGGCCGCCCGGTCCACCGACCCCACCCAGGGCGCGCCCGGGCGCAGGTCGATCAGGCCGCGTTCGCGCAGCTCGGCGCGGGTGGGCCGGTCCTCCGTCGCGGTGCGGCCGCTGCGGGCGGCGGCGGTGCGCCAGGCCGGTTCGATGGGCGTGGGCTCGGCGGGTGCGGGCGCGGCGCCCGGGGCGACGAAGGTGCCCGACCCGTGCCGGCCCTCCAGCCACCCCTCGGCGTACAGCTGCTGGTAGGCGTCGGTGACGACGGTGCGGCTGACCCCCAGTTGGGCGGCGAGGGTCCGGCTGGAGGGCAGGCGCTCGCCCGGGGTGAGGGACCCGCCGGTCACGGCCGCGCGCAGGGCGGCGGCCAGCTGGAGGGTGAGCGGCGCGTCGTCGGAGCGGTCCAGGCGCAGGGCCGGTTCGGCGTGCTGTCGGGGCACGGGCGCGGGCTTCCTAGAGTTCGAGGTGGTACAGGCCGACCGGCGCGGGCGGCGGCAGCGGCGGCGCGGAGCCGGGGTCGGTGCGGAAGGACCGCAGCAGGTGGCCGACCATGCGGCGGGCGGCGGCCAGCGCCGCCTCGGCCGTGTCGGCGCGGATGCCGTCGACGGCCATGAGGACCAGGGTGAGGTCGGTGCGCTCGAAGTCGGCGCGCAGGGCCCCGGCCTGTTTGGCGCGCAGGATCAGCCGCGCGAACCCCTCCTCGGCCCGCGCGCGGCGCTCCTCCAGTTCGGGTGAGAGGGGGGAGGCGCTCAGGAACGCGGCGCCGAACCCCCGGTCGGCGACCTGCATGGCGGCGATGCGGTACAGCGAGGACGCGAACCCGCGCCAGGGGTCGGGGTCGGCCAGGGCGTGGTCGACGAGGTCGGCGCAGGCGGAGGCCTGGTCGGCGAAGGCCGCGGCGACCAGGTCGTCGCGCGTGGGGAAGCGCCGGTACAGGGTGGCGGTGCCCACCCCGGCGCGGCGGGCGATGGTGGCCATGGGCACGTCGATGCCGTGGGAGGCGAACGCCTCGCGGGCGGCGCGCAGGATGCGCTCGCGGTTGCGCAGGGCGTCGGCGCGCAGCGCGGGTCCGGCCGACGCCATCTGAGACGGATCTCCGGGCATGTGTCTCACATTACCGCTAAGTGGACGATGCCCTCCGTTTCCCTGGTTACCGTTCACGGGGCACGGGCCGGACGGCGGTCCGCACGCCCCACCGTGAACGGAGGAGACGGGTGGCACAGGAGATGCGCGCGGCGCTGTTCGACCGGTACGGGCCGCCGGAGGTGATCTACCAGGGGCGCCTGCCGGTGCCCGACCACGGCGACGACCGCGTCCTAGTGCGGGTGCTGGCCACCAGCGTCAACGGCGGCGAGCTCTCGGGGCGCTCGGGCGCACTGGGCCCGCTGGGCGGCCTGGTCATGGGCGGGCCTCCCCGGCGGCTGGGCCTGGACTTCGTCGGCGACGTGGTCGCGGTGGGCGCGAACGTGCGCGGCGTCGGGGTCGGCGAACGCGTCTGGGGCCTGCTGCGCGCCTTCGGCGCCGCGGCCGAGTACGCGGCGGTGGCGCCGGACCGGATCGCCGCCGTCCCCCGGGGCATGGACCCGCTCCAGGCGGTGGCGATCCCGGTGGCCACCACCACCGTCACCGCCCTGCGCGACAAGGCGCGGCTGCGCCCGGGGGAGCGGCTGCTGGTGCGCGGCGCCACCGGCGGCGTCGGCGTGAGCGGGGTGCAGCTGGGCAGGGCCTACGGCGCGCACGTCACCGCCCTGGCCCGGGCCGAGCACCTGGACCTGGCCCGGGAGCTGGGCGCCGACGAGGCCTTCGACTACCGCACCACCGCCCCGGCCGACCTGGGCCGCTTCGACGTCGTCCTGGACACGGTGGGCACCGACCTGCCCGCCTACCGGGCCCTGCTGGCCCCGGGCGGGCGGATGGTCGCGGTGTCCTTCGACCTGGACCGCCCGCTCCGGTCCCTGGGGTACATCCTGGGCTCGGCGGTGCACGGCCGCGGCCGGGTGCGGTTCTTCAGCGGGAACCCGCGCCGGGACCTGCTGGAGGAGGTGGCCCGCCTGGTCGAGGCCGGCGACCTGCGGCCGGTGGTGGACCGGGTGTTCCCGCTCTCGGACCTGGCCGGGGCGCACCGTGCGCTGGAGGCGGGCGGCGTGCGCGGCAAGGTGGTCGTCGACACGACCGCCTGAGCACCGAAGTGGTCGTGCGTTTCGGGGCGGAAGTGGCCCTGTTCGGAGGGCCACCCGGCTCCTAACGTGAAGGCATGCACTCGACCACCGAAACCGTTCCCGGCCGGGGCCCGCAGGCCCCGGCCGCCCCGGACCCCGCGTCCGCGCCCCTGTCCGCCACCGACCGGACCCGGCTGCGCCGGGGCAGGCACAAGCAGCGCGAGGACCGCGCCGAGCTGTACGCCCTGCTCGACGAGGGCCTGTTCTGCCACCTGGGCGTGGTCGTGGACGGCGCCCCCCGCGTGATGCCCACCGCCTACGGCCGCATCGGCGACACCCTCTACCTGCACGGGTCCACCGGGGCGCGGTCGATGAACGCCGACGGCGAGGTGTGCGTGACGGTCACCCTCGTGGACGCCCTGGTGCTGGCCCGGTCGGCGTTCCACCACTCGGTGAACCACCGGTCGGCGATGGTCTACGGCCGCCCGCGGGTGGTGACCGACCCGGACGAGCGCACGGCCGGGCTGCGGGCCCTGACCGAGCAGATCGCCCCGGGCCGCTGGGAGGAGATCCGCGAGCCCGACCGCAAGGAGATGGCGGCCACCCGGGTGCTGGCGCTGTCCCTGGCCGAGGCGTCGGTGAAGGTCCGCACCGGGCCGCCGGGGGACGAGGAGGAGGACATGGACCTGGACGTGTGGGCCGGGATCGTCCCCGTCCGGCAGGTGTACGGCGAGCCGGAGCCGGACCCGCTGCTCAAGCCGGGCATCGGGGTCCCGCGCCACCTGCGGGAGCACCGCTCGCCCGCCTGACCCCGGGCGGGGCGGGAACCTCCCGGAATCCGTGCGAGTGGAGGACACCAAGTGGCCTCCACCCCCGCGAGAGTGGGGTCACCGAAGCGGAACGCGCGAGACGAGGGAGCGACATGACCGTTCTGGTGACCGGTGCGACGGGGACCGTGGGGCGCCACCTGGTGCGGTGGCTGGCCGACCGGGGGCACCCCGTCCGGGCGCTCACCCGCCGCCCCGACCGGACCGACCTCGGCCCCGGGGTGGAGGTGGCGGGCGGCGACCTCACCGACCCCGCCACGCTGAAGGACGCCTTCGCCGGGGTGGACGGCGTCCACCTCATCACCTTCGGCGGCGACGACGGGGCCGAGCTGGCCGAGGCCGTCGGCATCGTCGAGCTGGCCGTCGCCTCCGGGGTGCGGCGCGCCACCGTCCTGGGCGCCTTCGGCGGCAGCCCGATGGAGGACGCCGTGCGCACCGACCGCCTGGAGTGGACGGTGCTGGCCCCGATGGAGTTCATGTCCGGCGCCCTGGAGTGGGCCCCCGACGTGCGGGAGGCGGGCGCGGTGCGGACCCTGGCAGCCTGGCCCAGCGCCGTGGTCCACGAGGCCGACATCGCCGCCGTCGCGGGCGCGGCCCTGACCGAGGGCGGCCAGGGCGGCCGCGACCTGGTCCTGACCGGCCCGCAGGCGCTCACCCCCGCCGAGCGGGCGCGCGACCTGGGGGAGGCGCTGGGCACGGAGGTCGGCTGGGTGCACCTGACCGAGGACCAGGAGCGCGAGCGCCTGCGCTCCCAGGGCTTCCCCGAGGATTACGTCGAGTTCGGCGTCGCCCTGGCCCTGGGCCCGCCCGAGGCGGCGGCCCGGGTGCTGCCCACGGTGCGGGAGGTCACCGGGCGCCCCGCGCTCACCTTCGCGCAGTGGGCGCGCGAGAACGCCGACGCCTTCCGGGCCTGAGCCGGTGCCGGGCGGCCTCAGGGCCGCCCGGCCTCACACCGGGACGGCCTCGACCAGCGTGTTCCCCGAGGGTGCGGGCAGCGTGCGCACCGACTCCAGCGCGAACCCGGTCCGGGCGCACAGGGCCTCGAAGTCGGCCCGGGTGCGCTCCCGGCCGCCGGTGTTGACCAGCATGTTCAGGTCGCTCAGGAACGGCACCGGCGGACCGGCCGCGCCGGGGCCGTCCGGCAGCATCGGCTCCACCAGCAGCAGCCGGCCGCCGTCGGAGACCGCTTCCCGGCAGCGGGACAGGATCGTCGCCGCGCGCTCGTCGTCCCAGTCGTGGACGATGCTCTTGAGCAGCATCACGTCCCCGGCCGGCAGGGAGCGGAAGAAGTCCCCGGCCACCACCGAGCACCGGTCGGCGACCCCGGCCTTCTCCAGGACCGCCGGGGCGCGGGCGGCGCCGCCGGGCGCGTCGAACAGCACGCCGGCCAGGTGCGGGTGGCGGGCCAGCACCGCCGAGATCAGCGTGCCGTCGCCGCCGCCCACGTCCACCACCGTGGAGAAGGGCGCGAAGTCGTAGGCGTCGGGCAGCACCCGGGCGGTGCCGCGGGTGCCGTCGGCCATGGCCGCGTGGAACATCTCCGCCCGGTCGGGGTGCCCGTCCAGGTGCTCGAAGAACGACGTGCCGTGCACGCGCTCGAACGCCACCGAGCCGTCGCGCACGCTCTGCGGCAGCTCCCGCCAGGAGTCCAGCAGCAGCGCGTCGGTGTAGAACCGGGCGATGGCCGCCCGGGAGTCGGGGTGGTCGGTGCGCAGCAGGTGCCCGGCCGGGGTGAGGGCGTACCGGCCCGGGCCGGTCTCGGCCACCAGATCCACGGCCTCCAGCGCCCGCAGCAGGCGTTCGAGGGTGTCGGCGCGCGCGTCCAGGGCGCGGGCCAGCTCGGCCGCGGTCGCCTCCCCCTCGCCCAGGGCGTCGGGCAGGCCCAGGCGGACGGCGCCGCCCACGAGGTGGGCGACCATGCCGCCGAACAGCATCCCGCCCAGGGTGCGGTGGGCGCGGGCTTCCTCGCTCGTGTCACCCAACGGGTTCACTCCTCGCTTCCGGTGTGGTGGGGGAGCACCGCGACCGGGACGGTGGCGGTGTGCAGGACGCCCTGGCTGACCGAGCCCAGGAACATGCCCTGGACGCTGCCGCGACCCCGGGAGCCGACCACGATGAGGTCGGCCTGCGCCCCGGCCTCCACCAGGGCCTCCACCGGGTTCTTGCGGGTGCGCACCACGGACACGTCCACGTGCTCGACGGCCTCGTCCATGACCTCGGCCAGGACCCCGGCGACGATCTCCTCCGACTGCCGGTCCAGGAAGTCCTCGGGCGGGGTCCACCCCGAGGCGATCAGCGCCTGGGACGCGAACGGGGTGGGCGCCTCCCAGCTGTTGACCACGGTCACCTCGGAGTCCGCGATCCGGGCCGCCTCGTGCAGGGCGAAGTCCAGAGCGTGCTGGGAGTCCAGGGACCCGTCGACGCCGACCACGATGCGCCGGGGCTCCAGGGGCACCGGGCGGCCCTCGGCGGGCCGGGGCACCACCACGACCGGGCAGGCGGCGCGGGCGGCCAGGCGGACGCCCGCCGATCCGGCCAGGGCCGCGCGGACCGGGCCGAAGCCGCGCGAGCCCACCACGACCAGGTCGCCGGGGCCGGACCGGTGCAGCAGCGCCGCCGGGGGCTCCTCCAGGGCGAGGTCGGTGAGGACCTCCACCCCGGGGCGCAGCCCGCGGGCGTGGTCCGCCTCCTTCTCCAGGATGCGCCGGCCCTGCTCGGAGATCTCCTCGCTGGGAGGGAACCGGGTGCGCCCGGCGTAGACGCTCACCACGACCGGCATGGACAGGGCGTGCACCACCTTCAGCGGCCACCCTCTCCGCTCGGCCTCGGCGCAGGCCCACTCCAGGCCCGCCCGCGCCTCCGCGGAGCCGTCCACGCCCGTCACCACCGCCGGTGCGCGTCCCTGGTCGTCGGTCATCGCTGCCGCCTCCTTCGCCCCGGGCGCCCCGTTCCGCGCCCTGAGAGGAGTGTGCCCCACGGGCGGTACGGGAACCGGGACCGCGGCTGGTGTGGCGGAGAACTCGGGCGCCCTGGGGCGGGGCGCGGGTCAGCCGTGCGCGCGGTCCCCCGCCCCGGAGGTCCGGACCGCGTGCTCCTCGGCCCAGGCGACCAGCGGGACGAGCCGGGCGGTGACCTCGTGCCCGGCCTCGGTGAGGCTGTACTCCACGTGCGGCGGCACCACCGGGCGGGCGTCGCGCAGCACCAGGCCCTCGGCCTCGAAGGAGCGCAGGGTGCGGGCGAGCATCTTCTCGCTGACGCCGCCGATGCGGCGCAGCAGCTCGCTCCAGCGCAGCGGCCCCTCGCGCAGCGCCACCAGGACCAGGACGCCCCACTTGGAGGTGACCTCGCCCAGCAGGCGGCGGGACGGGCAGTCGGCGCTGAACACCTCGCCCTTGGGAAGACCTCCGGTCATGCTCACCCCGCCAACCTACCCGCAGGCGGCCCCGGGCGCGCGGGACGGACGGCGCGGGCAGACAACGGGGCCGGCGGCCGGGGCGCGCGCGAGCCCCGCGGACCCCGTGGGGCGGCTAGTGTCCGGTAGACGGGACGGGAACCGTCCCGGGCCCGGCAGGGCCAGCGAAGAGAAGGAAGCCCCGGCTTGCAGACGAACACCCCGGCCCCCCGGGACCCGAGCACCGATCAGCGGACCATGCCCCCGTGGCTGCCCCGCGCGGTCCTGATGGTCATGTGGACCGTCACGGCCTTCGGCGTGGCCCTGTGGCTGTTCCTGGAGCTGCAGGGGCTCATCGTCCTGCTGCTGATCTCCCTGTTCCTGGCGCTGGCGCTGGAACCGGCCGTCAACTGGCTGCACCGGCGCCACTGGCCCCGCGGCCCGGCCACCGGCGCGGTCATGCTGCTGGTGGTGCTGGCGACCGGGGTGTTCCTGAGCATGCTCGGCTCCATGCTGATCGGACAGGTCCTGTCCCTGGCGGCCGAGACGCCCCGGATGCTGCGCGCGACGCTGGTGTGGGCCAACGCCACCTTCGGCACCGACTACTCGCCGACCAACCTCATGGAGTCGGTGACCAGCGCCAGCGGGGTGGTCCAGCAGTACGCCTCCCGGATCGCCGACAACGCGCTGGGCGCGGGGTCGACCCTGCTGGGGCTGCTCTTCAACGGGCTGGCGGTCGCGCTGTTCACGTTCTACCTGTGCGCCGACGGCCCGCGCTTCCGCCGGGTGATCTGCTCGGTGCTGCCGCCGCGCACCCAGCGCGAGGTGCTGCGGGCCTGGGAGATCGCGATCGAGAAGACCGGCGGGTACCTGTACTCGCGGGCGCTGATGGCCCTGGTCTCGGCCATCGCGCACTACCTGGTCCTGGCGGCCCTGGACGTGCCGTTCGCGTTCGCGCTGGCGCTGTGGGTCGGGGTGCTGTCGCAGTTCATCCCCACGGTCGGCACCTACATCGGCGGGCTCGTCCCGGTGCTGGTGGCGCTGCCGCAGGGGCCCTGGACGGCGGTGTGGGTGCTGGTGTTCGTGGTCGTCTACCAGCAGTTCGAGAACTACGTGCTCCAGCCGCGCATCACCGCCAGGACGCTGGACATGCACCCCGCGGTGGCCTTCGGGTCGGTCCTGGCGGGCGTGGCGATCATGGGGGCGCCGGGCGCGCTGCTCGCCCTGCCGATGGGTGCCAGCCTCCAGGCGTTCCTGGGGTCCTACATCCGGCGCTACGAGGTGGAGGAGCACCCGCTGCTGAGCGCTTCGGAGGAGCCGGCGGAGACGGCGGACGGTGAGCGGGACGGAGCGCCGCCGGGCGGGGCGGAGGGGCCGGCGGAGGGCCCCGGCGGGGACGGCGGCGCTTCCGGGGCGACGGACGCCGCCTCGGGCCCGACACCCCACTGACGTCCTGACCTCCTGACTAACCTTGAGGTGGGTACCTGATAAAAAGGTGGGTACCGGAACCTTGGAATGTGCCTCCCACCTGCGCGGTTGTCCCAGGGCAGCGGCCGGGGACGTCCCGGCCCGGCAAGGGAAGGACCATCGCTCATGTCCGTCGTCATCGTGGGTGCCACCGGCCACCTGGGCCGCCTCACCGTGGAGGAGCTGCTGGAGCGGGGGACCCCGGCCGAGGGGATCGTCGCGGCGGGCCGCGACGCCGGGCGCCTGGCGTCGCTCGCCGAACGCGGGGTGCGCACGGCGCGCGTCGACCTGGACGACCCGGCCACCCTGGCGCCCGCCTTCGCCGGGGCCGACACCCTGCTGCTGATCTCCACCAGCGAGCCGGGCCGCCGGGTGCCCCAGCACCGGGCCGCGATCGAGGCGGCTGCCGCCGCCGGGATCGGGCACATCGTCTACACCAGCGCGCCCCGGGCCGACGACACGGTGCTGGTGCTGGCCCCCGACCACAGGGCCACCGAGGAGCTGCTCGCCGCCTCGGGGATCGCCCACACCGTCCTGCGCAACAACTGGTACCACGAGAACTACGTGCCGCAGCTGCACGCCGCCCGCGACCACGGGGAGTTCGGCGGCAGCGCGGGGCAGGGACGGGTGCCCAGCGCCGCCCGACGCGACTTCGCGGCGGCCGCCGCCGCGGTGCTCGCCGACCCGGCGGCCCACGCGGGCGCGGTGTACGAGCTGACCGGCGACACCGCCTGGACCTACGCCGAGCTGGCCGACACGCTCTCGGCCGTGCTGGGCACCGAGGTCGTCTACAAGGACCTGTCGACCGAGGAGCACGTGGCGTCCCTGGTCGGCGCCGGTCTCGACGAGGGGACGGCCTCCTTCGTGGCCGCCCTGGACGGCAACATCCGCGACGGTGCCCTGGGAGAGCCCACCGGCGACCTGCGCCGCCTCATCGGCCGCCCGTCCACCCCGATCGCCGAGACCCTGCGCGACCTGCTCTGACGGGTCGCGCGGCGGGGCCGGCCGGATTCCCGGCCGGCCCCTTCTGCCTCACCGCCGCTTCAGCAGGGCCCGCATGTGCTCCATGTACGCCTGGGCCTGCTCGCGGTCCGCGAACCGCGGCGGCGCCTCCGGGAGGTCCGGCCTGCGTTCCGCGGGCAGCAGGGCGTACGCCTCCACCAGGTCGGCGTGGATCCTGTCGCACTCGCGTTGCAGCGCCTCCAGCATGCGCTCCTCGGCCGCGGCGAGCTCCTGCCGGGTCCCGTAGGCCGGGGGCTCACCGCCGGACCTCTTCCCGAACCACCGTTTCAGTCCCATGGGCCGCCGCTCCCTTCCCGATGTCGCAGCGGCCCATTATTCACCCCTCGGCTCATTCACCCCTCGGCCAGGACGCGCTGGGCGATGCGGAACGCCGAGTTGGCGTCCGGGACGCCGCAGTAGATCGCGCTCTGCAGCACGACCTCCTTGATCTCCTGCTCGCTCAGCCCGTTGCGCAGGGCCGCGCGCACGTGCATGGCGAACTCCTCGTGGTGGCCGCGGGCGATGAGCGCGGTCAGGGTGATCATCGACCGGCTGCGCCGGTCCAGGCCCGGGCGGGTCCACACGGTGCCCCAGGCGTAGCGGGTGATGAACTCCTGGAAGTCGGCGGTGAAGTCCGTGGTCGCGGCGACCGCCCGGTCCACGTGGGCGTCGCCCAGCACCTCGCGGCGCACCGCCATGCCCGCCGCGCGCACCTGCTCCTGGGTCGGGGAGCCCGGATCGGTCGGGGCGGCGGAGGGTCCCGCGAAGTGTCCGCGCAGCAGGGCGGCGACCCGGTCCGGGGCCTCGGCCGGGGCCAGGTGGGCCACCCCGTCCAGGACCTCGACCCGGCCGCGGCGCACCCCATGGGCGAGGGCCTCCAGCGAGACGGGCGGGGTGGGGCCGTCCTCGGCGCCCGCGACCGCGAGCACCGGCGCGGTGACCTCCCCGAGCCGGTCGCGCACGTCGAACCCGGCCAGGGCCTCGCAGACCAGCGCGTAGCCCTCGGCGTCGGCGTCCTGGAGCACGTGCAGCAGCGAGGCGACGACCGCCGGCTCGCGCTCGGCGAACCCGGGGGCGAACCACCGCTTCGCCGACGCCTCCACCACGGCCGGGGTGCCCGAGGCGCGGACCGTCGCGGCCCGCTCGCGCCACCCCTCGGGCTCGCCGATGCGCGCCCCCGTGCACAGCAGCGCCGCCGAGCGCACCGCCTCGGGGGAGTCCAGTAGCAGGTGCAGGCCCACGGCCCCGCCCACGGAGTCGCCCGCGTAGCAGAAGGAGCGGTCGGCGTCCCCGCGCGCCGCGGTCACCCCCCGGGCGAACGCCAGCACCCCGTCGGCCAGTTCGGCCAGGGTGAACGGCGCGTCCGCGGCCGGGGCGCCGCCGTGCCCGGGCAGGTTCCAGCCCACCACGTGGAAGGCGTCGCCGAGCCGTTCGGCGGCCGCCGACCACAATGCCGCGGCCGAGGTGCCCAGCGAGGGGCCCACGAGCAGCAGCGGCCGGTCGGGCCCGCCGGCGAGTTCGACTCCGGTGATGTGCGGGATGGTCATGTGTCGGTCTCCATGAAGCGGTCGGCGCGGACCAGGACGGCGTCGACGAGTGCGTCGGCGGCGCCCGCCGTCCCCTCCGCGGGTTCGGTGCCGGCGCCGGCGAACGCGGCGACGGCGCGGGCCTCGGCGGCCAGCCCCTCGCGGGCCCCCTCGGCGGTGGCCGCCATCCGGTCGGCGTCCACCCGCAGGCCCGCCAGCAGCTCCCCGGTCTGGGAGGCCGCCACGGCGGTGCGCCGGGCCAGGGTGCGCAGGGCCGCCCACTCGGCGTGCCAGGCCCCGTCCGGGCGCTCGTCCACGGCCAGCGCCGAGGCCAGGTGCAGGGTCGAGGCCAGCGGGGGAGCGGCCAGGGCCGCCCGCCGGACGAGCACCGACAGCACCGGGTTGCGCTTGTGCGGCATGGTCGAGGAGCCGCCGCGCCCGTCGGCGGCGGGCTCGGCCACCTCGGCGATCTCGGGCCGGGACAGGGTGGCGACGTCGGCGGCCAGCCTCCCCCAGGCGTCGGTGCAGGCCACCAGGGCGTCGCCCAGGGCGGTGACGGTGCCGCGCGAGGTGTGCCAGGGCGGTGCGGGCTCCAGCCCCAGCCGCCGCGCGGTCGCGGCGGCCAGGTCCGTCGCCGCGGCCACCGGGTCGGCGGCGCCGCGCGCCCGGGCCAGGTCCACGACGGCCGAGAGGGTCCCGGCGGCGCCGCCGACCTGCACCGGGAACCGGAGCCGGTCCAGGGCGTCGGCGGCGTCCAGCACCCCGCCCAGCCACCCGGCGGCCTTGAGCCCGAAGGTGGTGGGCACCGCGTGCTGGGTGAGGGTGCGCCCCGCCATCACCGTGTCCCGGTGGGCGTCGGCCAGCCCGGCGAGGTGGCCGGCCTGGCGGCGCAGCTCCGAGCGCACCCGGGCGACGGTGTCCCGGGCGCACAGCACCAGCGCGGTGTCCACCACGTCCTGGCTGGTCAGCCCGCGGTGCACCCAGGCGGCGCCGGGGCCGTCGGCGCGTTCGCGCAGCAGCCGGACCAGGGCGATGACGGGGTTGCCGCCGCCCTCGGCGGCCCGGGCCAGGTCGGGCAGGTCGTCGGCGCCGACCAGGCCGGAGAGGTCGGCCGCGGCCGGGGCGATCCCCGCCCCGGCCAGCGAGTCCGCCCAGGCCTGCTCGACGGCGACCATGGCCGACAGCCAGGCGCGTTCGGTGAACAGGTCGCCCGCGCGCTCGTCCCCGGGCCAGAACAGGTCGGTCATGGCGTCCGCGTCCGGTACCCGGCCAGGTCCAGGAACACGGTCTCGCCCTCGCCCTGGAGGCGGATGTCGAACACCAGCCCCTGTGCGTCGCGGCGGGCGACCAGGGTGGCGCGGCGCTCGGCGGGCAGCGAGGCCAGCAGCCGGTCGGCGGCCAGCGCCGCGGCGTCGTCGGGCAGGTAGGCGCGGGTGAACAGCCGGTCCGTCAGCCCGCGCGCGAACACGGTGACCGCGAAGAACGCCGCCGCCCCGGGTTCGGCGGGCCCCGGCTCCAGGGTGCTGAACGTGTACCGCCCGTCGCTGCCGGTCGAGGCGCGCCCGAACCCGGTGAAGGTCCACCCGTCCCGGCGCAGCGACCCCGGCTCGCGCGGCACGGAGCCGTCCGGCCGGGCCTGCCAGACCTCCACCAGGGCGTCGGGGACCGCGTTCCCGGCGCCGTCGGTGACGAGCCCGGTCAGCCGGACCGCCCCGGCCGAGCCCGGCGGCACGAGGTCGCGGTCGCCGTCGTAGGGCAGGCCGTAGTGGAAGAACGGGCCGACCGTCTGTCCCGGGGTGGCGCGCAGCCGCGCCCCCTCGCCGGTGGTGCTCACGCGTCGTCCCCTTCCTCTTGCTCCATGAGCGTGCCGTGCGCGCCGCCCAGGACGATGTCCCACCGGTACCCGGTCGCCCACTCGTGCGTGGTCAGGTCGTGGTCGTAGGCCGCCACGAGCATCTCCCGGTCCCTCGGGTCGGTGACCGACTGCAGGATCGGGTCCAGCGCGAACAGCGGGTCGCCCGGGAAGTACATCTGGGTGACCAGCCGCTGGGCGAACTCCGTCCCGAACAGCGAGAAGTGGATGTGCGCGGGGCGCCAGGCGTTGTGGTGGTTGCGCCACGGGTAGGGCCCCGGTTTGATCGTCTGGAACCGGTAGTACCCGTCGTCGTCGGTCAGGCACCGTCCCGCGCCGGTGAAGTTGGGGTCCAGCGGGGCCGGGTGCCGGTCGCGCTTGTGCACGTAGCGGCCGCCCGCGTTGGCCTGCCAGATCTCCACCAGCTGGCGGCGCACCGGCCGCCCGCGGTCGTCGGTGACCCGGCCGGCGACGACCATGCGCTCGCCGATCGGCTCTCCCGACCCGCCGATGGTCAGGTCGGCCTCCAGCGGGTCCACGTCGCGCTCGCCGAAGCAGGGGGCCCAGCGCTCGATGGTCTCGGGGTCGGTGTGGTGCGGGTCCTTGGTGGGGTGGCGCAGCGCGCTGCTGCGGTAGGGCGGGTAGTCCAGGGCCGGCTGGGGCGCGGCGCCGCGGGCGCGGGCCTCCTCGATGGCGGCGATCTCCTCGCTGACCACCGACTGGGGCTCCAGGCCGGACGCCGTGACGGGGGTGCTGTTCATGGCGGGAGGCTACGGCCGGTGGCGGGGTGGCGTGGCTCTCCTTTCCGCTCAGTGGAAGAATGTCCCCCATGGCGGGGAACACCGGTACGCCCGGGGCGACCGTGGCCGGAAGGGTCATGGCGGTCCTGGGCGCCTTCGACGAGCACCACCGGCGGCTGTCGCTGTCGGCCATCGCCCGGCGCGCGGGGCTGCCGCCGCCCACCGCGCACCGGCTGGTCGGGGAGCTGGTGCGCCACGGGGCGCTGGCCCGCGAGGAGGGCTCCTACGTGGTGGGCCGCCGCCTGTGGGACATCGGACTGCTGGCGCCGGTGCAGACCACGCTGCGCGAGGCGGCCTCGCCGTTCCTGCACGACGTGTACGCGACCACCCTGGCCACCGTGCACCTGGCGGTGCGCGACGGCGACGAGGTGCTGTACCTGGAGCGGATGGCGGGCCGGGCGTCGGTGCCGGTGGTCAGCAGCGTGGGCTCCACCCTGCCGATGCACTGCACCGGGGTCGGCAAGGTGCTGCTGGCGTACGCCCCCGAGGACGTGCGCGCCCGGGTGCTGGGGTCGCTGCGCCGGGTCACGCCGTACACCGTCACCCAGCCCGGGGTGCTGCTGCGGCAGCTGGAGCGGGTCCGCCGCGAGGGGTACGCCACCACGGTGGAGGAGATGACCCTGGGGGCGTGCTCGGTGGCGGTGCCGGTGCGGCGGGGCGAGGAGGTGGCGGCGGCGATCGCGGTCGTGGTGCCCGCGCTCAAACGCGACCGGGGGAGGCTGGTCACGGCCCTCCAGGTGGCAGCGCAGGGCATCTCCCGCAGGCTGTGACCTTTCACCTGCGGTTTTTCACTGAGCGGAAGGAAGGGTTCCGCATTCGGTGCTGTGACACGGTCCAATGGCGGTCATGACCCAGATCACCACCACCGACGTGGCCATCATCGGCGCCGGCCCCGCCGGCATGCTGCTCTCCCACCTGCTCGCCGCCCAAGGGGTGGAGTCCGTCGTCATCGAGGCGCGCTCGCAGGAGTACGTGGCCTCCCGCATCCGCGCCGGGGTGCTGGAGCACTCCACCGTCGAGCTGCTGCGCTCGGTGGGCCTGGCCGACCGCCTGGAGGCCGAGGGCGACGAGCACCGCGGCATCCACCTGCAGTGGCCGGGGGAGCGCCACCACCTCGACTTCGTCGACCTCACCGGCCGCAGCGTGTGGATCTACGGGCAGACCGAACTGCAGAAGGACCTCATCGCCGCCCGCACCGCCGCCGGGCAGCAGGTGCACTACGAGGCCGCCGACGTCGCCCTGCACGACCTGCGCACCGAGGCCCCCTCGGTCACCTTCGCCGACCCCTCCGGGGCGCCGCACCGGGTGCGGGCGCGCGCGGTGGCGGGCTGTGACGGGTCCTTCGGGCCCAGCCGGGGCGCCGTCGGCGCCGACCTGCGCAGGACCTGGGAGCGGGTCTACCCGTACTCGTGGCTGGGCGTGCTGGCCGACGTCGCCCCCTCCACCGACGAGCTCATCTACGCCTGGCACCCCGACGGGTTCGCTCTGCACTCCATGCGCTCGTCCACCGTCAGCCGCTTCTACCTCCAGGTCCCCAACGGCACCTCCGCCGACGAGTGGAGCCACGACCGCATCTGGGACGCGCTGGCCGCCCGGCTCGGCCACGGCCAGGACGGCTGGGAGCTCGAACCCGGGACGATCACCGACACGAGCGTGCTGCCGATGCGCTCCTACGTGCAGACGCCGATGCGCGACGGCCGCCTGTTCCTGGCGGGCGACGCCGCCCACATCGTCCCGCCGACCGGCGCCAAGGGCCTGAACCTGGCGGTCGCCGACGTGGCCCTGCTCGCCCCCGCCCTGGCCGACCTGGTGCGCGGCGACAGCCGACAGGCCGACGCCTACTCCGACACGGCGCTGCGCCGGGTCTGGCGGTGCACCCACTTCTCCTGGTGGATGACCACCATGCTGCACACGGGCACCGACCCCTTCGACACCCAGCTGCAGCTGTCCCAGCTCCGCTGGGTCGCCACCAGCGAGGCGGGCGCCACGGGACTGGCCGAGAACTACGCGGGCCTGCCCCTCGGCTTCTGACCCGGGCCCGGTGGTCCCGAGTGCCGCGTGACCGCACCCGGTGGGCGTCCTCCGGTCGGCGGGGCGCGGACACCGGGCGGGCCCGCCCATCGGCGTCGAACGCGTTCTCGAACCGGCTCACCACCCGGCGGCACGGTGGTTCGGGGACGCGCTCGCCGCCGGCGGCGCGCCCGGTCCCGACCGGCCGTGCCGGGGACCGGCGCCGGGCACCGGCGTTCGACGGGCGGTGCGGCCATGCGGTCGGCCGGGCCCCGAGGCCGCCGGCCGGACCGGCGATCACGAGCGCCGCGGGCGCGGGTGCAGTAGGGTCGGGGCAACGCGATGACGGAGACGAGTAACCGCGGGACCGCGTGGACCCAGAGAGCCGCCGGCGGCTGGGAAGGCGGCTTCACGCCCCGGGGTGAAGACCCTCCCGAGTGCGGGGAGGAACGGTCCGGCCACCGGGCCCGATGCCCCGCCGGCCGGCCCCCGTGACCGGGCCCGAACGAGGCCGCCGCTCCGTCGGCGGCGAAGGCGTGGTGGCACCGCGAGTTCCCTTATCGCCCACGCCCCCAAGGGATCATTCCGAGGTCCTCGGAGGACTTGAGATGATCCGTTCCACGAGCCGTACCCTGGTCCGCGACCTGCGGCGACATCTCGGCGAGACGGTGTCGGTCCGCGGCTGGGCGACCACCCTGCGGCGACAGAGCCGGATGCAGTTCGTCGTCGTGCGCGACCACACCGGCACGGCCCAGATCACCCACCGGCGCCGCGGCGCAGGCGACGCCGTCGAGGCCGCACTGGAGTCCCTGACCGCCGAGTCCGCTGTGCGGATCACCGGCACGGTGGTCGACAACCCTGTCGTCAAGCTCGGCGGCCTGGAGCTGGTGCCCCACGAGGTGGAGGTGCTCAACAGGGCCGAGGCGCCGCTGCCGATCGACGACCGGACGGGGATCGAGCAGCGCCTCGACCGGCGCTTCCTCGACGTCCGGCGCCGCCCTGAGGCGGGACTGCTGTTCGCCGTGCAGACGACCCTGGAGCAGGGCATGCGCGAGTTCGCGTACGCCGCCGGGGCCACGGAGATGCACACGCCCAAGCTGATGGGCGCCGCCTCCGAGTCGGGGGCCGACGTCTTCGCGCTCGACTACTTCGGCCGTTCCGCGTACTTGGCGCAGTCGCCCCAGTTCTTCAAGCAGATGGCGATCGCGGCGGGGATCGACAAGGTCTTCGAGGTCGGACCGGTGTTCCGCGCGGAGCCGTCCTTCACCTCCCGGCACGCCACCGAGTTCACGGGCGTGGACGTGGAACTGGCGTGGATCGACGGGGTCGAGGACGTGATGTCCTTCGAGGAGCGGATGCTCGCCCACGCGCTGGCGAAGGTCGCCGAGGCGCACGGCGACGCGGTCGCCGAGCGCTTCGGCACCGACGTCGCGGTGCCGGAGACCCCCTTCCCCCGGATGACGATGGCCGAGGCGCAGGAGGTCCTGCGGCGCGGCGGCTGGGACCCGGAGGGCGCCAAGGAGGACCTGGACCCGGAGGGCGAACGGCGCCTGGCCGCGCACGTCGAGGAGGAGACGGGGCACGAGTTCGTGTTCGTCACGCACTACCCCGCGGCGATCCGGCCGTTCTACCACATGCGCTCCGCCGAGCGCCCCGACCTGACGCTCGGCTTCGACCTGCTCTGGAAGGGGCTGGAGATCACCACCGGCGCCCAGCGCGAACACCGCCACGACGTGCTGCTGGAGCAGGCGGCGGAGAAGGGGCTGGGCACCGGACCGCTGCGCGACTACCTCGACTGCTTCCGTTACGGCTGCCCGCCCCACGGGGGGTTCGGCATGGGGCTGGCCCGTGTGCTGATGGTCCTGCTCGGCCTGGACTCCATCCGGGAGGCGGTCTTCCTGTTCCGGGGACCCCACCGCCTCACCCCGTGACCCGCGCCGTCCCCGCCCGCGGCCCCGCGGGCGGGGACGGCGTCCTCCGCTGTGGAAGCGCCCGCCCCCGCCGCGGGGACGGCCGCGCACCGGGCCGACCGGGGGCCGCGGCCTCGTACAGTGGTGGTTTCACCCCGGGCGCGCAGGACCTTCCGCGCCCCGTGACCGAACACGAGCCCCGCACCGGCGGGGACACCCGGAGGGAACCCCTTGTACCTGGCCCGCATCAACCTCGACCCCGCGCGCAGCAGCGGCATGGACCAGTGGGCGGCCATGGGCCAGGCCGTGCGCAGGGCCGTCGACCCCGACCCCGCGTCCGAGGCCCGCGTGCTGTGGGCGCGCACCTCGCCGGGCACGCTGGTGATCAGCTCCGACACCGCGCCCGCCTGGGGCAAGGTCCCCGGCGCGACCTCCGCCGCGATCCACCCGCTGTCGCGGCACCCCGAGGGCGAGAGCGTCCGCTGGGAGCTCATCTCGGCGCCCACCGCCCGGCGCGGCAAGCGGGTCCCGCTGGCCGAGGACGAGTTCGAGGACTGGCTGTCCGGCAAGTTCGCGGGCGCGCTGGACCTCACCTCGGCGAAGTGGAAGCGCCTGGGCGGCAGGCCCGCCCGGTACCACTTCACGGGGGAGGCCGTGGTGCGGGACAGCGACGCGCTCCAGGAGCTGTGCCTGAACGGGATCGGCGCGGGCACGGCCACGGGCGCCGGGCTGCTCCTGGTCAGTCCGCTGGCACCGCAGTAGGCGGCCGCCCGGACCGCCCCGCCGAGGGGCGCGGGCCGGGCGGTCAGTGGGCCCGGCCGGCGAAGACGACGGAACGGGAGCCGGTCCCGCCCGTGCGGTCCTCCAGGGTGAGCGTGTACACCCACCACCGGCCCGACTCCGGTGACGGGCAGGAGTCCGCGACGCTCGTCGCGAGGAGTGCGGGGAGCCCGACCTCCTCACCGCCCCGCTCCGCCAGGGCGGAGGGGCCGGACTCCTCCCAGGGCGACGCGGCGTGGCGGCAGGTCGAGGAGACGCTCAGGTCCAGCGGCCCGCCCGTCCCGTTGATGACCTCCACTCCCCAGGTGACCCGCTCCTCCCCGCCGACGTCCTCGTGGGAGATGCCCAGCAGCTGGATCCGGATCCCGTCGCCGTACTCGAAGGGCCGGTTCGCCGGTACGAGCACGGACCTGGCACCCAGGACGAGGGTGACGAAGAGGATCACGAGCACGAGCGCGATCCACGGAGCGAATCTCCGCAAGGCGTCCTCCGGGGGGTCGGGGAGGCGGGGCACCGGGGAAGCGTACACACCGCGGCCCGTAGGCTCCTCCGCGCCTCCGGGCCGGGCGGTCAGGGGGTCTCGCCGCTGAGGACCCGGGCCACGGGCCGGCGGGCCGCCAGGCGCGCGGGCAGGGCCGTGAGCGCCACCGTCGCCGCGAGGGTCGCCAGCGCCGCGCCGAACAGCCAGGGTGTGGGGGCCTCGACCGCGTTCCGGGCGGCGAAGAGCGAGAGCACGCCGTCGCCGATGAAGAGGCCGACGGCGGCGCCGGGCAGGCCGGGCAGGAGCTGGGCGACCGCCAGGCCCGCGGTGATCTGCCCGGGGGTGGCGCCCAGCGCCCGCGCGACGGCCATGCTCACCCGGGCCTCCAGGGCCGTGGTCCACGTGGACGCGACGGTGTTCACGACGGCGAGCACGACGAGCAGGACGGTGACCACCGTCAGCAGGCGGTGGTCGTGGACGTCCCGGAGGTTGGCCAGGTCCGAGGAGCCGTACACGCCGTAGCTCCGCACGGTCTGGACGGAGAGGGTCAGCGAGGCGGTGAGGGCGATGACCGTGGTGGCCGTGGAGCACGCCTGCAGCACGGCGCGGCCCGGCCGGCGGGCGGTGATCCGCAGCCCCAGCATGAGCGGCGCGGGCAGCAGCGCGGACAGCGCCGTCAGCCGGGAGCGGTCCTGCGGCCGCCGCGCGGTGTCCGCCAGGACGGCGGCGGTCGAGGCGCGCAGGGTCCGCAGCGCGGGACGCACGGTGGCCAGCGCCGCCACGGCCACGGAGAGCACGACCGTCACGGCCACGGCCGTGAAACCGGGCCCGGCGGCCTCCCCGATCCGGCTGGCGGTGGGTGCGGCGACCGCCGGGAGGGCCAGGCGGGCGATCACCAGCCCCAGCGCGTTCGCCAGCAGCGCCAGGGCCAGGAACTCGGTGAACAGCACGGCGGCGACCAGGCCGGGCGTGGCGCCGACGGCCTTGAGCACCCCCGCCCGGCGCGTCTGCTCGACGATGCGCCCCGCGGCCAGCACCGCCACCCCGGTGACGGCCAGGAAGCCCAGCAGCCAGCCGCCGACGGTCAGGATCGGCCGGACGTTGCGGAGCAGGACGGCGTCCTGTTCGGCCATGGACCGCCAGCTGCGGTACGCCACCCCGGGGACGGGGGAGGCGTTGGCCTCGATGAACTCCTCGGCCAGGTCCGGGTCGCGCAACCGCAGGTGCAGGGCCGTGGCCACGGGGAGGTCCCGGGCGGCCAGCTCCCGGGCGTCGGCCTCGGTCAGCCAGGCCAGGCCGCTGTAGTCCGTGGGTCCGCCGCCGGGGCCGACCTGTGCCGCCCAGGGGTAGACACCGGTCGCCGCGGTCACGGCGATCCCCACGACCGGGTACGAGCGGTCGGCGATGGTCACGCGGTCGCCGACGCCCGCGCCCAGGGCGGTGGCGAAGCCCCGCTCCAGCACCACCCCTCCGGGGCTCACCCAGTCACCCGACGTCAGTAGCGGGCGGCCGACCTCGCCCGGGGTCTCGTCGGCCCCGTGCACCACCACCCGCGAGTCGTACCCGCGCGCCGTGAGGGTGGCGTAGACGACGGGGAAGGGCCCGTTGTGGGCGACGACCTCGGGCTCCCGCGCCAGCGGGGACAGGTCCGGGGCCGGGGCGAGGTCGGTCTCGGCCGCGAGCACCACAACGTCCGGTCCGGCCGTGGCCTCCCGGGTCTGCATGTACAGGGACTCGGTCTCTCCGCGCAGGGACAGCCCGGTCGCCGCGGCGGCCGTGGCCACGGTCATCGCGAGCACCAGGATCACCGCCTGGGCCCGGTGCCGGCGGATCCCGGCCCAGGCGAGCCGGGCGACGAGTACGACGCGCCCCATCAGTCCTCCAGTCCGACCAGGCCGCCGAGCCACCCGGTGCCCGTGCCCGCCAGCCGGGTGTCGTCGACGAACATGCCGTCGCGCATCGAGACCACCCGGTCGGCGACGGCCGCGACCCGCTCGTCGTGTGTGACGATCACCAGGGTCTGCCCCGCGGCGCGCAGCTCCTGGAAGATCCGCAGCACCTCCAGCGTCGCCGCGCTGTCGAGGTTGCCGGTCGGCTCGTCGGCCAGGACGGCCAGGGGCTCGTTGACCAGCGCACGGGCGATGGCGACCCGCTGGCGCTGCCCGCCGGACAGCTGCGCGGGCAGGTGCCCCGCCCGGTCCGCGAGTCCGACCCGCTCCAGCAGGCGGCCCGCGCGGCGACGGGCCTCGCGCCGGGAGCGCCCCGCCAGCAGGGCGGGCAGCTCCACGTTCTCCGCCGCCGACAGCTCCTCCACCAGGTGGAAGGCCTGGAAGACGAAGCCCGCGGACCGGCACCGCAGCCGGGCCAGGGCCCGCTCGTTCAGGGTGTCGATGCGCCGCCCGGCGAACCACACCTCCCCGTCCGTGGGCCGTTCCAGTCCGCCCAGCAGGTGGAGCAGCGTGGACTTCCCGCAGCCGCTGGGCCCGGTGACGGCCAGCATCTGCCCCTCGGGCACGTCCAGGTCGACCCCGTCGACGGCACGGAACCCGCCCTGTCCCTGACCGTGGCGCTTCACCAGGCCCCGGGCCCGGATCACGGCACTCGACACGTTCATCTGTCCTCGGATTCGTCGTCGGTTTTCGACCAGGCCCGCTCGCAGGCGGCCAACCAGCGCAGGTCCGCCTGCAACCGCAGGACGACCCCCTCCAGCAGCAGGACGCCGGGGGAGTCCGCGGGCTCGGCCAGCGCCGCCTGCTGCACCTCGTGCAGGCGGCGCAGCAGTTCGCGGCGCTGCGCCGCCACGAGTTCGACCGGGTCGGCCAGCCGGGCCGCTGCGGCCGCGACGAGCTTCAGGTGGAACTCCGCGAGGTCGGGCTTGGGCCAGCTCACCTCGGCCAGCCAGGCGGCCACGCGCTGCTGCCCGGCCGGCGTGAGGGCGTAGACCTTGCGGTCCGACCGCTCGGGGAGGCCGTCGTCCGCCTGCTCGCAGACCACGAGCCCGGCCTTCTCCAGCCGGCCCAGGGTCACGTAGATCTGGCCGGGGTTCATCGACGCGCCCAGCGGTCCCAGGCTCTGCTGGAGCCGGGCGCGCAGTCGGTACCCGTGCGACGGCTCCTTGGCGAGCATCGCCAGTACTGCGTCCTGCACTCTGCCCCCTAACGGTTAGCCAATAGATAGCGGTTATCCGATCCGGGTGTCAAAACGTCCCGGTCGTACGGGTCCGTCCGCGGGGGAGGGGGGAGAGGGGAGGGGAGGCCCGGAGGCCGGGGCCGGGCGGCCCGCTCCCCGGCCCGGCACACGACGGCGCCCGCGCCCGGAGCCTGTCGGCAACGGGCGCGGGCGCCGGGCCCGCCGCCGCGCCGGGGGAGCCCCCGGGCGGCGCGGTCGTTCTACCGCCGGACCACCGGGTGGCCGCTGGCGATCGAGATGCGGTTGAACGCGTTGATGAGCGTGGTCGTCCACTCCACCGCGGAGATCTGGGCGGTGCTCAGGTGGGCGGCCGCGCGGGCGTTGACGGCCTGCCGGTCGACGGTCGGGTCGAGCACCGTCAGGGACTCCGCCAGCTCGAACGCGGCCCTCTGCGCGTCGGTGAACAGGGTGGTCTCGCGCCAGGCCGGCAGCACGTCCAGCGTGCTCTGCTCGACACCGGCCTTGCGCGCCTTCGCGGCGTGGATGCTCAGACAGGTCGGGCACCCGTTGATCTGGGACACCCGGATGTTGATCATCTCGATGAGGTCGTCGCCCAGCCCGGCCTCGTTCGCCGCGGTCCGGGAGGCGGCGGCCGCCTTGACCATCGCCCGGTAGACCTCGGGGTGCTCCTTGTCGATGTAGGGGCGTTCCGCGCTCACGCGTCGCCCCCGCCCCTGACGGTCTCCTCGACCAGGGCCAGGTCGGCCGGTCTGGGCCGGCGGAACCGCCCGCCCCCGGCCGTGTACTCCTCGCCGTGCTTCTTCAGGTGCGCGGCGAAGAGCGGGCACACGGGCACGACGGTGAGGTTCCCGCGGACCGCGTCGGCCAGGGCCTCGCGGACGAGCAGCCTGGCCAGGCCGCGGCCGCCGAACTCCGGGGCGACCTCGGTGTGGAAGAAGACGCGCTCGCCGGGGGCACCGGGCGGGTCGACGAAGTCCGCGCGCCCGGCGAGGGCGCCGTCCTGCGTGCTCACGGTGTAGGCGCTGACGGCGCGCGTCCGGTCCAGGGCTATGGACACGGGGGCGCCCGTCCTGTCGGTGTGCTGTTCGGTCATCTCGGCTGCCTCTCTGCGGGGACGGTGCCCGGCCGGGTCGGTGGTGGGGACGGCGGGAGTGGTGGGTGCGGTGGTCGCGTTGGTTCGTGCGCCCGTGCGGGGCGGGTGGCGGCCGGGCCGGCGGGACCGGCACGGCCGACGGGACAGGCGGCGCCGGTCAGCCGTTGAGCTGCGCGTGGGGCGGCGGGTTCTTGCGCGGCCGCATCCGGACCGGGGGCAGCTCCGGGGCGGGGATCCTGGACATCCCCTCGCGGTTCCTGCCCGGGCCGCCGTGACCCACGTACCCCTCGACGCGGCCGAACCGCTCGCCCTGGGCCTCCCACTCCTCGCGGTACCGGCTGATCTCCTCCGTCGTCCGGCCCAGGAAGTTCCACCACATGACGACCTCCTCGCCGAAGGGGGCGCCGCCCAGGAGCACGAGCCGGGCCGGCTCGGAGCCCCCGTTGGCGACGCGCAGCGTCCGGGCGCCGATGCCGGTGTAGCCCAGGGCGTCCTTGGGGACGTGCACCCCTTCGAGGGTGACGCTCCCGCCCGTGTCCACCAGGAGCCCGTGCTCGAACCCGGGGTCGACGGAGAGGGTGAGCTCCGCGCCGGGGTCGAGGCGCAGCTCGGCGCCCACCAGCGGCGTGTACGTGGCCACCGGCGACCGCGAGCCCAGCAGCGAGCCGAGGAAGACCAGCGCGGAGCCCCCGGGGAACCCGACGGGTTCGGGGACGAAGTGCTCGAACCCGCGCTCCGGGCTGTGCCTGGCCTCCTCCGGCAGGGCGACCCAGAGCTGGACCCCGTGGAGTCGGCCGGAGTCCGCGGTGGAGGTCTCGGAGTGGCAGATGCCCGCCCCCGCCGTCATCAGGTTGACCTCCCCGGGGAGGACGTCCGCGCTGTGGCCGCCGGAGTCGATGTGGGCGATGGCCCCCTCGAACAGCCAGCTGACCGTCTGCAGCCCCGTGTGCGGGTGCGGTGCCACGTCCATGCCGCCGGTGGCCGCCACGTCGTCGGGGCCGTAGTGGTCGATGAAGCACCACGCCCCGATCAGCGAGCGCTGGCGCTGCGGCAGGGTGCGGCGCACGTTCATCGCGCGCGGCCCGCCCAGGGGCACGTCGCGGGCGGTGATGATCTCGACCGGCACTCCGTCCTCGCGTGCGGCCAGCGGCCCGGGCAGGCCGCCGTCGGCGCACACGTGCGTGTCCGGCCGGGTCTCTTGGTTGGTCATCGCGCTCTTCCTTCTGGTCGGCGGGCACGGACTCGGTGTGCACGGAGACGGTTCCGTGCTCCCTCCGCCCCGGGCGGTGTGAGGTCCCCTTCGGTGCACCGCGGTGGGGGACGGGACGGGCCGGACGCCCCGCGCCGACGGCCCCGTCTCCCCTGACGGTGCCGCGCGGAGTCCGGGACGGCCCGTGCCGGGCGTACACCCTCCCCGTCCCCTCCAGGCGGGATCCCCGCCGTGGTGTTCGGTCAGTCCGGCTGCTCGGCCATGTGGTCCGAGACGCGCCTGGTGAGCCGGGCGAAGGTGCTGAGCTGGTGCGGCGTCAGGGCGTCGATGAACAGGCGGCGAACGTGCTCGACGTGCTGGGGCGCGGCGTCCTCGATCGCCTCGTACCCCTCCGGGGTGACGACGACGAACGCGCCGCGGGCGTCGTCGGGGCAGTCCTCCTTGGCCACCAGCCCGCGCTTCGCCATCCGGGAGACCTGGTGGGACATGCGGCTCTTCTCCCAGTGCACCAGCCTGGCCAGTTCCAGGAAGCGCATCCGCCCGCCCGCCTCCGTGAGGTTGGCGAGCACGATGTAGTCGGAGGCGGACATCCCCGAGTCGGCCTGGAGGAGCCTGCCCAGGCGCCCCAGCAGCGTCTCCTGCATCCGGATGAAGCCGTCCCAGGCCGCCTTCTCGTCCGGGGCCAGCCAGCGCGGCGTCGCGTTCATGGGCGCAGTGTAACGAAGTGGTTGACACCTCATCCACTTGAACCCGATCGGCGCCGGTGCGCCCCCGGTGGGGAGGCGCCCGCCGACCCGCCCGCCGACCCGCCCGCCGGGCCCCGCTCCGGTGCGCGGGCCGGCAGGCCGCGGCGGTCCCGCCGCCGAGGCCCGGCGGGCGGCCCCGGTCAGCCCTCGCCGTTCGCCCGGGGCGCCGCCTCCTCCCGCCACCGCAGGGGGTCGTCCTCCAGCGCGGTGCGGTCCCAGCGCCCGAGGTCCGCGGCGGCCTCGTAGGTGGCGCGCAGGAACTCCGCGACCGCGCGGTCGGGGTCGGGCGCGGAGCGGGCGGCCTCGTAGGGGAACAGGAACTGTTGGTACTCGGTGCTGTAGTACGCGCCCTCGGGGCCGACCGGGTGGTCGGCGAAGCCCTCGGGTGCGGGGTAGGCGTAGGAGTAGAAGGCGCCCTCCTCGCCGCCGCCGGGCCAGAACCCGCAGCTGGACAGCTCCCGCGAGTACCCCTCGACCATGACCCAGTCCCCGCAGTTGGGGGCCCCGCCCGGGTGCGGCGGCGCCGACCGCCCGGAGAAGCGGGTGCAGGCGAGGTCCATGGCCCCCCAGAAGAAGTGCACCGGGCTGACCTTGCCGACGAAGTGCGACCGGAACTCGCCCATCACCCGGTTCGCCTGGAGCAGCTGGCGCCAGAACAGGGCGGCCGCCTCGCCGTCGTAGGAGGCGTGCTCGTGGTCCTCGGCGAAGGGGATGGCCGGGTCGACCTCGTTGGGCCGCGGCCGGATCGGCGCCTCGATCCCGAGCCGGTCGAGCATGTCCAGGACGCGGGCGTAGAACTCGGCGACCGCCATCGGCCGCAGCGGAAGGCTCTGCACGCCGCCGTCGCTGCTGCGGACCTCCAGCCGGTGGCCGATGAAGTCGAACTCGATCTCGAAGGCCCCCGAGCGGTGGGGGACGGCCGAGGTCGTCAGCCCGCGCGGGCTGACGTAGAGGGTCACCTGCCACCAGTGGTTGACCAGCGGTGTGTGGGCCATGCGGATCTTGCCCACGATCTGGGTCCACATGTGCAGGGTGTCGCGGGTGGGCGTCCAGTCCGAGACCCGCAGGACGGGCCAGTTCGTCGTCGACGGGCCGGTCATGGTCGTCACTTCCTTCGCTGTGTCGCCGGGGTGGCGGGGCGGTCGTGTACGTGTCCTGCGGGCGGGCGCCGCCCCGCCCCTCCCGCGGCGCGGGTGCGACGGCGGTGATCGACGCGCCCTCCGGATGGTAGATGATGAATCAACTTTTCGGTAGCGGGAATCCCCTGTACGGCGGGTTCCGGGGTTTCCGAGGCCTTGAGGTTGACACGTCAAGTACTGACCCTGAATAGTGGACGCGTCATCCACTTGGATGGAGCCGGGCCGCCCGCGCCGCGGGCGCCCGACACCGGTTCGCCGCATCGGCGAACCGGTGTGCCGACAGGATCGGGCGGCGCGGGGAGCCGGTCGATCGAACAGAGGGAGGGGCCGCATGGCGGTCGAAGTGAGGGACGCGCCCGAGGCCAAGCGCTACGAGGCCCGTGTCGACGGGGAGTCCGGGGTCGCGGGCGTCGCGGAGTACATCCGTACGCCGGAGCTCATCGCGTTCGTGCACACCGAGGTCGGTCCGGAGTACGGGGGCAGGGGGGTCGGGTCCGCGCTGGCCCGCGCCGCCCTCGACGAGGCGCGGGCCGCGAACCTGCGGGTGTTGGCGACCTGCCCCTTCTTCGCGGGCTGGATCGCCCGCCACCCCGACTACCAGGACCTGCTGTACCGGTCCCGCAGCAGGGTGGAGGACTGAGCGGACCGGGAGCCGCGCCGTGCCGCCGCGACGGGAATGGTTGAACGTTCAAGTGAGTTGACGGGGACATGAGCACACCGACACGTCTCGCAGCCGGCACCTCGATGGGCGCCGTCACCCTCAACGTCGCGGACCTGGACGCGATGACCGCCTACTACCGCGACGGGGTCGGCCTGTCCGTCCTGGAGCAGGCCGGGCCGCAGGTGACCCTCGGCCGCCCCGGCCGACCCGCCGTCGTCCTCGTGCACACCCCCGGCCTGCGCCACGCCTCACCGCGGGACGCGGGGCTGTTCCACACCGCGATCCTCTTCGACACGGAGGCCGCCCTGGCCTCGGCGGTCTACTCCGTCGCGCGCCTGCGCCCGGGGTCGTTCACCGGCTCCAGCGACCACCTGGTCAGCAAGGCGTTCTACTTCGACGACCCCGAGGGCAACGGCGTCGAGCTGTACTGGGACCGCGACCGCACGCAGTGGAGCTGGACCCACGGCCGGGTCGAGATGAACACCCTCTTCCTCGACCCGAACGCCTTCCTGCGCGACCACCTCGACGAGCGCGGGCTCGCCGGGGAGCCGATCGGGGACGCGCGGGTCGGCCACATCCACCTCTCCGTCGGCGACGTGGAGACGGCGCGCGACTTCTACTCCACCAAGCTGGGCTTCGACGTGACGCTGTCCCTGGGGGACCAGGCCGTGTTCGTCAGCGCCGGCGGCTACCACCACCACATGGCGATGAACGTGTGGAACAGCCGCGGGGCCGGGCGGCGCCGGCAGACCCTCGGCCTGGGGCGGGTGGACATCGAGGTGCCGTCACCCGACGACGTCGGCGAGCTCACCGAGCGCATGCGGCACTACCGCGTCCCGGTCCGCGACGACGGCCGGACGGTCGCCTTCGAGGACCCGTGGGCCAACGCCGTCCGCCTCAGCGTGGCCGCGACCCCGCCCGCCACGGCGGAGACCCCGACCCCGGAGCCCGGCCCGGAGGCCGAGCCGACCGGAACCGGCCCCGACCAGGACTAGAGCCCCCGGGCGGGCGGGTCACAGGGGCGGGGCGGGGAGCCAGGGGGCGATGGGGCCGAGGTCCAGGAGGGCGCTGCCGGCGGCGCGCTCGGCGGCGGCCGGGCGCAGGGCGTCGGCGGCGCGGCGCAGGGCCTCCGGGTGGCCGGCGAGGCGGGCGGCCTTGAGCACGAGGAGCCACAGCGCCTCCTGGAGGAGGTCGTGCGGGGGAGCGGGGACAGCATCCAGGAGGACCCGGGCGCGGTCGCGGTCGCCGGCGCGGACGGCGAGCCAGGGCAGGACCCAGGGTGCGTACGGGCCCGGGTCCAGGTCCGGGGCCGGGCCGGCCCCGCCGCCGTCGGGGAGGGACGCGGCCTCCAGGAGCGCCGCGGTGCCCTCGGCCAGACCGGCCATGCCGGAGCGGGCCAGGACCGCGGCGGCCTCGGCGGGCGGGCGGTCCTCGCGCATGCGGCGGTAGAGGGCCGTGAAGACCCCGGCGAGCGGCCGGTCGAACCGGTCGGCCAGGGCGTCCACCCGCTCCGCGTCCGCGTCCGCCTCGGCGAACAGCCCCAGCGCGCTGAGCGCCTGCATCCGGCTGATCCGCCCGTGGACCTCGAACGTCGCCAGGTCGTGGTCCACCGCCACGTCCACGACCTCCGCCGCCAGGTCGCGGCGCCGCCCCGCCAGCCCCGTGCGCCCGAACTCCTGCATCAGCCGCCCCGCCAGCGCCGTGCACAGCAGCCGCGGGTCCCCCAGCTCCCGGGCGATCCGCTCCGCCTCGCGCGCCTGCGCCCCGCGGTCCGCGGTGCCGCGGCTCTCCATCGCGACGGTCGCCAGCAGCCGCGCCCGCGCCGCCCGGCTCCCGCCGTCGCCGAGCCGGTCCAGGGTCCGCTCCGCCGCGGCGACGACCGCCGCCGCGCCCGCCGGGTCGTCCGAGCGCGTCCACACCCCCGGGACGTCGAACCGGCCGATGACGCGCGCCGTCAGTTCCGGGTCGCCGAACCGCTCGGCCGCCGTGATCGCCTCCAGCCGCTGCTCCGCCGCGGCCGCCACCGCCCCCGACACCGCCAGGTCGGAGATGAGCGCGGCCGTCGTCTCCAGCCGGCTGCGCGCCGGGACGGCCGCGTACGCTGCCGCGGCGTTCGACCACACGTCCCGCTCCGACGCCGGCGACCGCAGCGCCGGGTCGCCGCGCAGAATGCGCACCTCCAGCTCCGCCAGCCGGGGGTCGGGGTCCAGCCCGAGTTCGTCGACCAGCCGCGCGCGGGCCCCGGCGAGCGCCGCCAGGGCGTCGCGCCGCCGGCCGCCTCGGTACAGCCCCAGCGCCAGCAGCCGCCAGGCCTCCTCGCGCCAGGGGTGGGAGCCCACCAGGGCGCTCAGCGAGGCGACCGCCTCGTCGATCCGCCCGGTGTCCAGCCGCGCCCGGGCGAGCCGTTCGACCGTGCGCACGCGCAGCTCCGCCAGCCGGGCCCGCTCCGCCCGCGCCCATTCCGCGTCGGCGAACTCCTCGAAGGGCTCCCCGCGCCACTGCGCCAGGGCGTCGCCCAGAAGGCGGGCCGCCTCCTCGGGCGGCGCCCCGCCCGCCTGCTCCGCCCACCGCTCCGCCCGGCGGACGTCGACGCACTCCGGCGGCGGCCGCAGCGCGTACCCCGCGCCCTCGGTGACCAGCACCCGCGGCCGCCGCCGGTCGGCCTCGAGCGCCCGCCGCAGGTCGGAGACGAAGGTGCGCACCGCGCCCTTGGCGCGCGGCGGCGGGTCGTCCGGCCACAGCTCGTCGACCAGCCGCTCCACGCCGACCACCCGCCCGCGGGCGGTCAGCAGCAGGCAGAGCAGTTCGCGCTGGCGCCGGCCGCCCAGCGGGACCGGCCGCCCGTCGGCGCCGACGACCCGCACCGGGCCGAGGACGCGCAGATCCCAGGTGTGCACCGTCGTGACGCTAGCACCGGTGCCCGGCACCGGTACTGATCGGACACTGATCGGCGCCCGCGATGCTCGTCGGTGTCAGGCTCCACGCACCGAGAGAGGTATCCATGTCCCGCACCATCCCCGGCTCCGAGACCGTCACCGTCGAGGTGGCCCCCGGCGTCCCGATCACCGCCGCCGTCCTGGGCACCGGCCCCGCCGTCGTCCTGCTGCACGGCTTCCCGCAGACCCACCTGATGTGGCGGCACGTCGCCCCCGCGCTGGCGGCCGACCACACCGTCATCTGCCCCGACCTGCGCGGGTACGGGGCCAGCGGCAAGCCCGCCGAGTCCGGCCCCGACACCTACGCCAAGCGCACCATGGCCGCCGACATCGTCGCGCTGGCCGCCGCCCTGGGGCACGAGCGCTTCGCCCTGGCCGGGCACGACCGGGGCGCGTTGGTCGCCTTCCGCGCCGGGCTCGACCACCCCGGCACCGTCACGCACCTGCTGTCCCTGGACGTCCTGCCGACCCTGGACATGTGGGACGTGCTGCACGGCGCCGACGCCCGAGTGGCCTTCCACCTCTACCTGATGGCCCAGCCTCCCGGGTTCCCGGAGCGCATGATCTCCGCGGTCGCCGACGACTTCTTCGCGAGCTTCATCGACGGCTGGGGGGCCGACGACCGGGCGATCCCCGCCGACGTCCGGGCCGAGTACCTGCGGGCCTCGCGCGAGGCCGTCCCGTCGATCGTGGCCGACTACCGCGCCTCCGCCGGGATCGACCTCGAACACGACCGCACCGACCGCGCGGCCGGGCGGACCCTGGACATGCCGGTCACGGTGATCCAGCAGGACTGGGGCGCGGCGCTCGGCTACGACGCCGCGGGCCTGTGGGGCCGGTGGGCCACCGACCTGGAGCACCGCACCCTGGACGCCGGGCACTTCATGGCCGAGTCGGCGCCGGAGGAGATCACGGAGGCGATCCGCGCCCTGCTGCGCAGGTGAGCGGGCGCTCCCCGGGGGCGGGGCGTTCTTTGCCGATCCCGTACCGAACCGGGATGTGCCCGCGCCCCGCCCTCGGGGACACCTGACCCTGCCGCCGCGTCGGGATCCGAGCCCGTCGCGGCGCGTGCGCCCGCCCCCCACCGCCGACGGCAGAGCCCCGGCACGACCGCCCCGCCGCCCGCGCGCGGCGGGCCGGCACGGGCCCGGGGCGGGACGACGAAGGGTGAGGGTATGGATTCCACCGGGACGGCTCCCGGGGACCGCCGGCGTTGGGTTCCGCCGGGCTTCCGGGGGTACCGGCGGGCATGGCTGCGCGGCGACGTGGTCGCGGGGCTCACCGTGTGGGCGGTCCTGGTCCCGGAGTCCATCGCCTACGCCACCATCGCCGGGGTCCCGCCGATCGTCGGCCTGTACGCCGCCCCCGTCGCCCTGGTCCTGTACGCCCTGCTGGGGTCCTCCCGCCAGCTGGTGGTCGGGCCGATGTCCTCCACGGCCCTGCTGTCCGCGTCCGTGGTGGCCGCGGCGGTCGGCGGTGGCGGGGACGCGGTGGCCATCACCGCGGCACTGGCCCTGGTCACCGGTGTGATCGCGCTGGTCGCGGGCCTGCTGCGCCTGGGGTTCGTGGCCTCCTTCATCTCCGAGCCCGTCCTCAAGGGGTTCGTGATCGGCCTGGCGCTGACCATCATCGTCGGCCAGCTGCCCAAGCTCACCGGGACGGAGGGCGGCGAGGGCGAGTTCTTCGGCAGGCTGTGGGGGTTCCTCTCGGGCCTGGGGGACACCGACCCGCTCACCCTGGCCGTGGGCCTGTCCGCCCTGGCCGCGCTGCTGCTGCTCAAGCGCTTCCTTCCGGTGGTCCCCGCCTCCCTGGTGGTGGTGATCCTGGCCGTGGGCGCCACCTGGGTCTTCGGCCTGGACCGCCACGGCCTGGACATCGTGGGCCCGCTGCCCGGCGGGCTCCCGCCGGTGGGGCCGCCGGACCTGGCGCTGTCGCAGTACGGGGCCCTGGTCGCGGGCGCGGCGGGCATCGCCCTGGTGGGGTTCGCCGAGGGGCTCGGGGCGGCCCGCACCTACGCCGCCAAGTCGGGGGACCGCATCGACCCCGACCGCGAACTCCTCGGCCTGGGCGGCGCCAACCTGGCCTCGGGGCTGTGCTCGGGCATGGTGGTCAACGGCAGCCTGTCCAAGACCGCCGTCAACGGCGCGGCCGGGGCCCGCTCCCAGGTGTCCGGGCTGACCGCCGCACTGCTCACGGTCCTCACCCTGCTGTTCCTCACCGGCCTGTTCGAGAAGCTGCCCGAGGCGGTGCTGGCCGCCGTGGTGGTCTCCGCCGTCCTGGAACTGGTGGACGCGGCCGCGCTGCGGGAGCTGTACCGGCTCGCCACCCCGGCGCTGACCGCCGTCTACGGCCTGGCCGCCCGGACCGACTTCCTGGGCGCCGTCGCCGCCCTGCTCGGCGTGCTGCTGCTGGGCACCCTCCAGGGCCTGCTGGTCGGCGTGGGCATCTCGCTGCTGCTCCTGCTGCGCCGCTCCTCCCGCCCCCACCTGGCCGAACTGGGCAGGGTCACCGGGCCCGGGGGCGCCTCCCCCCGGTGGGTGGACCGGGCGCGCGACCCCGCCGCGGCCCCCGAGGACCGGGTGGCTGTACTGCGGGTGGAGAGCGGCCTGTACTTCGCCAACTCCGAGTACGTGCACGACCGGCTCGTGGACGCGGCCCGCCCGCGGGACGTGCGGGCGGTGGTCCTGGACATGCGCGCGGTGCCCTTTGTGGACGCCACCGCCGCGCGCATGCTCGACCGGCTCGCCGACGGGCTGTCCGGACACGGGGCCGACCTGTTCCTCGCCCGCGACCTGGGCCAGGTCCGTGACCTGCTGCACCACCCCGAGGTGCTGTACCCGTCGGTGGAGGAGGCGGTGCGGGCCGCCCGCGCCCGCATCCGCGGCGGTGCCGACCCGGGTGAGGGATCGTGAGCGGGCGCCGCCGGTTCCTGCCGCGGCCCCCGTCCCCGCCGCCGGGTGTGCGGCCCGTCCGGGGGTGGACCCGGGCGGGCGCGGCCCGGGACGTGTTCGCGGGGGTGTCGGTGGCGGCGGTCGCCGTCCCGGCGGGGCTGGCCATGGGCGAGCTCGCGGGGCTCTCCCCGGTGGCCGGGGTGTACGCCACCCTGCTGCCGCTGCTCGCCTACACCCTGTTCGGCTCCTCCCGCCACCTGGTGGTCGGACCCGAGGGGGTGCTGGCCGCGCTCACCCTGGGGATCGTCGCCCCGCTCGCCGGAGGGGACGCGCTGCGCTACGCGGCGCTCGCGGCCGCGCTGGCCCTGCTCGTGGGCACGGTGTACCTGGCGGCCGCGCTGCTGCGGCTGGGCTTCATGGCCGACTTCCTGTCCCGGCCGGTGCTGCTGGGCTTCGTCAACGGCACCGCCCTGCTCATCGCCGCCGTGCAGCTGGGCAAGCTGTTCGGGATACCGACCGAGGCCCGGGGGTTCTTCCCGGTCCTGTGGGAGGTGGCCGCGGGGCTGGGGGACACGCACGTGCCCACCCTGGTCCTGAGCGCCGCCCTGCTGGCCCTGGCCCTGGTCCTGCGCCGGTTCGTCCCGGCCGTCCCGGGCGCCCTGGTCGTGGTCGCCGCCGCGATCGCCGTGTCGGCCCTGGGCGACCTGGCCGGCCGCGGGGTGGCCGTGGTGGGCGAGGTGGCCGCCGGGCTCCCCGCGCCGCGCCTCCCGGACGTGGGCCGGGACGACCTGTCCGTCCTGCTGGCGCCCGCCCTGGGCCTGGCCATGGTGGGGTTCGCCGACGGGGCGGCGCTGACCCGCGGCTACGCCCGCACGTTCGGGTACACGGTGAGCGCGAACCGCGAGCTGGCCGGGCTGGGCGCCGCCAACATCGCCGCCGGGTTCACCCAGGCGTTCCCGGTCGGCTCCAGTGCGTCCCGCACCGCGCTCAACGTCTCCGTCGGGGGCTCCTCGCAGCTGGTGGGGGTGACGGCCGGGGTCGTGGTGGCGGCCGTCGCCGTGTTCGCGATGCCGCTGGTGGAGCCGCTGCCCAAGGCCGCGCTCGCGGTGGTCATCATCGTGGCCTGCGCGGGGCTGATCGACCTGCGCGGGTTCGGGGAGCTGCGCCGCGTCTCCCCGGTGGAGGCGGCGCTCGCGGCGGTCACCCTGCTCGCCGTCCTGCTGTGGGGGGTGCTCACCGGGGTGGGGATCGCGGTCCTGGTGTCCGTCGGCGTCTTCGTCTACCGGGCGGTGCGCCCGCACGACGCGGTCCTGGGCACCTCCGAGGACATCGACGGTTACCGCGACGTCACGACCACCGGCGCGCTCACCCACGAGGGGCTGATCGTCTACCGGTTCGACGCCCCGCTGTTCTTCCCCAACGCCCCCTACTTCGCCTCCCGGGTCCGGCGGCTGGTGGCGGAGTCCCGTGCGGAGGGGGAGGAGGTCCGCTGGTTCATGGTCAACATGGAGGCCGTCACTCACATGGACGCCACCGCGGTGGACATGCTCCGCGACCTGCGGGCCGAACTGGCGGCGGAGGGGGTGGAGCTGTCCCTGGCCCGGGTGAAGGGGCCGGTCCGGGAACTGCTGCGGCGGACCGGGCTGCTCGACGACATCGGCCGGGACCGCGTGTTCTGGTCGGTGCGCTCGGGCGTGGACGCACTGGGCGCGCGACCGCCCCGGAAACCGGGGACCGGAACCGAACGCGCTCCCGCATCCGACGACTGACCGGAGGAACCGTGCTCAACGCACTCGCGCAGGTCCTGCCGTTCGCGCTGGGGCTGATCGCCGCCCCGCTGCCGATCGTGGCCGTGATCCTGCTGCTCATGGCCCCGGGCGGCCGGGGCAAGGCCCTGGTCTTCGTCCTCACCTGGGCGGGCGTCGTCTTCGTCGTCTCCACCGCGGTGGCGCTCATCGCCGGAGCCGGGGACACCACCGCCGCCGGGGACTCCCCGGCGTGGGTCGGCTGGGTGCAGCTGCTGCTGGGCCTGCTGTTGCTGCTGGTCGCGGTCAAGAACCTGAGGGACCACATGAAACGGCCCGAGGGGGCCGACCCCGCGCCGCCCGCCTGGCTGACCGCCATCGACTCCATGGGCGCCGGCAGGGTCGTGGGGCTGGCGGCGCTGCTGGCCGGGGCCAACCCCAAGAGCCTGGCGATGGCGGCCGGCGGCGGCGCGGCCATCGCGGCGTTCGGCCCGGGGGCCGGTGGGACACCGGCGGCCGCGCTGGTCTTCGCCGTGCTGGGCAGCCTCGGCCTGCTCGTGCCGGTGGCCGCGGCCGCCGTTTCCGGGGAGCGCGGGCGCCGGGCGTTGGAGCGGGCGCGCACCTGGCTGATCGCCAACAACGACACCGTCACCATGACGGTGCTGTTCGTCTTCGGCGGCGTCTTCGCCGCCAAGGGGCTGGAGGCGCTGCTCTCCTGAACACCCCGTCCTCGACGCCCCGCCGGACCCTCCTTCCTCATGTGCGGATATCCGGCATTTCTTCGAAGGATCCCCCTGCCCTTTTCGTCCCTTCGAATTTGCGTTTTCCTTGGGTTCTCTTGGCGTGAAACTTTCACCGCCGGACCGAAACCCCGTAAAGGGGGATGGAACAGTGGGAGCCGTTCCATCGGGAAAGCATGAAAGGGAGGGCCATGCCCTACGGATCGGCAACGGGGTCGGGAGCCACACTGGCGGCCACGGGCCTCGCCACGGGACACCTGTGGCTCATCGCCATCGGGCTGGTGCTGACGCTCGTCGGAGCGCTCTTCATCAGGTTCTCGTTCCGTCCGGACCGGGGTCCGACCGAGTGACGACGGAACACGGCCCCGAGGAGCTTCCGACCGCGCGCTGCGTGCGCCCCGGAATGGCCGCCGCGCTCGCGGCGCTGGCCCTGAGCGGATTCTTCGCCTGGGGTGCGGCGCACCTCGTGGTGACGGTCCGCCACGGGATGGGATCCGAGACCAGTCTGGGGCTGGTGTGGCTCGCGTGCTTCGCCCTGCTGTGGTGGGTCCCGCTGGCCTGGTTCGAGCGCCCGATGCGGGCCACCGGCGAGCAGGCGGCCGAACTCGACCGCCTGTTCGTCACCGTGCAGATCCCGGTCTACAACGAGGACCCCCGGGTGCTGGAGATGTGCCTGCGCTCGGTCCTGGAGCAGAGCCGCCCGGTGGACCGGGTCCGGGTCGTCGACGACGGCTCCGCCGACCCCGACACCGGGGAGGCGGTCGACTACGCCGACATCCGGGACCGGTTCCTGGAGCGGGCGGCCGCCGCGGGGGTGGAGGCGACCTGGGACCGCACCCCGAACCGGGGCAAGCGCTACGCCCAGATGCACGTCCTCGCCCAGGACGACGCGGACGTCTTCGTGACGCTCGACAGCGACTCGGTCATGGACCGGCACGCCGTGCGGGAGGGGCTCGCGCCCTTCGCCGACCCGAAGGTGCAGTCGGTCGCCGGGCACGTCATCGTCCTCAACCGGAGCACCAACCTGCTGACCCGGATGACCGGCCTGCTGTACCTGCCGTTCACCCGGGGGCTGCGCAGCGCTCAGTCGGTCCTGCGCCGGGTCACGATCAACTCGGGGACGCTGGCCTTCTACCGGGCCCACCTGGTCCGCGACCGGGCCGGGGTCTACGAGAACGAGACCTTCATGGGCCGTCCGATGCAGATGAACGACGACTCCATGCTCACCTTCTACGCGCTGCTCGAAGGCGACACGGTCCACCAGCCCTCGTCGCTGGTCTTCACCCTGGTGCCCGAGCGCGCCGGGCACTACTTCGGCCAGCAGCTGCGCTGGATGCGCGGCACGACCGTCCGGCACCTGTGGTGGCTGCGCTACATGCCGGTGCGGGGCGTCGTGTTCTGGGTGACGGTGCTGGAGTACCTCCACCTGTTCCTGGGGTACGCGATCCCCCTGCTGATCCTGGCCCACCCGGGGCTGCGGGCGCAGGCGGGGGACATCGCCGTGGCCGCGCTGGTGATCGGGACGGCCGTCGGCTACCTGATGACGCTGCGGATCTTCACCATCGTGCGCTCGGACGAGACGGTGCTCCAGAGGTTCCTGCTGTTCCTGCTGGCACCGGTGGCCACGCTGTGGAGGCTCGTCCTCCTGAGGCCCCTGTACCTGTACGCGATGCTCACCTGCGGGCGCATCGCCGACTGGGGGACCCGCGACCGGGTCGAGGTCTCCCTGCCGTCGGAGGCCGCGGCGCGGTGAGGCGCCGGAGGGCGGCCCCCGGACCCGGGCGCCGCCCTCCGCGCCGCCCCGGCAAAAGAGACGTTGACCGCCCCTTGGCCCTGATCCGGGCGCGGGACGGGTAGATCCGACCCGGAACTTTCACGGTTCGGGGGTTGCCCCGGACCGAACAGCGCATCTTCAGGAGGGGTCCATGGCGCGTGCCACCGAGACCGGGAGCAGGACCGCAGGCGTTCCGCGGACCAGGGCGGGGGACGACCACACCGCCTCCGCGGAGCCCTCCCCGGACGACACCGCGGACTTCGACAACGCCGGCCGCGGGTTCATCGCCCCCGGCCCACAGCACATCACCGGTGAGGACGGCAGGACCGTCTGGGACGTGCGCGACTTCTCCTTCCTCCTCGACGGCGCCGAGACCGCGCCGCCGACCGTCCACCCGCACCTGTGGCGGCAGAGCAGGCTGACGGCGATCAACGGCCTGTTCGAGGTCGTCGAGGGCGTCTACCAGATCCGCGGCATGGACCTGTCCAACATGACCCTCATCGAGGGCGACACCGGGGTGGTCGTCATCGACCCGCTGGTCTCGGAGGAGGTCGCCGCCGCGGGGCTGAAGCTGTACCGCGAGCACCGCGGCGACCGCCCCGTCACCGCGGTCGTCTACACCCACCCGCACCTGGACCACTTCGGCGGCGTGGCCGGGGTCGTGGACGAGGCCGACGTCGCCTCCGGCAGGGTGCCGATCGTGGCCCCGGAGCACTTCATGGAGCACGCGGTCTCGGAGAACGTCTACGCCGGCACCGCCATGATCCGGCGCGGCATGTACTTCACCGCCTTCGCGCTCGACCACGGCCCCGAGGGGTTCGTGGGGGTGGGCCTGGGCCCGGGCACCTCCCAGGGGAAGGTGGGGCTGATCCCGCCGACCCTGGAGATCACCCGCACCGGCCAGGAGGAGACCCTGGACGGGGTCCGGTTCGTCTTCCAGATGACCCCGGGCACCGAGGCCCCCGCGGAGATGAACTTCCACCTCCCCGAGCGCCGCGCCCTGTGCACCGCCGAGAACGCCTGCCACACCCTGCACAACCTGCTCACCCTGCGCGGCGCCCAGGTCCGCGACGCCCGCATGTGGTCGCGCTACCTCAACGAGACCATCGAGCTGTTCGCCGACGACTCCGACGTCGTGTTCGCCTCCCACCACTGGCCGACCTGGGGCACCGAGGACATCCGCGGGTTCCTCACCGAGCAGCGCGACATGTACGCCTACCTGCACGACCAGACGCTCCGGATGATGAACAAGGGGTCGACGGGCATCGAGATCGCCGAGGAGCTGCCGCTCCCGCCCGGCCTGGAGCGGGCGTGGAGCACCCGCGGCTACTACGGCTCCGTCTCGCACAACATCAAGGCCGTCTACCAGCGCTACATGGGCTGGTTCGACGGCAACCCCGCCCACCTGTGGCAGCACCCGCCCCAGGCCCAGGGGGAACGCTACGCCAAGGCCATGGGCGGGGTCGACGCCCTCGTGGACCGGGCCCGCTCCTTCGCCGACGAGGACGACCTCAGGTTCGCCGCCGAGCTGGCCTCGCACGCCGTCTTCGCCGACCCCGACCACGCCGGGGCGAAAGACCTGCTGGCCGAGGTGCTGACCCGGCTCGGCCACGGGGCCGAGTGCGCCACCTGGCGCAACTTCTTCCTGGTCGGCGCGCAGGAGCTGCGCGAGGGGGTGCCGCCCACGGCCATCGCCCTGGCCGAGAGCATGGAGTCGGCGCTCAGTGTCACCCAGATCCTCGACTCGGTGGGGATCCGCGTCGACGGGCCGCGCGCCTGGAAGGAGAAGCTGTCGCTGGACCTGCACATGACCGACAGCGGCGAGCGGTACCGGGCGCTGCTGTCCAACGGGGTGCTCATCCACTACCCCGACCCCAAGGGCGGCGGCGCCGACCTGACGCTGACCCTGTCCAAGCCGGAACTGCTCGAGCTGCTGTCCACGGGCGACCTGGACGGGATCGAGCACGAGGGGGACGCCGGCGTGCTCCGGCGGCTGACGGCCGTCCTGGACGAGGCGCGCCCCGACTTCCCGATCGTCACCCCCTGAGGGGAGGCGGGCCGGGCCGGCGCCCCCCGCGGGCGCCCGGGACCCGCACCCCGCCGACGGAGCGGTCCGGCGGCCGGGGGCGTTCGTACGCCCCCGGCCGCCGCGTCGCGCCGGCCCCGGTCACCGTCCGACCGGGCCGGCCTCGACGAACTCGCCGCGCGTGGTCTCCACCACGATCACGAGCCGGTCGGGGACCCGGCCGCGCAGGTCGGCCAGCAGGGAGCCGACCGGCGGCACCTCCCGGGCGCGCACCTCGACGTGCATCGTCCGGGAGGCGGTGTACACGCGGGTGACCGACGCGTCCGGCTGCCGCGCGATCCAGCGGTCGGCGGCCTCCTCGACCCGGTGCGTCCACACCGCGATCAGGACGGTGGCGGTGGTGTTGACGGCCAGCAGGACGAACACGACCGCGAACAGCGCGCCCAGGACGATCCGCGGCCTGCGCCCGGACCGGGCGGCCCCGTCCCCGTCGGGGACGCCGTGCCCGGAGGCCGCGAACACCACCATGCCCGCGAAGACCAGGGCGAGCAGGTTGGACAGGAACAGCACCGCGGCCCCCGCCGACAGCCACAGCGCGCCCTGCCCCAGGCACACGCCCACCACGACCAGGGGCGGGACCAGGGAGATCGCGATCGCCACCCCCGGCAGGACCGCGGCCACGTCGCGGCGGCACAGGCCCACCGCCCCGGCCGCCCCGGTGGCCAGGGCGGCGACGAGGTCCAGCAGCCCCGGGGAGGTCCGCCCGGCGACCTGGCCGTTCTGGAGCAGGTCGTAGCCCCCGGGCACGACCAGGGAGAACACCACGCCGACACCGATCACGAGCAGGCACCCCAGCACGACCGTCCGGACCGAGTCGGTCCGGCTCCGGCGGACGATGCCCAGGGCGATCCCCATGATCGGGGTGGACAGCGGCGCGATGATCATCGCGCCGATCACCGTGGCCGTGGAGTCGGTCAGGACGCCCCCGGCGGCGATGAGCGCGGACAGCGTGAGCATCGTCCAGAACGCCGATCTCTTGGCACGGCTGTCCCCCGTGGACAGGTCGAGGTCGTCCAGCAGGTCGTCCGGGCTGCGCAGTTGCGAGGCGGGCAGGACGCGTTCGAGGATTCCGCTGAGCATGGGTCGAGTATCGCGACGCGCGTCCCGGGAGCGGCGAAGGCACGACGGGGGCGCCCGCGGCGGTCCGGACGGCGGCCGGGCACACGGAGCGGCCCCGCGCCCGGCCGGAGCCGGAGGCGGGGCCGCGCCCGGGCGACGCGGGGGTCAGCCCCGCACGTCCCGCACCCCGTCGGCGTCCACGAACGCCTGCTGCGCGGTCCACTCGCGCGCCCGCTCGCTGAGCGAGAACCCCAGCCCCGGCCGGTCCGGGACGCGCATGCGCCCGTCCGCGATCTCCAGCCGCTCCTCGAAGAGCGGCTCCAGCCAGTCGAAGTGCTCGACCCACGGGTCGATCTCGTAGGCCGCCGCCAGGTGCAGGTGGATCTCCATCGCGAAGTGCGGGGCCATGCGCACCCCGGCCCGCCGGCCGCGCGCCATGATCTCCAGGAAGGGGGTGATCCCGCCGACGCGCGGCGCGTCCGGCTGCATGAAGTCCACCGCGCCGGCCCGCAGCAGCTCCTCGTGCTCGGCCACGCTGGTGAGCATCTCGCCGGTGGCGATCGGCGTGGCCAGCTCGCGGGCCAGGGCCGCGTGACCCTCGGCGTCGTAGGCGTCCAGCGGCTCCTCGATCCAGACCAGGTCGAACTCCTCCAGCAGCCGCCCCATGCGCACCGCCGTGCTCCGGTTCCACTGCTGGTTGGCGTCCACCATGAGCGGGAAGTCGCCGAGCTCCTCGCGGACCGCGGCCACCCGGGCCAGGTCGACCCGCCTGTCGGGGTGCCCGACCTTGATCTTGATCCCGCCGATGCCCGCCGCCCGGGCGGCCCGGGTGTTCTCCACGACCTCCTCCAGCGGCGAGGACAGGAACCCGCCGGAGGTGTTGTAGCAGTCCACGGCGTCCCGGTGCGCGCCGAGCAGCTTGGCCAGGGGCAGGCCGGCCCGCTTGGCCTTGAGGTCCCACAGCGCGATGTCCATGGCGGCGATCGCCTGGACCGCCAGGCCGCTGCGGCCCACCGACGCCCCCGCCCACACCAGGCGGGTCCACAGGCGCTGGATGTCGCTGGGGTCCTCGCCGACCAGCTCGTGCGCCACCTCGCGGGCGTGGGCGTACTGGCCCGGCCCGCCGGCCCGCTTGGAGTAGGTGTAGCCGATCCCCTCCAGCCCCTCCTCGGTGCGGATCTCGGCGAACAGCATCGACACCGAGGTGAGCGGCCGCTGGCGCCCGGTCAGCACCTTGGCGTCGCTGATCGGGGCGGCCAGGGGGAGGTCGACCCGGGAGAGGGAGACCGAGGCGATCCGGTCGGCCGCGCCGCCGCGCTCCGGCGCGGCGCTCGGGGTCCCGGCGGACGGTGAGGGGGTGTTCATGAGGGCTCCAAGGGAAGGGGGCGGTGTCAGCGGACCAGGGCCGGGCGGTCGGGGTCGAAGGCCCATCCGGGGATCAGGTACTGCATCGCTGCGGCGTCGTCGCGCGCGCCCAGCCCGTGCTCCAGGTAGAGCCGGTGGGCCGCGTCCAGGGCGTCGCGGTCCAGCTCCACGCCCAGGCCGGGCGCGGTCGGGACGGTGATCCCGCCGTCCTCGATGCGCGGCGGCCGCCGGGTCAGCGCCTGTCCGTCCTGCCAGATCCAGTGCGTGTCCAGGGCCGTGATCGGCCCGGGGGCGGCGGCGCCCACGTGGGTGAACATCGCCAGGGAGATGTCGAAGTGGTTGTTGGAGTGCGACCCCCAGGTGAGCCCGAAGTCCCGGCACAGCTGGGCCACCCGCACCGAGCCGCGCATCGTCCAGAAGTGCGGGTCCGCCAGCGGGATGTCCACCGCGTGCGTGCGGACGCTGTGCGCCAGCTGCCGCCAGTCGGTGGCGATCATGTTGGTGGCCGTGGGCAGGCCGGTGGCCCGCCGGAACTCCGCCATCACCTCGCGGGAGGAGTAGCCGTCCTCGGCGCCGCACGGGTCCTCGGCGTAGGCGAGCACGCCGTGCAGGTCCGAGCAGAGGGCGACCGCCTCGGCCAGCGACCAGGCGCCGTTGGGGTCCAGGGTGATGCGGGCGTCGGGGAAGCGCGCGGCCAGTGCCCGGACGGCGGCCACCTCCTCCTCCCCGGAGAACACCCCGCCCTTGAGCTTGAAGTCGCGGAACCCGTACCGGTCCGCGGCGGCCTCGGCCAGCGCCACCACGGCCTCCGGCGTGAGCGCGGGTTCGCGCCGCAGCCGCTCCCAGTCGTCGGCGGGCTCCTTCTCGGCGAGGTAGGGGAGCGGTGTCAGGGCCCGGTCCCCGATGTAGAACAGGTAGCCCAGCATGGGCACCCGGTCGCGCCTGCGGCCCTCGCCGAGCAGGTCGCACACGGGCACGCCCAGGTGCTGCCCCAGCAGGTCGAGCAGGGCCGACTCCAGGGCGGTGACCGCGTGCACGGTGGTGCGCAGGTCGAAGGTCTGCCGCCCCCGACCGCCCCGGTCCCGGTCGGCGAAGGCGTCCTGCACCCGTCGCAGGAGCGGGTTGAGCTCGGCCACGGGGCGGCCGACGACGAGGTCGGCGGCGTCGGCGATCGTGGACCGGATCGCCTCTCCGCCCGGCACCTCGCCCAGCCCGGTGCGCCCCTCGCTGTCGGTGAGGATCGCGATGTTGCGGGTGAAGAAGGGGCCGTGCGCGCCGCTGAGGTTGAGCAGCATGCTGTCGTGCCCGGCGACGGGGACGACCTCGACGGAGGTGATGACGGGTGTGCTCATCAGGCCTGTCCTCCCGGCACCAGCGTGCCGTCGATCCGCCGGTCCAGCCGCCAGGGGTCGCCCTCCCGCAGCGCGGGCGGCAGCAGGGCGTCGGGCATCCCCTGGTAGGAGACCGGCCGCAGGAAGCGGTTCAGGGCGAGGCCGCCCACGGAGGTGCCGCGGGAGTCGGAGGTGGCGGGGTAGGGGCCGCCGTGCACCATGGCGTGCGCGACCTCGACCCCGGTCGGCCAGCCGCCGAACAGCAGCCGCCCGGCGCGCCGCTCCAGGACCGGCAGCAGGGCGTGCGCCGCGGCCAGGTCGCCGGGGTCCCCGGCGTCGGCGTGCAGGGTGGCGGTGAGCTGGCCCTCCATCCGCTCCAGGGTCCCGGCCAGCGCCTGCGCCGAGGAGTGGCGGACCAGCAGGCCCGCGGCGCCGAACACCTCCTCCTGGAGGCGGGGGTCGGCGGCGAAGGCATCCCCGTCCACGGTGAACAGGGCGGGGGCCGGGGCGTTGGGGCCGGGTCCGGCCTCGCCCCGGGCGGCGGCCTCGGTGCCGGGGTGGTCCTCCAGCGCCCGCACGCCCCGGTCGAAGGCGGCGGCGATACCGGCGGTGAGCATGGTGTTCCCGGCCGCCTCGGACACGAGCCGCGCGGCGCGGTCGACGAACCGGTCGCCGTCCGGGCCCTCGGGGACGAACACCACCCCGGGGTTGGTGCAGAACTGCCCCGAGCCCAGGGTGAGGGAGGCGACGTAGGCGTCGGCCAGCGCGGTCGCGCCCTCGCCGGCGAGGGCGCCGGGGAGGATCACGACCGGGTTGACCGAGGACATCTCGGCGAACACGGGGACGGGCTCGGGCCGGGCGGCGGCGAGGTCCATCAGGGCCCGGCCCCCGGCCCGCGAGCCGGTGAAGGCCACGGCCCTGATCCGGGGGTCGGTCACCAGGGCCCGGCCGATGTCGTTCCCCGCGCCGAACAGCACGGAGAACACGCCCGGCGGCAGCCCGGAGGCGGCGACGGCGTCCGCCACGGCGCGTCCGACCAGCAGCGCGGTGCCGGGGTGGGCGTTGTGCCCCTTGACCACCACGGGGCAGCCCGCGGCCAGCGCCGACGCGGTGTCGCCGCCCGCCGTGGAGAAGGCCAGCGGGAAGTTGCTCGCGCCGAAGACGGCGACCGGCCCGACCGGGATGTGCACGAGGCGCAGGTCGGGGCGGGGCAGCGGGGCGCGGTCGGGCAGCGCGGGGTCGATCCGGGCCTGGAGGGCGTCGCCCCGCTCGACGATGCCGGCGAACATGCGCAGCTGGCCGGTGGTGCGGGCGCGCTCGCCCTCGATGCGGGCGCGGGGCAGGCCCGTCTCGCGCACCGCCCGGTCCACCAGCTCCTCGCCCAGCCCGTCGATGTTGTCGGCGGCGCGGCGCAGGAAGGCGGCGCGCTCGGCCGGGGTCTGGGAGCGGAAGGCGTCGAACGCCTCCTCCGCGGCCCGGGTGGCCTCCTCGATCTGAGCCGCGTCCACCAGCCCGATGGGCGGGCCGAACTCCTCGCCGGTGGCGGGGTCGACCGCGAGCAGGGAGCCGGCGGCCCCCTCCACGGGCCGCCCCGCCACGAGGGGGCGGCCGTCCAGGGCCGCGGTCGCGGAGGCGGTGTGCTCGGACATTCAGGAGACCTTTCGGATCAGGGCGGCGAGTTCCGCGCACTCGTCCTCGGCGAGGGCGGTCAGCGGCGGGCGGACCGGCCCGCCGTGGCGGCCGACGGCGTCCAGCCCGGCCTTGACGATGGAGACGGCGTAGCCGCGGCCCCGGTCGCGGATCTCCAGGTACGGCAGCACGAACTCGTTGAGCCTGCGGTAGACCTCCGCCCGGTCCCGGGAGCGGACCGCGGCGAAGAACTCCAGGGCGAACCCGGGGACGAAGTTGTACATCGCCGAAGAGTAGGTGGTCACGCCCAGCTCCGTCAGGGGCAGGGCGAAGGTCTCGGCGGTCGGCAGGCCGCCGATGTAGATGAGGCGGTCCCCGACGGTGGCGTAGGTGCGCGTCATCGCCTCGATGTCCCCGACGCCGTCCTTGAGGCCGATGAGGTTGGGGTTGCGCTCGGCGAGGGCGGCCACCGTGTGGTGGGTGTACACGGCGTTGGCCCGGCTGTAGACGATCACGCCCAGGTCGGTGGCCCGGCACACGGCGCTCACGTGCTCGATCAGGCCCTCCTGCCCGGCCTCGGTGAGGTAGGGCGGCAGCAGCAGGACGCCGTCCGCGCCCGCCTCCTGGGCGGCGCGGGCCTGGGCGGCGGCCGCGGCGGTGCCGCCGGTCGCCGGGGCGAGCACGGGCACGCGCCCGCCGACCTCGCCGACCGCGGCGCGCACCACGCGGTCGATCTCCTCGGGGGTGAGGGAGAAGCCCTCGCCGGTGCCGCCCGCGGCGAACAGGCCCGCCACGTCGTGCTCGGCCTGCCAGGACAGGTGCTCCCGGTAACGGTCCTCGTCGAAGGCGAGGTCGGCGTCGAAGTGGGTCACGGGGAAGGACAGGAGGCCCAGGGAGAGCCTCCGTGCCAGGTCATCGGGGTGCATCGGGTTCACGCGTCGTCCTCGCGTAGGTGGGGGCGGCCCGGTGGGCCGGTGCCCGCGGGTGTGTTGCCGTTACCGTACGGAGTGAGTTTCGATGCTGTCCAAGACTGGTTTTGCATCAACTGATACCGGGGGGGCATCAAGGTCCTCGTGTTCCGGGCCGGGTCCCGCCGACGGGGGAGGCGGGCGCCCTCAGCCGGGGCCGATCTCCAGGACGCGCCGGACGACGGGGTTGCGCGTGGCCCGCGGCCAGATCAGGTGCAGCTCCACCGGGTCCTCGGGCAGCCCCTCCAGCGCCTGGTAGACCACGCCCTCCACGCCCAGGCCGGTGGCCGAGGCCGGCACGAAGGCGATGCCCCGGCCCGCCGCGACCAGCCACACCATCGTCAGCACCTGGCTGACCGTGTGGACGACGTTCTGGTGGGAGATGGGCAGCAGGCTCACCACCAGGTCGTAGAAGTACCGCGCCTTGATGGGGGAGTGCATGATCAGCGGCACGTCGATGAGGTCGTCGGGCCGCAGCGGCCCCGGCCGCGCCGCCAGCGGGTGGTCCCGCGGCACGGCCACGAGCAGCTGCTCGCGGTGCTGGACCCGGGATCCGAAGAGCTCCGAGTCGAACGGCGGGCGGCCCAGGCCCAGGTCGAGCTCCCCGGAGGAGAGCGCCGCGACCTGCTCGCGGGTGACCATCTCCGACAGCTCGATGTCGATCTCGGGGAGCTGCTCCTCCACGGTGTTGAGCAGGCGGCCCAGGACCCCGTAGGAGGAGGCCGCGGTGAACCCGATGTGCAGGGTGCCGCTGGACCCGGCCGAGATCCGCCGCGCCAGGTCGGGGGCGCGCTCGGCCAGGGCGAGCAGGCGCCGGGCCTCGGCCAGGAAGGCCTCCCCGGCGGCGGTGAGGACCACGTGGCGGCGGTCGCGCTCCAGGAGCAGGACCCCGACCTCGCGCTCCAGCTTCTGGATCTGGCGGCTCAGCGGGGGCTGGGTCATCGACAGGCGCTCGGCGGCCCGGCCGAAGTGCAGTTCCTCCGCGACCGCGACGAAACCCCGCAGTTGCTCGAAAGAGAACATGATGCCCTGAAGGTATCAGCTTATGCCGCATTCGACTTGGACATGCATGATCGAGGCTTTCTATGCTGCCACTCACCCGAACGCGTGACCCCGTTCACAGATGCGCCGGCCCCCCGGTACGGCATCGCAAGCAGGAGGAAACATGACCCACACACCGCGCGGGCGTTACGCGCGCCGCACGGCGGCCGCCGCCGCGGCCCTCGGCCTCTCGCTGACCGCCTCGGCCTGCGGCGGGAACCTGTCGGGCGGGGGCGGCGGTGGCGGCGACTACCCCCGGGGTCCGATCGACCTCCTCGTCGGCCAGGACCCCGGAGGCAGCACCGACCTCATCGCCCGCGCCCTGGCCGAGGGCGCCCAGGAGCCGCTGGGCGTCGCGATGCCCGTCGTCAACACCCCCGGCGCCAACGGCGCCCTGGCCGCGGGCGAGCTCGCCGCCCAGGAGCCCGACGGCCAGAACCTCATGGTCATCAACGCCTCCCTGGTCGCCATCACCCCGCTGGCCGTGGCCGAGGACGAGGCCGTCGACCTGGCCGACTTCGAGGTCGTCACCGGCATCTCGCGGGACGACTACGTGCTCGTCACCGCCGCCTCCTCGGACTTCGACACCCTCCAGGACCTGGTCGAGGACGGCGACGGCATCAAGTACGGCACGACCGGCGTCGGCACCGGCAGCCAGCTCGCGCAGGAGCTGCTCTTCGCGCAGGCGGGCGTGGAGGGCACCCCCGTTCCCTTCGACGGCGGCTCGCCCACCCTGGTCGCCGTCCTGGGCTCGCAGGTGGACGTGGGCGTGGTGCAGATCGGCGAGGCCATGCCGCAGATCGAGGCGGGCGAGCTGACCCCGCTGGCCACCTTCGCCGACGAGCGCAACCAGTACCTGCCCGACGTGCCCGCCGCCGCGGAGGAGGGCTACGACGTGCTGGTCTCCCAGTACCGGGCCGTGGTCGCCCCCGGCGGCACCCCGCAGGAGGTCGTCGAGACGCTGCGCTCGGCGTTCGACGAGGTCTTCGCCGGTGAGGCGTACCGGACCTTCAACGAGGACAACTTCTTCACCCCGCACGAGACCGAGCCCGCCCAGGTGGTGGAGGAGTGGAACGCCTCCCGGGAGTCCTACCGGGCCATGGTCGAGGAGTACGGGATCGACATGCGCGGAGAGGGCTGATGGGGGCCGGACCCGGAAAGCCCGTGGTGCCGGAGGCCGGACCGGCCTCCGGCGGGGCGCCCGCCCCGGACGCCGCGGACACCGCCCCGCAGGCTCCGGACACTGCCGCCGCGCCCCCCGAAACGGCCCTGGGCACGGAGGACCCCGGAGCGCCGGAGGCGGAAGCGCAGAACGCGGAAGTACAGGACGCGGACGCCGGGCCCGAGGACGCCCCGGAGCCGCTGGGCCCGGCGGCCAACGTCGCGGTCGCCCTCGTGGTCACCGCCTTCGGCGCGGCCGGATGCCTCGCCTCCTGGTTCCTGGGCGTCGGCACCCCGGCCGAGCCCGAGGCGGGCACCTGGCCCCTGGTCGTCTGCGCCGCGATCACCGTGCTGGGGTGCGTCCTGCTGGGGACGGCCCGCCGCACCGCGGACACCGAGGCCTTCTCCGCCGCCTCGTGGAAGATCCTCGCCGGGGTCGGCACGATGGCCGGCTTCATCGCCCTGATCGGCACGATCGGCTTCGAGATCCCCTCGGCGCTGCTGGCGTTCGTGTGGCTGCGCTTCCTCGGCGGCGAGTCCTGGCGGCTGTCCGCCGTGGCCTCGGTCCTCATCGTCGCGGCCTTCTACGCGGTCTTCGTGGGCCTGCTGTCCGTGCCGATCCCCCACCTCTTCTAGGAAGTGCCGATGGATTCCCTGGCCCCCATGATCAACGGGTTCGGCGTCGTCCTCGAACCGACCAACCTGCTCTACTGCCTGATCGGCGTCCTGATCGGCATGCTGGTCGGGGTGCTGCCCGGACTGGGCCCCGCGGCCACCATCGCGATCCTGCTGCCCCTGACCTTCGGCATCGAGCCCGTGACCGCGATCATCATGCTCGCGGGCATCTTCTACGGCGCCCAGTACGGCGGCACCATCACCTCGGTCCTGCTCCGCCTGCCCGGCGAGGCCTCGTCGGTGGTGACGGTGTTCGACGGCCACATGCTGGCCAAGCAGGGCCGCGCCGGGACCGCGCTGGGGATCGCCGCCATCGGGTCCTTCGCGGGCGGCACGGTCTCGATCGTCGCCCTGTCCGTGGTGGCCCCCCTGGTCGCGGGCTTCGCGCTGGACTTCGGCCCGCCGGAGTACACGGTGCTGGCCCTGCTGGGCATCCTGCTGGTGGCCACCGTCGGCAACGGCGGGCGGGTCAAGGCGCTGGTCGCCGCCGGGCTCGGCCTGCTGCTGGCGACCGTGGGCCGCGACACCTTCACCGGCGCCGAGCGGTTCACGTTCGACTCCCTGGCCCTGGCCGACGGGCTCGACTTCGTGCCGATCGCGATGGGCCTGTTCGGCATCGGGGAGATCCTGCACAACCTGGAGCAGCGCCACCGCGCGATCTCCGGCCCGGTGAAGGTCGCCAACACCTGGCCCTCCCGCTCCGACCTGCGCCGGTCCTCCGGGGCGATCGCCCGCGGCTCGGTCCTGGGCTTCGTCCTGGGCATCCTGCCGGGCGGCGGCGCCACCCTGGCGTCGATGGCCTCCTACGCCCTGGAGAAGCGCCGGTCCCGCACCCCGGAGCGGTTCGGCCGGGGCGCGGTGGAGGGCGTGGCCGCCCCGGAGACCGCCAACAACGCGGCGGCCACCTCGTCGTTCATCCCCCTGCTGACGCTGGGGATCCCGGCCAACGCCACCATGGCGGTCATCTTCGGGGCGCTGCTCATCCAGGGCGTGCCGCCGGGGCCGCAGCTGGTCTCCCAGGAGCCGGAGCTGTTCTGGGGGGTGATCAACTCGATGTACATCGGCAACATCCTGCTGCTGATCATGAGCATCCCCCTGGTCGGCCTCTTCGTGCGGATCCTGCGGATCCGCCCGGCGGTCCTCGCCCCGATCACGGTGCTCATCACCCTGGTGGGCGTGTACACGGTGCGCAACAGCGTCTTCGACATCGTCCTGGTGGTCGTCTTCGGGGTGCTGGGCTACCTCATGAAGAAGTTCGGGTTCGAGCCCGGGCCCCTGGTCCTGGCGTTCGTGCTGGGGTCGCTGCTGGAGAGCTCGCTGCGCAGGTCCCTGCTGCTGTTCGACGGCGACGTCCTGGGCTTCGCCACGCGCCCCATCTCGGGGACGCTGCTGGCGCTGCTGCTCGTGGTCGTCCTCCTGCCGGTGGCGCGGATGCTGTTCGCCCGCCGCGCCGCCGCGGCCCCGGCCGAGCGCGAGAAGGTCGGCGACGGGGCCTGAGCCCCGCACCCGACGCGAAGGCCCCGGGATCCCCCGGGGCCTTCCCCCTGTCCGGCGCCGCCCCCGCCCCGGGCACGGGACGGGGGCGGCGCCGCGGGAGGCGCGGCGTCAGTCGGCGCGGGCGATGGCGATGGTCGCGCCCAGGCGGTGCCCCGCCTCGTAGAACATGTACTGCACGCCCCGGTCGGAGCCGAAGGACGGCGCCGCCGACCTCCCCGAGTCCGGGGGACCGGCCATCGGCGTGTGGACCACCCCCAGGTGGTCGCGCCGGGAGAAGTCCGCGCCCACCTCGGTCGCCCGGATGTCCCCGGCGCTCGTGTGGTAGACGACCAGCGTGCGCCCGCCCCGGACCACCAGGTGGGGGCCGGACAGGTTCGCCACCCCCACGTCGGAGTGCCGGACCAGCGGCTCGCGGGCGAAGTCGAAGGTGATCCCGTCCGCCGACCACCCCCACCCGATGTCGCGGTGATTGTTCGTCCCGTTGCGCATGAACACCATGACGTAGTCCGCGCCCCGGTCCGCCAGCCGGTGCTCGAACATCCGGGCGTAGGAGGCCTCGGTGGTGCCCGGCACCATCGCGGTGTTCAGCACCACGCCGTGGTAGGTGAAGTCGATCCCGTTGCGGGAGCGGGCCAGCCGGGTGGTGGTGTTCTCGCCGTGGAAGTACAGCCACATCTCCCGGTGCCGGGTGTTCCACATGACGTGCGGCGAGGACACGTGGCTCACCGAGTAGTGCGGCGACCAGTCCCGGGACACGATCGGGTTGCCCGGGTGCTCGGTGAACGGGCCCTCGGGGCTGTCGGCGTAGGCCAGGCAGATCCCGCCCGGGGCGTCGTGCGGGGCGTAGTAGAGCAGGTAGCGGCCGGGGGCGTCGGACAGGCGGCCGACCGTCCCCCGCAGGCAGGGGAAGATCAGCTCCCCGGTCGGGTTGTAGGCCAGGTTCGCGGTGTCGAGCGCCTCGCGCACGAACCGGTAGGCGGGCAGCGCTTTCGCTGTGGAGGGCGCCGGGGGAGCGGCGGGGGCGGCGGCCGCCGGGACGGCCGCGCCGCCGGCGATCAGGGCGCCGGCGGCCAGGGTTCCGGCGCCCAGCAGGGCGGTCCGGCGGTCGATTCCCCGGGGGTTCGGTTCGGACATCTCGGGTTCCTTCGGGAGGGGGCGGGGGTGCACCGATGGCCACCGAGTCTCGACCAGGCGCGATGCGCTGGTCAAGGTTCTAATACGTATTAACGAAACTCTGCGGATACCGGCCGGAAATCTCCGCGGACCCCTTGACGAAACCCTGAGACGCGGCTCACAGTCATGGACTAATGCGCATTAGGACGCCGTATCGGAGGAGAAGCCGGTGGAGAACACTCGACAGCCCGCTGCCAGGGGACGGCGCAGGCCGCGCCAGTCCGACATCGCGCGGGCGGCCGGCGTCTCCCAGACCACGGTCTCCCTCGTCCTGCGCGGCACCACCGTGGGCATGTCCCTGGCCCGGGAAACGCGCCAGCGGGTCCTGGACGCCGCCGAGCGGCTCGGGTACGTGCCCGACCCCGTCGCCACCCGCCTGGCCTCGGCCGCCAACGCCATGCTCGGCCTCTACACCTTCAGCACCACCTTCCCCACCGACGTGGCGCACTCCTACTACCCGGTCCTGGTCGGGGTGGAGGAGGAGGCCGCCGCCCAGGGCCAGGACCTCATCCTGTTCACCGGCTCCTCCCGGGCCGGGACCGGGGCCGACGACCCCGCCGCGGTGCGGCGGGTGCGGGTCGCCGACGGCTGCCTGTTCTTCGGCCGCCACGTGCCCGACGAGCCGATCCGGCACCTGGTCGAGGACGGCTTCCCCTTCGTCTACATCGGCCGCCGCGACGAACCCGACGTCCCCTACGTGGGCGCCGACTACGTCTCGGCCTCGGCCGCCGTGCTGGAGCGGCTCGCCGCCGCCGGGCACCGGAACATCCGCTACCTGCGCGAACACGACCAGGCCCCGGCCTCCACCGACCGCGAGGAGGGCGTGCTGCGCGGCGCCCGCGCCGCCGGGGCCGGCACCGCAGGCCTGGTGGTGCGCACCGACGGCACCGACCTCGACGCCCTGCTGGCCGCCTGGCTCGCCGACGGCGTCACCGCGGTCGTCGTCGAGCAGACCGACACCGGCGCCGCCCTGTCCGGGCTGGGCGCCGCCATCGAGCGCGCCGGGCTGCGCTGCCCGCGGGACCTCTCCCTTGCCGTGCTCGGGGCGCCGGTCGGCGCCCGCGGCCGGGCACCCGGGGGAGGCGCGGTGTTCAGCGGGTTCGACGTGCCGATGCGCGAGATGGGCCGCGACGCGGTCCGCCTGCTGCTGCGCCTGATCGCCGGCGAGGAGGGGCTGCGGACCCGGAGGCTGCTGCCCTGCGAACCGGTCGGGGGCGGCACCATCGCCGCCCCGCGCCCGCGGTGACCCCCTCGCCCCATGGACCGATCCCCCGCCACACGTGCCGCACCGGCGCCACCGCCGCGTGCGACGAACGGAAAGGAGAAGGGCGCCGCCCCGCCACCCGGGGCACCGCGCCCGACCACCCCATGACCGAGAGCAGAACCGAGATCCTCGTCGTCGGCGCCGGACTGGGCGGTGTCGCCGCCGCCCTGGCGGCCGCCGACTCCGGCCGCAGGGTCGTCCTGACCGAGCCGACCGACTGGATCGGCGGGCAGCTCACCTCCCAGGCCGTCCCCCCGGACGAGAACCCCTGGATCGAGAAGTTCGGCGCCACCGCCTCCTACCGCCGCCTGCGCGAGGGCATCCGCGACCACTACCGCCGCGTCTACCCGCTGCGCGCCGAGGCCGCCGCCGCGCGCACCCTCAACCCGGGGGCGGGCCGTGTCAGCAAGCTTTGCCACGAGCCGCGCGTCGCCCTGGCGGTCCTGGAGGAGATGATCGCCCCGCACCGCTCGGCCGGGCGGATCACCGTCCTGGAGCGGCACCGCCCGGTCGCCGCGCTCACCGACGGCGGCCGCGTGCTGGCCGTGACCCTGCGCGACGCCGAGGGCGGCGAGCACACCGTCCACGCCGACTACGTGCTGGACGCCACCGAGGACGGCGACCTGCTGCCGCTGGCCGGCATCGACCACGTCACCGGGGCCGAGGCCCGCTCCGAGCACGGCGAGCCGCACGCCCCGCAGACCGCCGACCCGACCAACCTCCAGGGCATCACCTACTGCTTCGCGGTCTCGCACCACGAGGGCGAGGACCACACCATCGACCGGCCGGCGATGTACGGCTTCTGGCGGTCCTACCGCCCGGACTTCTGGCCCGGCCCGCTGCTGGGCTTCCAGGCCCCGGACCCGCGCACCCTGGAGCCCGTCGCGCGCACCTTCGCGCCCAACCCCGACACCGACCCCCTGACGGTCGACGCCGACCAGAGCGCCGACGCCGGGGACAAGGAGCTATGGGGGTTCCGCCGCATCCTGGCCCGCCGGCTGCACCGGCCCGGAGCCTTCGACTCCGACATCACCCTCGCCAACTGGCCGCTCAACGACTACTGGCTCACCCCGGCCCTGGAGATCGAGGGCCTGGTGGACGCCGCCACCGTCCGCCGGGCCCACGAGGAGGCCCGCCAGCTGTCCCTGTCGGTCCTGTACTGGCTCCAGACCGAGGCCCCGCGGCCGGACGGCGGCACCGGGTTCCCGGGGCTGCGGCCCCGCCCCGACGTCACCGGCGCCGAGCTCGGCCTGGCCAAGGCCGCCTACGTGCGCGAGTCGCGGCGCATCCGGGCGGTCACCACCGTCACCGAGCACGACGTGTCCCTGGACATCCGCGGCCCGCACGGCATCCTGCGCCGGCACGACTCGGTGGGCGTCGGCAGCTACCGGATCGACCTGCACCCCTCCACCGGCGGCGACAACTACATCGACATCGCCAGCGTGCCCTTCGAGATCCCGCTGGGGGCGCTGCTGCCGCGGCAGGAGACCAACCTGCTGCCCGCCGCCAAGAACATCGGCACCACGCACATCACCAACGGCTGCTTCCGCCTGCATCCCGTCGAGTGGAACATCGGCGAGGCCGCCGGGCGGCTGGCCGCCTTCGCCCTGGACCACGACACCACCCCGCACGCCGTGCACGCCAAGGACGAGCTCCTGGAGCGGTTCACCGCCCTGCTGGACCGCACCGGCGTCGAGCGCCACTGGCCCGACGTCCGCGGCTACTGACCCATCCCTCCATCCCCCCGCACCCTCCCCACCCACGAAAGGGGACCACCATGAGCGACCCGGGCACACGGGCGGCACGCGACCCCGTGCGCGTCGGCATCGACGTCGGCGGCACCTTCACCGACGCGGTGGCGGTCAGCGCCACGACCTTCGAACTCCTGGGCCAGGTCAAGGTGCCCACCAGCCACGACCACGAGGACGGGGTCGCGCACGGCATCATGACCGCCCTGGAGCGCCTGCTGGCGGAGGTCGGCGTGGCCGCCGACGACGTCGGCTTCCTCGCCCACGGCACCACCCAGGCCACCAACGCCCTGCTGGAGGGCGACGTGGCGACCATCGGCATCGTCGGCGTCGGCTCCGGCCTCGACGGCCTGGCCGTCGGGCGGCTGCGCTCGCTGGGCAGGCTGCGCCTGGACTCCGGTCACCGGCTGCCCGTCCGCTACGCCGCCCTGCGCCGCCCCGACGACCCGGAGGCCGCCCGGGCCGCCGTCGACGCCGTGGTGGACGCGGGCGCGGACGTGGTCGTCGCCGCCGAGCCCTTCAGCGTCGACGACGCCGAGGGGGAGCGGGCGGTCCTGGAGGCGGCGGCCGCCCGCGGGGTGCCCGCCACCGCCACCCACGAGATCACCCGGCTCTACGGCCTCACCAAGCGCGCCCGCACCGCCGCGCTCAACGCCGGGGTCATGCCGCGCATGCTCCAGACCGCCGACCTGGTCGAGAGCAGCATCCTCAAGGCCGGGATCACCGCACCGCTCATGGTCATGCGCTGCGACGGCGGCGTGATGTCCCTGGGGGAGATGCGCAACCGGCCCCTGCTCACCGTGCTGTCCGGCCCCGCGGCCGGGGTCGCGGGGGCGCTCATGGGGGAGAAGGTCAGCGAGGGCGTCTTCCTGGAGACCGGCGGCACCTCCACCGACATCAGCGTCATCCGCCGCGGCCGCGTCCAGATCAGGCACGCCGAGCTGGGCGGACGGGAGACCTACCTGTCGGCCCTGGACGTGCGCACCGTCGGCATCGGCGGCGGGTCCGTCGTCCGCCTGGGCGGCGGGGAGGGCGACGGGGCCGCGGTCCTGGCCGACGTGGGCCCGCGCAGCGCGCACATCGCCGGGCTGCCCTACGCCTGCTTCGCCGACCCCGCCGAACTCGACGGCGCCCGGCTGGTCCGCGTCGCCCCGCTGGAGTCCGACACCGCCGACCACGCCGTCCTGGACAACGGCACCCGGCGCTTCGCCCTCACCGTCACCTGCGCGGCCAACGCCCTGGGCCGGGTGCCCGAGGGCGACCACGCGCGGTCCGACCCCCGGGCCGCCCGCGCCGCCCTGGAACCGCTGGCCCGCGCCCTGGGCACCGACGTGGCCGGGGCCGCCCGGGCGGTCCTGGACAAGGCGACCGAACGCGTCGAGGCCGTCGTGGAGGCGCTGATCGGCGACTACGGCCTGGACCGGTCGGTGGCCGCCCTGGTCGGCGGCGGGGGAGGCGCCGCCACCGTCACCCCGCACCTGGGCGAGCGCATGGGCCTCACCGCCCGCATCGCCGCGCACAGCGAGGTGATCAGCCCGCTGGGCGTCGCCCTCGCCCTGGTCCGGGAGTCCGTCGAGCGCATCATCCCCGGCGCCACCCACGCCGACGTCCTGTCGGTGCGCGCCGAGGCCGAGGCGGCCGTGGTCGCCCAGGGCGCCGACCCCGACGGGGTGGAGGTCGACGTCACCGTCGACCCGCAGCGCAACCTCGTCACCGCCGTGGCCACCGGCGCCACCGAGCTGCGCACCAGGGACCGCACCGCCGCCGTCGCCCGGGAGCAGGCCCGCGCCGCGGCGGCCGACAGCCTCGGCGCCGACGCCGCCGACCTCACCGAGTACGCCGCCAACGGGCGCTACCGGGTGCTCGGCCTGGTGCGCAGGCCCCAGGGGCCGTTCGGGCGCCTGTCCCGCGAACGCCGGCACATCCGGGTCGTCGACAGCGAGGGCGTGGTGCGCCTGCACAACGGCGACGCCGAGGTGGACACCCTGGTCGCCGGGCAGGCCGAGGGCCGCCTCAAGGACCTGGTCGAGGAGCGCACCTCCTACGGCGACGGCGGGGCCGTCCCGCCCGCCGTGTGGCTGCTGCTCGGCCCCAAGATCGCCGACCTGTCGGGGGTCATGGACGCCGGGCACCTGCTGGCGCTGGCCGGGACGGAGATCGCCCGGCGCGCCCCCGACGAGGAGGTCGTCGCGATCATGGAGCGGCGCCGATGAACGGCCCCGCGCACCAGGACGGCCCCGGCGGACCCGGTGGACCCGCCGGCCCCGGGGCGCCGTACGCGGAGTACGCCCGCATCGGCGCCGCCGACGAGGTCGACCTCGCCGCCGGCCTGCTGTCCCTGATCCCCCTGCACGAGGACCGCGACCCGGAACGGCTGCGGGAGTGGGCCGCCCGCGCCCTCGCCTTCGGCCGCGAACTGGCCGCCTCGGCCGAACGGGCCCCGGCCGCGGACACCGCCCGGACCGAGGTCGTCGAGGAGGCCGTCGGCGGCCTGGCCCCGGGCGAGGTCCTGCTGGCCGAGTACCTGCACCGCCCCTCCGGCGACCGCATCGTCGTCTACACCGACGCCCTGCGCCACGCCCACCGGGTGGCCCGCGCCGCAGGTTGGGGCCGGGACTTCCCGCCCTCCGCGGTGCGCCGGGCCGCGCTGGCCCACGAGGAGGCCCACCGGATGCTGCACGGCGCCCGCGGCCGGGCCCTGCGCGACCGGCTCGGCCACGACCTGCTGCGCCTGGGGCCCCTGCGCCTGCGCGGCCACGTCGCCGGGGCCGACGAGATCGCCGCCCACGCCTACGCCCACGCCCGCTGCGGCCTGCGCCGCAGCCCGCTCGCCCTCACCGCGGCCATCGCCGCGACCCTCGAACACCAGGGGACCGGTCCCGGCGGACCGGACCCCGGCACACCCCTCGGAGACCGCCCGTGACCGCCCTGGGAATCCTTCTCGCCATGGCGGTGGGCGTCGGCCTGATGCTGACGCGCCGCCTGCCCACCGCCTTCGCCCTCGTCCTGCTCGCCGTCGCCATCGCCCTCATCGCCGGAGCACCGCTCACCGGCGAGGAGGAGAGCGTGGTCGGCACCGTCCTCCAGGAGGGCGCGCCGCGCCTGGCCGCGACCATGGTGGCCATCCTGCTGGGCAGCTGGCTGGGCACCCTCCTGTCCGAGACCGGCATCGCCTCCACGCTCGTCCGCAAGATCGTGGAGTTCGGCGGGGAGCGCCCCTCCCTGGTGGCGGTCGGCATCTTCCTGGTCGCGATCCTGTGCGGCAGCATCACCGGCTCGGCTCCGGCGGCGATGCTCGCCGGGGTGGTGGGCATCCCGGCGATGATCGCCGTGGGGGTCACACCCACGGTCGCGGCGGGCACGGTGCTGGTCGGCATCGCCGCCGGCCTGCCCCTGGAGCTCATCAACTGGCAGTTCCTGTCCGACGCCATCGGGGTGCCGGTGGCCACCGTCCAGCACTTCCAGCTGCGCATGTTCCCGATCGCCCTGCTCGGCGGGCTGGCCTACATCCTCGTGGAGATGCGCCGCAAGGGCGTGCGGCACACCTGGGCGGTGCGGGTCGGCGGGGGCGCCGGGACGGGCTCCCGGCGCGAGCGGGCCGCCCGGCGGCGGCAGCGCCGCGGGGACGCGCCCTGGTACGCCCTGCTCACCCCGCTGGTGCCCATCGTCCTGGCCCTGGGCCTGGAGATCCCCATCGTCCCGGCGCTGCTGGCCGGTGTGGTGTTCGCCCTGGCCACCGCCGTGCCCTGGCGGGAGATGACGACCACGGCCCTGCGCACCCTCTACCGGGCGTTCGACGTGGCGGCGCCGCCCATCGTGCTGTTCATCGCCATCGGCATGCTGCTGGCCGCGGTGAACCTGCCCGGCGCGGTCGCGGCCCTGAGCCCGGTCGTGGTCGCCGTCAGCCCGGGCCACGTCGCCCTGTTCGTGCTGGTGTTCGCCCTGCTGGTGCCGCTGGCCCTGTACCGGGGGCCGATGAACATCTTCGGCCTCGGCGCCGGTGTGGCCGGGGTGCTGGTGGCCGGGGGCATCTACCCCGCCCCGGCGGTGGTGGGGCTGATGGCCTCCTACGGCCAGGTCCTGGGCGTCTCCGACCCGACCAGCACGCAGACCGTGTGGAGCTCCCAGTACGCGGGGGTGCGCCCGGAGCGCTCGATGCTGTCCACCCTGCCCTACACCTGGGCGATCGCCGTCGCGGGCCTGTGCCTGACCGCCTACCTCTACCTGCTGTGACCGCCCGCCCGGCGGCCCAGGCCCCGCCGGGGCCGCCGGCGACGCGGCCCCGACGGGACCGCGCGGGCCCGCGCCCGCGCGGCCGCGCTACGCCGACCTCTGCTGCGCCTTCCACGCCAGGTGGAGTTCGCGCCGGCGGTCGTACTCCTTCTTGGCCCGCCGCCGCGGGTCGGCCTCGGGCGTCAGCGCGGCCGGACCCATGATGTGCAGGAGCGCGTAGTTGATACGGAACCCCGTCCTGTACAGCAACGAGAACGAGTCGTTCCCACTCGGCTTGTCCATGGCCGTCCACCTCACTGGTCTGCGTGATCGCGGATGCACGCCGCAGGAGGGGGCCGGATGGGGAATCCACCGCCCTGAAGTCCGCGGCCACCCGCCCGGCCAGCGTACCGGCCCGTTTCCGGACGCCCCGGCCACCCCACCCCGGGCGGGTCGGCCTCCGGAAGGCCGCCCGCCGGGGAGCCGGCCCGCCCCTCCGCGGAGGAGCCGTCCGGCCTCCCGGAGGAGTGCGCCGGGCCGCACGGGCGGGCGTCGGAACCCCCGGTCCAGGGCATCGCGCTGATCGGTCCTGGCGCGGACCTCGCGGACCTCGCCCGTCCGAGCCGTGCGGCGCACGGCCTACGGCCGTCTCCACCCGGGACAACGGCCCGGACGGCCTCGCGCATACCGAACAGGGATCCCGGTCATCGCAGGTTCCCGTCGGTGCGGGCGCTCCAGACCACCAGCGCGGCAACGAGGACACAGGCGGCGCCCAGCCACAGAACGCCTTGGAGGGCGAACGAGTCGACGACGACGCCGCCGACCAGTGCGCCCAGGCCGATGGACAGGTTGAACACCGACACCCACAGGGCGGAGGCCGCTTCCACGGCCTTCGGCGCGGCCTTGATCATCCACGTCTGCAGGCCGACCGACACGCCGCCGAACGCCAGTCCCCAGACGATCAGCAGTGCGGCCCCGCCGCCCGGCCCCCGGCCCAGCAGTAGGTAGAGCAGCATCGCGGCCGTCAGTGCCATGGTGATGACCAGCACGGTCCGGTGGGTGTCGCGCGCCAACGCCGCCCCGGCGACGAAGTTGCCGACCATGCCCGCCAGGCCGAACGCGAACAGCACCGGGCCGACGAGCCGTTCATCGATCCCCGACAGGCTCTGGAGTGCCGGACTCACGAAGGTGTAGGCCGAGAAGTGGCCGGTCACCATGAGGAACGTGGCGAGGATGCCGACGCGCACGCCGGGGTTGCGGAACTGTTCGGCCAGGAGGCGCGGGCGGACGGGCCGGGCGGCGGTCAGCGGCGGCAGCACGGTCAGCAACGCGAGCAGGACGACGAGCGCCAGGCCGCCCAGCGTCGCGAAGGCGATCCGCCAGCCGGTGAACTCGCCCAGCAGCGTGCCGATCGGAACGCCGAACACGTTCGCGGCGGCGACGCCTCCGAAGATGACCGCCGTGGCCCGTGGCACGTTCGCGGTGGTCACGAGCCGGACGGCCAGGCCGCCGGCGACGGCCCAGAAGCCTCCGATCGCCACTCCGACCAGTACCCGGGAGGCCACCAGGACGGCGAAGTCCGGGGCCAGGGCCGAGGCCGCGTTGGCAAGGGTCATCAGCCCCATCAGGGCGAGCAGCAGGAGCCGCCGGTCCATCGCGCCGACGAGTACCGGGACCAGCGGTGCCGAGACCGCGGCGACCAGGCTGGGCACCGTCACCATCAGCCCGGCCGTCCCTTCGGAGACCGACAGTGCCGACCCCACGCCGGTCAACAGGCCGATCGGCAGCTGTTCGGCGGTGACCAGCAGGAATGTTCCCAAGGCCACCGAGGCGACCGCCGTCCAGCGGTTCCTCGTCGGGGTCTGTTGACCGGCCGCCTGGGCGGCTGACTGCTCCGGGGTCGTCACCGGTGCCTCCTCGCATATTTGGGAGCGATCGCTCCCATACTTCGGTGAACCCTAGTATGGGAACGATCGCTCCACAAGTCGGGTAGGATGGCGGCCATGGGACGCCCCCGGCAGTTCGACGAGCGGGAAGCGGTCGTCAAGGCGACCGATCTGTTCTGGCGCCGCGGTTACAGCGCCACCTCGGTGCGCGATCTGGGTGATGAGCTCGAACTCACGCCCAGCAGCCTGTACCGGACGTTCAAGGACAAGCACACGCTGTTCCTGCGTGCGCTCGACCACTACCGGGCCACCGAGTCCGCCCAGGCCGAGCAGTGGCTGAGCGCCGACGGCCGCCCGGTCCGCGACGTGCTGCGGGACTGGATGCTGTGGCTGGTCACCTGCCCGGCCGGCGGCGAACCGGGGCGGGGCTGCCTCGTGGTCAATACGGCCACCGAACTCGGCACCGCCGACGACCAGGTCAGCAGGCGGACCGAGGCCGCCTTCGATGTCACCCGTCGGGCGCTGCGATCGCTGCTGCTCGAGGGTCGCGCCAGCGGCGAACTGCCCGCCGGCCTCGACATCGAGGCCGCCGTGGAACTGCTGTTCACCACGGTGCTCGGGCTGCGGGTGCGCGAACGCGCCGGTCACGACGCCGCCCGTCTGGCCACCGCGATCGACGCCGCGATCCGGGTGCTGGGACCCACGGCCGCCGACCCTTCCTGACCACCGGCCGTCCCGCACCCGTTGTGCCGCAGGCCCCACGGGCAAGGGCCGCCCCGTACCCCGGGCGGCGGGTCCTAGCCGTTGACCAGCAGGATCTTGCCGAAGTGCCCGCCCGCCTCCAGCAGCCGGTGCGCCTCGGCGGCCTCGGACATGGGCAGGGTGCGCTCGATGACCGGCTCGACGGCCCCGCCGGCGACCAGCGGCCAGACGTGCTCCTGAACGCCGGCCACGATGGCGGCCTTCTGCTCCGCGGAACGCGAGCGCAGGGTGGTGCCGTGGACCGACAGGCGCTTGAACACCAGGTCGGCGAGGTTGAGCGGCGCCTCGATGCCGTTCTGGAGGCCGATGACGACCAGGCGCCCGTCGGCGGCCAGGGAGCGGATGTTGCGCTCCAGGTAGCTCCCGCCGATGATGTCGAGGACCACGTCGTAGGGTCCGTGGTCGGCGAAGTCCTCGGTGCGGTAGTCGACGACCACATCGGCGCCCAGCTCCCGTGCGCGGGCGGCCTGCTCGGGGCCGCCGACGGTGGTGGCCACGCGGGCGCCCCGCGCCTTGGCGATCTGGATCGCCATGGTGCCGATGCCCCCGGCCCCGCCGTGCACGAGGAGGGTCTCCCCCTCGCGCAGGTGCGCGGTCATGAAGAGGTTGGACCACACGGTCGCGGTCGCCTCGGGCAGGGACGCGGCCTCGACCAGGCCCACCCCCTCGGGGACCGTGAGCAGCTGGCCCGCGGGGACGGCGACCTTCTGGGCGTAGCCGCCGCCGGTGAGCAGGGCGGCGACCTCGTCGCCCACCTCCCAGCCGGTCACACCGGAGCCGAGTGCGGCGATGCGGCCGGAGACCTCCAGGCCCGGGTAGGGGGAGGCGCCCTCGGGCACGGGGTAGAGGCCGATCCGCTGGACGGCGTCGGCCCGGTTGAGGGCGGCGGCCGCAACGTCGACGACGACCTCGCCGGGCGCGGGCACCGGGTCCTCGACGTCGGTCCACTCCAGCACCTCGGGGCCGCCGAACTCCTTGATCGTGATCGCCTTCATGGCATCTCCTTCGTGGCCGGGACGATTGGATGTGTGCACTGCTTACATTAGGTACGCGAGTATGCAGTGTCAACATTGGATCGCGCTCCCGGCCGGTGGTCTGCGCCACGCCGTGCGGGGCGGCGCCATTGATCGAGGTCGGCCGCCGAACTAATGTGAGCGCTGTAAACACATCGGGGGAGGGCGGAACGATGACGAGCGTGCTCTGCGTGATCAGTGCGGCCGACCGCTGGACGCTGAACGATGGAACGGTCCATCCCTCCGGCTACTGGGCCGAGGAGGTCGCCGTCCCGCACCGGATCTTCACCGAGGCCGGATGGGACATCACCATCGCGACCCCCGGCGGCAGGGCCCCGACCCTGGACCGCCTCAGCCTCGGCCTCGCGGGCGGGACCCCGGGCAAGCGCCGCGCGGTCGAGGCCTACCTGGAGGGGATCGAGGACGCCCTCGACCACCCGGTCGCGCTCGACTCCGTCGACGCCGACGACTTCGACCTGGTCTTCTACCCGGGCGGGCACGGGCCGATGGAGGACCTCGCCTACGACGCGACCTCCGGCGCCCTGCTGGCCGACCGGCTGGCCTCGGGTCGCCCCCTCGCCCTGCTGTGCCACGCCCCGGCGGCGATCCTCGCCGCGACCGGCCCCGACGGCGCCTCGCCGTTCGCGGGCCGCCGGATGACCGGGCTGTCCAACCGGGAGGAGCTGCTCAACCGGTTCGCCAGGAAGGCGCCCTGGCTCCTGGAGGACCGCCTCAAGGAGGCGGGCGTGGAGTACTCCAAGGGGCTGATCCCGCTGCGCCCGCACATCGTGGTCGACGGCGGCCTCTACACCGGGCAGAACCCGCAGTCCTCGGAGAAGCTCGCCGAGCGGCTGGTCGCCGACATCACCGCCGCGTCCTCCGGGGCCGGGCGCTGACCCGGGCGTGTCAGCGGCCGGCCCGTGCCGGCGCGGTCCGCGGGGCGGACAGCCAGGCCCGGTAGCGGCGCAGCGCCCGGCGCTGCCCGACCTGCTCGCGGAGCAGGGCGTACGCCGGGAGGGTGCCGGGCCGGGTGGACCTCCCGCGGGCGATGCGCCGCAGCTGGTGGCGCACCTGCGCCATGCTCGCGGCCGAGGCCAGCGCCTTGTTCGACCAGGTGACCGGCCGCATCTGCCGGTCGGCCTCGCGCCCGTCGCGCCAGCGGGCGGGCAGGTCCGGGGTGACGGCCAGTGCGGTACCCATGCCGACCACCGCGACGCCGCTCGCCAGCACCGCCTCGGCGGTGGCGCGCCGGGTGACGCCGCCGGTGAGCATCAGCGGCAGCGGGCTGGTCTCCACCAGTTCCCGGGCCAGGTCCAGGAAGTACGCCTCGCGGGCCCGGGTGCGCTCGTCGGCGGAGCGGCCGGTCATCGCCGGGCTCTCGTAGCTGCCGCCGGACAGCTCCACGAGGTCGGTGCCGAGGGGTTCGAGCATCGCGATCACCCGTCGCGCGTCGTCCACGTCGAAGCCGCCGCGCTGGAAGTCGGCGGAGTTGAGCTTCACCGCCACCGCGAAGGACGGCGAGACGGCGGCGCGGACCGCGCGCACCACGTCCAGCAGCATCCGCGCCCGGTTCTCCAGCGACCCGCCCCAGGCATCGGTGCGCTGGTTGACCAGCGGGGACAGGAACTGCGACAGCAGGTAGCCGTGCGCGGCGTGGACCTCCACCCCGTCGAACCCGGCCTGCTCGGCGCGGGCCGCCGTGACCGCGAACCTCTCCACGGTGGCTCGGATCTGCTCGGGGGTCATGGCGGTGGGGCGGCCGAAGTTCCTGCTGAGGCGGCCCAGGTCGACGCCCACCGCCGACGGGCCCCACACGACGCCGGGCATGTCGGCCTGCACCTGGCGGCCGGGGTGGTTGATCTGCATCCACACCGCGGCGCCGCCGGACTTGGCGGCCCGCGCCCATTCGGTGAAGGGCTCCAGCGGCGCGGCCTCGTCGAGCACCACGCCGGCGGGCCCGGTCAGGGCCTCGGCGTGGACCATGACGTTGCCGGTGATGAGCAGGCCGGTGCCGCCCGCCGACCAGCGCCGGTACAGCGACACCAGCCGCCCGTCGGGCAGCTGGCCCTCACCCGCCATGTTCTCCTCCATGGCCGCCTTGGCGATCCGGTTGGGCAGAACCGCCCCGGAGCGCAGGCGCAGGGGGGAGTACAATCCGCCGGTCATCACAGTCCTCTTTCCTCGGGTGCGCATATGATGTGTGCAATGCTCACATTAGAGGGGGGATGTGGGCACTGTAAACATGAGGGAGCGTGATCCGTGTCGCAAGCGAACAGCAAGTACCACCACGGCGACCTTCGGGCCGCCTGTCTGCGCGCGGCCCGGGAACTGCTCGAGGAGGACGGCGGAGCCGCGCTGTCCCTGCGGGCGGTGGCCCGGCGGGCCGGGGTGTCGGCCACGGCCCCCTACCGCCACTTCGCCGACCGTGACGCGCTCGTCTCCGCGGTCGCCGCCCAGGGGTACCGCGAGCTCGCCGAGTACCTCGCCGGAGCCCACCCCGCGCCCCGGACCCCGGACGACCTGGCCGAGATCGCCATCGCCTACGTCCGCTTCGCGCTGGAGCGCCCGGCCCTGTTCCGCGCGATGTTCGCCGAGCCCTGCGATCCCGACAGCGAGGAGCGGGTCGCCGCGACCGCCGCGATCTGGGAGTACGTCCATGGCATCGTGCACGGGGTCTTCCCCGGGGCCGACCCCGAGGCGCTCTCCGTCGGGGTGTGGTCGTTCGTCCACGGCCTGGCGTTCCTGCACCTGGACGGCAAACTCGACGCCGACGACCCCGGGGCGGTCGCCGACCGGGTCCGGGATGCCGTCCGGGCGCTGCTCACGGCCTCCGCCGCGATGCGGGGGGCAACGGCGTGACGGAGGGCGGCACCGGCCGTCGAAAGCCGGTGCCGCCCTCCGTCGGCGGGGACCGCCGCGCCTCAGCGCATGCCCAGGCGCCTCATCGCCTTCAGCGCGACCGTCAGGCCCTGTGCCCAGGCCCGGTAGGAGACCCCGGCGGGCGGGGTGAACCCCAGCAGGCGCTGGTGCGCGACCGTCTGCGGCTCGGTGTACTTGAGGATGCCCTCGGCGCCGTGGCGGCGGCCCAGCCCCGAGTCGCCCATGCCCCCCATCGGCGCGTCGATGCTGCCCCAGGCGGCCGCGAAGGCCTCGTTGACGTTGACCGTCCCGGCGTGCAGCCGGGCGGCCACCGCCCGCCCCCGGGCGCCGCTGCCGCTCCACACGCTGGCGTTGAGCCCGTACGGGGTGGCGTTGGCCCGGGCCACCGCCTCGTCGACGTCGCGGTACCGGTAGACCGACACGACCGGCCCGAAGGTCTCCTGGGCGTACAGCGCCATCTCCGGGGTGACGCCGGCGAGGATGGTCGGCTCGTGGAACAGCGGTCCCAGGTCCGGCCGCGCCCGGCCGCCCGCCAGCACGGTCGCGCCCTTGGCGACGGCGTCCGCCACGTGCGCGGTGACCGTCTCCAGCTGGGCCGGGGTGGTGAGGCTGCCGACGTCGTAGCCGTAGTCGTACCCGGCCCCCACCCGCAGCGCCCTGGTGCGGGCGGCGAACTCGGCGACGAACGCGTCGTAGAGGGCGTCGGCCACGTACATGCGCTCGATCGAGACGCACAGCTGCCCGGCCGAGGGGAACGCCGCCGCGATCGCCCCGTCCACGGCGCGGTCGAGGTCGGCGTCGTCCAGCACGACCATGGCGTTCTTGCCGCCCAGCTCCAGGGAGGCGCCGATCAGGCGCTCCCCGGCGTCGCGGGCGATCCGGCGCCCGCTCGCGGTGGACCCGGTGAACATCACGTAGTCGGCGTTGTCCATGAGCACCCCACCGATGGAGCTCCCGCGGCCGACCACCATCTGCCACACGCCGGCGGGCAGACCCGCCTCGTGCATCAGGTCCAGGGCCCACAGCGCGGTCAGGGCGGTCTGGGTGTCGGGCTTCTGGACGACGGCGTTGCCCGCCATCAGGGCGGGGATCGCGTCGCCCGCGGCCATGCTCAGCGGGTAGTTCCACGGTGAGATGACGGTGACGACGCCCTTGGGGTGGCGCAGCTCGGTGGTGCGGGTCAGCAGCGGCATCGCGCCGCGGCGCCGCTTGGGCGCCAGCAGCCCCGCCGCGCTGCGCGCGTAGTACCGGGCGGTCAGCGCGATGTCGGTGACCTCCAGGAAGGCGTCCCGGCGGGTCTTGCCGTTCTCGGCCTGCATCAGGTCCAGCGCCTCGTCGCGGCGCTCGATGACCAGGTCGTGGAAGCGCAGCATGATCCGCCTGCGCTCGCGCGGCGTGGTCGCGGCCCATGCCTCCTGGGCGATGCGGGCCCGCGCGAACGCCGCCTCGACGTCCGCGGGCGCGGAGACCGGCAGGTCCGCCAGCGGGCCGCCGGTGTAGGGGGCCGTGGTGGTCACCCGGCCGGCGTCCGGGGCGGCCGCGACGCGGGCGGTCAGCCGCCGGAGCAGGACCGGGGTCAGCGTCGGCGGCAGCCCGGGCCCGTCGGCGGTCGGCTGTACCGGGGTGAGGGGAACGGTGGTCACGGCGGTGCTCCGGTGCCTCCGGCTGGTCGGCGGAGCGAGCGGTGCGGCCGGGGCCGTCTCGGGACCGGGCGTTCCCGGCCCGGCCACCGGGGTGGTGTCGGTCATCGCCGTCCCCTCCGGTCTCCGCGCCGGCGGTCCGGGACCGAGACCGGCACCGGCATGTGCAGCGCGGCCTGGCCCTCGGTGGTGACGTCGAGCCGGAGCGTCCGGATCGGGTCGAGCGAGCGCAGGTCGTCGGACATGCGGCCGCGGCCCGCCTTGAGGACGAGTCCGCGCGGCGAGCGGGTGCCGCCCGCCGAGAGCACGTTGGTCTGGTTCAGGGTCGCGTGCCAGGCGCCGCCGATCGTCGTGTAGGAGGTGAGCGTCGAGACCCGCTCACCGGACGGGTACGCGGTCTGGGCGGGCGTGGGCGCCGACAGCGTCAGGTCGTCCCCGCCGGCGTCGTCGAGGACCCGGGCGGTGGTCCGGTCGGCGTCGATGTCGACGTCGAGGCCGGTGACCCACTTGGGGAAGCCGTAGCCGTCGTGCCCGCGCACCTGGGCGATGTCGCTGCTGACCGGCAGGGACAGGACGTAGGCGTGGAGGTCGTCGTTCTTGAGCCCCCAGGCGAGGTCGACGAACCCGAGGCGGCCGTGCCGGGCGGGCCGGACCGGGATCGCGACGGCGGCCTCGGTGTAGAAGTCGATGTCGCACACGTCGTAGCGGAAGAACACGACCGAGGCCAGACCGAGGCCGGGTGCGACCTCCAGCGGGTCCAGTTCCGCGGGCAGGCGGGAGCGGAGCGCGCGGGACCGGGCGAGCATCGTGACCCGGGCCGTGGAGATCCGGTAGTAGAAGTTCGGCGTGAGCGTCGGGCCGATGGGCGACTCGACCCTGGTCTTGGGCAGCCGGCGGAAGAAGTCGACGCCGCTGACACGCGGATCGCGGGCGACCTCCTCCAGGTCGGTGTCCATCCGGTAGCGGTCGTACAGGCCGCCCCTGGGAACGGCGACCGTGCGGCCGCCGAGGTCGACCTCGACCGTGTCCTGTGGGTTCGGTGACATCGGGCATCTCCTCGAACAGCTGATGTGTGCGGTGCTCACATGAGCGTAGGCGCCTGATGTATGCACTGTCAACAATGGCTGCGGTCACACACGACGAGGCCCCGTCCCGGCACCGGGACGGGGCCTCGCCGCAGGTCGCAGGAGTGCGCGGGCGCGCGCCGTCATTCCGTGACGGGGTCCGTTGCGGGCGCCCCGGCATCCCCGGCGGGCTCCGCGGCCTCCACGAGGGCGGCGAAGACCACGACGTTGTCCGTGTAGTGGCCGGTGGCGGCGTCGAAGTCACCGCCGCACGTGATGAGCCGCAGCTCGGGGCGCTCGGTGTCCCCGTAGACCTCCTCCGTCGGGAAGTCGTCCTTGGCGTGGCGTTCCACGGCGTAGACGGCGAAGTCCACCACGGTGCCGTCGGCGCGTTCGACCGAGACGGTGTCCTGCTCCCGCAGCCCGTCCAGCCGGTGGAAGACGGCCGGCCCGGTGGGGGAGTCCAGGTGGCCCGCCAGCACAGCGGGCCCCTCCTGGCCGGGCGCGGCACCCAGTGAGTACCATCCGACGGCGTCCCACTCCTCCGGTGCCTCGAGGCGGCGGTCGTGGCTCAGGCCGAGTTCCACCATGTGCGAGGTGCGCAGGCCGATCGCCGGAGCGGCCAGGGACATCGGAGCCGACCTCCCCAGCACCGCGGGGGCCTCGGCCTGCGCCGATGCGCCCGCCCGGACCGGGGCCTCGGGGGCCGGCGCGCCCACTTCGAAGGACGGCGGGGGAGGGGCGAAGGTCTGGCCCAGCCCCACCGTCAGGAGCGCGACACCGATCCCCGCGTACGCCGCCGTGACCGCCGCGGCGCTGGAATCGCCGCGGCGGTCGGGTCGCGTGTGGCGGCCCATCAGCCTTCGTGTCCCGGCCTGCGGGCCACGACGATCCCGCCCACCGCGGCCGCGACGAGGACGCCGCCCGCGGTGATCAGCCAGAAGTCGGAGCCGCCGTCGGCGGTCCCCCCGGCCCCGGTGTCGACACCGCCGACCGGGGTCTCCTCGTCCCCGCTCGGCTCCTCCTCGGTCGTGTCGTCGGGCTCCTCCGAGGCGTCATCAGCGGTCTCGTCCGTGGTGTCGTCGGAGGTCTCCTCCGTGCCGTCGTCCTCGGTGCCGTCGGACTCCCCGCCCATGTCGTCGCCCTCCTCACAACCGATGCCGTCCTCGTCGGCGTCGAAGTTGTGCGGGTCCCCCGGGCTGACCTCGAAGTTGCGCTCGGTGACGTCCGGGCAGTCCACATCCGGCCCCGTCGGCGGGACCGGGTCCTCCGCGAAGGCCGGCGCGGCGGTGCCCAGGGCGAGTGCGGTGCCGAAGACCAGGGTCGCGGCAGCGGCCGTGGCGGTACGCGTCATGTCCATGTGTTCCCCTTGTGCTCCTGAGGGGCCCGACGTCGTGCGCCTCGTGCGCACCGGCCCCCGATTCAGCTTTCGAATCCGACATAAAGCAACAATCCGGGGGAAACTGCTTTTGCCCGTGGTGCTGAAAGGCCAAACTTTGTCGACATTCCCGGGGGCTTCATTTCCGGTGATCACGCCCCTTGAATGGGCGATGGGGGACCGGACGCCGACTTTCACGGTTCGGCCGTTCACCGTGAAAGAAGCGGATGCGAAAGGCCGGTGCCGGGGAAGCACGACACCGGAGCGGTCCACCGCCCGGCGGTGCGAACCGGTGCGGGGCCGTTCCGCCGATGCCGTGTGGATGTGCAGCGGATTCCCGCGCGTCATCCGGACGGCGGGGGACCCGCGTACGCCGCCGTGACCGCCGCGGAGCGGTACTCCCACGGACCGGCGGGTGCGAGGGCCCGGCCCGGTTCAGGTCCAGGCGCGCTCGTCGAAGACGGGCCGGTAGTCCCGGGCCCATTCCTCCATCGTGGTGGCCGGGCGCCCCAGCAGCTCGGGCAGCGTCGTGGTGAAGGTGTCGTTCCTGTTCCACCGGGTGAGCGTGTACACGATCGCCATGAAACCCACCGTGTCCCAGGACACGCCCCGCCGGAGCAGGCGCGCGGCGAAGCGGAACGGGTCCGGCCGCGTGTAGCGGACCGGCCGGTCCAAGGCCGTCGAGAGCACCGCGGCCACCTCGTCCATGTCCAGGCCCCAGGGGCCGGTCAGGGTCAGCGTGCGCCCCGCGTGAGCGGCCGGGTCCTGGAGGACGATGCGGACGGCCTCGGCCACGTCCCGGGCGTCGAGGAAGACGGTCCGTCCCCGCCCGGCGGGGACGAACAGCTCCCCGCGCTCGACGATGTCCACCCCGTGCGTGGACACGGCCCGGCACAGGTTCTGCATGAAGAACCCGCAGCGCAGGATGGTGTACCCGACGCCGCTGGCCCGCAGGTGGGCCTCGACGCGGTTGTGCGGCACGATCGGCCCGGCCTGGGCGCCGGGCACCGAGACGTAGACGATGTGGCCCACGCCCGCGGCGACGGCGGCGTCGATGAAGGGCACCATCCGGGTGCGTACGGTGCGCGGGCTCGGCAGCGGGAACAGCAGGAACAGCGACGTCGCCCCGTCCAGTACGGCCGGCCAGGTCGACCGGTCGTCGTAGTCGAAGGCCACGGCGGGCACGTCCCGGCCCAGGCGGGCGCGCAGCCGCTCGGGCGAGTGGGCGGCGACGCGGTACGGCGGCGGATCCTCCTGTGCGCTCAGGAGGTTCAGCAGTTCCGTGCCGATGTTGCCCGTGGGGCCGGTCAGGACGATCATGGCACCACACTAGCCGGAGTGAGCGCTCACTCCGACTAGGATGGGGGCATGGACACGCCGCCCCCCAGGTCCCGGGCACCACAGATGGACCGGGACGCACGCCGGGAGATGATCGTCGCCCGCACCATCGACCTGCTCGTCGAACACGGCCGCCCGGCCACCACCCGTGAGATCGCCGCGGCCGCAGGCATCGGGGAGGGGACGATCTTCCGGGTCTTCGCCGACAAGGACGAACTGCTCCGGGAATGCCTGCTGGAGGCCATGCGCATGCGCGAGGCCACCGCCCGGATCGCGCAGACCGACCCCACGGGCGCCCTGGAGGAGCGCCTCGTCCAGGCCCTGTCCGTCATGCAGGACCACATCGCCCGGGTCGGGACCGTCGCCGCCGTCCTGGGGACCCACGTGCCCAAGGGCCCCTCCGCCGACCGCGACGCGGCCTTCTCCGCCGCGCGCGACGCGCTGGCCCGCCTGATGGAATCCGAGCGCGGAAGGCTGTCGCGCCCCCCGGAACAGATCTCCGCACTCCTGATCGGCCTGCTGTTCGAGCGCTCCTTCGGCCCCGCCGCGGCCATGGACCTGTCGGTGCCGGACCTGGTCTCCATCGTGCTGCACGGCACCCTCACCCCGGAACCGGGAGAGGACACCTGAGCGCCGCCTCACCGCCGCCGGTGCGCGCCACCACGGCGGCCGCGGCCGCGCGGGCGGTCCCCGCCCTCCAGCACGCGCCGGTCGGCGTCATCACCGGGTTCGCCCGGCCCCGCGTACCTGACACCAGCCGGGGCCGGTGAGCACCTTCCACCCGGAGAGGATCCGGCGGGGACGCAGAACCCGTTTCGGTGAGACCGAGTCCAGGGCGGAAGTTTCCTCTGTCCCTTTTCCGGCCTGTCCCGACCATCCCTCATGACCGTCTGTGGTCGGCGCGGTGCCCTCGGGAACGGCGGCGGGTACGGCTCTCTCGGGCCGGGCCACGTGGCCGGAGCCCGACGAGCACACCACCCTGGAGGGCCCTTGCTGAACCGGATCGCGCCACCGCCCCAGCAGTCCCCGAGAGGGAGGGGCTGAGGCCGTGTTCATCAGCGCACGCTCCTTCGAGGAGTACCGGGCCATGTTCGCCCTCACCGAGCACGACCTCTTCCTGCGGATCCTGGACTGCCCCGGCGGCGCGGCCGGCTTCGTGGCGGAGGCCGGGGCCCGCGGGGTGGACGCCGTGGCCGTGGACCCCCAGTACGGGGACGACCGCGGTCGACTGGGCGAACTGGCGCTGCGGGAGATCGAGCACAGGCACACCGAACTGGTCGACGGCGGCGCCGACTTCGTGTGGACCTGGTTCGAGGGCCCCGAGCAGTACACGCGGATGCGCTCGGAGGCGGCGCGCGCGTTCGCCCGCGACATCGCGGCCAGGCCGGACCGCTACGTCGAGGGCTCTCTTCCCCACCTGCCCTTCCCCGATCGCTCCTTCGACCTGGTGCTCAGTTCCCATCTGCTGTTCTCCTACGGGGAGCAGATGGACGAGGACTTCCACCGCGACGCCCTGCTGGAGCTGGTGCGACTGTCCCGGTGGCAGGTGCGCCTGTACCCGCTGTTCCTGCACACGCGCTTCCGGCGCTACCCGGCGCTGGAGGAGATGCGGGAGGCCCTGGCCGGGTACGGGATCGCCTCGCGGGTGGAGCCGGTGGACTACGCCTTCGACCCCGGAGACCAGGAGATGCTGGTCCTGGAGTGCGCCGACCGCGGGGCTCTGCCCGCCCGGGAGCCGGATCCCGACGCGGCCCGGCGCCATCACGACCCGGTGCGGTGGCGCCACCTGGGCGCCGACTCGGAGCGAACGGCCCCGTCCGAGGCGTAGACGGTCCCGGCGCGCGGCCAGGACGTGCAGACGACCGGAGGCCGCCGCCGAACCCTGCGGCGGCCCTCCGGCCCCGCCCCGGGCCCCGGCTAGGCGGATGTTGTGCTCCAGGGGCTCTCGCCGATGATGTCGAGAACCACGTCGTAGGGGCCGTGGTCGGTGACGGCCCTGTGCAGGATGGGGCCGGGAATGTAGGCGGTGGCCAGCCAGGGCGGGGCGGCGTCGGGGTCGGCGTCCACGACGGGGGCGGTGTAGAGTCCGCCGACCTTGCGGGCGGCGGCCACCTCGGTGGCTAACCGGTGCCGGAACTCGGGGTCCTGGGCCAGATCGGGGCGCACGACCTTGACCGCGACGGTGCGCCCGCCGGGGGAGTGGCCCAGGTACACCTGGCCCATCCCGCCGCCGCCCAGGCGCGCGTGCAGGGTGTAGGGGCCGATACGGGCGGGGTCGCCGGGCAGGAGGGGGTCGGGCATGGCACTGCTTCCAAGGGGACAGGTCCGGTCCAGAACCGATGTTCCCGGCGAACCCGTCCCTCATGCCCTTTTCGGGGGCGGTCCGAGTACGCCGAAAGGGGTCATGGCCTGTCCCGGCCACCGGGGGCCGTCCACCGCCGACGCGGGATAGGCCGTACCGGGAGCGGGCGCACCGGACGCCCCGGGGGAGGAGAATCCCATGCATAGATCCAGGGGCGGCGGCCCGTCGGCGGGCACGCGGGTGCCGTGGGATCCGCTCGACCCGGTCCCGGCTCCCGAGCCGGAGCCGGAGGCGGAGAAGCCCGGTACCGAGCGCAAGCCCGCTTGAGGCCACGCCCCCTTCAAGGCGGCCTCCGTGCAACCCCCGGTTGCGCGGGGGCCGTGCGCGTATCCGGATCGATCGGTCCCGGAGGCCCGCCCCCGGTTGGCGGTGCCCGCACGTCGGGGCAGCGAAAACCAATGGCCCTGCGCCCTGGCTTGGCCGATCATTCCTGAATGGTCGATCGACACTTCTCCGAGCCGGACCTGGCCGATCTGTACGACTACTTCAACCCCTGGGGCTCCACACCCCAGGACGATTTCTACCTCGATCTGGTCCTGCGGTCCCGTGCGGTGCTGGACGTGGGCTGCGGGACGGGCAAGATCCAGCGGGTGGCCCGCGAACGCGGGCACACCGGGCGCCTGGTGGGCCTGGACCCGGCCGCGGCGATGCTGGAGGTCGGCCGCCGCGACCGCGGGGACGTCGAGTGGATCCACGGCGACCTGCTCGCCGGCCCCTACGACGACCCCGGCCACGGCCCGTTCACCGAGGCGTTCGACCTGGTGATGATGTCCGGGCACGCCTTCCAGGTGTTCACCTCCGACGAGGAGCTGCACGCCGTGCTGGCCGCGGTGCGTCGGGCGCTGGTGCCGGGGGGACGGTTCGCCTTCGAGACCCGCAACCCCGCGGTCCGGGGCTGGGAGGCATGGACCCCCGAGCGGGTGCGCACCGTGCAGGGCCCCGGCGGGCGCCGGGCCACCTCCGTGCACCGGCTGCGGGAGGTGCGCGGCGACCTGGTGACCTTCACTTCGGACTACCGCCTGGAGGATTGGGCCGAGCCCGTGGTCAGCCGCAGCACCCTGCGGTTCCTGGACGCCGGGACCCTGGACCGCTTCCTGGCACGGGCCGGGCTCGTCGTGGACGAGCGGTACGGCTACTGGGACCGCACCCCGCTAACCGCGACCAGCACGGAGATCATCACCCTCGCCCGCCCTGCCTGATCCGCGCCGTTCGTGTGGCCGGAAGGCATGTCCTGCTCCTTCTGGTGGTGGGGTCTACTCGAACAGGAGTGGGCTCCATCGGAGCGGAGAACGACGAAGATGCCTGACCTGGGACCTTCGCCACCAGCGTCATGACCTGCCCGGCCCCGGGCAATAGGCGCGAGTGCCGCCAGGGGGAGCGGCGCCGGCGGTGAGGGGGCGCGTCGCCTCAGTCGGCCGCGGTGGCTTTTCGGACGCAGTCGCGGAGCAGGGCGCGGCGCTGGTCGTGTACGTCATCGGCTTCCCGACTGCTGGCCGCGTACACGTTGCTGACCGGCGACCAGGCCATGGACATGGCGATGACCATGGCCATGATGTCGAACGGGTCGCCCGCGCGGACCCGCCCGGCGGCCTGGGCCTCGGCGATGGCCGTGAGCTTGCGGTCGTCGTAGTGCTGGTGCATCTCGACGAGGTGCCCGGTGGGCCGGCGCTCCAGTCGTGTCCAGGTCGCCAGCCGGATGAGGTCGGGGCGGCGCAGGTATTCGTCGTACAGACGGACGGCCCACTCCGCCAGATCGTCGGCGTCGATGGGCACGACGTTGGTGATGCGCTCCAGTGAGTCGAGGAGGATCGCGTCGAAGAGTCGCTCCTTGTCGCCGAAGTAGGCGTAGAGCTGGGCCTTATTGGTGCGCGCCGCCGCCACGATGCGCTCGATGCGCGCCCCGGCGATGCCGTACTGGGCGAACTCTTCCGTGGCGGCGTCCAGGATGCGCTGGTAGGTCGCGGCGCCTCGCGAGGTCTGCGGTCGTTCCGGCATGCCCGCAGCCTACCAAACAGAACAGTTGGTTTGCCTCGGTGTGTGGTCGCCCCTAGGCTGAAACAGACAGAACGGTCTGTTTAAGGAGAGACGCATGCGGACGACCGACGGATGGCGGGCGACCGGCCCGACCGAGCTGCGGCGTGTCCGGCTGGAGCGCCGTGACCTGCGCCCGGACGACATCGCGGTGCGGGTCGACTACTGCGGCGTGTGCCACAGCGACCTGCACGCCCTGGGCACCCACGACCGGCATGCGGAAGCGCCCCTGGTCCCCGGCCACGAATTCACCGGCGTCGTGGCCGGAACCGGCTCCGAAGTGACCGCCTTCTCGGTCGGCGACCGCGTCGCCGTGGGCAACATCGTCGACTCCTGCGGCGAGTGCGCCATGTGCGAAGCCGGACAGGAGAACTTCTGCCGCTCCTTCCCGACCTTGACCTACGGCGGGACCGACCGGCGGGACGGGTCGACCACCCTGGGCGGCTACTCCCGCGAGTACGTCGTGCGCGACGCCTTCGCCCACCCGCTCCCCGCCGGGTTCGACCCGGCCGCGGCCGCCCCGCTGATGTGCGCCGGCGTCACCGTCTGGGAACCCCTGCGCTCCCTCGGCGTGGGCCCCGGCAGCCGCGTCGCCGTGGCCGGCCTCGGCGGCCTGGGCCACCTCGCGGTCAAGATGGCCGTGGCACTGGGGGCCACCACGACCGTCATCAGCCGTACCCAGGACAAGCGCGACGACGCCCGGGAGCTCGGGGCCCACGACCTCATCGCCTCCACCGACCCCCGACAGATGGCCGCCGCCCGCGACACCTTCGACGTCCTCATCGACACCATCTCCGCCCCGCACGACCTCGCCCCGTATCTGAAACTGGTGGCGATGGACGGCACCCTCAGCCTTCTCGGGTACCTGGGCCCCGTCACCGTCGAGACCACGGACCTGCTCATCGGCCGCAAGAAGCTCGGTTCCGCGGGCAGCGGAGGCCGCCCGGCGACAGCCGAGATGCTCCGATTCTGCGCCGACCACGGCATCACCGCCGACATCGAGATACTCCCGTCGTCACAGGTGAACACGGCCCTCGACCGCCTCCGGCGAAACGACGTCCGCTACCGCTTCGTGCTCGACATGTCCGACCTGGACTGAAGGGGCGGTGGGCCGGGCCGTGCCGTGCGGTCCGGACGACGGCCCGCGTACGGCCCGGCACCCCGTCCTCTCACCGTGGCGGCCGAACCACCGGCATCCCCGGCTTCCGGCACTGATCTTGTGGCGCGGTAACGGTCGGTCACCCGTGTGGAGCTTGGGGTCGCTTCTCCCAGACCGGTTCGGGCGGAAGGCCGCGCTCCCTGCGCGCGCGGTCGGTCACTTCCTGGATGAACGCGGTCTTCGCTTCGGTGTACTCGCCCGGGGCGGTGATGGTGGCCGCGAGTCTGCGCTTCAGGTCCGCATAGCGTGCCGCCTCCTCCGGGTGGGAGCGCAGGTGGTCACGGAGGATCCTCTGGTTGCGGGTGGGCCAGCTCGCCCGGGTGACGACGTGCAGGATGTGCGTGCGCACCCCGTCGGGTGCGCGCATGTAGAGCAGCCGGTCGGTCATGCCGTTCTCGTGCGGGGTGAAGCCGAGACGGGCCAGGGCGGGCTCGTGGTCGCGGACCTCCCGCAGGGATGCGGTGGCCGCCATCAGGTCGATGACGGGTTTGGCCGCGAGCCCCGGAACGGAGGTGGACCCGATGTGCTCGATCTCCGTGAACAGCCCGGGGCCGGCCTCCTGGAGTTCGGCGATGGCGGCAGAAGCCATATCGGGCCAGCGCGGGTCGTAGTCGGCGATCGCTATCGCGGCGGGTGTCATGGAGAACAGGCTGCCAGCGCCCCGTCTCCCGTGTGGGGAGTTGTCCTCTTGCCGCTCGACGACTCAGAGGGGGTGAAGGTCCCGAGGGCACGAGTGGTCGGAGGTCCTCGGCCGAATGTCCGCCTCTTGCGCACCGGGATTCGCACGCGGCCCAGGAACACCTGGCCCGTACCGCCGCCTGAGCGTGCGTGGGGTCGCCGGGCAGGAGGGGGTTGGGCATGGCACCGCTTCCAAGGGGGGCGGGTCCGGTCCAGAACCGATGTTCCCGGCGAACCCGTCCCTCATGTCCTTTTCGGGGGCGGGCCGAGTACGCCGAAAGAGACCATGGCCTGTCCCGGCCAGGTCGGTCTGTCCGCCGTCGGCGCGGGGTAGGCCGCACCGGGAGCGGGCGCATGCGACGCCCGCCGGGAAGGAGACCCCCGTGCACAGATCCAGGGGCGGAGGCCCGTCGGCGGGCACGCGGATGCCATGGGACCCGCTCGACCCGGTCCCGGCTCCCGAGCCGGAACCGGAGGCGGACAAGCCCGGCATCGAGCGCAAGCCCGCCTGAGGCCACGCCGGGATCACCCAGGCCCCGCGCGCCGCGCGAGGCCTGGGGGCGTGTCGGGTGTCGGCGCGGGAATAGACCCCCCATGACCGCACACCCCCTTCGCGCCCCCGCGGCGGCCCTGGCCCTGACGGCCGCACTGACCGCCTGTGGCGCACAACAGACCCCCGCGCCCGAACCGGAGACTGCACAGTCGCCCTCACCCTCTCCCACCGGCCCCTCGGAGGAGGAGCTGCAGCAACAGGAGATCGACACCGTCTCGGCGTGTGTCCACGGCCACCTGGCCGAACGTGCCTACACGATGGCCGAGGGGAGCGCGGAGGAGGACGAGTCCGGCGCGGACGGCGGTGACCTGGCGGAGGCCTTGCTGGCCGTCGGCCACAGCTACGCCGCGTCGGCCCAGGCGTTCCTGGACACGGCGCTGCCCGAGGCCGGTGAGGCGGTGGCCGACCAGACCGACAGCGAGGGCCTGGTCATCGCGCTGACCCAGTGGTGCGTCGACACCGGGGTCATCGACGCCGAGGGCGAGCCGATCGACCCGCCACCGGGGTACGAGCCCCCCGACGACACCGAGTGAGCCCCGGTGTCGGAACCGGGGTTCGAGCAGGGGGCGAGGCCGGCAGGAGCAGGGGCCGGCGCTATGACCTTCCGCGAGGCCGTCGGGGCTCGGGACCCGTTCGACCCCCTGTCGTCGCCCGCCCCGGCCCCCGAGCCGGATCGGGAGGAGGAGAAGCCGGGCACCGAGCGCAAGCCGGGCTGACACCGCACGCCCCAGGCCCCGCGTTCCCGCCTCCAAGATCCCCCGATCCCTACAGCGGTAGAAGGCACTGACCCGCCAGGGGCTGGGGCCCACGTCCTGCACCGGCCTGGAGGCCGCGGACGTGGGCCCGCTCGCGGGTGCCCGCGCCCTCGAAGCATTCGCGCTCCTCCGGATCGGCCTCGCCATGACCGGCCAGGCCTCTCGTACCAGCGGTCCTGTCCGCCGCTCGGGAGCAGCGGCGCCGGGAGAATGCCGGCGGAGCACTCCCGGCACTGTTCACCGGTCACGGCGCGCCGCCCGCTCTCGATGACGCCCCGTGGCCGAGGGCCCTCCTCCACCGGGACCGGCCCCTGCCCGAGCCCCGCGGCGCCGTGACCGTCTCCACGCACGGGGAGGACGCACCCCTCACGATCACCAACGCGGTCGCCGGCACCCCGCCAGGGCGTATCGGTCACGGGTACGCTGGCGCACCATCCGAACGCGCACGCACCCGACCGGTCATGAACCTCTTTCGCCTTTCGCGCATCTGATGTCGTTGTCCGTCCGGGAGACGGACACCCCGGTTCCCAGACCTTGCCACCCCCTCCAACGCAAGGAGCAACTGTGAGATCCCCGATCGCGGACCGCTACCGCCTCGACGAGGTCATCGCCGCAGGCGGTATGGGAACGGTCTGGCGAGGCCACGACACCCGGCTGAACCGCCCGGTCGCGGTCAAGCTTCTGAGGGATACCACCGCCGCGGACACCGAGGGCGCGCGCAGGCGGTTCGAGCACGAGGCCATGGCCGCGGCCAGGCTCCAGGGCCCCGGCTTCGCGGCCGTGTACGACCACGGCGAGGCCGTCGCCGATGGGGAGAAGATCGCCTACCTGGTGATGGAACTGGTCGAGGGGGCGTCACTGTCCACGCTGGTCGGGGGCGGGGAGCCGCTCGCGCCCGAGCGGGCGATGGAGATCGTCGCCGCGGTCGCCGACACCCTCCAGGTCGTCCACGGCGCGGGGATCATCCACCGCGACATCAAACCCGGCAACGTCCTCGTCACCCAGGACGGGGAGGTCAAGCTCGTCGACTTCGGCATCGCCCGGATCAACGACGTGACCTCGCTGACGTCCACCGGTGTCGCGCTGGGAACGCTCTCCTACGCCTCCCCCGAACAGCTCAACATGCGTGGACTCACCCACGCCACCGATATCTACTCCCTCGGCGCGGTCGCCTACCAGTGCCTGGCCGGGAAGCCGCCCTTCGACTCCAACGACCACGCCGCCGTCATCGCGGCCCACCTGACCGCCGAACCGCCCCCGCTTCCCGACCGGGTCCCGGCTCCGATCCGGCACGTGGTCCTCAGAGCGCTCGAGAAGGATCCGCGGGACCGGTGGGCCTCGGCGGAGGAGTTCGCCACGGCCTGCCGGGACGCCGCCGCCGGGGACCCGACGGTGCTGAGCCGGCGCGCCCCCGGCAGGGGTCGGAAGGGGCACGGAATGTGGTCCTGGCGAGGCGGGTTCGTGGCGGCCGCCGTGGCCGCCCTGCTGCTCCTGACCACGGCACTGGCCTGGTCCCCGCTGACGGGGGGCGACGACCCCTCGGCCGTCGCGGACGGGGGCGGCACCGTCGCGGCCACCGGGACCGACGACGACCCGACCGGTGGCGGGCCGTCGGATCCCGACCCGAGCGGCGATGCGCGGGAGACGCCCGGCGAGTCGGCCTCCCCCGCGGACGGCGGGGAGGCGTCGGCGGAAGGTACGTCGGGCGGGGCCGACGATGAGTCGGACGACGGCTCCGGGGAGGAGCCGGACGGCTCCGGCGGCGGGGGTGGAGAGGAAGGGGACACCTCTGGTTCCGGCGGCGGGGGAGGCACCGCCGGTTCGGGGGGCGGGGGTGGCGGCGGAGGCGGTTCGGGCTCGACCGACGGCACGGTCCCCGCCGTCGTCGGGATGTCGACGAGCGAGGCCAAGAGCGCCCTCCAGGCGAGCGGCTTCACGAACATCCAGGGCACGGCCGGCTACGGTCCCCCCAGCGGCGAGGGCAGGTTCATCCCCGAGTCGTGCGAGGTGCTGAGGCAGTCCCCTGAACCCGGTACGACCCTGGACAAGAGCGAACCGGTGCAGCTGACCTACTACTACGTGGGCAGCAACTGCGGCTTCCCTCCCTCCTACAACTGACGGACCCCGGCCGGGTGCCGACGGCGGCCCGGACGGTCCGGTGCACGTCGAATCCGTTGGACGGACCGCTCCACCCGGGGTGATGAGGTGTGGGCGCGTTGCCGGAACACGGCCACGGACTCCTCCTCGTCGGTCGGGATCTCCGAGTAGGCCGACCGGGCGTGGTCGTCCACGGCGTTGTGCGGGTAGGCGTACCCGGCCCCGGAGAGGTGTCCGCCCCTGGGCACGTCCCGGGGTCTTGTGTCCGCCTCGGTTCTTCTTTGAGAATCCCTCCGAGTGTCAGGAGCCCCTGGCATGCTGCTCGCCGGGTGATCCTGACGCGAACGGAGTCCTGTCATGGGATGGATCCACGACGCCTGGTACCTGCCCGCCCGCGAGCACGAGGGCGGCATCGAACCCGCTGCCGACCCCGGGGCCGCGGCCACCGGGTGGCGGGTCGCCTGCACCTGCGGATGGCGCTCGGAGACGGTGCGCGCGGACCGCTCCGCCCCCGGCTCCGCGGAGGAGGGTTCTGCCCGAGCCGAGTGGCGCGGGCACGTCGAGGCGGCCGTTCCCGAGCTGCACCTGCGCGCCCTGGCCGGGCGCGCCGCCATGTCGGCGGCCGCGGTCGAAGCCGAGGTGCGGGTGCTGCGCATGCGCGGAGTGTCCTGGGAGCGCATCGGTGCCGCCACCGGGATGGCCCGCCAGAGCGCCTGGGAGAAGTGGCGTCACCTGGAGCCGGCCGAGCGTGAGCGCGTCGGCGCCGATACCCGCCCACCTGAGGAGGCGTTCCTGCCCGCCCTCCAGGAGCTGAAGGCGCTGGCGGGCCCGCACCTGCTGTGTCAGGACGTCGACCCGGCGGTGGCCGCGGTGGAGAACGCCGCCATCGGACTGCGGCGTCTGCTGGCCCCCGCGGGCCCCGAGGACACCGACGACGCCGTGGCCCGCTTGGATCGGGCCGCCGACTACGCCCGCGCCGTCCACGCCGACATGGTGGACGACGTCCAGGCCTTCACCGACGCCCTGGCCGAGGAGACCGCCGACCCCGACCTGATCAGCGTGGAGCGGGCGACCGTGGCCGCCTACGATCCCGCCACCGACGACACCCACGTGTTGGACGTGCGCTGGGAGGGCGGCCTGAACCGCCCCACCACCCTGCGCGTCGGTGATCGCGCGCTCACCGACCCCATCGAGATCCAGCGGGTCGCGCACGCCCTGGCGGTGCTGGCCGAGGCCGCCGCGAACACCGTCCACCCCGAGTGACCCCCGGCAGGGAACGCACCGGGTGGTCGGGCGCAGGGCCCTGGCCGCAGTCGCAGCTGCTGGGACTCTGAGCCGGGGTGCGGGAAGTCGCGCTGTCGCGCATTGCGGTCTTTCCCGGTGGCCCGGGGCCGGTCGCGGTCGCCTTCACCCCGAAGTCGACCTGGGGGTTGGAGAGCCTGGAACGGATGTCGGCCTTCTGTCCGGACCGTGGTCATGGGCCTTCGTTCAGAGGCGAACACCCTGCTTCAGGATGACGGGGCAGGTCACAGGGGTTTTGGGTCGGCTGACGGCGGGGCCGAAAGGTAGTGCCCTGGTGGGCTCCCCGGGGCGGGCCGGGAGGGGCGGGTGTCCAATTTCGGGGGTGGGGTGGCTTCTTTCCCGGGTGGAAGGTTTTTCTGCTGGAGGGAGGGGGCGGTATGGGGGAGTCGGGGCGGGTGCGGCGGTGCCGGCACGGGGTGCGGCTGCAGGCGGTCGGCGAGCGCGGGGAGGCCGGGGCCGGGCGGTGGAGCGGACCGTGTCGGCAGGCCGGAGCGGACACGGTGACGGATGCCGGGATGGTGGAGCGGCGGGAGCTGGTGGAGGGGCTGCGGGCGCTGGCGCGTTTCCTGGAGGCGGATCCCCGGCTGCCGGTGGGTCAGGCGGCGCGGGTGGAGTTGTCGTATTTCCCCGAGGGGTGCGACGGGCGCCAGGAGGACGAGGTGCTCCGGCTGGCGCGGCGGATGGGGACGCCCGCCGACTGGGAGGGGGCGCTGTTCGTGACCGAGAAGCGGTTCGGATAGGTGGCCTACCGGGTGGTGTCGATCCCTCGGGCGATGGGGGAGAGGGAGGGCCCGACCGGCTGGTGAGGGAACAGAGGAAGGTGTGCTCTGGGCCGTGTACGGTCCGGGGCGTTCCGGTTCCGGGGCACTCGGGCGAGGATCATCGGGAAACCGCTGAGGGGAGGGATGGCCGCCGACGGTGGGCCGATGCCGCCCGGTCGGCGGCGGGCAGAGGCCGCGGGTTCCCTCGTGGGCTCTCACGGGAGCCGCTCCGGGGCGCCTTCGGCGGCATACCGCCGCCCGGGAGGCCGAACGGTCACCGCGGGTAGAGTCGGCGGCGTTCGAGGGATCACCGATGCCGAGGGTTCGGGAGATGAGGATTCGTTGTCGGAGCACCCGGACCCGCGGTACGCCGCACGCATGGCCGCCTACGGGACCGTGTCCACACACCTGGCGCTGCTGAGCGACCGCAGGCTCGGTGAAGCCGTGGCCGCGGCCGCGCCCCTCGGGTCCGGGATCGGGGGCAGGTCGGCGGAGCTGGAGGTCGCCGGGTCCCGCGTCTTCGTCAAGCGCGTCCCCCTGACGGACCTGGAGCTGCGGCCGGAGAACGCGCGGTCCACGGCGAACCTCTTCGGGCTGCCACTGTTCTACCAGTACGGAGTGGGCTCGGCCGGATTCGGGGCCTGGCGCGAGCTGGCCGTCCACACGATGACCACCGGCTGGGTCCTGGGGAACGAGTACGGAGGCTTCCCGCTGATGTACCACTGGCGGGTCCTGCCGGACTCCCCGCCGCAGGGGTTCGCCGACGAGTTCGGGGGCATCGACGGGGCGGTCGCGCACTGGGAGGGCTCGCCGGCCGTGCGCGGGCGCCTGGAGGCCGTCGGCCGGTCCTCCTCCAGCCTGGTGCTGTTCCTGGAACACGTGCCGCGAACACTCGCCGCGTGGCTGGGCGAGCGCCGCCAGGACGCGCCGGAGGGCGGGGACGGCTCGCCGTACGCGTGGGCGGAGGAGGAGCTGGCCCGCGGAGCGGACTTCATGGGCTCCCGCGGACTCGTCCACTTCGACGCCCACTTCGACAACCTCCTGACCGACGGCCGGGCGGTCTACTTCGCGGACTTCGGCCTCGCCCTGAGCTCAGGGTTCGAGCTCTCGCGGGAGGAGGCCGGGTTCCTCGCCGACCACCTCTCCTACGACCGCTGCTACACGGTGGGCCACCTGCTCCGCCATCACCTGCCCGACGGTGTGCGCGGCGGCGCGGAGCACGGGGCGTTCCTGCGCGACTGGATCGCGGGGGCGAGGCCCGAGGGGGTCCCGCCCGCGATCGCCGGGGTCATCGACCGGAACGCCCGGGCCGCCCTCGTGCTCGACGGGTTCCACCGCAGGCTGCTCACGGTGAGCAAGCGGACGCCCTATCCGGCCGCCGACATCGAGCGGGTCAGGCCGGGTCCCCGTCCGGCGGGGTAGGGCCGGGCGCGCGCCCGGGAGCCGTGGCGGCCGCCGGAGGGAACGCCCCGAAATCCCCTAGGCTGGGCGGCGCCCCCGCCCCCTTTGCGAAACACGGTGCCATGAACACCCCGCCCCCCATCGACACCTCACAGGCCCACTCCGCCAGGATCTGGAACTACTGGCTGGGCGGCAAGGACAACTACCCGGCCGACCGCGAGGCCGGGGACCGGATCGTCGCGGTCCTGCCCGAGATCGTCGACATCGCCGTCGCCACCCGTGCCGTCCTGGTCCGCATGGTCACCCACCTGGTCCGGGAGGCGGGCATCGGCCAGTTCCTGGACATCGGGACCGGGCTGCCCACCGCGAACAACACCCACGAGGTCGCCCAGCGGGAGGACCCGGCCGCCCGGGTCGTCTACGTCGACAACGACCCCCTGGTCCTGACCCACGCGCGCGCCCTGCTCACCGGCACCCCCGAGGGGGCCACCGACTACATCCACGCCGACCTGCGCGACCCGGACACGATCCTGGACCGGGCGGCCCGCACCCTGGACCTGAAGCGCCCGGTCGCGATCACCCTGTTCGGGGTGCTGCCGTTCGTGGGGGACGACGCCGAGGCGAAGCGGATCATCGACCACCTGATGGGGGAGCTGCCCGCGGGCAGCCACCTGGCGATCGTGCACAGCACCAGCGCGGTGACCGGCGAGGCGATGGAGGAGGCGGTGCGCCGGTGGAACGAGGCGGGCTCGGCCGTCTACCACCTGCGCACCCCGGAGCGGATCCGCGCCCTGTTCGACGGACTGGAGCCGGTGGAGCCCGGGGTGGTCTCGTGCCCGCTGTGGCGGCCCGACCCCGTCGAGGTGGGCCGGGCCCGGGAGATGGACGAGTTCTGCGGGATGGCCCGCAAGGGGTGACCCGGGGCCGGGGCCGCCGGTGCCGGGCGCACCGGACCCGGGTCGGCGTTCGGAATCCCCGGATTCCGGGAACCGGAGGCGCCCCGGGGACGACGTACAGGGCGGGCACGGCGAATGTGCACCCCACGGGTCCCGCGGTCCCGTGGTGGGGACGGGGGAGGAGCGGAACGCGGGTCCCGCTCCGGCCCCCGGTCCCGTCGCCGTCCCGTCGGTCGGGCGGCCCACCGGTCGTCCCCGGTCGTGCCGCGGCGGTCACTCCGGTCACCGCCCGGTGCCACCGGGGAGGGACTCCCGGTCCGGTGCGGTCCCCCGGCAGGGGGTGTTCGGGCGGCGCGGCCTCCGAGCACCCCCTTCTCCCGTGCCCGGCCTCCCGGGACGGATACCTGTGGCCGGAGCGGGACGGAGCCCCCCGGACGGCAGGGTGTTTTGGCATCATCGACGCTGACGACCGGACGAACACCCCCTCACCCGGAAGCGGTGCCATGCCCGACCCCCTGTACGACGGCGATCCCGCCCGGATCGGCCCCTACACGCTGCGGGCGCGCCTGGGCGGCGGCGGGATGGGCCGGGTGTTCCTGGGGACCTCGCCCGGCGGGTACCCGGTGGCGGTCAAGGTGGTCCGCCCCGAGCTGGCCGAGGACGCCGGCTTCCGGCGCCGGTTCGCCGCCGAGGTGGCCGCCGCCCGCAAGGTCGGCGGACTCTACACCGCCCCCGTCGTGGACGCCGCCACCGACGCCGACCCGCCGTGGATGGCCACCGCCTACATCCCCGGCCCCTCCCTGGACCGGGCCGTGCACGAGCAGGGGCCGCTGCCGCCGGAGGCGGTCGCCGCGCTGGGCGCCGGCCTGGCCGAGGGCCTGTCGGCGGTGCACGCCCAGGGGGTGGTGCACCGCGACCTCAAACCGGGCAACGTGCTGCTGGCCGAGGACGGTCCGCGGCTGATCGACTTCGGGATCGCCCGAGCCTTGGACTCCACCTCCCACACCCACTCCTCCGCCGTGTTGGGGACCGCGGCGTTCATGTCGCCCGAGCAGGCGCGTGCCCAGGAGGTCGGCCCGGCCTCGGACGTGTTCTCCCTGGGGTGCGTGCTCGCCTTCGCGGCCACCGGCGCCAGCCCGTTCGGGGACGGCCCGGTGCACGCGGTCGTCTTCCGCATCGTGTACGAGGAACCGGACCTGTCCGCCCTGCCCGGGCCCCTGGCCGCTCTGGTCGCCGACTGCCTGGCCAAGGACCCCGCCGCCCGCCCCGGCCTGGACCGCGTACTGTCCGCCCTGGCCCCGCGGGCACCGGACGCGGGGCCGCGCGCTGCGGGCCGGTGGCCGGACGGGGACCTGACCGAGGCCATCACCCGGCACCGGACCCGGCTGGTGACCGTGGCCCGGACGAGGGCGGACCCGGACGGGTCCGCGGAGGACGCCCTCCTGGCCCTGATCGCCCTGCCCGAGGACCGGGTGCGGATGTTCGTGCTGCTGGGCTCGGCCCCCGGCCCCGACATCTCCACCGGGGCGGCCGCGGCCCTGGCCGGGTTCCCGGCCGACGAGCTCTCGCGGGCGGAGGAGGTGCTGCGGGACCTGGCCGCGGCGCACCTGCTCACCGAGCGGACCGGCGGCCGCTGGTCCATGGACCCCGCGTTCGCCGACCGCGCCCGCACCCTTGCCCTCCGGCCCGGAACCGACGCGGAGGAAGGGGAGGGGGACGCCCGGGAGCGGGCCCTGGACCGGCTCCTGGACTTCTACACCACACGGGCCTATGCCGCGGACGCGCACGTCCGCGCCACGGACGGCGGCGCTCCGGCCGAGGTGTTCGCGGACCGCGAGGCGGCGGTGGCGTGGCTGGACGCCGAGCGGGAGAACATGGCCGCCGCCGTGCGCACCGCCCACGACACCGGACGCGCCTCCACCGCCGTCGACCTGTCCGGCGCCCTGGCCGCATACCTGTACGTGCAGGAGCGGTTCGAAGAGGCCGTCACCGTGTACACCCTGGCCCGGGAGGCCGCGCACCGGGCCGACGATGGCCACGGCGAGGCGTGGGCGTGCAACAGCCTCGGCATGACGTTGGGCGAGGTGCGCCGGTTCGATGAGGCGGTGGACGCCTACACCCGCGCACGCGACCTCTACCGACAGCTCGACGACACCTACAACGAGGGCCGGGCGTGCCTCCGGCTCGGCTCGGCGCTGCGCGAGGTGCGCCGGTTCGAGGAGGCCGTGGACGCCTGCACCCGTGCGTGCGACCTCTGCCGACGGTCCGGCGACACCGACGGGGAGGCCGTCGCGTGGAACAACCTCGGCAAAGCCCTGAGGGGGGTCTTCCGGTTCGATGAGGCGGTCGACGCCCACACCCGTGCCCGCGACCTCTACCAACAGCTCGGTGACACCTACAACGAGGCCGTGGCCTGGAACGACCTGGGCCTGGCGCTGTACGACGCGCACCGGTTCGACGAGGCGGGCGGCGCCCACACCCGGGCGCGCGACCTCTACCGGTGGATCGGCGATACCGTCGGCGAAGCCGACGGATGGGACTTCCTCGGTTCGGCGCTGCGCATGGTGCGCCGGTTCGGGGAGGCGGTCGAGGCGCACACGCGTGCCCGTGACCTCTGCGAACGGCTCGGCGATACGCGGGGCGAGGCCAGGGCTTGGAACAACCTCGGCAACGTCCTTCAGGACACCTTCGCGGCGGGGGAGGCGGTCGACGCCCACACGCGCGCCCGCGATCTTTACCAGGGGCTCGGTAACACACAGGGCGAGGCTCTGGCGTGGAACAACCTCGGTTCGTCGTTGCGCGAGGCACGCCGGTTCAAGGAGTCGATCGACGCCCATACCCGGGCACGCGACCTCTACCGGCAGGTCGGGGATGAAGCGGGTGAGGCCCTGGCCTGGACGAACCTCGGTTCGTCCTTGGACGAGATGTACCGGTTCAAGGAGGCGATCGACGCTCACACTCAGGCCCGTGAGCTCTCCGAGCGGCTCGGCGACGGCCGGGGGGAGATCCTGGCGTGGAACCGACTCGGCCTCGCACTGCGCGAGGCGCGCCGGTTCGATGAGGCCCTGGACGCTCACACCCGGGCCCGTGAGCTCTCCGAGCGGCTCGGCGACACCAAGCAAGAGGCCGACGCGCGGAACAACCTCGGCAACGTCCTGTTCAGCATGCGACGGTTACCGGAGGCCGCCGACGCCTACACCGGGGCGCGCGACCTCTACCAGCGGCTCGGGCACACCCACGGCGAGGCCCTGGCCTGGAACAACCTCGGCCTGGTGCTGCGCAGATCGGACCGGCTCGACGAGGCGGAGGACGCCTACACCCGCGCACGCGACCTCTCCCGACGGTCGGGCGACATCCACAGCGAAGCCCAGGCCTGGGAGGGCCTCGGTGACACCTGGCGGGTGACCCGGCGCAGGGACGAGGCCCGCCACGCCTACGCGCAGGCGGTCCGGGGCTACCAGGCCACGGGGGACGCCCGGCGGCTCCGCGGGCTCAAACTGTTCCTGTTCCTGCGCGGGCCGCGGTAGGGGCACCGGCCGGGCAGGGGCGGCCGGTGCTCACGGGCGGGGCAGGGCCACCGGGGCGGTCCACAGGCCGGCGAGGGCGTCGGCCAGCCCGGACGCCGCCCGCTGCCAGGAGTCGTGCGCCGTGTGCGCCCCCTCGGCCAGGGCGCGCTCCCGCTCGGCGATCATGTGGACCATGAGGATGCGGACCATCTCCTGGCGCTCCTCGCGGACCTCCTCGGGCAGGTCGGGCAGGCACCGGAGCAGCTCCCGGCCCGCGCGGGCCAGGGAGGCGGAGTCCAGGGCCTCCAGCGCCATGATGTCGCGGTAGGCGGGATCGGCCATGACCTGGGCGCTGAACCGCCCGAACCAGGAGGGGACGCCCAGGTCCGCCAGGTGCTGGGCGAAGGGCGCCACCATGCAGGCGATCCAGTCCCGGACGTCGTCGGAGCCCTCGGCCCGCAGCACCATGTGGCGGCGGATCTCCTCGATCCGGTCGGTGTGCCTGCGCACGATGGCGCGCACCAGGCCCTCCCGGGAGCCGAAGTGGTAGGTGACCGCCGTGTTGTTCCCCTGCCCGGCCTCCTGGCCGATCTGGCGGTTGGAGACGCCGGAGATCCCGTGCTCGGCGAAGAGCCGCTCCGCCGCCGCCAGGATCGCCTCGCGTGTCGTGACGACACGTTCCGACCTCGTCCGCCTCTCGCTCATGGGGACCACCGTACCGATCCCGTCCGGCAGGCCCGTTCCAGCGGTCGGCGGCGCGGTCCGGGGCCCGGAACGGGGCGCGGTCGGCCCGGACGGTGACGCTGACCACACCGCGATCGCTCCGGCCCAGCTGACGGCACTACCACGGCCCCTCCCCTCCTCCGTGTCCGGTCGAAAGGGGATCCGGTCCGGTACACACTGTTATCTTAAGTCAGGCGACTGACTTAAAAGTCGGTATCGGTGCACGTCAGGAGACGAGGGTCCCCTCATGGGCGGTGTCCGCGCCCGGGCGCCCGCCGGGCCGCCGCGCGTACGGCCCGGACCGGTCGTCCCGGTCCCGTCCGTCGGCGGGGCCGGTGGTCCGCTCACGCGGGCCCGGGCATCCAGCCCGTCCCCCTGCCGACCGAGCCACAGGGGGCCGCCGTCGCCGACACCGCCAGGGCGGTCGCCGCCACCCTGTCCGTCCGCCCCTACCGCCCCCGCTGCCCGTACCGCCGAGGACCGCTGAGCCCGGCCCCGGCGCATCCCCCTCCCGCCCGCCCCGGACCCGAGCCGGGGCGCGACCCCTGGGCGCCGCACCCGACCGGCGCCACAGAGAGACCGAGAGGAAACCGCATGCCGGCCACGGACCACACCCCGGAGATCGACCTCGACGCGCTACGGGCCAGGTACGCCCGCGAGCGGGACCGCCGACTGCGCCCCGACGGCGCGGTCCGGTACCGCTCCGCCGCCGGAGAGTTCGGCTACTACGCCACCGACCCCTACACCCCGCGGAGGGAGCGCGAGCCCCTGACCGACACCGTGGAGGTGCTGGTCGTCGGCGGCGGGTTCGGCGGCCTCGTCACCGGCGCCCGGCTGCGCCAGGCGGGCGTGGAGTCGATCCGGATGACGGACGAGGCCGGAGACTTCGGCGGTACCTGGTACTGGAACCGCTACCCGGGCATCCACTGCGACATCGAGTCCTACTCCTACATGCCGCTCCTGGAGGAGGTCGGCTACGTACCGAAGTGGCGCTACGCCCCCGGCGAGGAGATCCGCCGCCACGCCGTGGCGATCGCCGAGACCTTCGACCTGTACCGCGACGCGCTGTTCCACACCCGGATCACCTCCCTGGACTGGGACGACCGGACACGGGAGTGGACGGTGGGGACCGACCGCGGGGACCGGATGCGCGCCCGGTTCGTCATCACCTCCTCCGGCACGCTGACCCGGCCCAAACTGCCGGGCATCCCCGGGATCGAGGACTTCGCGGGCCACACCTTCCACACCAGCCGCTGGGACTACGGCTACACCGGCGGCGACCAGGACGGCGACCTGGTCGGCCTGGCCGACAAGAGGGTCGCGGTCGTGGGCACCGGGGCCACCGGCGTGCAGGTCATCCCGCACCTCGCCCGCGACGCGGAGCACCTGTACGTGTTCCAGCGCACCCCCTCCACGGTGGACGTCCGCGACAACCGCCCCACCGACCCGGAGTGGGCGGCCTCCCTGCGGCCCGGCTGGCAGCGCGAGCGCATGGAGAACTTCCTCGCCGTCGTCTCCGGCGAGCCCGTGGAGACCGACCTGACCCGGGACGGCTGGACCGCCACCGCCCGGCTCCAGCGCAAGGTGGTCTCCGGAGCGCTGGACACGAGCGTCCCCCCGCAGGAGCGCGAGCGCCTCGACGAACTCGCCGACGCGCGCACGATGGACCGGATCCGGGCCCGTGTGGACGACATCGTCGACGACCCGGCTACCGCCGAGCTGCTCAAGCCCTGGTACCGGTACATGTGCAAGCGGCCCTGCTTCAGCGACCACTACCTCCAGACCTTCAACCGGCCCGACGTCACCCTGGTCGACACCGCCGACCACGGCGGCATCACCCGCATGACCCGGGACGCGGTCGTCGGCGACGCCGAGTACCCGGTCGACTGCGTCGTCTTCGCCACCGGGTTCGACGTGGGCGTCTCGGGGGTGCTGTCCGGCGCGCTCCCCGTGCGCGGCCGCGACGGCCGGGAGCTCCTCACCTCCTGGAGCCGCGGACCCGTGACCCTGCACGGCTTCTACAGCCCGGGCTTCCCCAACCTCTTCCACCTGGGGGCGCTGCAGAACGCCAACTCCGTGAACTTCGCCCACATCCTGCTGGAGCAGGCCGAGCACATTGCCGCCGTCGTCGCCGCGGCCCGCAAGGCCGGTGATGTGGTGGTCGAACCCTCCCCGGAGGCGGCCGAGGCGTGGGGGCGTGAGGTGCGCGAGACCGCCCACGACAACTCCGCGTTCCAGGCCGAGTGCACGCCCGGCTACTACAACCGCGAGGGCGCCGGCGTCCACGGCGGCACCTCCTACAGCCCCGGACCCGTGGCCTTCCACCGGCTGCTCGGACGGTGGCGTGAGGAGCGCCTCCACGAGGTCCTCAAGCCCGGGGACTGATCACCGGACGGGCCAGGGGTGCGGGGCCGTGCGCCGGCCCCGTGCCCCTGGCCCGCACCCCCGCACCTGTGGTCCGCACCTCGCGACGACCCTGACGAGCGTCACCGCCGTCGCCGCCCCCGCACGAGTGGTCCGCACTCGCGCCACCGAACGCACAGAGCAAGAAGAGGAAGAGAGCCCCCATGCAACAGCCCCCCTCCGCCGGGCGGCGCGCGGCGGCCGCCCGAGCGCTCGCGGCGCCCGTCCTGGCGGTCGTGGTGACGGCCTGCTCGGTCCCCGAGCCCCCGGACCCGGATCCCGCCCGGGCCCCGGCACCCGGGGCGGCGGCGCAGGTGACGGCCGAGCTCCTCACCCGGGTGACCTCCGTCCACGAGGAGACCGGGATGACCCTGCTGGAGGGGCCCGTCCTCGCCCCCGACGGAGGGCTGCTGGTCGTCGACGTCACCGCCCCCGAGGGGGAGCCGAAGGTGCTGCGGGTGGACACCGGCTCCGGCGAGGTGGAAACCGTCTTCACCGAGGGGGACGGCGCGTACACCTCCGCCCAGTTCAGCCCCTCCGACGGGCGGCTGTACCTGACCGACTTCGCGGGCGGGAGGATCGACAGCCTCACCGCCGACGGGAAGGACCACACGACCTTCTTCTCCGGCCAGGTCGACGGGGCGGTCATGCGGCCGGACGACCTCGCCTTCGACGAGGACGGGAACCTGTACGTCAGCGACTCCACCGGGTTCGACGGGCCGGTCTGGGAGGCCCGGGGCCGGGTGGTCCGGATCGACGGGGAGACGGCGGAGGCGACCGTCCTGGCCGGGGACCTGCCCGCGCCGAACGGCATCTCCTTCACCGAGGACTTCACCGGGCTGTGGGTGAGCCAGTACGCGGCGAACCGCGTCGACCACCTGGCGCTCGACGGGGACGGCACCGCCGTGGAGACGTCCCACACCGCCCTCCACTTCAATGGCGGTACGAGCCGGGTGGACTCCAACGCGGTCGACGCCGCCGGGAACCTCTACCAGGCCGTCCACGGCCGGCCGGGGATCCTCGTGTACAGCCCGCTCGGCGAGCACCTGGCGACGGTCGAGGTGCCCGCCGACGACGCCGAGGGCCTGGACTCGGCGACCAACATCGCCATCGCACCGGGGGAGACCGACGCCTACATAACGGTCAGCGGCCGGGACGGCGGGTTCGTCTACACCTTCGAGGCGCTCGCCGAGGGCATCCGCCAGTCCAACGGCGGCTGACCCCCGCCGCGGACGCGGGGGCGGGCCGGGCCCCTTCCGGTGGTCGGGGGCCAACCGCGGGTGGGCGGGGCGGCAGGTCCGCTCTCGCGACGCAGTGAGGGCGGAGACGGCGGTGCCCGGAGCGGCGGGAGCACAGCGCGCCCACCGCCCCGGGAGCCCTACCGGTGTCGCGCGACAGCGACGGCACCGGGCCGGACCCCGCCGCCCCGGGCGAACCGGAAGCCGTTCCGGACCGTGGTCCCGGCCCCGGGGTCAGGCGACGGCCTCGCGGCAGACGTCGATGAAGGCCTGGACCCGGCGCACCGGCTTGCGCCCCGCGAGCCGCATGATCTCGATCCCCAGCCCCTCCGAGCGGATGTCCAGCTCCCGGGTGGCGTACGGCAGGTTCTCGTAGCTGCGCTCCAGCACGGTGCGCTGGGTGAGCAGGGCGTTGCCCAGGCCGCGGGCGACCAGGGCGCGCACCATCTCGAAGCTGCCGGTGCGGAAGCGCACGTTGGGGGTGAGCCCGGCCCGGTCGAACAGGCCGAGGAAGTAGTCGCCGCCGGGCGGCAGGTCGAAGAGGATCAGCGGCTCCGTGGCCAGGTCGGCCAGGGTCAGCTCCTCCTTCGCGCTCAGGGCCCCGTCCACCGGCACGAGCGCGTACGGCGGGTCGGACCGCAGCCACTGCGTGGCCACCCCGGTCGGGGGACGGACGGAGGCCAGCTCGTAGTGGTAGGTGACGGCCAGGTCGATGCGCGAGCCGAGCAGGTCGTCCAGCAGGGCGCCGTGGGCCGCCTCCACGAACGAGAGCCGCACCCGCGGGTACCTGCGCGAGAACTCCGCGATGACCTTGGGCAGCAGGATCGGCGCGATGGTCGCGTAGCAGCCGACCGTGAGGTCCCCCTCCACCTCCTCCCGCTCCCGGTGCGCCGACTCCCGCAGCTGTTCGAGGCTGGCCCGCACGTCGTCCGCCACCGCCAGGGCGTGCCGGCCCGACTCCGTGAGCCGCATCCCCCGGGGCGTGCGGACGAAGAGGGCGACCCCCAGCGCCGCCTCCAGGTCGGTGAGCGCCGTCGACACCGTCGACTGCGAGACGAACAGCTCCCGGGCCGCCGCCGTCACCGACCCCAGCCGCGCGATGGCCCTCAGGTACTCCAGCTGCCGCAGGCTCACGTCGCTCATCAGGGGGTTCCGTTCTCCGGGTATCGGTTTTTCCGAAGGGGAGCTTCGGATCTATGTGTTTTACAGATCGTACAGAGCGCCCCGATAGTGGTGACCCATGACACAGGCGGGTCGGACCCCGCGGCCCCCGGGCGCTCCCGGCGCCCCCGCGGACCTCGACCGCACACCCCGTGTGCGAGCGGCCTCCTGGTCATCGAAGGAACCTCCCGCGGCGGCGGGGCCGCCACGGCCCCCGGGCCCGGGGGAGGGCCAGGACCGCACCCCCAGGAGGACGGATGACGAGTGAGCTCTCGGAGCGGGTGGACCGCAAGGACCTGCGGAGGAGCGTGTTCGCCGGAGCGGTGGGCGTCTTCGTCCACTGGTTCGACTGGGCCGTCTACGCGTACCTGGCGACCACCATGGCGCAGGTGTTCTTCCCCGAACAGGACGGCACCACCGCGCTCCTCTCGGTCTTCGCCGTCTTCGCGGTGGCGTTCTTCGTGCGCCCGCTCGGATCGGTGCTCTTCGGCCACCTCGGCGACCGCTTCGGCCGCAAGGCCACCCTGTCGATCGTCATCATCTCGATGGCGGCGGGCACGCTCATGCTCGGCCTGCTGCCCGGCTACGACTCCGTCGGCATCCTCGCGCCGATCCTGCTCGTGGTCGCCCGCATCATCCAGGGGCTGGCCGCCGGCGGCGAGTTCGGCTCGGCCGCGGCCTTCCTCGCCGAGTTCTCCCCGCCCAAGCGCCGCGGGTTCGGCTGCTCCTGGATCGAGTTCGGATCGGTCGCCGGGTTCCTGTGCGCGTCGTTCGTGGTCTGGGCGCTGCACGCGGCCTTCCCCGCCGAGACCGTCCTGGACTGGGCGTGGCGGATCCCCTTCCTGCTCACGGTGCCCCTGGCCGCGGTCGGCCTCTACATCCGCCTGCGCATCGAGGACACCCCCGAGTACCGCGCCCTGGAGGACATGAACAACGTCCCCAGCCAGCCGGTCGTCGAGGTGTTCCGCTCCAACCGCAGGCAGTTCCTCCAGACGGTCGGCATCGAGACCTTCATGAACTCGACCTTCTACATCGTCCTCGTGTACCTGATCACCTACCAGGAGGAGATCGTCGGCATCCCCGCCGACCGGGCGGCCCTGCTCTCGGCCGCGGCGTCGGTGGTGGCCATGGGGGTCATCCCGCTCTCGGGCATCGTCTCCGACCGCGTGGGCCGCAAGCCCGTGCTCTACACCGCCGCCGCCCTGCTGGTCGTCGCCGCCGTCCCGCTGTTCCTGCTCATGCAGGCAGACGCCTCGTGGGCGGCGTTCGCCGCGACCTTCGGCCTGGCCGTGATCCTGGCGATCATCCTGGGCACGCACGCCTCCGCGGTGGCCGAGCTGTTCCCGACCCGGACCCGGCAGAGCGGCCTGTCGATGGCCTACAGCGTCGCCGGGGCGTTCTTCGCCGGCACGCTCCCGTACCTGATGACCTGGCTGATCTCGCTCACCGGCAGCTCCATGGTCCCCGCCTTCACCATGATCGTCATCGGCGTCATCGGCGCGGTCACGCTGCGCACCATGCCCGAGACCGCGGGCTCCAGCCTGCTGCACGAGAGCGACCGGGCCCCGCGCTGAACCGGCCACGGCCCGGACACCGGCAGGCCCCGCCCCGCGGACCCCCCTCGCGGACGGCCGCCGGACGGTCCGGAGAGAACACGCGGGGCGCGCCCGCCCCGCGACACCACACGCGTTGATCGAACCCCGGAGGTTCCGCATGTCAGTCGAAGAGATCGAGGTCGTCGTCGTGGGAGGGGGGCAGGCCGGGATCGCGATGAGCGAGCACCTCGGCGACCGCGCGGTGCCGCACGTGGTCCTGGAACGGCACCGCGTCGCCGAGCGCTGGCGCTCGGAGCGCTGGGACTCGCTGGTCACCAACGGCCCCGTCTGGCACGACCGCTTCCCCGGCCTCGAATTCCCCGGCCTGGCTCCCGAGGACTTCGCCACCAAGGACCAGGTGGCGGACTACCTGGCCGACTACGCCGAGAAGATCGGCGCGCCGATCCGGTGCGGGGTCGAGGTGACCTCCGTGCGCAGGCGCCCCGGCGGCCGGGGGTTCCGGGTCCGGACCTCGGACGGCGACATCCACGCCCGCTACGTCGTGGCCGCCACCGGCCCGTTCCAGCGGCCGGTCATCCCCCCGATCATCCCGGAGGGGGCCATCCCGCACCAGCTCCACTCCAGCGCCTACCGCAACCCCGACCAGCTGCCCGAGGGCGCCGTGCTCGTGGTCGGATCCGGCTCCTCGGGGGTGCAGATCGCCGACGAGCTCCGGGCCGCCGGCCGGCGGGTGTACCTCTCCGTCGGCCCGCACGACCGCCCGCCGCGCAGGTACCGCGGACACGACTTCGTCTGGTGGCTCGGCGTCCTCGGCAAGTGGGAGGCGGCGACCCCTCCCCAGGGCGCCGAACACGTCACCATCGCGGTCAGCGGCGCGCACGGCGGCCACACCGTGGACTTCCGCACCCTGGCCGCGCGCGGCATCACCCTGGTCGGCCGGACGGAGTCCTTCGACGCCGGGACCGTCCGCTTCGCCCCCGACCTGCGGGACAACATCGCCCGGGGCGACGAGAACCACCTGGCCCTGCTGGACGAGGCCGACGCCTACATCGAGCGCAACGGCCTCGACCTGCCCGAGGAGCCGCAGGCCCGGGAGCTGGGGGAGTACCCGGAGTCGGTGACCGACCCCGTCCTCGAACTCGACCTCGCCGCCGCCGGGATCACCACCGTCCTGTGGGCCACCGGCTTCACCGCCGACTACTCCTGGCTCCAGGTGGACGCCCTCGACGCCGACGGCAGGCCCCGGCACCAGCGCGGGGTCTCCTCCGAGCCCGGCGTCTACTTCATGGGGCTGCCGTGGCAGTCCCGCCGCGGTTCGAGCTTCATCTGGGGGGCCTGGCACGACGCGAGGTACGTGGCCGACCAGATCTCGATCCAGCGCGGCTACATGCGGCACCACGACGCGCGGCCGGACCCGCGACGGCGGCCGCAGTCGCAGTCGCAGCCGCCATCGGGTTCGCACACGAATCCGCGCCCGTTCCCGTCTCCGTCCCACGCCCAGGGGTGATCACACCATGACCACGCACACGCGCATCCGCAAGTTCAACACCAGGGACACCTACCCCGAGCAGAACCTGGACAACGACCTGTGCCAGGCGGTGGTGGCCGGAGGGGTCGTGTACCTGCGCGGCCAGATCGGCCAGGACCTGGACACCGGGGAGTCCGTCGGCGTCGGCGACGTCCGCGCGCAGACCGAGAGGGCCATGGCCAACATCGACCTCCTGCTCAGGGAGGCGGGCAGCGGACTCCAGGACATCGTCAAGGTGACGGTCTACCTCGTCGACCCGCGCTACCGCGAGGAGGTCTACCGCGAGATGGGGCGCTGGCTGAAGGGCGTCCACCCGGTCTCCACCGGCATCGTCGTCCAGGCCCTGGCCCGGCCCGAGTGGCTGGTGGAGATCGACGCGACCGCCGTGATCTCGGGAGGCGGGGCATGACCTTCTCCATCGCGGCCCACCAGGACGGCAGGTTCGGCATCGCCGTGTCCTCGTCCTCCCCGGCCGTCGCCGCGCGCGTCGTCCACCTGCGCGACCGCGTCGGCGCGGTCGCCTCCCAGAACATCACCGACCCGAGGCTGGGGACAGCACTGCTGGACCGGCTCGCCGCGGGGGAGGGGGCGCGGGAGGCGCTCGACTCCGTGGTCGGCGGCGAACCGAACGCCGCGTACCGGCAGCTCACCGTGGTGGACGCCTCCGGTGCGGCGGCCGCGTTCAGCGGCGGGCACACCCTCGGCGTCCACGGCGAGGCCATCGGGCCGCACTGCGCCGCCGCCGGGAACATGCTCGCCGACCCCGGCGTCCCCGCGGCCATGTGCGCCGCCTTCGGCGAGGCCGGGGGAGAGCTGGAGGAGCGCCTGCTCGCCGCCCTCGCCGCGGGCCTGGCCGCCGGCGGCGAGGCGGGACCGGTGTACTCGGCGGGGCTGTCCACCGTGTCGGCGAACGGCTGGCGGGACACCGACCTGCGCGTGGACTGGCAGGAGGACCCGGTGGGGGCGCTGGGCGGGCTGCTCGGCGTCTGGCTGCCGCAGCGCGACGACTACGTCCGGCGCGGCCTGGACCCGGCCGCCGCACCGGGATACGGGGTGCCCGGCGATGACCGCTGAACCGGGGGCTGTGGGTGGGGGCGGGGGTGCCTCCGGTGGGTCCGAAGCCACCGGCGTTTCCGGCGAGACCGGTGTCCCGACCGTCTCACGTGTACCGGGCATCGCAGACGGCTCCGGAGCCCCTGGCGTCCCCGGCGGGACCGGTGTTCCAGGTGCCCCGGATATCTCAGGCAGCGCCGGTGACTCCGGCGCCTCTGATATCCCCGGTGCCGCCGACCACTCCGGTCCCCCACCGGACGCGACCGGACACCTCGACCGGCTGATCGCCTACTCCGAGACGTTGCACGCCCACCCCGAGACCGCCTGGGAGGAGCACCGCGCCGCGCGGTGGACGGCGGAGCTGCTGGAGGAGTTCGGCTTCGCCGTCCGGACCTCCTACCTCGGCTTCCCCACGGCGCTGCACGCCTCCTACGGCTCCGGGCGGCGCCGGGTCGGCTTCATCGTCGAGTACGACGCGCTGCCCAGCCTGGGCCACGCCTGCGGACACAACCTGATCGCCGCCATGTCGGCGGGTGCGGCGATCGCGCTGCGGCCGTGGGTCGAACGGCTCGACCTGCGCGTGGACGTCATCGCCACGCCGGCCGAGGAGGGTGGCGGCGGCAAGATCGAGATGCTCGACGCCGGCGCCTTCCGGGACCTGGACCTGGCGCTGATGGCCCACCCCGCGCCGGTCGACGCCCCGCGGGCCGAGCCCTACGCGGTCGCCCACGACCACGTCCGCTTCACGGGCCGGGCGGCGCACGCCGCCGCCTACCCGCACGAGGGCCGCAACGCCAACGACGCGTTCGTCGTCGCCCAGGTCGCCCTGGGCCTGCTGCGCCAGCAGCTCCCGCCGGGCACCCGCGTCCACGGGATCCAGACGGTGGGAGGCCAGGCGCCCAACGCCATCCCCGAGGTGACCGAGGGGCGCTGGTACACCCGCGCCGAGACCCTGGCCGAACTGGAGCCGTTGCGCGGCCGGGTGCGGCGCTGCTTCGAGGCGGGGGCGCTGGCGACGGACACGGCGCTGGAGTTCACCCCGGAGTCGCAGCCCTACTCCGAGTTCCGCACGGACGAGCGCGCGCTGGAGATCTACACGCGCCACGCCCGCGCGCTCGGGCGGCGGCTGGACGCCCCGGCGGAGCAGCAGACGATGAACCGGGCCTCGACCGACATGGGCAACGTGTCCCGGCACGTGCCGGCCATCCACCCCTACATCGGCCTGGGGTGCTTCCCGGTGAGCAACCACCAGCCCGGGTTCGCCGCCGCCTGCGTGGGGGAGGCCGCGAACCGGGTCATCGCGGACGGCGCCACCCTGCTCGCCCGCACGGCCCACGAGTACTTCGGCCCGCCGACCGACCCCCCGCCCGGCCGCGTTCCCGCCCCGGCCTGAGCCCCGCGAGCGCGCTGTGCCCGCCCCGCCCCGGGGCGGGCACAGCGCCACCGGCCGGGGTCACGGCGGTTCCCAGAAGCAGGTGAGAGGCATGTGACCTGCTCCAATTCGTCAACCGGGGATGTGGGGCGACCGAGTACGGTGCCGTCGTCCTGGGCGCATCCAAGCCACAGACCGGGCTCTCCTCCAGGGCTCATCTGACGCCTTGCATCGAGTGCTTGTTCGTAAGCCTTGTTCGCTGGCTGTGGGTCGGGCTTGAGGTTGCGGACGTGCCTTATTGAAATTTAAGAGTGCCTGGCTTGGAAGGTTGGTAGCAGCGTTGTTCGAGGTCGCTGCGCCAGGTGGCTGCTCGGTTCTCGAGTTGCTTGGGGATCTCTGAAGAGGGCTTGTGCGAACCGAGTGGGACTGAGTACTCTGATGTCCGTTTTGAGGCGTCTATTGCACTCTGTGCATGAACCGTCTCTCGGCACAATCGAAGACAGGCACATCCCCCATGCGTCGTTCCCTGACCTGCGCGACAGCTGTCATCACTGCCGCGACCCTGGCGTTGTCCCTGCTCACAGCCCCCCAAGCGCTAGCAGACGAGGACGATGCGCCGCTCACCTCCGAGGCCCGCGCTGAGCAGGAGGCCTCGGAGTTGGCGGTGGAGACAGGAGAGCCCGTCCTCGTCGAGGAACTGCTGCAAGAGCGCCGGGACGTGGTCGCCAACCCCGATGGCACCTTCACCGCCACCGAATACGTGCAACCCGTCCGTGTCCACCAGGGCGGTGACTGGGTGGATACCGATCCCACCCTCGGCGAGCGCTCCGATGGCCGGTTGAGCCCGGAAGCCTCCACCATCGGACTGTCGCTGTCCAATGGCGGTGACGGCCCCCTGGCCACTTTGACCCGTGCCGGCAGGGAACTGGAGCTCGATTGGCCCACCGCTTTGCCCGAACCCACCGTGGACGGAGCCACCGCCACCTACCCACAGGTCCTTCCCGGGGTCGACCTGGTCGTCAGGGCGAGCGTGGACGGGTTCTCCCAGGTGCTCGTGGTCCAGGACGCCGAAGCGGCCGCTCAACCCGAGATCACCGAATTGCAAATGGGTCTGGCCGCCGATGGCCTGCAGGTCCAGACCACGGACCATGGCGGACTCGAAGCGACAGACACAACTGCCGGGGGCGCGGTCTTCGAAGCCCCCACCCCGCTGATGTGGGACTCGGGAAACACCGGAGAGGACGGTACTCCCACCGCCCGGTCGGCCCAGCCGACGGAGACCGCTCTGGACCTCACCGAAGGCCCCCTGGAGTCTTCCAGGATCGCCGAGATCGAGGTCACCACGGATGCTGACACCCTGACCTTGATTCCTGACGCGGACCTGCTGCGGGCCGAGGACACCAACTACCCGGTCTACATCGACCCGGTCTGGAAGACCTCCACCACGTCGGCGTGGGCCATGATCTCCAGTGGTTACGGTTCGCGTTCCTACTGGAAGTTCTCAGGCGCGGATAATGAGGGTGTGGGGCGTTGCCCTCAACTTGCCGGTGACCCCTACTACTGCAACAACACAGGGATCAAACGCCTCTTCTACCGCATCCCCACCAGTGCCTACGCTGACAAACAGATCCTGTCCGCAGAATTCGCCGTCACCCTGCGCCACATCTACGACTCCACCGCCCGAGACGTCCGCCTGTACCGGACCGGCGGGATCACCTCCTCCACCAACTGGTCCAACCAGCCCTCGTGGACTCAGTCCCTGGACACGAAGAGCCCCACCACCCCGGCCGGGAGTTGTACCCGTACCAACCAGAACGTGCGGTTCGACGCTAAAGCCGCGGTCGAATGGGCGGCTTCCGGGAGCCACTCAACCACCACGTTCGGCCTTCGCGCCGTCAACGAGGACAGCTACACGCACTGGAAGCGCTTCTGCGACAACGCCCAACTAGAGGTCAACTACAACACCCTGCCCAACCAACCCCGGCAGAGCGAGCTCCAATTGGAGCCGGGCGGCGCGTGCGTCTATGGCACTCAGCGTCCCTACGTCGACGAGCCTCCGCGGGTCTCGGCTTACCTGCGCGACCCAGACCACAGCACCAGCGCGGCCGAACAGGTCCGTGCCCAGTTCCGTCTCTTCTGGACCGACTCAGCCGGCCAGGCCCAGGAACGCACCTACACGACTTCCTACAAGGCCGCGAACTCGCGCTTCTACTACCAGGTCCCCGACGACATTCCACAGAACACCACGTTGGGATGGATCGTCCGGGCCCATGACGGGCACGCCTGGAGTCCTTGGAGCTGGGACGGAGATCAGACCCGTTGCGAGTTCGTTTACGACTCAACAGTTCCTGACGAGCCGACGGTCTCATCAACCGAGTATCCGAACGATGACCAATGGCATGCTGGTGTCGGCGATACGGGGTATTTTAACCTCAAATCCTTCTCTGAGGATGTGGCTTACTTTCGGTGGGGGATGAATGAATATCCCTCGCCTGAGAACCAGGTGAGTGCCACAAGGAATACTTCTGGTGGCGATACTTGGATGTCCGGAAGGATCACCTGGCTTCCTGAGAGGGAAGGTCCTCACAGTCTTTACGTGGAGTCGGTGGATTCTGCGGGAAATGTCTCGTCCAGGTCGTCATACCTGTTCCTGGTGGATTCAGGGCGTCCTGAAGTGTCTCATTGGCCTCTCGGAGGTGAGAGTTCATCGGGTCTGACGGAAGACATCTCTGGCGGGCATCACTCGGTAATTGGAGATTCGGTTTCTTTTGAGTCAGGCGGGCCGAGTGGTTCAAACGTCCACACGGCTCTGCTGGGTGGAGATGCTGATTCCTATATAGAGCCTCCTGCTTCTTTGAAGCCAACTTTCAGCTCTTTCCATTCTTTCTCTGGGTGGGTTCGTCTAGACGATGTCGGGCGAGATCAGGTCGTTCTTTCCAGCTTCGGTGATGCCGAGAGCCCGGAGGGTGATCCTCTTTATCGAGAATTTCGCCTTTACTACTCTGCGAGCAGTAAAAAATGGATTCTCAGTTACGATTATAGGGAGCGGAGGGTCTGTAAATCCTGCCCTGAAAAATATGTCCTCGAAGACAAAAATTTCTCTGTCTCGGGGGGCAGTGCCCAAGAGGGGCAGTGGGTCCACTTGGCTTACGTTGCCCTGCCTGGAGTGAACTTGTGGAAGCCGGCGTCCGGGTTTTCCGGTATGAGGCTTTATGTTAACGGCCAGATGGTCGGCGAGGAAATTTTTTCTTCACCGAAGCCTCCGCAGGTGGTCGGTAGTTTTCAATTCGGTCGCCAGTATCAGAGATCGAATGGCGGCAGGGAATACGGTTCATATTTCAGTGGCTCTATGTATGATTTCAGGGTTTTTGATCGCCTTCTGTCTTCAGGTGAGGTTGAAGGGCTTGTCGGGCTCCCAGTGAATCGGCAGGCATATTGGAACTTCACGGATTCTGAGGAAGGCATTTCTCCTGAGAATTCTGGTGGTCCTCCCATGTCTCTGAAGCAAGGGGCTCAAATTTTCACGGGTGATCCGTTCTTTGAGCCTGCCTTGGTTGGTGAGGGTCATATCCAGCTGGCTGATGGTGGATACGCCGAAAGTCTGGGAGGTGTTGCCGCGACGGATGCCAGTTTCACTCTGAGTATGCGTGCACGTTTGGCCTCGGCCGCACCTGAGCAGGACATGTCGGTCCTATCCCAATCCGGTCAGACGCAGAGTGCTTTTGACGTCCGCTATTCGGCCCAGGCTGATCGATGGCAACTGGTGTTGCCTCATTCCGATGAGAGCGATTCTGTTGAAACCCGGGTGATCAACGAACTGTTCACTCCCAGTTCTGAACAGAGTGGTGACCATCTGGCGGTCGTTTACGACGCCTTCCGGCAGGAGGCCCGTTTCTACGTCAACGGCCAGTTGTCGCAGACCTCCACGGTTAGACACTCTGCAACGTGGGCTTCTAGCGGCCCTCTCAGCGTTGGGCGCTCTCTCACTGACGGCCAGTGGGGTTCGGCGTTCTCTGGAGCCATCGACGACGTCCGGGTTTACCGCGGAGCCGCCGATGCGTCGCTCATCGCCCGATTGGCGTCGCTGACCGAGCAGCCCGACCTGTGAGCCACCACGGTGGGGCGTCCCGTACATGGGACGCCCCACCGGGCCCTTAACAACCTGCCGACTCGCCCCCGCTTCGTGTCCCCCGCCGAGGAGTCCTCCATGTCCAGCCGCCAATGGTCCTGGCGCAAGTTCAAATGGGCGCTTCTGACCGTCACTTCCACCGTGTTGGTCTTCGCCCTCATCGCCTCCCTGCTGGGCATCATCCCCGGACTCCCCTCCTGGTGGCGGGACAAGGCCCCTGAACTCCAAGACCTGGGCGACCCCGTCGAAGGCGTCGCCCAAGAGGTCCTGCCCACTGAGCCCGGACAGGAACAGGACGCTGCGGTCACCGAACCCGGGCAGGTCGACTGGCCCACCGCTGACAGCGGCGTCGTTCCCATCACTGCCCACGGCCAGGACACCGATCCCGTCGAAATCGGAGGCCTGACCCTGTGGGCGACCTCACCCTCTGAGGAAACCGGGCAGCTCCGGGTCGACCTGCTGGACGAGCAGGCCGCCCAGGACAACAGCGTGCACGGACTCATGCTGAAGGTCACCACCGTTGACGGACAGACCGACCCGGGCCAGGTCGAGCTGACCGTTGACTACAGCGGTATCGAGAACGCCTACGGTGGCAACTACGGCGCTCGCCTGCGACTGGTCGACCTTGGCGACGACGCTGTGCGGGCACAGTCGACCAACGACATCTCCGCGCGCACACTGACCGCCATGATCGCCCCCGGAGCGGCCACCTCGGCCGATGACCGCAAGACCCCCGAAACCGGAGCCCCGAGAGAGCCGGCAGGGCCGTCGGCCGTGTTCCTGGCCTTGGAAGCCGATCCCTTCTCCTGGGAGGGCGACTACACCGCTACCGAACTGTCCCCGTCATCCGAGTGGAACGTGGCCCTGTCATCCGGAGCCTTCACCTGGAACTACGGGCTGGAGCTGCCCCCGGTTCCCGGTGGCCTGTCCCCGAAGATCGCCCTGGGCTACTCCTCGCAGACCGTGGACGGCCGTACCTCGGCCACCAACAACCAGGGCTCGTGGATCGGTGAGGGTTTCACCTACGAGGGCGGCTACATCGAACGCCGCTACGCCACCTGCGACGACGATGGTGAAAGCGACAAGTTCGACCAGTGCTGGGCTACCGACAACGCCACGCTGGTCCTCAACGGACAGTCCACCGAACTGGTTCGCGATGACGACACCGGCGAGTGGAAGCCCCGCATCGACGACGGATCGCGCATCGAGCGTCTAACAGGAGCCACCAACGGCGACAACAACGGCGAGTACTGGCGGGTCACCAACGTCGACGGTGTCCAGTACACCTTCGGCCTCAGCCGCCTTCCCGGTTGGGCGTCCGGGGACCCGGTCACCGACTCGGTGTGGACCGTCCCGGTCTTCGGAAACGACAGTGGCGAACCCTGCCACAAGACCGACCTCTCCGAAGCATGGTGTCAGCAGGGGTGGCGGTGGAACCTAGACCACGTCGAGGACCCGCACGGCAACATCCTCACTTACCACTACGCCAAGGAGACAAATCACTACGCGCTCGACGGCGATCTGGATACGGCCGGAACCGAGTACGTGCGTGGCGGCTATCTTGAGCGCATCGACTACGGCCAGCGCCAAGGCGAAGCCTACGACACCCAGGCTCCGGCCCAGGTTGTTTTCACCACTGCCGAACGCTGCCTGAAGACCGACGATTTCGCCTGCGACCCCGCCGACCTGGACGCGGATACCGCCAAGCACTGGCCCGACATCCCCTACGACCTGCACTGCGCTGAAGGCGACGAGTGCGACCGCACCCAGACCTCACCTTCCTTCTGGACGCAGAAGCGCCTCAGCGGTATCCACACCCAGATCCTCACCGACGACGGCTACTCCAAGGTCGACTCCTGGGATCTCGAGCACCTGTTCACCGACAACGGTGACGGCTCCAGAACCCTCTGGCTCTCGGAACTGACCCGCACCGGCCACGTCGGTGGTACCCAGGCCCTGCCTCCGATCCGGTTCACCGGTATCCAACTGCCCAACCGTATCCGGGAAACCGGGGACCAGATCTCCGCCCTGGTCCGGTTCCGCATGTCCAACATCTACACCGAGACCGGCGGACAGATCACTGTTAACTACTCCGGCAGCCAGTGCACCCCTGACCAGCTGCCGAGGGAAGGAGAGAGCACCGACCGGTGCTACCCGGTGATCTGGAATCCACCCGGCTTCGAGGACCCGGTCACCGACTGGTTCCACAAGTACGTCGTCAGCGAACTCATCCTCACTGACCGCACGGGTGGAGCCGAGGAGCAAGTCACCCGCTACGACTACCAGGGCGATGCCGCTTGGCGTCACGCCGAACCGGACGGCATCACCCCCGAGGAGTACCTGACCTGGAGCCAGTGGCGAGGCTATGAGACTGTGCGGGTCAGCCGCGGCAACGGCCAAGAGATGCCGGTGGTAACCGAGCACACCTTCCTGCGCGGCATGCACGGCGACGAACACCCCGACGGGGGGACTCGCACGGTTTCGGTCACCGACTCCACTGGAGGTGAGCACACCGATCGCGATGAATTCTCCGGCAGTGAGCTGGAGACCACTACCTACAACGGCGAGGAGATCGTCAATCGGACGATCTACGAGCCCTGGTACCGGCATACCGCTACTCAGACCGAGGACTGGGGCACCCTCCACGCCAGTCTCGTCAGGACCGAAACCCAGCGGACCCTGGTGGAACTCGCCTCCGGAGGCGCTCGGGAAAGTCGCACCACCACGACCTACGATGCCCTCGGACGCCCCTCTACGATCGAGGAGAGCGGAGATGTCGCGCTCGATGGCGACGAACGGTGCACTTCCCAAACCTATGCTGACAACACCGCCAAGCACCTTCTCAACTTTCCCGTCAGGGAACTCATGGTCGCCGGAGCATGCGAATCGACCACACTCACTGCTGACACGGCTCTGACGGACACGCGCACCTTCTATGACGGTCAGGGCTTTGGACAGGCCCCGACCAAGGGCGACATCACCCGGACTGAAAACCTCACCGGGTTCGAAAACGGATCCCCGGTCTATTCGCTGATCGAGGCAACCGAGCACGATGATTACGGCCGTATCATCAAGGTGACCCACCCTGGCGGTATCGTGGCGCGACGCGTCACCCGTACCGATGTCAACGGATTGCCCTCGCACTATCAGGTGGAAAACGCCCTGGGCCACACCATCGATGTGCACTACGACCCGCACCGCGGCAATCACCTCTGGGAACAGGATGCCAACGGCCGCAAAGTCGAGGCTGCTTATGATCCCTTGGGTAGGCGGACCGAGATCTGGCATCCCGATCGGGATCGGTCCCGCGGGCAGTCACCCAGTCTGCGCTTCGAATACCTGTTCACCGAGAATTCCCCGGTTGCGATCAAGGGGGAAGAGCTCCAAAACGACGGAGGCTACGAAGTCTCCTACACCCTCATGGACGGGTTCCTGAGGCAACGCCAGATCCAGAAAACCGGCACCGACGGCGGACGCCTGGTCACCGACGCGTTCTACAACAGCCTTGGCGAAAAGCGCCTGGAAAACGACACCTACTACGCGCTCGGAGCCCCGTCTCCAGAGGTGCTCTCTGTCCGCAACGGCGACGTCAACGGCCAGAACCTCTACCTTTACGACGGTGCCGGCCGTGTCAGCGACGAGATCCGCAGAGTCGCAGGCGAAGAGGTCTGGCGAACCACCTACGCCTACGGCGGTGACCGTACCCTGGTCACACCCCCAGACGGGGGCACCCCGTCCACCACGATCGTCGATGTCCGCGACAACCCGGTCGAGAAGATCCAGCACCCGGGTGGAGGTGAAGAAGACCTCACCACCCGCTACACCTACACCCTGCGCAACGAACTGGCCACGGTCACCGCCCCCAACGGAGCCCGGTGGACCAACGAATACGACTACCGCGGCAACATCACCGCCCAAAGCGATCCCGACTCCGGCGAAATCGCTATGGAGTACGACGAACGTGGCCTGCTCACCAGTACTGTGGATGCTCGCGGAGTGCGTCTGACCCACCTCTATGACGAACTAGAACGCCAGACCTCCCTCATCGAAGGCGACGCCGAAACCGGCACCCCTCTGGTCACCTGGCAGTACGACACCCGCCTCAAGGGCCACCTGTTCATGGAGACACGCCACCACGACGGGCGCGAATACCGCATGGCCGTCACAGAGCAGGACAAGATGTACCGGCCGACCAAGACCGTCATCGGTATCCCCAACGGTCACGGCGCACTCTCGGGCAACTACACCTTCACCACGTCCTACAACCAGGACGGCACCGTCCGCGACATCGGCTATCCAGCAATCGGTGACCTGCCAGCCGAAGCGGTCACGGTCGGCTACGACGAACTCCAGCGCCCCATCACCTTGACCGGGCTCGACACCTACATCACCCGCACCGACTACGCCCAGACCGGTGAACTCCTCCAAGTAGAGCTCACCACCGGCCAGGGGCCGACATCGTGGATCACCTACGAACACGAAAAGGGCACCCAACGCCTCCTCGGTAGCCGGATCGACCGCCAGGGCCAGAACCCGATCACTGACCACCGGTACACCTACAACGATGCTGGCAACATCCTCAGCCTTGCCAACGCTCCCACTGGCAGTACTCCTGAGGTGCAGTGCTTCGACTATGACGGCCTGAGCCGCCTTATCCAGGCATGGACCACCCCCGGCACCGGTCATGCCTCCTGCGAAGGCGAACCCTCGTCCACCACGGTGGGCGGGCCCGCACCGTACTGGACCTCCTACACCTACGACCAAGCGGGCAATCGCCTCCAAGAGATCGGACACCCGATCGGCCAAACCGCTGGAACACTGCGCGAGTACACCTACCCCACGGTGGAAAAAGGGCAGCCGCACACCCTGACCTCGGTCACCGAGACCGCTTCCACCGGGCAGACTCTTTTCGCCTACGACTATGACGAAGCGGGCAACACCACACAACGCATCGAAGCCGCGGACGAGTACACCTTCACCTGGAACGCCGAAGGACGCCTGGCAGCCGCGCAAAGCCCCTCAGGGGAAACCTCGTTCATCTACTCCTCCCAGAACGAGAAGCTGATCAAGAACTCCCCCGGGGAGAGCACCCTCTACCTGCCGGGTACAGAAGTCCGTCTGGACACCCTGACCGGACAGGTATCAGCCACCCGCTACTACGACCAAGGCGGAACCCGGGTCGCCATGCGCGACACCGATGGCGTCACCTTCCTCGGCAACGACCACCACGGCACAGCGAACACTGCCATCACCGCGGCCACCGACCAGAACCGCACCCGCCGATTCACCCCCTTCGGCTCCCAACGCGGAGACGAAGAGCCCTGGCCCGACGACAAGGGCTTCCTTGGCAAAACCGTCGACGAGGCACTCGGGATCATCCATGTCGGAGCCCGAGAATACGATCCCGTGACCGGGCGCTTCCTCTCCGACGATCCAGTTCTGGATTTCGAGGACTCACAGCAGATCAATGGATACGCCTACGCCAACAACACCCCGGTTGTTGCCTCCGACCCCAGTGGTCTGATGCTCGCCGGATGCCACTGCTCTTCGGGGACGGTTCCACACGGCGGCGGAACCTCATCCAATCAGGGCGGCAGTGGATCTGGCGGATCTGGTCCGGTCAGTCCTCCTACGTGGATCTACGGAAATTACGGTGGTGCTTATATCAGTACAGTTGCTGACTATCAAATAACGCACAATCAGTTCACTCTGTTCATGTCGGCTTTCACGGAGACAGACTCGGGCATTGTTTTGACTGGTGGTGGTTTTGCCACCCAAACGGATGATCCCTATCGAGCGGGTTTCCTTCTTGCGCAGATGCATGGATATGATTCAGGGAGAATTCCCCCTGAAGAGCGTATCGACACCATCATTCTAACTGAACTTCTCATGGTGGCGCATGGAATCGACATCAATTCTGAGGATTTCAAGGCTGGGTATGAAGCGCACTTTCTTATATCGGAAGTTTCCGATATTGGATACCTGCCTCACGGTGGTTTGACTGCTGGTTCCGGGGCTATGGGTATGGCGGCCCGTAGCCTGACGAACAGGGCCGGATGCGGAAACAGTTTTGTCGAGGGTACTCACGTTCTTTTGGCGGATGGAACATATAAGCCGATCGAAGCCCTCGGCCTTGGCGATGAAGTTATTGCGGCGGACCCGCTCACTGGAGAGCAAGGCGCCAAGCCTGTAGTCGCCACGATCATTGGTGAGGGCGTTAAGACTCTGGTTGAGATCACTGTGGACACCACCACGCAGGTCGACACCGACACCCTGGATGAGGGTGATCTGCCCGATGTGCCATTCCGTCCTGGGCCAACGGTACTGGGCGATGCGATCGTCGCAACTGATGGCCACCCCTTCTGGGTTCCCTTGCTGGGTGAGTGGGTCTACGCCGATGACCTGGTTCCGGGGATGTGGTTCCTGTCCTCTGAGGACAGTCTGGTCCAAGTCACAGGAACCCGAATCTGGACAGAGCCAGAACGAGTTTATAACCTCACTGTCCAGGGACTCCACACATACTATGTCAGTGTAGGTGGAGTTGCTGTTCTCGTTCATAACGACAACAGCCCTATTGATCTGAGTGGGAAAAGCTACACCGCTTGGAGTAGTGGCCCTTATAGAATTGATATTGAAGGGTCGCCCAGTGGAGTTCAGATGCATTTTCAGGTAAAGCTTCCCGGGGTTAAGTCTAGCGAAGCTCCGAAATACCACTATAATCCTGACACTGGGGAGTTTGAAGGTATGCCAAATAGTGTAAAAAGAGATCTCAGGAGGAATCATTCAAGCTATCAGAGGGGTTTTGTTAAAAGTGTTTCGGCATTTGATAGGGCAGTCCTGGGTACGCCCCGTTGCTAGGAGGTACAATGAAGAGATCTCGTTGCTGAGGAGATAATTGCGCTTCCCTCGGGAAGTATTAAAAATTCGACTTTAGCATTTCTCGCTTGGATTGTCGAATTTGAATGCCTTTCTGGGGTGGCAGGGGGAGTGTGCTTTGTTTTCGATCAGTCCCGGTGTTGAGTCTCTTCTGGGGGGAGGATTTATAAGTGATCTGCGGAGTGGGGACTTTCCAGAAGATTTTTCCGACGTCGTAGTCGATGGCTGGGTCCTGGAAGATGGTTCTGCCCTGCTCTCGAAGTTTAAAAGATTCTACTTTGGATCTAGGTCCTCGTTTCCTGGTCCAGGTGAGTATGAGTTGGCTGTTAATGGTAGGGGTATCCCAGATGAGGACATAGACACGAGCGGTATAGAAGGAGTCGCGGAACTCCTTAAGAGAGGGGCTGCTTTTGCTTGGGAGGTTCTTTATCGGGCCAATCTTCAAATTCCAGAGCGCAGGGTCGTTTCTAGAGTGTCTGTGGCTCCGATAATTGGGGATCCGGGCATGTTTTCCGGATATGTGACTTTCTTTTCTTTTGATTACATGGAGAATTTGGGAATGAATTTTCGAGAAAATCGCGACGATTGGCGGATTTATATTTCCTCGGAGGAATGCTCTTTTCCTTTGTCTGATTAGTTTTCAGCTTTGACTGGTGATTCCTGGAAGTTGGTGGCACGCTCTGTGGCCACTAGATATCGAGGTCTCTCGAGGTGTGCGCAAGGAGAAAGAGGCGGGCCTGTACGCCGATGGCAAGAATGATGTGAACGGCTGAGGGTGCACGGGGCCGAGCGCGCTGTCGGCAAGGCTGGGTCATTCTCGGTGATCGGTGGCCGGTGCTCTGTTCACTGCGATTGACCACGTTCGGCAGACAGGTGGGTGCCCCATAGGGTTATTGGATCGTGTAGGGCGCAGGGCTCTGTCCTGGCAGGCCCAGGAACACTGAGGCTTTTTCGTCCTAAAAGTGCAGGTTATGGGCCCGTGCCGGTTTGCCCGAGCCTTCGGGGTAGCAAGAAGTCCTTGGTAGCTGGGTTAACAGCCACGAAAATCTGCTGCCCCAAGGGCTCTGCATGCTGTTCTACCGCTCCGCGTTACCGTTATCACGCCGCCCCCTGAGCCTGGTCGCACGTGCCATCCGCACCCACCGTGCCAGGACCGGGCCCTGGTGGCGCTTCCTGGATCTGGCTGTCCAGGTCCTGCCCGTGCTGGTCCACCTTTACAAGGGCCAACCATTCACCTACCTCGCAGACGGCTTCGGAGTCGGCACCACAACTGCGGAGGTACGTGCGCGGGACCATCCGCCTGCTCGCCGAATAGGCTCCCGCTCTGGAGCAGGGATTGCACCGCGTCTGCCGCAAGGGTTGGGGGTACGTGGTCGTCGACGGCACGCTGGTCGCCTGCGACCGCGTCGCGGCTGGCTGGCCCTTCTGTTCCGGCGAATACTGGCAGTGCGGCATGAGTATCTAGGTCGTGGCCGCACCCGATAGCGAACCGCTGTGAGCATCCTGGTCGCTGTCCGGTACGGGGCATGACACCACGGCCACTCAGGTATGGAAGATCGCCGAGCGCCTCGAGGCCGCCAGGCCGATCGGGCTGGCGGCAAGGGATACAGTCGGGCTCTCTGACGGGGTGTTCTGCCGTTCAAGGAGCACGGCAAGCCACAGTGGAAGAAGGACGCCAACTCCGCCCACACCAAGCTTTGCTTGCTGGGCGAGCGCCCGACCCGAACAGTGAAAGACCCTGCGCCGCCTACCCTGCTGCCGACAACGTCCAGGGGGATATCACTTGCGTGGTGCTGGTCCTTCATCTCCGAGCAGCAAGATGAAAAGGGCTCGGCGTTTCCGGTCTGTGAGGTTCAAGGCCGGAGACGAGGCGGGGCTGGTGAGGTTGTGCTCCGCGCTGCGCTGGTTCGCCGGTGACGCCTATGCGGAGCAGCCGGAGTGAACCCCGCTCCGTCGGCGGTGGATCACCGGAATTCCCTGAGTGCGGTCATACAGGTGTGTTGGAAGCAGACGACCGGCGGCGCCGGTCGCGGTGCGCGACCGGCCTGGTGAGTACGCAGGCCCTCAACGGGGGGACCTGCCAGGGACCGAACCTGTCGACCAGGGCGGGAAGGACCCGAAGGTTCACCTGATCGCCGGCCGGCCCGCCCCGTTCACGGCGACCCCGGGGACCGTACCCGCGACGATCAGGTCCTGCGATCCCTGGCGGTGGAGACCCCGACGATCCGTTTCCGTCGTGGTCCCGCGGGCACGGACCGGCCGAACTGCATGATGACAGGGGCTGCGACCGCGCGAGCGGGGTGTCGCGCCGCCCGCTCCCGGCCTTCGCCGGCGTCGCGCGCGCTCTGGTCTGCCAGCGCCCGCCCACCGGAGGGGATGAGCCCTGGGGTGTGCGTTCGGGATCGGGAACCGGTCGCGGGGTTCCCGGCGGGTGGCCCGGTGGAGAGGTGCTCCACCGGGTTCGGTCGACAGGAGCCGGTGGGCTTCGCCTCCCGGCGTCGCGGCTAGCGGAACCCGGCGGGGAGGGTCATGAGGTCGATCCCCCACAGCAACGGCAGCATGAACAGCACCCCGGCGACGATGAGGGCGAGGGCGATGACGTTCAGCCAGAACCCGGACCTGACCATCTCCATGATCTTCACCCTGCCGGTGCCGAACATGATCGCGTTCGGAGGGGTGCCCACCGGGAGCATGAACGCGCAGTTCGCGGCCATCGCGCAGGGGACCATCAACGCGTACGGGTGGATGCCCAGGGAGACCGCGAGGGCCGCCATGACCGGGAGGATCATCGTCGCCGTCGCGGCGTTCGAGGTGATCTCCGTCAGGAACAGCACGAGCGCGGTGGCGATGACGATGGTCAGGATCACGTCGACCCCGTCGAGCACGCGCAGCTGCTCGCCGATCCACGCGGAGAGGCCGGTGTCGACGAACCCCGCGGCGATGGCCAGCCCGCCGCCGAACAGCAGGAGGATCCCCCAGGGGATCTTCTTGGAGTCCTCCCACCGGAGGATCCTCTTCTCCCCGGCGCTGCGGGTCGGCAGGGTGAACAGGACCACCGTGGCGATGATCGCGATCACCCCGTCGCTGATCCCGGGAAGGAGGTCCTCCCAGAGGAACGACCGGGTCACCCACATGAACGCCGTTCCGAGGAAGACGCAGAGCACGACCTTCTCCTCGGTGGACATCCGGCCGAGGGACCTGCGCTCCTCCCGGATGATCTCCCTGCCGCCGGGAAGCTGCTTGAACCGGACCCTGAGCTTGACGCCCGTCAGGTAGAACCACGCCAGGGCCAGTAGGAGGACGGCGGTCGGGACCCCGAACACCATCCACCCGCCGAACGAGATGCTCTCGCCGAAGAGCTCCCCGACGGTCGCCGAGAGAACGGCGAGCGGCGGGGTCCCGATCAGCGTTCCGAGGCCGCCGATGGTGGCCGCGTATCCGATGCCGAAGACGATGGACTTCTCGAACCTGGGCAGGTCGTCGGCGAACTCCCCTCCCCGCAGCGAACGGGCGGCCTGGTACACGACCGCCAGTCCGACGGGGATCATCATCATGGTGGCGGCCGTGTTGGAGACCCACATCGACAGGAAGCCCGTCGCGACCATGAAGCCGAGGACGATGCGGCGTGGACTCGTCCCGATCGCCGCGACGATCGAGAGGGCGATGCGCTGGTGGAGGTTCCATTTCTCCATAGCGATCGCGAGCGAGAACCCTCCGAGGAAGAGGAAGATGATGTCGTTGCCGTACGCCGCGACCACGGTATCGCCGTCCAGCGCGCCGGTCAGCGGCAGGAGTACGACCGGAAGCAGGGACGTGACCGGGATGGGGATCGCCTCGGTGATCCACCAGGTCGCGACCCACAGGGTGGTGGCGAGGACCGCCAGCCCCGCCGGTGAGAGCCCTTCGGGTTCGAAGAACAGGAGTGTCACCACGAACAGCAGCGGGCCGAGCACCAGCCCGGTGACGCGTGCGGGCGTGTAGCCGGGGCCGGGGCCGCCGGGCTCCGCGACCGGCCCCGTGGTCTCGGAGCCCTCATGTGCGGCGGATCCGCCGCCGGAGGCCGCCGACTCCGCCCGTGGCGGTTTCCCGCGCTCGGAGAACATCAGGAGCCCTTTGATCTCCCGGTGGGACGCCCACAGGCTCTCCCACAGGGGGTACGGGTACGAGGTTGCCATTGCTGCACCTTCTCTGCTCTTCGGCCCGGCGCGGACCGCGGCGAAGAGACGGGTTCGGGGGGTGAGCGGATCGTCCCCGGCCGTGTTCGGGAACAGGGCCGAGGGGGCTCCGCGGGGAGGTAGGGGACCGTCGCCGGTCGTGGCACCGGCTCCGTCGGCGGCGCCCGTGGTCCGGGCGGTCGTTCGCGCCGCCTCGGAGGCGCGGTGCGCGGTGTCGGAGACGGCGGCTCCCGTGTGCGCGACCGTCGCGGGAGCCGCCGGTCCCGGACGGTCAGCCGTGCAGGTCGCGGAGGACCTTGTAGAACTCCGCCTTGCCCTCGAGGCCGATGCCCGGGAGGTCGCCCGGCGCCACGCGGCCACGGGTGACCACCGCGTCGTCGGTGAAGCCGCCCGTGGGCTGGAACTCTCCGGGGTAGGACTCGTTGCCGCCGAGCTTGAGGGCCGCGGCGATGTGCAGTGAGAACTGGTGCCCGCCGTGCGGGATGCACCGGCGGGAGGACCAGCCGTGCAGGGCGAGCATGTCCAGGATCCGGCGGTACTCCGTCAGGCCGTAGCTCAGCGCCGGGTCGACCTGGATGAAGTCGCGGTCGGGGCGCATCCCGCCGTAGCGGATCAGGTTCCGGGCGTCCTGGAGGGAGAACAGGTTCTCTCCGGTCGCGATGGGGTTGCGGTAGTTCTCCGACAGCGTCGCGTTCAGCGCGTAGTCCAGCGGGTCGCCGACCTCCTCGTACCAGAAGAGGCCGTACCGGTCGATGGCCCGGCCGTACTCCAGGGCGGTCCGCAGGTCGAACTTGCCGTTGACGTCCACCATCAGCCGGGACCCGTCGCCGTCCAGGACGTCGATGACCGCCTCGATGCGCCTGAGGTCCTCGGCCAGGTCGGCGCCGCCGACCTTCATCTTGACGATCTCGTACCCGGCGTCGAGGAAGCCCCGCATCTCGTCCCGGAGGTCCTCCAGGGTCTTGCCGGGCGCGTAGTAGCCGCCGGCGGCGTAGACGAAGACGTCCTCGTCCGGGGCGCCGTCGCCGTAGTGGTCGGAGATCCACCGGTACAGCGGCACTCCGGCGGCCTTGGCGGCGAGGTCGTGCAGCGCCATGTCCACCACACCGACGGCGACGGAGCGTTCGCCGTGGCCGCCGGGCTTCTCGTTGCGCATCATGACGTCCCACGCCTTGGCGGGGGAGAGGTCGCCGTTCGCGTCCAGCAGCTCTTCCGGCGCGGCGTTCCGCAGCCGCGGCAGCATCCGCTCGCTCAGGATGGCGGTGGCGTTGTACCGGCCGTTGGAGTTGAAGCCGTAGCCCACCAGGGGCCTGCCGTCGACCACCACGTCGCTGACCAGGGCCAGGATCGTGCAGTCCATCTTGCTGAAGTCGATGTACGCGTTGCGCATCGACGAACTGATCGGGATGGTTCCCACGTGGGCGGAAACGATTCGCATGGGTCTCTTCCTGCGGAAAGGGATCTTATAAGTCTCTTATAAGTTATGCGGGACCCTATACTGGCCGGGGTGGGGCCACAAGCCCATGAGGGAAAATCTTGTGAGAGAGGTCACGATGACCGGCGCGAACGTCTTCTCCAGCAAGGGCGGGCTGGCCTATACCGAGCTGCGCCGCCGCATCACCTCGGGCGAGCTCGCCCCGGGGTCACGCCTGTCGCAGTACGAGCTGGCGGAGGAGATGGGGATGAGCATCACCCCCCTGCGCGAGGCGATCAGGCGACTGGCCAGCGAGGACTGGGTCGTGATGGACACCCACCGGGACGTGCGCGTGGCGGCCATGAGCGCCTCCGAGGCGCGCGAGCTGCTGGAGGCCCGCTTCTCGCTGGAACCCTCCGCCACCGAGCTCGCCGCGCTGCGCCGGACGGAACGGGAGATCGCCGCGATGAGGGCGGCGGCCGACGCGCTCCTGCCGGTCACCCGCACCTGGGGCGAGGAGGCCATCGCGGCGCACAGGGCCTTCCACCGGGCGATCTACACCGCCTCCCACAACAACGTGATGATCCGGCTCCTGGACGACCTGTGGGACAAGGCCGACCGGTACCGGCGGATCGGCCTGGAACTGCCCGCGGGGGCCGAACCGCGCACCATCGACCTGAACCAGCACCACGAGATCCTGGAGCTCGTCGTCATCGGCGACGGCGCCGCCGCGGCCGGACTGGTGCGCTCCCACATCCTCAACAGCCTCGGCGCCATGGTCACGGACACCCTCGAAGGCAGGGAGCACGCCGCGTACCACCCGATCGCCGGGCACTAGGCCGAGCGCACCACGGCCCGGGCGGCCGGGGGGCGGGGCCGCCCGTCGTGGTCAGGGCGGGGTCGGAAGCCAGGCGTCCGTGCGGCGGTGGCGGCCGAGCCCGGCCGCGTCGAACTCGTCGAAGTGGTCGCCCCTGGCGACGCCGAGCCTCCGGAGCGCCTGGGAGATCGGGCTGCCGGCCGGTGGGGCCGGTTCGCCCTCGGCGGTGTGCAGGGGGCCGAGGACCACCTCGCCGCGGTCCCACACCTGCGCGGACTGCGTTCCGGTCCCGCCGAAGAAGTCCGCCTCGACGTAGGCCACCGGGCCGTGCGCCGAGCACGCCGCCGACCTGTCGCCGAGCCCGGCGGGCGCCTTCCAGAACCCGTCGAGGCCCGGGGCCCCGGCGACGGTGAGCGCGTCGAACAGCGCGTCGGTCATCGGCAGCAGCGACAGGCCCTGGCCGAGGGGCACGATGGGCGCCTGTCGGACGGGGCCGGTCAGCTCACGGAGCACCGCCCGGTCGGCGATGACTGCTTCCAGCTGATACACGCCCCCCATTGTCGTCCGGCCCAGAGGGGTGGGGGAGGGCGGGGCACCCGTTCGGGGTCAGGGGGTGGGGTGGTGGGGCCAGTGGAGGCGGGCGCCGCCGTGGGCGGCGGGGGCGGCGCCGACCGGGCGCAGGTCCGGGACGCGGTCCAGGTGGCGGGTGGCGGGGGAGAGGTGGGAGCCGACCACCAGCGTGTGCGCGCCCGAGGCCAGGCCGGCGAGGATGCCCGCCTCCGCGTCCTCCAGCACCAGGCAGCGGTCCGGGGCGACGCCCAGGCGCGCGGCCGCGGCCACGTAGCCGGACGGGTCGGGCTTGCCCGCGGCCACGTCCTCGGCGGCCACGAGCACCTCGGACACGGGGAGGCCCGCGGCGAGCAGGCGCGCCTCGGCCAGCGGCCGGGAGGCGGAGGTCACGACGGCCGTACGGACGCCGCGCAGCAGTTCCAGCAGGCGGCGCGCCCCGGGGATTTCCGTGATGCCGTCGGTGCGCGTGGTCTCCTCCCGCTCGATCTCCTCGGCCACCGCGTCCACGTCGTGCTCCGGCGGCAGGAAGCGGAGCAGCGTGTCCTTGGTCTGGCGGCCGTGCGAGTACGCGAGCACGTCGGCGAGCACGACGCCGTGGCGGGCGGCGAAGCGGGCCCACACGTCCTCCACCACCGCGGTGGAGTCCACGAGGGTGCCGTCCATGTCGAACAGCACCGCCTCGACCTCGACCGTGGTGCGGCCGGCCTGGTCCGTGCTCATCGGGCCTCCTCGCGGTAGTTTTACTCGGAGCCCGAGTATATTTCCCGAGCGGAAGGACCACCAGTCGTGACCGGAGACCGGATGTCCCGTTCGGCGCGCCTGCGGTGGTCCACCGCCTCGGAGCTGCTGCGGCTGGTGTACGCCGAACCCGGGATCACCCGCACCGCGGCCTGCGAGCGGCTGGCCCTGGCCAGCGGCGCGGCCGCCGAGCTGATCGAACGGCTGCGCGCCGCCCGCCTGCTGGCCGAGCACCGCGCCGGGCGGGGCGGGCCCGGCCGCCCGACCACCGTGTTGGGCGCCCACCCGCGGGGTCCGCTCGCGGCCGTCGTGGACCTGCGCGCCGCCGGGTGGCGGGTGCTCCTGGGCGACCTCGCCGGCACCGTGACCGAGGCCGCCGCGGGCACCTACGGCGACCGGGAGCCCGCGGACTTCCTTCCGGAGGTCGCCGGGGCGGTGGGCGCCGCGGCGCGCCGCGAGCACGGCCGGGTCGGGGCGGTCGTCGCCGCGGTCGCGGGCGCCGTGAGCGGGACCCGGCTGCTGCAGTTCTCCACCCGCGGCTGGCACGAGGCCGACCTGGGCGTCCTGGAGGGCGGCACCGGCGTACCGCTGCTGGTGGGCAACGACGCGACGCTCGGCGGCATCGCGGAGGCGCGCGGGGGCGCCGCCCGCGGCGCGCGCGCCGCGCTGCACCTCCTGGTCGCGGTCGGCGTCGGGGGCGCGCTGCTGGTGGACGGCCGCCCGGTGACGGGGGCGCGCGGGGCGGGCGGCGAGTACGGGCACCTGCCGCTGGGCGATCCCGACCTGGCCTGCCCCTGCGGGGCGCGGGGCTGCTGGGACCTCATGGTCGACGGCCGCGCCCTGGCCCGCCACCGGGGCGACCCGGCCCCCGGGGACCCGTTCGCCTACGGGCGGGAGGTACTGGAGGCCGTCCGCTCGGGGAGGGCGACGGACCGGGACCGACGGGCGGTCGAGCGCACCGCGCGGGCGCTCGGGGCGGGGATCGCGGGCCTGGTCAACCTGCACGACCCCGACGCGGTCACCCTCGCGGGCCTGGCGCCCGGCCTGCGGGCCGCGGCCCCGGACGCCTTCGCCGACGCCTACCGCGGCGGCCTCATGGCGCTCCACCGCGCCGCCCCGCCGCCCGTGGCCGACGCGGTCCACGGCTCCGACGGTCCGGTGCGGGGCGCCCTCGCCCTGGGCTTCGACGAGATCACCGGACCGGCGGCGCTGGCCCGCTGGAGTGCGCACAGAGCCCCTTGACCGCCCCTTCGGTGCGGTGCGGGATGAAGCGCGGATCATCGCCTTTGGCGGTGGCGCCGGCGCCGCTGTCGGCGGTCGCCTTCCGCCTGCCGGCCGGCTGCGCAACGGGCTGGACCCGCGGTTCACGCTGCCCCGGATGTCCGACCTCAGGGGTGTCCAGAGCCGGGGAGAGCCCGACGGACCGGCTCGGCGTCCGCCGGTCCGGCCGCGTCCCTGGCCGGACGCGACGGGGGACTGGCCGTCCGCGCTCCGGTGCCCCCGCCACCGCCCGGTGGTACGGGGCACCGCGTGCTCCGGCTCAGGCCGCCGTCGCGAGCACGCGTTCGGCGATGCGGTCCGCCGCCGCGCCCTCTTCCTCCGCGACCGCCCCGGCCAGTTCCCGGGCCCGGCCGGAGCACGCCGCGGCCCCGTCGATCGCGGCGGCCAGCCTCTCCGGGGTGAGCCTCCCGGTCAGCGGGGCGGGACCCGCCCCGACCCGGTGGACCCGGTCGCCCCAGAACCACTGGTCCCCGGCGAACGGCCGCACGGCCTGAGGGACCCCGGCGCGCATCGCCGCGGCGACGGTTCCCGCCCCGCCGTGGTGCACCGCCGCCGCCACGCGCGGCAGCAGCAGGTCGTGCGGGACCTCGTCCACCACCAGGACATCGCCGGAGGGCGCGGCACCGGGGGAGAGGGCGCCCCAGCCGGAGGCCAGCACCGCGCGGCGCCCGCTGAGCCGCACCCCCTCGACGACCGTGCGGGTCAGCCCGGCCGGGTCCCGGTGCACCGTGCTCCCGAAGCCGACGTACACCGGCGGCTCCCCCTCCTCCAGGAAGCGCGCCAGCGCCCCGGGCAGGGTGCGGCCCCGCTCGGGCGGCAGGTGCAGGGCGCCCAGGGGAGCGGCGGAGGGCGGCCAGTCGGCCGGCGCCGGCAGCAGGTGGCGGCTCCAGGCGTGCACGGCCCCGCCCGCGGCGACGCGCTCCGGCAGGTCCGGGCCCGGGCCCAGGTCCAGCCTCTCCGCGCGCCAGCGGCGCAGCATCCGCCGGTAGGGCGCCTCCACCGCCGAGGCCAGCCGCCAGCTCGGCCGGTTGAGCGCGGCGGGCGGGCGGAAGGGCAGCAGCGGGGAGGCGAACCCTCGGGTCGGCGTGTACAGCGGGATCGCCAGGAGCGGGACCGCGGGCACCCCCAGCCGGTCCGCGAGGTCGGCCGCCCCCAGCGCCTTGGGCGCGAAGACGACGGCGTCGCACGCCGTCCCGGCCAGCCCGGCCACGCTGTCCAGCCAGGCCCGCAGAGCGGGGGCGACCCGGCGCGCCGAGGTGAGCGCGGCCATCGTCCCGCGGCCGGCGAGCTCGTCCTGGAGCGCGAGCGTCCCCTCGTCCAGGGCGGCGAAGTCCACCCCGTGCCGGGAGACGAGCGTGGAGAACCGGCCGGGCGCCGCGAGCACGGCGTCGTGGCCCCGCCGCCGCAGGGCGAGGGCCAGGGCCGCGAACGGCTGGACGTCGCCCCTGCTCCCGGTGGTGACGAGCAGCGCCCTCATTCTCCGCGCCCCTTCCTGACCCGGTCCCATTCGTCCAGCAGGTCCGGGAACCGGTCGGCCATGAACCCGTACATGTCCCGCATCAGCTCCAGCCGCTCGCGGCGCCGGGGATCGTCCCCCACCGCGGCCAGCCCGCGTTCGGCCAGGGCCCGGAAGCGGTCGAACTCGGCCATCTTCGCCCGGAACGCGCGCTGGAAGACATCCTCGGCGAGCCGGTACCGGTCCCGCCGCTCCCCGGGTCGCCGGAACCGCTCCACCAGGCCCGCCTGCTCCAGCCTGCGCAGGGAGACGCTCATGCTGCTCTTGGCCACGCCCAGCGCCTCGCACAGGGCGGGGGCGTCGGCGTCGTCCTCGGGGGCGCTCAGCAGCCGGCCCATGACGCGGCCCTCGGTCCGGCTCAGCCCCAGGCGCTCGTAGAACAGCCCGGCCTCTTCGACGAAGGCCGCCACGGCCTCTTGCTCGCTCATGCCCACCACTTCCATCGCTTTGTTCGGATCATTCCGAACAAACGGGAAATGGTCAAGGCCGCACGGTCCGCCTTCCCGGACTCGGGGATGGAGTGACCGCCACCGGTTCCGGGGAAGCGGGCCGCCTCCCCCGAACCGGGGACGGGGGCCGTGGGCTCAGGCGTTCTCCAGGCGCCGGCGGGCGCGCCGGACCAGCGGCCACCCGGCCGCCGCCGTCCAGGCGATCCCGAGGGGCAGGCACCACCACGGGGTCAGCGGGCCGGCGTCGTAGCCGGGCAGGGCGAGCGCCGCCCAGACCGGGGGCAGGACGGCCGCGGCCAGGTTCCACGGGGAGGGGGCGGCCCAGGCCAGGACGGGGCTCAGGACCAGGACGGCGCCGACGGCCTTGGCGGCGACCAGCGCCTCCACCGTGTTCGCCGCGAACGCCGCCATGAGCGCCACCAGCAGCGGGGCCTGGAGGGACGCCAGCAGCACGGCCGCCACGGGCAGGGGCCCGCCCCCGCCCAGGGACGGACCGCTCAGAGGCAGTGCCACGGCCAGCCCGGCCAGCGACGCCGCGCCAGCCAGCGCCATCCGGTAGGCCAGGTAGGCGGGGACCGACACCGGGGAGACGCGCAGGACGAGCAGGACCCCGCCGTCGAGCTCCTCGGCCGCCCGCAGCCCCTGGACGAGCCCGAACATCATCGGCACGTGCAGCAGCACCAGCGCCGCGACGAGCGCCGGGGCGTGGGGCCGCAGGTCGAACCCGAAGGCGTCCATCACGAACCCGGACACGGGCGGGAACAGCAGCCGCAGGCCGACCGCCAACAGGGCCGGGGAGCACAGCAACAGCAGGAGGAGGGGGTCGCGGCCGGTGCCGAACAGGTCGGTGCGGGCGAACCGCACGATCGCCGGCGTCCGCCCCCGGCCGACGGCCCGGACCCCGGGGCGGGGCCGGACACGGGCGGGCCGTGTCCGCTCCGGCGGCGCCTCCGCCCCCGGGCGGACCAGGAGGGGGCCGAGCACCGCCCACCCCAGCGCGTACACCACGGCGGCCGGAGGCGGGGAGCCGGCGCCCCCGGCCAGGCCGGAGCGGATGAGCTCCGCGCCCGCCGTGGTGGGGACCGCGTACAGGAGCGGGTGCCCGGACGGCCCGAACACGTGCACCAGCGGGACCAGGACGAGCGGCGCGACCACCGGCGGCAGCACCAGCAGGAAGCGCGGCAGGTCCGGGCTGCGCGCCCCCGCCGCCAGGCACGCCGCGGTCAGCAGCGCGGACGTGAGCGCCACGCCGCCCAGGACGGGCGGGAGCGCCGCGACCAGGTCCGCGGGCCGGTCCCGCAGCGCCGCCACCGCCATGGGCAGGGCGATGAGCAGGGCCAGGGCGGTCAGCGTCGCGATCCGGGCCGCCGCACCCTCCGCGGGCCGCAGCGGGCTCGCCTCCAGGGCCCGCCGCGAGCCCTCGACCCGCTCGAAGAGGAGCAGGAAGGCGCCGAAGAGCGCGCCGAAGCCCGCGGTGTCGAGGAACAGCAGGTGGGCCGCCACCTCGTCGGCCGCCCCGGCGGGCAGGGCGACCAGGGTGAGCGTCCACACCGCGCCCAGCGCGGCGGCGACGGCCGCGATGCCGTACCCCGCCTGGAGCCGGGCCTCCAGCGCGGCGGCGGCGAGCAGCCGGTTCACAGCCGCTCCCGGGTGACCTCGGTGAAGACGTCGGCCAGCGACGCCTCCCGGGTGTGCAGGGTCTCCACGGCGCCCTCCCGGAGCAGCCCCAGGAGTTCGGCGTCGTCGGCCAGGGCCCGGGCCGCGACCTCCCGGACGCCGCCCCCGCGCAGCTCGGCGACGATCCCCGGGCGCCCGTGGCGGAGCCTGAACCCGCGCGGGGAGTCGACGGCGGCGATCCGCCCCCGGACCACGAAGGCCACCCGGTCGCACAGCAGGTCGGCGGTGGCCATGTCGTGGGTGGTCAGGAAGACCGCGCACCCCCGGTCGGCGGCCGCCCGGACGACGTCGCGCACCAGGGCGGCGCGCACCGGGTCCTGGCCGGAGGTGGGCTCGTCCAGGAAGAGGACGTCGGGCCGGTTGACCAGGGCCCGGGCCAGGTTGAGGCGCATGCGCATCCCCTTGGACAGCTCCGACAGGCGCAGGTCGGCCGCCCCGGCCAGGTCCACCCGCTCCAGCAGCTCCGCGGGGTCCTCGACCGGGCCCCGGTACAGGGAGGCGAACGCGGCGAGGTTCTCCCGGGCGGTGAGCCGCCCGAACCCGGCCGGGAGCTCGAACCCCACCCCCACCCGCTCGAAGTAGTCCCGCCCCCACTCCTCCAGGCGCCGGCCCAGGACGCCCACCTCGCCCCGGTAGCGGCGGAGGAGCCGGGTCAGCACCTTCTGCGCGGTCGACTTGCCCGCGCCGCTGGGCCCCAGGAACCCGAACACCTCGCCGCGGCCGACGGTGAAGTCCATGCCGTCGACCGCCGGGGACGCGGCGCCCGGGTAGCGGACCGAGAGGCCCTCGACGGTGATGACGGGGGCGCTCACGGGCGCGCCCCCCGCTCCGGGGCGGGCAGTCCGCGCAGTGCGTGGAACACCCGGTCGATCACGTCGGGCAGTTCGACCCGCTCGTGGGCCTCGCTCCAGGCGATGACGGCCTCGGCCAGGGCCGACGCGCACGCCGCGGCCACCGCCCGGGTCTCCATGTCGGGCTCCCGCCCCTCGGGGGTCAGCCCGCGCTCGAAGGCGGTGCGGGCCGAGGCGAGGTTCTCGCCGATCCGGGCGCGCAGCCCCGGGATCGACAGCAGGAGTCCGACCCGGCCCAGCAGGGCCTCCCGGTTGTGCTCGTAGACCTGCCCGAGTCCGGCCATGGTGGCCCGGTGGACGCGCTCCACGGGGGGTTCGGCGGCGGGGCGGGCCCGGACCAGCTCCTCCAGCATGGGGTCGTAGTCGTCGTCCAGGACGACGTCCTCCTTGGTCGGGAAGCACCGGAAGAACGTCATGTGCGAGACCCCGGCCTCGCGGGCGATCTGCGCGACCGTGGTCGCCTCGTAGCCCTGCTCGGCGAAGAGCCGCAGGGCCGCCTCCTGGATGGCGGCCCTGTTCCGCCGCCGCGTGTGCGCCCTGCCGTCCATGCCGCCGCCCGTTCCCGCCGCAGAAAGTGTTAGTCACTAACATAATGCGGGTCGGGGCGCCGCGCCACCCCCGGCCGGGCGTCCTTCAGGCGGGCATGTCCCGGCGGTGCAGGGCCCACGCCCCGGCGGCGGCCAGCGCCCCCGCCAGGACGGCCAGCACCAGGGGAGCGGCGCCCGGCGGACCGTAGTAGGGGTTGACGTGGGCGAACGGCGAGGTGAGCAGGAACAGGACCTCCGGCACCGCCCCGGTCTTCACCGCGATCTCGACCAGGATCCCCGTGCCGAGCGCCGCCCACCCCAGCGCCGCGCACAGGCGCGGCAGCGCCCCGTACGCCAGGAAGGCCACCGCCGCCACCACCCACACGGACGGGACCAGCGAGAGGGTGAGCCCGGTGAACCGGACGAGGTCGGCCGCCGACCCCGGACCGCCCAGGAACACCCCGGCCCCGACTGCGGCGCCCAGCACCGCGAGCAGGACCGCGGGGCCCAGGAAGGCCACCGCCAGGTGCGCCAGCGCCCAGCGGACCCGCCCCACCGGCCCCGACAGCAGCAGCTCGGCGGTCCCGGCCGCCTCCTCACGGCGGAGCCGCAGCACCGCCAGGACCGCCTGGGCGGCGATCGGGAAGACGAGGACGAAGACCACGTACACGAAGAAGGCGTCTTGGGGCGCAACCCCCAGCGCGTCGGCCATCGCGCGCACCCAGGGCGCGCCCGCGTACTCGGCCATGGCGCCCGCCCCCACGGCCCCCATCGCCAGGCCGACGCCCGCGACCGCCCCCGCCCACAGGGCCAGGGAGGTCCGCTCCGAGCGCAGCGCCAGGGCCAGGGGGGACCGCAGCGAGCGGGCCGCCCGGGCCGGGCCCCGGCCGCGGGGGAGCAGTCCCTCGCCCGGGTCGCGCCGGTCGGCCAGGGCGAAGGCGGCCGCCGCCAGGGCGGCCGTGCACAGCAGCACGGGCACCAGCGCCCACCAGCGTTCGCCGGCGAAGGGCCGCACGTTCTCCAGCCACCCGGAGGGCACCGCCCAGGTGACCCACAGGGCCGGCCCGCCCGCCATCGCCCCCAGCCCGCGGACCAGGTGCAGGGCGTAGAAGGCCCCGAACGCCAGCCCCACCGCAGTCCCGGTGCGCGCGGTGAACTGGGCGGCGACGGCGGCCAGGCCCGCGCCCACCCACGCCGCCGCGCCGACGACCAGCCCGAAGGCCGCCGATCCCGCGGCGGGCGCGCCGGTCGCGACCAGGCCCGCGGCGACGGCGGCCGCGATCGCCGCCCCCGCGCCCAGGGCCACGGCCAGGGCCGCCGCCAGGTCCGCGTGCCGCCCCAGCGGAAGCCCGGCGAGCAGCTCGCGCCGCCCGGAGCCCTCCTCCCCGCGGGTGGCCCGCACCACCAGCAGCACGGCGCCCAGAGCGGCGCACATCGTCCCGGCGCCGAACGCCTGCTGGACGGCGAGCGCCTCGGCGGAGTCGTCGAACGCCCGGCTCTGGAAGAGCACGAACATGGGGATCTGCCGGAGCTGCTCCCAGCGCGCCGCGCGGTCCTCGGCGGTCGGGTAGGTGGTCCCGGCCGCGGCCACGCCGCCCAGGGCGATGCCGACGGTGCACAGGGACCACACGGCGAGCAGGACGCGCTCCCGGCGCAGGACCGCCCGGGCCAGCGGGGCGGCCCCGGCCGCCGTCCCCCCGGCGGGGCGGGCGCCGACGGCGGTCATCGCGCCCCCTCGGCGGCCGTGTCGTAGTGGCGCAGGAACAGCTCCTCCAGCGTGGGCGGATGCGCACCGAGGTCGCGCACCCCCAGTTCCCCCAGGCGCGCGCACAGCCCGGCCAGCGCCGCCGGGTCGGCGTGCAGCCGCAGCCGGTCGCCCTCGACCTCCAGATCGTGGACGCCGGGCAGGGCGGCCAGTCCGTCCGGGGGAGCGGACAGGACGGCGGTGACGGTGATCCGGGACAGGTGGCGCAGGTCGTCGAGGGTGCCGCTCTCCACGGTGCGGCCCGCGCGCACGATGGAGACCCGGTCGCAGAGGGCCTCGACCTCGGACAGGATGTGGCTGGACAGCAGGACGGTGCGGCCCCGGTCGCGCTCCTCGGCGACGGTCCGGCGGAACACCTCCTCCATGAGCGGGTCCAGCCCGGAGGTGGGCTCGTCCAGGACGAGCAGCTCGGTGTCGGCGGCCAGCGCGGCCACCAGGGCGACCTTCTGCCGGTTGCCCTTGGAGTAGGCGCGGCCCCGGACGCGGGTGTCCAGCGCGAAGCGGTCCACGAGTTCGGCGAGCCGCCGTCCGTCGGTGCCGCCGCGCATGCGCCCGAGCAGGTCGAGGGTCTCCCCGCCGGACAGGCCGGGCCACAGGGCGACGTCGCCGGGGACGTAGGCCAGCCGCCGGTGCAGGGCGGCGGCGTCGTGCCAGGGGTCGCCGCCGAGCACGGACGCGGTCCCGGCGTCGGCGCGGGTGAGCCCGAGCAGGATGCGCAGGGCGGTGCTCTTGCCCGCGCCGTTGGGGCCGAGCAGGCCGTGGACCTCCCCGGTGCGAACGGTCAGGTCCAGGCCGTCCAGCGCGGTGGTGCGGCCGAAGCGCTTGGCGAGCCCGCTGACGCGGATCGCCTCGGTGGTCGTCATGGCTCTTCCTCCCGGGGGGTGGGGGGTGCGTCGCCGGTGAGGGCGTCGGAGATCGGCCGGCCCTGCTCGCCGGACAGGAACGCGACCGTGGTCGTGTACACCCCGACCATGGCCGCGGCCAGCCGCGGGGTGTGGGCGGGGTCGAGCGGGTCGACGCCCATCCTGCGGCGCAGGTGGGTGTGCAGGGTGAGGGTGGACAGCTGCATGGCGCCCATGACCGCGGCGGCGTCCCGTGTGGCCTCGGCGCCGGGTGGAAAGCGTTCGGGGTCCTGTTCGGTGAGGAAGCGCTCGGCGAGCGCCGCCCCGGTGTCGAAGAGCTCGGCGGCCGCGGGGGAGTCCTCCACCAGGGCGCGGGCCAGGTAGCGGGTGCTCGCCCCGCTCGCGCGGTGCATCGAGTCCATGAACCCCGGGGCCGCGGTGTCCTCCTCCAGGGCGCGCCGGGCCTGCTCCAGCAGGGTGCCGACGGCGTACTCGTCGCAGGCCCGCCGCAGGCCGTCCTTGGAGCCGAAGTGGTGGCGGATGAGCCCGGTGGAGACGCCCGCGGCGGCGGCGATGAGCTGCACGGTGGCGCCCTTGGTCCCGCGTTCGGCGAAGACCTCCAGTGCGGCGTCGCGTATGCGCGCCCGGCCGGTGAGGTCCTCCGCGGGTCGTTCCGTGTCCATGTCCCGATGCTACACGTTCGTGTAGTCGACTACACGAACGTGTAGCGCTAAGAGAGCGCTAAATCCGTTGAAAACAAAAATTCAATCTGTTCATATGTTTCCAAGGGGTCCGCAGGGCCCCGCGACGAAAGGCACCCCCATGGAACAGTTCCACGACTTCCTCGCCTGGGCCTGGCCGCGCCACCTCAACCCGCTGAGCTGGTACATCCGGCCGCTCTTCTTCCTGCCCATCGCCTACTTCTGCTGGACCAGGCGCCCGGCGGCCCTGGCCCTGACCATCGCCGCCCTGCTGACGAGCTTCTTCTGGTTCCCCGAACCCGAGGAGATCGACCCGGCCATGGCCGGGGTCCTGGAGATGGAGGAGCGGCTGTTCGCCGACCCCACCTGGGTCACCTGGGTCAGCCTCGCGATGATCCCGGTGCTGCTCGGCTCCCTGTGCGCCGCCTTCTGGTACCGCTCCCTGGGCTGGGGACTGGTCGTCATCAACGGCGGGCTCGCGCTCAAGATCGGCTGGACCGTCGCCAACTCGGGCACCGACGGCCTGGCCACCCTGCTCCCCCTGGGATCGGGCATGGTGATCATGACCGCCGCCGTCGTCTGGACCGCCCGCCGCCGCGGCCTGCCCCTGTCCCTCACGGGCGGGCGCCCGGGCGGGCACGGGAGCGGCCCGCGAGCCGAGACGGCCGCCCGATGACCGGGCGCACCACCCTGGAGGAGAGGACACACATGCCACCGGCGTTCACCGGGCAGGAGAAGGCCCGCATCACCGGACTGCTGATGGAGGCGGGGGCCGACCTGTTCACCGCGCGCGGCCTGCGCAAGACCTCCCTGGAGGACCTGGTCGCACCCGCCGGCATCGCCAAGAGCAGCTTCTACGCGTTCTTCCGCTCCAAGGAGGACCTCTACCTGGAGCTGATGCTGGCCCGGATGGCCGACGTCAAACGGCGGGTCGTCGACGAGGCCCTGGAGTCCACCGACGACACCGAGGAGGCGCTGCGCCGCTTCCTGCGCGCCACCCTGGAGGTCCTGGACACCGACCCCCTGTACCGGCGGCTCGTGACCCACCCCGAGGAGATGGACGCGGTCCTGCGCAGGGCCGACCCCGAGCGGCTGACCGCCTCCCCCGACAACCCGGCCAACGGGCTGGCCGCCTTCGTCACCGCCGCGCTGGAGCGCGGGGACCTGGTGCCCGCCACCCCGGCCGCCGTGGTCGGGGTCCTGCAGACCGTCATGCTCGTGCCCGTGAACGCCGGCCGGCTGGCCGACCCCGCGGCCTACGACCAGACCGTCGACCTGCTCGTCGACGTCATCGCGCGCGGCCTCACCGCGCGGAAGGAGTGAACGTGCACGCCCTACTGCTCACCCACGGCACCCGCGGCGACGTCCAGCCGTTCCTGGCCCTGGCACTGGCCCTGGAGGCCGCCGGTCACACGGCGACGGTCGCCGGACCGGAGTCCTACGCGCCGCTGGCCGCCGCGCACGGCGTGGCCTACCGCCCGGTCGACGACGGACCCAACGCCCTCATGGAGGACCCCGGCCTGTCCGGAGTGCGCGAGACCGGCCTGCGGGGCCTGCGCGGCGCCGTCCACACCGTCTCCCTGCTGCGCGCGATCACCCCGCTCATGCGCCGGGTGTACACCGACATGGCCGCGACCGCCGACTCCGGCGCCGACATCGTCGTGCACATCCCCGGCATGCCGGGCGGGCACATCGCCGAACGCCTGGGCGTGCCCGCCGTGCCGGTGGGGCTACAGCCCTCCTGGGTGCCCACCGGCGCCTTCCCCGCCCCCGGTGTGCCCTGGCCCGGCTGGGTCCCCGCCCGGTTCCACCGGCTGAGCTACCGGCTGGCCGGGGCGGCCCTGCGCGGCCAGCGCAAGATCGCCGAGGACCTGCGCCGCGACCTGGGGCTCGCGCCGCGCCCCGGCGCCCACGACCCGCTGCGGAGACCGGACGGGACGCCCGCCACCATGGTCCACGCCTTCAGCGGGCACCTGGTGCCCGCCGACGCGGGCTACCCCTCATGGGTGCGCACCACCGGGTTCTGGTTCGTGCCCCAGGACGCGGAGGGCGGCCTGCCCGACCGCGTGGAGGAGTTCCTGGCCGCGGGGGAGCCGCCGGTGTTCGTCGGCTTCAGCAGCCTGCCCACCGCCGACCCCGCGGCCACCGGCCGCCTGGTCGCCGCGGCGGTCCGGCGGGCGGGGGCCCGCGCGATCGTCGCCTCCGGCGGCGGGGGAGCCGTGGCGGTGGACGGCGGGGACGTGCTGGCCGTCGACCGGGTCCCCCACCTCGCCCTCTTCCCGCGCTGCGCCGCAGTGGTCCACCACGCCGGCGCCGGGACCACCGGCGCCGCCCTGGCCTCCGGGCGCCCCCAGGTCGTGTGCCCCTTCTGGGGCGACCAGCCGTTCTGGGCGGGACGCGTCCACGCCGCCGGGGCCGCGCCCGCCCCGCTGAACGGCCGCCGCCTCACCGAGGACGCCCTGGTCGCCGCACTGGACACGGCCCTCACGGACGCGGGGACCGCCGCCGGCGCCGCCGCCCTGGGCGAACGGGTCCGCGCCGAGGGCGGGGCCGCCGGGGCGGTCCGCCTACTGGAGGAGGCCCTGAAGCCCTAAGTTCTGCTGTCGGCGCGGCCTTCCGCGCCGGGGGGCGGGGCGGCGCCCGCCGCGTCCGGGGCGGCCGCGCGCAGCACCAGCCGCATGGTCAGGCCGCCCCCGGGGGTGGAGTCGGGGACGAGCGAGCCGCCCATCGCCTCGGCGAACCCCTGGGAGAGCGCCAGGCCCAGCCCCAGGCCGGTCCCCGTGTCGGTGTCCCCCAGGCGCTGGAAGGGCACGAACATCCGCTCGCGGTCCTCCTCCGGGATCCCCGGACCGTGGTCGATCACCAGCACCTCCACGGTGTCCCCCACCCACGACGCCGACACGGCGGGCGGCGCCCCGGCGGGGCTGAACCGCAGCGCGTTGCCGACCACGTTGGCCAGGACCCGGTCCAGCAGGCCCGGATCGGCCCGCACGTCGGGCAGCTCCTCCGGCACGTCCACCCGGACCGCGGCCGCCTCCCCGCCGAACTGCTCCAGCGCCGCGAACACCGATTCGCGCAGGGGCAGCGACTCCAGCCCCACGCCCAGCACCCCCGCCTGGAGGCGGCTCATGTCCAGCAGGTCGGTCACCAGCCGGGTGAGCTGGTCCAGGGACTCGTCGGCCATCGCGAGCAGGCCCTCCCGGTCCTCCTCGCTGAAGCTCACCTCCCGGCTGCGCAGGCTGGTGACGGACGCCTTGGCGGAGGCGAGCGGCGCGCGCAGGTCGTGGCTGACCGCCGACAGCAGGGCCGTGCGCATCCGGTCCGCCTCGGCCAGGGGCTTGACCGTCGCGGCCTCCCGGGCCAGCCGCTCCTGGCGCAGGGCGACCGCCGCCTGCGCGGCGAACGCCTCGATGACCCGGCGGTCCCCCGCCTCGGGCTCGCGGCCGCGCACGACCAGGGTGAGCCGTTCGTCCACCGGGACGTCGATGTCCCCCTGGGCCGGCGCCCGGCACGACTCCTCGCCCTCGCGCACCGCGGAGGCGACCACCGACCAGTCCCGGGGGTCGCGCCGGTGCTCCGGCCCGCCGACCGCTCCGGCGCGCCGCTCCAGCAGCGAGACCGACGTGAACGAGAAGGTCTCCAGCAGCCGCTCCATGAGCGCCTCCAGCGGGCGCGAGCCGCGCAGCACGTTCCCGGCCACGGTGGCCAGGAGCTGCGCCTCGGCCCCGGCCCGGGCGGCCTCCCGGGTGCGCCGGGCCGCCTGGTCCACCACCAGGCTCACCGACACGGCCACGACCACGAACCCCGCCAGGGCCAGCAGGCTCTGCGGATGGGCCACCGTCAGGGTGAAGTAGGGCTCGGTGTACAGGAGGTTGAGCAGGGCCGAGCCGCACACCGACGCCAGCAGCGCGGGCCACAGGCCGCCCACCAGGGCCACCACGGTGACCGTCGCGAAGACCAGGACGACCCCGCTGGCGAGGTTCGCCTCGTCCGTGGAGAACCCCAGGCCGAAGCCCACCGACAGCAGGGCCATGAACGCCAGGGCGCAGGCGGCCAGGCGCCTGCGGCGCGACACCGGGCTCACCGCCCGGGCGCGGGTCCGCAGCCCCACCTGCTCGTGCGTGACCAGGTGGACGTCGATCGCCCCGGACAGGGCCGTGGTGGTGGCCCCGATCCCGGGGGAGAACATGCGGGCGATCCGCCCCCGCCGGCTGGCCCCCAGGACGAGCTGGGTGGCGTTGACCCCGCGGGCGAACGCGATCAGGGCGCGGGGCACGTCCTCGCCCAGGACCTGGTGGTAGGTGCCGCCCAGGCTCTCCACCAGCAGGCGCTGGCGGGCCAGCAGGGCGGGGTCGGCCCCGGTGAGGCCGTCGCTGCGGGCCACGTGCACCGCCAGCAGGTCGGCGCCCTTGCCGCGCTGGGCGATCCGGGCGGCCCTGCGGACGAGCGTCTCGCCCTCGGGGCCGCCGGTGAGGGCGACCACGACCCGCTCCCGGGCCTCCCAGGTGTCGGTGACCCCGTGCTCGGACCGGTACTGCTCCAGTTCGGCGTCCACCCGCCCGGCCAGCCACAGCAGGGCCAGCTCGCGCAGCGCCGACAGGTTGCCCGCCCGGAAGTAGTTGCTCAGGGAGGCGTCGATCTTCTCCGGGGCGTAGACGTTGCCGTGCGCCAGGCGGCGGCGCAGCGCCTCGGGGGTCATGTCGACCAGCTCGATCTGGTCGGCGCCGCGCACCCAGGCGTCCGGGACGGTCTCGCGCTGGCGGACGCCGGTGATCTGCTCGACCACGTCGTTGAGCGACTCCAGGTGCTGGATGTTGAGGGTGGACAGCACCGTGATGCCCGCCTCCAGCAGGACCTCGATGTCCTCCCAGCGCTTGGCGCTGCCGCTGCCCGGGACGTTGGTGTGGGCGAGCTCGTCGACCAGGACGACCTGGGGGCGGCGCTGGAGCACGGCCTCCAGGTCCATCTCCTCGAAGGAGGACCCGCGGTAGGCGACCCGCCGCCGGGGGACGGTCTCCAGGTCGTCGACCATGGCCTCGGTCAGGACCCGGCCGTGGCACTCCACGAACCCGATGACCACGTCCGCGCCGCGGTCGCGGCGCCGGTGCGCCTCGTCCAGCATCCGGTAGGTCTTGCCCACCCCGGGGGCAGCGCCCAGGTACACCCGCAGCTCACCACGTGTCACCACATCGCCTCCTCCGGGTTCATTCTCACCGGTCAAAGGGCGTTCTGATGTCGTATGGCGCTAATTGTCCGCTAAATCCGCCGGTCCAGGCGCTAAGGGAGCGCTATCCCGATGGCCCCGCCCCCGGCTCCGGCCCCACAGTCGTTCGGGCGGGTGCCGCATCGGCGGAGCCCGCCGGCGGGACCGCCCGGCCCCGCCGCGACCACGACAAGGAAAAGGACATGGCGGACACACTGCTCGTCCTGGCGACCATCGGCTTCTTCGGCCTGTGCGTCGCCTACGTCCGCGGCTGCGAACGCGTCATCGGGGACGACCCGGCGCTCGGGGACCCCGGGGACGGCACCGGCGCCCCGGCTTCCGAAGCGGAAACGGCGGTACCCCGATGACCTGGGAAGAGATCACCGCGCTGGCGATCGCGATCCCCCTGGCCGCCTACCTGACGGCCGCCCTGCTGTTCCCGGAGAAACTCTGATGACCGTCACCGGATGGGCCCAGTTCCTCGCGCTCATCGCGCTCCTGGGCCTCACCGCCCCCGTGCTCGGCCGCTACATCGCCGCCGTCTACGGCTACACCGACGGGGACAAGGCCCCCGGCGACCGCCTGTTCCTGCCGGCCGAGCGCCTGGTCTACCGGCTCTGCCGGGTGGACCCCGAACGCGAGCAGCACTGGACGCGCTACGCGTTCTCCCTGCTCGCCTTCAGCCTCATGTCCTTCCTGTTCCTGTACGCGCTGCTGCGTGCCCAGAGCGTGCTGCCCCTCAACCCCGACGGCCTGCCCGGCCTCGACCCCCACGTCGCCTTCAACGCCGCGGTCAGCTTCATGACCAACACGAACTGGCAGGCGTACGCGGGCGAGACCACGATGAGCCACCTCTCCCAGATGAGCGGGCTCACCGTCCAGAACTTCGTCTCGGCGAGCGCGGGCATGGCCGTGATGGCGGCGTTCATCCGCGGCATCGCCCGCCGGGGCGCCACCACGCTGGGCAACTTCTGGGTGGACCTCACCCGCGGCGTGGTGCGCGTCCTGCTCCCCCTGTCGTTCCTGGTCGCCCTGGTCCTGGTGACCCAGGGCGTCGTCCAGAACCTCAACGGGCAGACCGTCGTCACCACCGTCGAGGGGGCCGCCCAGGCGGTCCCCGGCGGCCCGGCCGCCAGCCAGGTGGCCATCAAGCAGCTCGGCACCAACGGCGGCGGGTTCTTCGACACCAACTCCGCCCACCCCTTCGAGAACCCCACCGCGCTGAGCAACCTCGTCCAGACCTGGGCGATCCTCATCATCCCCTTCTCCATGGCCTTCGCCTTCGGGCACCTGTGCGGCGACCGCCGCCAGGGCCGCGCGGTCTTCGGGATCATGTTCGCGGTGTGGGCGTTCATGTCCGTCGCCGTCATGCTCCTGGAGAGCGCGGGCAACCCGTTGCTGGGCGGCATGGGCGTGGACCAGTCCGCCGGGTACCTGGAGGGCAAGGAGACCCGCTTCGGCGCCGCCGCCTCCGGACTGTGGGCCGCGGCCACCACGGGCACCTCCAACGGCTCGGTCAACGCCATGCACGACAGCTTCACCCCGCTCGGCGGCGGCCTGTCGATGCTGCACATGATGTTCGGCGAGCTCAGCCCCGGCGGCGCGGGCGTCGGCCTCAACGGCCTGCTGGTCATGGTGATCCTGACGGTGTTCATCGCCGGGCTCATGATCGGCCGCACCCCCGAGTACCTGGGCAAGAAGGTCACCGCGCCCGAGATCAAGCTCGTGATGCTCTACCTCCTGGCGATGCCGGTGGTCCTGCTCGGCTTCGCCGCCGCCTCGGCCGTCAACGACGCCGCGCTGGCCTCGCTGAACAACACCGGGCCGCACGGGCTGTCGGAGATCCTCTACGGCTACGCCTCCACCGCCAACAACAACGGGTCGGCCTTCGCCGGGCTCAACGCCGCCACCTGGTGGTACACGACCACGATGGGGGTCGCGATGCTGGTCGGCCGCTTCCTGCTCATCCTCCCGGTCCTGGCCATCGCCGGGTCCCTGGCCCGCAAGCGGCCGGTGCCCGCCACCGTCTCCACCCTGCCCACCCACACCCCGATGTTCGGCGGGCTGGTCGTCGCGGTCGTCGTCATCGTCGCCGGACTGACCTTCCTGCCCGCCCTGACCCTCGGCCCCGTCGCCGAGTACTTCTCACTGTGAGCCGCACCATGCACGACGACACGTCCGAACCCGCGCCCCGGGACGTCATCACCGCACCCGAGCGCGAACCCGTCTTCATCCACCCGCCGGACGAGGAGGCGTTCCCCGAGCCGAAGGGGAGCCTGGTCAGCGGGCCCATCCTGCGCCAGGCGCTGATCGGCTCGGTCCGCAAGCTCGACCCGCGCGTCCAGTTCCGCAACCCCGTCATGTTCGTGGTGCTGGTCGGCAGCGCGCTGGCCACCGTCCTGTTCACGGCCTCCCTCGTCCAGGGCGACACCGCGCGGGCCGGCTTCGGGGCCCTGCTCACCGTCTTCCTCTGGGCGACCCTGCTGTTCGCCGACTTCGCCGAGGCGCTGGCCGAGGGCCGGGGCAAGGCCCAGGCCGCGGCCCTGCGGGCCACCCGCAGGGACACCGAGGCCCGGGTGCGCACCCCCGGCGGGGAGCTCGTGACCGTCGCGGGCACCGACCTCAAGGTCGGCGACGAGTGCGTGGTCGCCGCCGGGCAGGTCATCCCCGGCGACGGCGACGTCGTCGAGGGCATCGCCACCGTCGACGAGTCCGCCATCACCGGCGAGTCCGCGCCCGTCATCCGCGAGTCCGGCGGCGACCGCTCGGCGGTCACCGGCGGGACCACGGTGCTGTCCGACGAGATCGTCGTGCGCATCACCACCCCGCCGGGCGAGACCTTCCTGGACCGGATGATCGCGCTGGTCGAGGGGGCCGAACGCAAGAAGACCCCCAACGAGATCGCCCTGAACATCCTCCTGGGCGGGCTGACGATCGTGTTCCTGGTGGCCGTGGTCACCCTCCAGCCCCTGGCGGTCTACTCGCAGGCGCGCCAGGACACCATCGTCCTCATCGCCCTGCTGGTGTGCCTCATCCCCACCACCATCGGCGCCCTGCTGTCCGCGATCGGCATCGCGGGCATGGACCGGCTGGTGCGCCGCAACGTCATGGCCACCTCCGGGCGGGCGGTGGAGGCCTCCGGCGACGTCACCACCCTGCTCCTGGACAAGACCGGCACCATCACCCACGGCAACCGGCAGGCGTCCGGGTTCCTGACCCTGCCGGGCGTCTCCGACGGGGAGCTCGCCGAGGCCGCCCACCGCTCCAGCCTGTCCGACGGCACCCCCGAGGGGCGCTCCATCGTGGACTTCGCCATGGCCGGGCGCCCGTACCTGAACGGACGCACCGCCGACCGGGGCGTGATGGTGCCCTTCACCGCCGAGAGCCGGATGAGCGGCCTGGACGACGGCGCCCACCTCATCCGCAAGGGGGCCGTGGACGCCGTCGCCCGCTGGGTGCGCGAGAACGGCGGAGAGGCCCCCGACCGGCTGTTCTCGCTGGCGGAGAAGATCTCCGACCAGGGCGGCACTCCGCTGGCCGTCGCCGAGGTGCCCGAGGGGGGCGGCCCCGCCCGCGCCCTGGGGCTGGTCCACCTCAAGGACACCGTCAAGCCCGGCATGCGCGAACGCTTCGAGCAGCTGCGCACCATGGGCATCCGCACCGTCATGGTCACCGGCGACAACCCCAGGACCGCCGCGGTGATCGCGAAGGAGGCCGGCGTCGACGACTTCCTCGCCCAGGCCGCCCCCGAGGACAAGCTCGCCCTGATCCGCCGCGAGCAGGCGGGCGGCGCCCTGGTCGCCATGACCGGCGACGGCACCAACGACGCGCCCGCCCTGGCCCAGGCCGACGTGGGCGTGGCCATGAACACCGGGACGCAGGCGGCCCGCGAGGCCGGGAACATGGTCGACCTGGACTCCGACCCGACCAAGCTCATCGAGATCGTCCACATCGGCAAGCAGCTGCTCATCACCCGCGGCGCGCTGACCACGTTCTCCATCGCCAACGACGTCGCGAAGTACTTCGCGATCCTGCCCGCGATGTTCGCCGCCTCCCTGCCGGGGCTGGACCGGATGAACATCATGGGCCTGGCCTCGGCCGAGTCGGCGATCCTGTCGGCGGTGGTCTTCAACGCCCTGGTCATCGTGGCCCTGGTCCCGCTGGCCCTGCGCGGCGTCGCCTTCCGGGCCCGGTCGGCCTCGGCCATGCTGCGCCGCAACCTCCTCGTCTACGGCGTGGGCGGCCTGATCGCCCCGTTCGTCGGCATCAAGCTCATCGACATGCTCATCAGCGCGCTGGGAGTGCTCTGACATGCTGCGCCAGCTCATCGCCGGGTTCACCATGATGGCGATCGCCACCGTCGTCCTCGGCCTCGCCTACCCCCTGGCCGTCACCGGGATCGCCCAGGCGGCCTTCCCGCACCGGGCGGACGGGTCCTTCGTCGAACACGACGGCCGGACCGTCGGGTCGGAGTGGATCTCCCAGGAGTTCACCGGGCCGGAGTACTTCCACCCGCGCCCCTCGGCCGTCGGCCACGACCCCCGGGACAGCGGCGGGGCCAATCTCGGCCCCACCGACGCCGGACTGCTGGACGAGGTGGCCGCCCGCACCGAGGCCTACCGCGACCTCAACGGCCTGGAGCCGGACGCCGGGGTCCCGGTGGACGCGGTGACCGCCTCCGCCTCCGGCCTGGACCCGCACATCTCCGTGGAGAACGCCCGGCTGCAGGCCGACCGGGTCGCCCGGGCCCGCGGCCTGGACGCCGCGCGGGTCGAGGCCCTCATCGGGGAGCACACCACGCGGCGGACCCTGGGCGTGCTGGGGGAGCCGGGCGTCAACGTCCTGGAGCTCAACCTCGCCCTGGACCGGGCCCCGGCCTGACACCCGGCGGCCGCCTGGGACGCAAGGGGGCCGCCCTTCCCTACCATCGGTGCGGTGGGACGCCGTTCCCACCGCACCGGACACACGAGAACGGACCGACCATGAGCGACGGGAACGAGGCGCCTCCCACGGTGCTCGTCGTCGACGACGACCCCCGCCTGCGCAAGACCCTGGAGCTGAACCTGCGGGCCCGCGGCTACACGCCCTACCTCTCCGACAGCGGCGAGCACGCGCTCAAGCTCATCGCGCACCACCACCCCGGGCTGGTCCTGCTCGACCTGGGCCTGCCCGGGATGAGCGGGCTGGACGTCCTGCGCGGGCTGCGCGGCTGGACGCAGGTCCCGGTCGTGGTGCTGTCCGGGCGCGACACCGAGCAGATGAAGGTGCAGGCCCTGGACCTGGGCGCCGACGACTACGTGGTCAAGCCGTTCGGCATGGACGAGCTGTTCGCCCGGGTGCGGGCCGCCATGCGCCGCACCGCGGCGTCGGCCGAGCCGGAGGCGTCGGTGGTCACCGACCACTTCACCGTGGACCTGGCCGCCAAGCAGGTCACCCGGGGCGGGGAGCAGGTCCGCCTGACCCCCCGGCAGTGGCACATCGTCGAGGTCCTGGTGCGCAACCGCGGCCGCCTGGTGACCCACCGCGAGCTGCTGCACGAGGTGTGGGGGCCCGAGTACGAACGGGAGACCAACTACCTGCGCGTGTTCATGACCAAGATCCGCCAGCGCCTGGAGCCCGACCCCCCGCGCCCGCGCTACTTCCTCACCGACCCGGGGCTGGGCTACCGGTTCCTGGCCGGCGGGGAGGAGGGGGAGCGGTGAGAAGCCCGCGCGCGTACCCGAGCCGCCCGTTCCCGCAGGTCGGGGGACTCCGGTTCGGTCCGGGGTTCTGGAAGCGGCCCCCGCTGGTGACGGTGGCGGCCTTCGGCGCGCTCATCCTGATCGGCACCCTGCTCCTGTCCCTGCCCGCCGCCGACCACGGTCAGGCGACCCCCTTCATGACGGCGCTCTTCACGGCGACCTCGGCGGCCAGTGTGACCGGCCTGGCGGTCGTCGACACCTCCGGGCACTGGTCCGGCTTCGGCGAGACCGTGATCCTCGTGCTGATCCAGATCGGCGGATTCGGGATCATGGCCCTGGCCACCGTGCTGTCGCTGCTGGTGAGCCGGCGCATGGGCCTGCGCATGGCCGTCACCACCGGGGCCGAGACCAAGTCGGTGTCCCTGGGGGAGGTGCGGCAGCTGGTGCTGGGGGTGCTGTGGGTCACCCTGGTCTTCGAGGCGCTGCTGGCGTCCGCGCTCACGCTGCGCTGGTGGACCGCCTACGACCTGACCTTCACGGCGGCGCTGCACACCGGTGTGTTCCACGCGGTCTCGTCGTTCAACAACGCCGGGTTCTCGCTGTACTCCGACAACCTGATGGGCTACGCCACCGACCCGTGGATCACGCTGCCGGTGGCGTTCGGCGTGATCGCCGGAGGGCTGGGCTTCCCGGTGTGGGTGGAGCTGTGGCGGTTCTCCCGGAAGCACAAGGAGAAGCGCCACTGGACGCTGCACGCCAAGTTCACGCTGGGGATGACGGCGGCCCTGCTGGCCGTCGGCTTCATCGCGTTCCTGGCGCTGGAGTGGACCAACCCGGCGACCATGGGGCCCCTGGACACGGGGGACAAGGTCCTCACCGCCTTCTTCCAGGCGGTGATGCCGCGCACGGCCGGGTTCAACAGCCTGGACTTCGGCGCGATGCAGACGCAGACGCTGCTGGTCACCGACATGCTGATGTTCGTCGGGGGCGGGAGCGCGGGCACCGCGGGCGGCATCAAGGTGACCACGTTCGCCGTGCTGATCCTGGTCGCCTACGCGAACGTGCGCGGCGAGCCGACGGTCCACGCGGGCGGGCGGCGGCTGTCCGCGGGCACCGCCTCCCAGGCGACCACGGTCGCCATGCTGGCGCTGGGGCTGGTGCTGGCGGGAACCCTGGTCCTGATGATCGTGACCCCCTTCACCCTGGACCAGATCCTCTTCGAGACCACGTCGGCCTTCGCGACGGTGGGGCTGTCCACCGGCATCACCGCCGACGTGCCCCCCGTGGGGCAGGCGGTGCTGATCTTCCTCATGTTCGTCGGCCGCATCGGCCCCATCACCCTGGCGTCGGCGCTGGCGCTGCGCCGGCACAGCCGGCTGTACGAGCTGCCGGAAGAGCGCCCGATCGTCGGCTGACCCCGCTCGCGCGGCGGCCCGGGGCGGATCCGCCCCCCCC
>NZ_JBHVLR010000013.1:0-203866 GCF_042797335.1 Nocardiopsis sp. NPDC057823 | reverse complement strand
GCGGCGCCCCCGCGGGTGCCGGCGGTCCGCGTCCCGGCGGCGGCGGTGGCGGCGGTCGTCCCGGCGGCGGCGGTGGCTTCGGCGGCCGTCCCGGCGGCGGTGGCCGCGGTCGCGGCGGCGGCACGGCCGGTGCGTTCGGCCGTCCGGGCGGTCGTCCCGGGCGTGCCCGCAAGTCCAAGAAGCAGCGGCGCCAGGAGTTCAACGACCTCCAGGCCCCGTCGTTCGGCGGCGTCAAGATCCCGAGCGGCAACGACCAGGTCATCCGCCTGTCCCGCGGCGCTTCGCTGTCCGACTTCGGCGACAAGATCGACGTCAACCCGGCGTCGCTGGTCCAGGTGCTGATGCACCTGGGCGAGATGGTCACCGCGACCCAGTCCCTGCCGGACGAGACCCTGGTGCTGCTGGGCGAGGAGCTCAAGTACCGCATCGAGGTCGTCAGCCCGGAGGACGAGGACCGCGAGCTGCTGGAGTCCTTCTCCATCGAGTTCGGCGAGGACGACGGCACCGAAGAGGACCTGCGTCCCCGTCCGCCCGTGGTCACCGTCATGGGCCACGTCGACCACGGTAAGACCCGACTGCTGGACACCATCCGCAAGACCAACGTCGTGAGCGGCGAGGCCGGCGGTATCACCCAGCACATCGGTGCCTACCAGGTCGCCACCGAGGTGGACGGCGAAGAGCGCAAGATCACCTTCATCGACACCCCCGGTCACGAGGCGTTCACCGCCATGCGTGCCCGCGGTGCGAAGGTCACCGACATCGCGGTCCTGGTGGTCGCGGCCGACGACGGCGTCAAGCCGCAGACGGCCGAGGCCATCGACCACGCCAAGGCGGCCGAGGTGCCGATCGTGGTGGCGGTCAACAAGATCGACGTCGAGGGCGCCGACCCCCAGCGGGTCCGCGCGCAGCTCACCGAGTACGGCCTGGTGGCCGAGGAGTACGGCGGCGACGTCCAGTTCGTGGACATCTCCGCTCTCCGCGGCACCAACATCGACGCCCTGCTCGAGTCGATCGTGCTGACGTCCGACGCGGCCCTGGACCTCCAGGCCAACCCGGACATGGACGCGCAGGGTCTGGCCATCGAGGCCTACCTGGACCGCGGCCGCGGCTCCACGGCCACGGTGCTGGTCCAGCGCGGCACGCTCAACGTCGGCGACTCGATCGTCTGCGGCGACGCCTACGGCCGCGTCCGCGCCATGCTCGACGAGCACGGCCAGAACGTGCAGAGCGCCGAGCCGTCCCGTCCGGTGCAGGTGCTGGGTCTGACCAACGTTCCCAGCGCCGGCGACAGCTTCCTGGTCGTCAAGGACGACCGGGTGGCCCGCCAGATCGCGCAGCAGCGCGAGGCGCGCGAGCGCTTCGCCCAGCAGGCGCGGTCGGCCCGCCGTGTCACCTTCGAGACCTGGCAGGACCACCTCAAGGAGGGCGAGCGCTCCGAGCTGCTCCTGCTCATCAAGGGTGACATGTCCGGTTCGGTCGAGGCGCTCGAGGAGTCGCTGCTCAAGATCGACGCGGGTGGCGAAGAGGTCAACATCCGGGTCATCGGGCGCGGTGTCGGTGCGATCACGCAGAACGACATCAACCTGGCGGCCTCCGCCGACGCCATCATCATCGGCTTCAACGTTCGGCCCGAGGGCAAGAACAGCGAGCTCGCCGACCGCATGGGCGTCGACATCCGCTACTACTCGGTCATCTACCAGGCCATCGACGAGGTCGAAGCCGCCGTCAAGGGTCTCCTCAAGCCCATCTACGAGGAGGTCAAGCTCGGTTCGGCCGAGATCCGCGAGGTCTTCAAGGTGCCCCGGATCGGCAACATCGCCGGTTCGATCGTCCGCGACGGCATCATCCGCCGCAACTCCAAGGCGCGGCTCATCCGCGACGGGGTCGTCATCTCCGAGAACCTCACGGTGGACTCGCTCCGCCGGTTCAAGGACGACGCGACCGAGGTCCGCGAGGGCTTCGAGTGCGGTATCGGTGTCGGCTACAACGACATCCGCATCGAGGACGTCATCGAGACGTACGAGATGCAGGAGAAGCCCCGCGACTAGGAGTCGCGAGGCCTGATCCACCGGGGCCCCGGACACGAGCTGTCCGGGGCCCCGCCTTTGACGGTTCACAACACCACAGGTGATCACTTGTACGTTGGGGCGCTGACCCTGGACGTCCTTCTGGGCGACGTCCACTCGCTCAAACAGAAGCGTTCGGTGGTGCGGCCGGTCATCGCCGAGCTGCGCCGCAAGTTCTCGGTGTCGGTCTCCGAGGTGGGAGAGCACGACCTGTACCGTCGCGCCAAGATCGGCGTCGCGGTGGTCGCCCCCACGGCGGCCCACGCCCGGGAGCAGATGGACACCTGCGAGCGCTTCGTCGCGGGCCGTCCCGAACTGGAGCTGCTGTCCGCCAGGCAGCGGCTCTTCAACGAAGAGGAAGACTGACCATGGTTGACGCCGCACGCGCGCGCAAGATCGCCGACCGCATCCAGCGCATCGTCGCCGAGATGCTGGACCGACGGATCAAGGACCCGCGCCTGGGATTCGTCACCGTGACCGACGCGCGCATCACCGCCGACCTGCGGGACGCCACGGTGTACTACACGGTGTTCGGCAGCGCCGAGGACCGGGCCGCCTCCGCCGCGGCGCTGGAGAGCGCCAAGGGCCTCATCCGCAGCGAGGTGGGCAGGCAGACCGGCATCCGGCACACGCCGAGCCTGACCTTCGTCATCGATGAGGTGCAGGAGAACGCCCAGCACATCGAGGAGCTGCTGGTCAAGGCGCGGCAGTCGGACGCCGAGGTGGCCCAGCGGGCCACCGGCGCCAGCCCGGCGGGCGAGGCCGACCCCTACAAGGCGCCGCGTGAGGCCGAGGACGACGACGAGGACGAGGAGTAGCCCTCCCGTCCCGTGCCGCGGGGAGACCGCGGCCGGAGACGCCGGCCGGGGACCCTCCGGTCCCCGCCGCACGGGCGGCGGCGCTGCGCCGCCGCCCGTTCCCCTTTCCCGACCCCTTCCCGAGGAGACCGATGGCCGAGAGCGGCGTCGTGGTGATCGACAAACCCGCCGACTGGACCTCGCACGACGTGGTCGCCAAGACCCGCGGGCTGGCCCGGACGCGCCGGGTCGGACACGCGGGCACCCTGGACCCGATGGCCACCGGTGTCCTGGTGCTGGGGATCGAGAAGGGCACCAAGCTCCTGGGCCACCTCACCCTGACGGAGAAGGCGTACGACGCCACCCTCCGGCTGGGGCTCACCACCAACACCGACGACGCCGAGGGCGAGCCGGGGGAGCGGGTGGACGCCTCGGGGGTGGCCGACGAGGCCGTCCACGAGGCGGTGCGGGCGCTCACCGGGGAGATCATGCAGGTCCCGCCGCAGGTCAGCGCGATCAAGGTGGACGGCGTGCGGGCCTACAAGTCGGCGCGGAAGGGTCAGGAGGTCGAGCTGAAGGCCCGCCCGGTCACCGTCTCCGCGTTCGAGGTCACCGGCATCCGCCGGGTGTCCGACGAGGCGGGGACGTTCGTGGACGTGGACGCCTCCGTCGTCTGCTCCAGCGGCACCTACATCCGGTCCCTGGCCCGCGACGCGGGCGCCGCCCTGGGCGTCGGCGGCCACCTGACGGCGCTGCGCCGCACCCGGGTGGGCCCCTACGACCTGGCGCAGGCGCGCACCCTGGACCAGCTTGCGGAGGAGTTCACCCAGGTCCCGCTGGCGGAGGCGGTCGCCGCGGCCTTCCCGTCGCGCGCGCTCACCGAGGAGGAGACCCGGCGGGTGCGGCACGGCAACCGGATCGACCCCACCGACCAGGGGCGGGGGCCCATCGGCCTGTTCGCCCCCGACGGCCGGGTGATCGCGCTGGCGGAGAACCGCCGCGACCACATGAAGCCCCTGGTGGTCTTCGAACCCGCCTAGTCCGTGTTCCTTTGAACCTCCGCTGCGCTTCGGCCCGCCCGTCGCCCGCCACCGCCCTCAACGGACGGCCTACGGCCGCGGGCTTTCCTCGAGGACCGCTCCTCCGGCGCCTCCCACCGGGGGCCTCGCGAACCCCCGGCGGCACAGGAGAGCGTTCAAAGAACAGGCATCAGACGGCGGGGACCTCGGCGAGGAAGCCGGCCAGGGCGGCGGTGAGTTCGGCGGGGCGCTCCACCGAGGGCACGTGCCCGGTGTCGGGCAGCTCCAGCAGCCGGGCGCCGGGGATCCCGGCGTGGTAGAGGTCGGCGACCTCCTGGATCTCGCGCACGTCGGACAGGCCCTTGACGACCAGGGCGGGCACGCCGACCTCGGCGAGCCGTCCGTTGGCCGGCGGGTCGATCCACTGCGGCGTGTTGGCCGGGGAGGACCACAGGCGGGCGAACAGCTCGCGCAGCATCAGCAGGCTCAGGTCCCAGGACTCCGGGGGGAGGTCCTCGGGGGAGCGGCCGGGGCCGGCCACCATGAACCGGGCCTGCGCCTGCGCCATCGCGGCCACGTCCGCGGGGTCGGGTTCGGCGTTCCCGGCCCGGTAGCGGGCCAGCCGCTCGGGCGGGACGGCGGGGCCGACGGCGGCGGCCGCCGCGTCCGTGAACGACTGCGGCCACCGGTGGCCGGACATCCCCGGGCAGACCAGGGCCAGGGCGCCGACCCGGTCGGGCGCGGCCAGCGCGGCGTCCACGGCGTGCGCGCCTCCGTACGACGCGCCCACCAGGGCGGCCCGGTCGATGTCCAGGGCGTCCATGAGGTCGAGCAGGTCGCGGTGGTGCTCCACCGGCCCCCCGTGGTCGGCGGAGCCGCCGACCCCGCGCCGGTCGTAGCGCACCACCCGGTGGTCCGCGGCCAGCGCGGCGAACTGGTGGTCCCACATGCGCCGGTCGGCCAAGCCCGCGTGCAGCAGCACCACGGCCGGTCCGTCGCCGGCCTCGTCGTAGGCGAGTCGGGTCGAGCCCGTGTCGATCATCGGCATCCGGGCAGGCTAACGACCCCTTCCGCTCCCTGTCGACCCCCTTCTCCCCACCGCAGAACCCCGGCGCCCCCGCCGCACGGCCCGTCCGGGCACGGGCGCCGCGGGGGGCTCGTGTCGGCGGGCGGGCGGCGGACGTGGCAGGCTTGGGGCGAGGGGGCCGCAGGGCCCTCCGCCTGGCCTCGTGACGAAGGGGAGTCGGACGTGCGGCGATGGGACGGGCCGGAGGGCGTGCCCTCCGGATGGGGGCGGTCCGTGGTGGCCGTCGGTGTCTTCGACGGTGTGCACCGGGGACACCGGGCCCTCCTGGCGACCGCGGTCGAACGGGGCCGGGAGCTGGACCTGCCGGTGGTCGTGGTGACCTTCGACCCGCACCCGGAGGCGGTGCTGCGCGGTGTGACCCCGCCGGTGCTCACGCCGGTGGAGCGGCGGATCGAGCTGCTCGGCGGGTACGGGGCGGACGCCGTGTGCGTCATGCCGTTCACCAAGGACCTTTCGGCGCGCACCCCCGAGGAGTTCGTGCGCGGCCTCCTGGTCGACCGGCTGCACGCCGCGGCCGTGGTGGTGGGCGAGGACTTCCGGTTCGGGCACCGGGCCGCCGGAGACGTGGCCGAGCTGGCCCGCCTGGGCGGGGAGTTCGGCTTCACGGCGGACGGGGTCGCGCTGGTCGCCGACGGGGAGGCCATCACCTCCACCCGGGTGCGCGGCCTGCTGGCCGGCGGCGACGTCGCCGGGGCCGCCGCGCTGCTGGGGCGCCCGCACCGGGTCGAGGGCGAGGTCGTGCACGGCGCCGCGCGCGGCCGCGAGCTGCTGGGCTTCCCCACCGCCAACATGGACCTGCCCCCCCACACCGCCGTCCCGGGCGACGGCGTGTACGCGGGCTGGCTGAGCCGGGTCGAGCCGGTCCCGGGCCGCGAGTCGCGCTGGCCCGCCGCGATCTCGGTGGGCACCAACCCCACCTTCGACGGCGCCGAGCGGACCGTGGAGTCCTACGCCCTGGACCGCGACGACCTGGAGCTGTACGGGGTGCGGATGACCGTGGACTTCACCGAGCGCATCCGCGGCCAGGAGCGGTTCGACCGGCTGGACGACCTCATCGTCGCGATGCGGCGCGACGTCGAGCGCTGCCGCGCCGTCCTGGGGGTCTCCTGAACCGGGGAGACCGCCCCCACGCTGCGTGCACGCCCGCGCCCTCCGTGTTTGCGGTAGGGTGGAGTCGTCCACGTGTGCCCCGCACGAGGTCACGGTAGCGTGACCCGAGGGGGAGCGCGATGTCCTCCCGCCGTCGGCGGGAGCCGCGCGGCACACCCGACGGTGACTGTTCGTACGCGTGGTCACCGCGTCTGACCCCGGTCCCTTCCGGCCGGGTTCGCCCTGCGTACCGAATCATTGAGAAAAGGAACGACGTGTCGATCGACGCCGCCACCAAAGAGAAGATCATCGCCGAGTACGCCACCGGCGAGGGCGACACCGGCTCCCCCGAGGTCCAGGTCGCGCTGCTCACGCACCGCATCACCGAGCTCACCGAGCACCTCAAGGACCACAAGCACGACCACCACAGCCGTCGCGGCCTGCTCCTGATGGTCGGCCGTCGCCGCCGTCTCCTCAAGTACATCGCCAAGCAGGACATCACCCGCTACCGCTCGCTGATCGAGCGCCTGGGCCTGCGCCGCTAGGACGTCGGAGGGAGCGGCTTCGGCCGCTCCCCCTTTCTTAGTAGGGTGTACGTGTCGGCGGTCACCGCCGCACCCGCACGCCAACTGAACAGAGACCACCCGCGCCCATCACTCCCTCGGCCGCAGAGTCGAGGCCGGTCCTCGGTAGTGGCCTCCGGAAGGTCCCGTCACGGGACCCCGTGGGCTTCGATCGATGACCGGCCGTCATCAACTCCGGGGCACGGACGCGGGGAACGAACACACGCGCCGGACCAGCGGGTCCGGTGCATCCCAACGCGAACACGTGTAGTAGGAGGTCGCCCATGGAGGGCGTTTACTCTGCCGAAGCCGTCATCGACAACGGCAAGTTCGGCACCCGTACCATCCGCTTCGAGACCGGTCGCCTGGCCCGCCAGGCCGCCGGTTCGGCGACGGTGTACCTGGACGACGAGACCGTCGTGCTGTCCGCCACCACCGCCTCGAAGCGCCCCAAGGACAACCTCGACTTCTTCCCGCTGACGGTGGACGTCGAGGAGCGCATGTACGCGGCCGGCCGCATCCCCGGCTCGTTCTTCCGGCGCGAGGGCCGTCCCTCCGAGGACGCCATCCTCACCTGCCGCCTGATCGACCGGCCGCTGCGCCCGTCGTTCAAGAAGGGCCTGCGCAACGAGATCCAGATCGTCGAGACGATCCTGGCCCTGCACCCGGACCACCTGTACGACGTCGTGGCCATCAACGCCGCCTCGATGTCCACCCAGATCGCCGGGCTGCCCTTCTCGGGTCCGATCGGCGGCGTGCGCGTCGCCCTGATCGACGGCCAGTGGGTCGGCTTCCCGACGCACTCGGAGCTGGACAACGCCACCTTCGACATGGTGGTCGCCGGCCGCGTCCTGGAGGACGGCGACGTCGCGATCATGATGGTCGAGGCCGAGTCCACGGTCCACACCCTCAAGCTGGTCGCCGAGGGCGCCGTCGGCCCCAACGAGCAGACGGTGGCCGAGGGCCTGGAGGCCGCCAAGCCCTTCATCAAGGTGCTGTGCCGCGCCCAGCAGGCCGTCGCGGACCAGACCAGCCGCGAGGAGGGCGAGTTCCCGATCTTCCTCGACTACGAGGACGACGTGTACTCCGCCGTCGACTCCGCCGTGCGCGAGGACCTGTCCAAGGCGCTGACCATCGCGGACAAGCAGGACCGCGAGGCCGAGCTGGACAAGGTCAAGGCCGCCGCGGCCGAGAAGCTCGCCGAGGACTTCGAGGGCCGCGAGAAGGAGGTCTCGGCCGCCTTCCGCTCGCTCACCAAGAACCTGATGCGCGAGCGCGTCCTGCGCGACAAGGTCCGCATCGACGGCCGCGGCCCCAAGGACATCCGCCCGCTGTCCGCCGAGGTCGGCGTGCTGCCGCGCGTCCACGGCTCGGCGCTCTTCGAGCGCGGTGAGACCCAGATCCTGGGCGTCACCACCCTGAACATGCTGCGCATGGAGCAGACGGTCGACACTCTCAACCCCGAGAAGACCAAGCGCTACATGCACAACTACAACTTCCCGCCCTACTCCACCGGTGAGACCGGCCGGGTGGGCTCGCCCAAGCGGCGCGAGATCGGGCACGGCGCCCTCGCCGAGCGCGCCCTGATCCCGGTCCTGCCCTCGCGCGAGGAGTTCCCGTACGCCATCCGCCAGGTCTCCGAGGCGCTGGGCTCCAACGGCTCCACCTCGATGGGCTCGGTCTGCGCCTCCACCATGGCCCTGCTGTCGGCCGGCGTGCCGCTCAAGGAGATGGTGTCCGGCATCGCCATGGGCCTGATCAGCGAGGGCGACGAGTTCGTCACCCTCACCGACATCCTCGGCGCCGAGGACGCGTTCGGCGACATGGACTTCAAGGTCGCCGGCACCCGTGAGCTCATCACGGCCCTGCAGCTCGACACCAAGCTCGACGGCATCCCCGCCGAGCAGCTGGCGCTCGCGCTCCAGCAGGCCCGCGGCGCGCGCCTGGCGATCCTCGACGTCATGCAGGAGGCCATCGAGCGTCCGGCCGAGATGAGCCCGAACGCTCCGCGCATCCTGACCGTCAAGGTCCCCGTCGACAAGATCGGCGAGGTCATCGGCCCCAAGGGCAAGATGATCAACTCGATCCAGGACGAGACCGGCGCCGAGATCACGATCGAGGACGACGGCACCATCTACATCGGTGCCACCGACGGCCCCTCGGCCGAGGCCGCCCGCGACACGATCAACCAGATCGCCAACCCGACGATGCCCGAGGTCGGCGACCGCTACCTGGGCACCGTCGTCAAGACCACGACGTTCGGCGCGTTCGTGTCGCTGCTGCCCGGCAAGGACGGCCTGCTGCACATCTCGCAGATCCGCAAGCTGCACGGCGGCAAGCGGATCGAGAACCTCGACGACGTGATCAGCATCGGCGAGAAGATCCAGGTCGAGATCCGCGAGATCGACGACCGCGGCAAGCTGTCGCTGGTCCCGGTCGAGGTCGTCGAGGCGGAGGCCGCCCAGGCGGCTCCGGCCGCTCCGGCCGAGGGCGACGCCCCGGCCGAGGCCGAGGACAAGGACGGCGACAACGGCGAGGGCGCCCCGCGCCGGCGCCGCCGCCGCTCGAGCAGCCGCTCCGAGAACACCTGATCCGCTCTGAACACGTGAGGGGGCGGTCGCACCGTGGGTGCGGCCGCCCCCACCGCGTATCCTCGGGCGGTAGGTCCCACGCACACGACGCGAAGAAGAAGGATTCATGAGTTCTGTCCCCATCGCCGCCGAGCAGGAGCCGGGCACGACCGTGACGCTGCTGGAAGCGGACGGCGGCTCCGGCCTGGTGCGCCGGACCGTGCTGCCCGGCGGACTGCGCGTGGTCACCGAGCACATCCCGGGCGGGCGCTCCGCCGCGTTCGGGATCTCGGCGACCACGGGCTCGCGCGACGAGGACGCCGCGCACGCCGGTTCGGCGCACTTCCTGGAGCACCTGCTGTTCAAGGGGACCCGGACCCGGTCGGCGCTGGAGATCTCCGCGCTGCTGGACGGGGTGGGCGCCGACCACAACGCCTACACCACCAAGGAGCACACCTGCTACTACGCGAAGGTGCTCGACCGCGACCTGCCGCTGGCCATCGACGTGGTCGGTGACATGGTCGCCAACTCGGTGCTGGACGAGGGCGAGGTGGAGACCGAGCGCGGCGTGATCCTGGAGGAGATCGCCATGTACGAGGACGAGCCCGCCGACCTGGTGGACGACGTCTACGCGGCGCACTTCTTCGGGGACACCCCGCTGGGGCGGCCGATCCTGGGCACCATCGACACCATCAAGGCGCTGCCCCGGGAGCGGATCGCCGAGCAGTACCGGGACGCCTACGTCCCCTCGGAGCTGATCGTCACGGCGGCCGGGAGCCTGGACCACGACCTGGTGGTGGAGCAGGTCCGGGAGATGTTCGCCGAGCGGCTGGCCGCCGCGGGCGACGCCCGCCCGGCGGGGCCGCGCATCGGCGGCGGCCCGGTCCCCACCTTCGGCGGCCAGGTGGTGCAGTCGCGCGACACCGAGCAGGCGCACATCATCCTGGGGTCGGAGGGCATCATGCGCACCGACCCGCGCTGGCACGCGCTGCGGCTGCTCAGCGCCGCCCTGGGCGGCGGCATGTCCTCGCGCCTGTTCCAGGAGGTGCGCGAGAAGCGCGGCCTGGCCTACGCGGTGCACGCCTACCACACCGGCTACGCCGACACCGGGACCTTCCAGATCTACGCGGGCTGCCTGCCGGAGAAGGCCGACGAGGTCATCGGGGTGTGCCGGGACGAGCTGGCCAAGGTGGCGGCGTCGGGGATCACCGACGAGGAGCTGCGCCGGGCCAAGGGGCAGATCCAGGGCTCCCTGGTGCTGGGCAGCGAGGGCACCAACGCCCGGATGGGCCGCCTGCTGGGGCACGAGCTGAACCACCCGCGCCACTTCTCCATCGACGAGGACCTGGCCCGGTTCGACGCCGTCACCGGCGCCGAGGTCGCAGAGGTCGCCGCCGAGCTGCTGTCGCGCCCGCGGGCGCTCGCGGTCATCGGCCCCTACGACGAGGGCCGCACCTTCTGACCTACCGGCCGGCCGTACGGGCCCGCACCCCGCACCGGGCGGGGCGCGGGCCCGCGGCGCGCCCGGTCAGCCTTCGAGCAGGGTGTCCCCGACGTAGCCGCCCTCGGCACAGCCCGGGGGGACGGCGAACACGGCCGAGCCGACGGCGGTGACCCACTCGTTGAGCAGGTCCAGCTCGTCCAGCCGGCGCTGGATGGGGACGAACTGGCGGACCGGGTCGGCCTGGTAGGAGGCGAACAGCAGCCCCGCCTCCGGGGTCCCGTGGTCGCGCAGGTCGTAGTTGTAGCCGCGCCGGAAGATCCGCTCCTCGGGGTCGTCGGTGCGGGAGCGGCGCACGTGGGCGAAGTCCGCGATCACGGTCAGCCCGGTGGCGTCGGTGGCCGCGAGGTCCACCTCGGCGTGCTCGCCGCCGCCGGTCAGCGGCGCCCCGTCGGCCAGGCGGCGGCCGATGACCGCCTCCCGGGCGGGCCGGTCCAGCTCGTCCCAGGTGTCCAGGTGGGTCTCGATGCGCCGCAGCACCAGCCCGGTGCCCCCGGAGAGCCAGGCCGGTCCGGTCTCCCGCCACACCAGGTGGTCGAAGTCGGCGGTCCCCGGGCGCGGGTTGACCGTCCCGTCCACCTGGCCCATGAGGTTGCGCATGGTGGTGCCGTCGGCCTCGGAGCCGTGGGCGCGCCGGAACCCGCTCTGGGTCCACCGGGGCTCGGTGAAGGCGCGCGCGTCCTTGCCGAGCATCCGCACCGCGTGCGCCACCGTCACCGGGTCGTCGGCGCACACCTGGACGAGCAGGTCGGCCTGGCCCCAGCGCGGGTCCAGGTCGTCGTGGTCGAACTCCGGGAGCGGCCGCAGCCAGTCGGGCACGGCGTCCGGGTCCACCCGCTCCACCAGGCCCGGGCCGAACCCGAACGTGACGGTCAGGCCCGCCGGGACGGTCGCCAGCTCGGGTTCGGTGTCGGCCAGGGCCGGCTCGCCCCGGGTCAGGCGGGCGGCGTCGTCGCTGAGCAGCCGCATCAGCCGGCGCACCCCCTCGGCGTCCACGTCCCGGCCCAGGTCGAAGGCGGTGAACGCGGCGTGCGCCTGCGGCGGGGTCTCCACCCCGGCCTGGCGGGGCCCGTGGAAGGGCACGGTCCGCTCCCCGTTGAGGGGGAGCGCGGCGGCCTGCGGCGCGGTCGGCGCGCCGGCCGCCCAGCGGTGGGCCAGCGCTCCGCCGACCGCTCCCGCGCCGGCCGCCGCGCCGCCCAGGAGCAGGCCGCGTCTGCTGACGGTCCGGTCCATCAGTGGTCCCCGCCGTCCCCGTGGTCCCCTCCGCCGTGGCCGCCGCCCTCGTACTCCTCGTTGGCCCCCGCGTACTCCTTCACCGGGGCGGTGAACTCCGCCGTCGACCCGTCGGCGAACTCCACCGTGACGGTGGCCTCCGTGCCCGCTTCCAGGTCCTCCGTGAGGCCCATCAGCATGATGTGGTCGCCGCCGGGCGCCAGGGTGCGGGTGCCCCGGGGCTCCACGGGGAACCCGCCGTCGATCTCGCGCATGGTGGCTTCGGCGCCCTCGGTGACGACCTCGTGCAGTTCGACCGTCTCCGCCGCCGGGTGCTCGGCCGCCACGATGACGATCTCCGCGTCGGAGCCGTTGGCCACCTCGCCGAACACGGCGGTCATCCCCTCCTCGGCGGTGACGGCCTTGACCCAGGGGTCGGTGATCGAGAAGGCCTCCGCCTGCTCCGCCGCAGGAGAGGGCGGGGCGGACTCCGCGGCCGCGTCCCGGGGCGTGTCGGCCGGGGTCCCCGTGCCGCAGGCGGTGAGGGCGAGGCCGAGCACGGCCGCGATCGGCAGGGCGCGGGCGGTGCGGGTGTACTGCATCGTTCCTCCGATTCGGGGCCGTACCGGAGACGGCCCTTCCGTAATCGGAGTCGTCGTGCGGGGGCGGGCGGTTCCCGCCGGTTCCGGGCGGCGGCGCCCGGGAGGCGCCGCCGCCCGGCTCAGGAGCCCCGTTTGCGCCTGCGGACGGAGATCGTCTTGGGCGCGGCGGCGTTGGCCGCGCCGCGCACCACCACCTCCAGCAGGCCCTCCCCGTAGGAGGCCTCCACGTCGCGTTCGCTGACCCCCTCGGGCAGGGTGATCTCGCGGCGGAAGGTGCCCATGAACCGCTCCGACGAGTAGTAGACGACCGTCCCCTCCTCGTCGCGCCTGCGCTCCCCGCTGATGGTGAGGACCCCGTGGTTGAAGCTGACGGCGACGTCCTCCTCGTACACCCCGGGCACCTCGCAGCGGACGACCAGGTCCTCGCCGCGGGCGAGGATGTCGGTGGGCGGGCTCCAGGCGTCGGCGTAGCCGCGTTCGCGCAGGCCCGTCTGGCTGGTCTCGATCGACGCCATGGCGTCGGAGACACGGTTCATCTCGGTGATCATGTCCACGACCCCGTGGAAGGGGTTGGTGAACTTCTTCGGTGCCATCGCGGGCCCCTTCTGCTAGCGGCCGCCGGGCGGGCGGTAGGACGGCATCTGGTCCTCGGGTTCGTACACGATCTTGGGCCCGTGCCTGCGGGGCTCGTCCTTGAGCGCCTTGGCCAGCCCCCAGCACATGAACAGCAGGATCACCGCGAACGGGAGCCCGGTGACCACCGCCGCCGCCTGGAGCGCGGAGAGGGCGTCGGCCCCGCCCAGGACCAGCAGGACCAGGGTCACGGCGCCCTCGCTGATGGCCCAGAACGCGCGCTGGGCCTTGAGGGGGTTGGGGTCGCCCCCGTTGGTGAGCGTGTCCACGACGAGGGAGCCGGAGTCGGAGGAGGTGATGAAGAAGACCGCCACCACGATGATCAGCAGGACCGAGATGATCACGCCCGCGACCTGGCCCAGGGGCAGCAGCTCGATGAGCCGGAACGCCCGGTCCTCCTCCGCCAGGGCGTTGAGCCCGCCGCCCTCGAACAGGTCGTAGTACAGGCCGGAGCCGCCGAACACCCCGAACCACAGGACCGAGACGATGACCGGTGCGAACAGCGCGCCGATGACGAACTCCCGGATGGTCCGCCCGTAGGAGACGCGGGCCAGGAAGATGCCGACGAACGGCGCCCAGGAGATCCACCAGCCCCAGTAGAAGATGCTCCACGTGGTGGTCCAGCTCGCGGCCTGCTCGTCCATCAGAGAGCTGGGGAAGGACAGGCTCCACGGGACGAGGTTGTCCAGGTACTCGCCCAGGCCCGTGGTGGTGATGCTGATGATCCACAGCTTGGGCCCGAACAGGAAGACGATCAGCATCAGCGCGATCGCCAGCCACAGGTTGATCACCGACAGGCGGCGGATGCCCTTGTCGATCCCGGCCAGGACGCTGAGCAGGGCGATGCCGGTGATGACGATGATGAGCACGGAGTGGACGAGCGAGTTCGACTCGATGCCGAAGACGTGCTGGATGCCGCCGCCGATCTGGAGGGTGCCCAGGCCCAGCGACGTGGCCAGGCCGAAGATCGTGCCGAAGACCGCGAGGATGTCCACGAGGTTGCCGGGCCAGCCGAACGCACGGTCGCCCAGGAGCGGGTAGAGCGCGGAGGCGGGGCGCAGCGGCAGCCCCTTGCGGAACGTGAAGTAGCCGAGCGAGACGCCCAGGGCGATGTAGATCGCCCAGGGGTGGAAGCTCCAGTGGAAGAAGCTCAGGGCCATGGCCTCGCCGGCGGCCTCGACGTGCGGGGCGCCGTCCTCGCCGGGCAGGAACGCGGCCGTCCGGGGCCAGTGCAGGTGGTGGATGGGCTCGGAGACGCCCCAGAACACCAGGCCGATGCCCATGCCCGTCGTGAAGAGCATGGCGAACCAGGCGACGGTCCCGAACTCGGGCCGGGAGTCGTCCGGGCCCAGCCGGATGTTGCCGTACCTGCTGAACATCAGGAACAGGGCCAGGCCGAGGAAGAACGTGGTGGCGAGCACGTACAGCCACCCCAGCCTGGTCCCGATCCAGTCCCGGGTCGCCGTCGCAGCGTCCAGGAGGGGGTCGGTGAACACGATGCCCAGGACCACGAAGGCGAGGATGACGATCCCGGACACCGCGAAGACCGCGGGGTTGGTGTGCTCTCGGATGTAGGTGCGCAGGGTCGAGATGACGACTCCTCCCCAACCTCGGCGGGGGTCCCCGGGTGGAGTGTCGGCCGGGTGCGAAGCCGGATACGGACTGGTCTGTCGGCATCGTAAGAGCGGTTCCGGGGCGGGGCGGTGAGCCGCGCGGGTGCGGAGGGTCGGTGACGGATCACCGCAGAGGTGGACGGATCAGGAGGAAAGGGGTGCTCAGGGCGCTTCGGCGAGCCCGTCCAGGGTGCGGCCGACCCGGCCCAGCCAGTCGACGATGACGGCCAGTTCGTCGTTGGTGTAGCCCTCGTGCAGCGCGGTCATGGCGGCGCGCATCCCGGGGGCGGTCTCGGGCGCCCGGAGTTCGGCGCTCTCGGTGAGGCGCACGGCGACCTTGCGCCGGTCCTCGGGGTGCCGGGTGCGCTCGACCAGGCCGTGGGCCTCCATCCGGTCGATCACGCCGGTGACCGAGCCGGTGGACAGGCACAGACTGGAGGCGATCTCTCCGGGTGTCATCGTGCCCGCGACCCGCAGCAGCGTGTAGCACTGGAAGTCGGTGGGGTTCATCCCGGAGCGGTCGGCCATCCGGTGCAGGAGCTTGATGAGCCGGACGGCGAGCATCTGCCCGTCGTTCTGGAGGGACCGGTAGTGGCCGAACCTCACCGAGGCCTCGTCGGGCCCGGTGGGGGAGGTGGTCGACACGGTGTCCACGGTTCCTCTCTCCCCGGTGTTCGGACTTCGGTCACTCCGAGTCTACGGCCAACGGAACCCCCGGTTCTTCCACGCGGGGGCCGGGGGAACGAAGGCAATAGCTCGGTTGCCGAGATTCATGTTTTCCGAGATAATTGTCCATGACATGACCCGTCCAGGGGAGGCAGACATCGAACCGGTTCTGAACGGTCCCGGCGCACTCCGAATCCACCACGTCCACGGCGACCCGCGGCCGGCACTCGACCAGGTGCTCCGCGACCACCTGCACCGCCGCCTGCTCGGGGCCGAACGGACCGACCCCGAGTTCGCCGCCGGGGCCGCCGCGCAGACCGCGGCCTTCACGCTGGAGGGCGGCAAGCGGCTGCGCTCCTCGCTGGCCTGGTGGGGCTGGCGCGCCGGCGGCGGCCCGGTGTCCGGCCCCGTCGCCCACCACGCCCTGGTCGCCTGCGCGTCCCTGGAACTGCTCCAGACCTGCGCCCTGGTCCACGACGACGTCATGGACGGTTCCGCGACCCGGCGCGGCGCGCCCTGCGTCCACCGGCGGCACGAGGACGAGCACCGCGAGAACGCCTGGTCGGGGGAGGCGAGGCGCTACGGCGAGTCCCTCGCCGTCCTGGTCGGCGACCTCGCCCTGGCCTGGGCCGACGACATGCTCGCCGAGGCCCTGCCCGGGGTGCCCCGCCCGGAGGCGGGCCGCGCGGTCTGGCGGGAGATCCGCACCGAGATGATCGCCGGACAGTTCCTGGACGTGCGCGGACAGGCGAGGGGGTCCCGTTCGGAGTCCCTCGCGCTGCGCATCGACCGGCTCAAGACCGCCTCCTACACCGTGGAGCGCCCGCTGCACCTGGGGGCCGCCATGGCCGGAGCGCCCCCGGCCGTGGCCGAGGCGCTGCGCTCCTACGGGCGGGACGTCGGCGTCGCCTTCCAGCTCGCCGACGACCTGGCCGGCGCCTACGGCGACAGCGGGTCCACGGGCAAACCCGTCGGCGACGACCTCCTGGAGGGCAAGACCACCCTGCTGCTGGCGCTCGGCACCCGCCTGGCGCGAGAGAGCGGCGACACGGCGGGCCTGGACGTGCTGGAGCGGGTCGGGGCGGGGGCCGACCCGGCGGAGGCCGCCGCCGTGCTGGAGAGCCTGGGCGCCCGGGAGCTGGTCGCCGAGCACTGCCGGGGCCTGGCCGCCCGCGGCGTCTCCCACCTGGACGGGATCGACCTGCCCGAACCGGTGCGCGACGTCCTCGCCGGCCTGGCCGCCCGACTGGGGGAGGCCGCGTGAGCCGCCGCACCGCACCCGGCCGGGGCCGGGTCGTCATCGTCGGCGCGGGGCTGTCCGGCCTGGCCTGCGCCCTGCACCTGCTGGGGGCCGGGCGGGAGGTCACGGTCCTGGAGCGCGACACCCATCCGGGGGGCCGGGCGGGCCGCCTGGACCTGGACGGCTTCCGGATGGACACCGGGCCCACCGTGCTGACCATGCCCGAACTCCTGGACGAGGCCCTGGGGGCGGTCGGCGAGACCACCGCCGACCGCCTCGACCTGGTCCCACTGCACCCCGCCTACCGCGCCGGCTTCGCCGACGGCTCCACCATCGACGTCCACACCGACGCCGACGCCATGGCGGCCGAGGTGGCACGGGCGGCCGGCGAGCGCGAGGCCGACGGCTACCTCCGGCTCCGCGACTGGCTCACCCGCCTCTACCGGGCCGAGATGGGCACCTTCATCGACGCGCAGTTCGACTCGCTGCTGGACCTCGCCCGGCCGGACCTGGTGCGGCTGGCCGCCCTGGGCGGGTTCGGGCGGCTCTCCCGGGCGGTGGGGCGGCACGTGCGCGACGAGCGCCTGCGGCGGATCTTCTCCTTCCAGGCCCTGTACGCGGGCGTGGCGCCGGGGCGGGCCCTGGCCGCCTACGCCGTCATCGCCTACATGGACACCGTGGCGGGCGTGTACTTCCCGCGCGGGGGCATGCGCGCCCTCGGCGACGCCCTGGCGGGCGCGGCGGCCAAGGCCGGGGGAGTGCTCCGCTACGGCGACGCCGTGGCCTCCCTGGAACGCTCCGGCGACCGGGTCACCGCCGCCGTCACGGAGTCGGGTGAGCGCTTCCCCTGCGACCAGGTGGTGGTCACCGCCGACCTGCCCGCGGCGTACCGGCTGCTGGGCGGCGCCCCCCGGCGCCGTATCCCGCTCCGCTACTCGCCGTCCGCCGTGGTCCTGCACCTGGGGGTGGACCGCACCTGGGAACGGCTGGGGCACCACACGATCTCCTTCGGCGGCGCCTGGGAGCGCACCTTCGACGAGATCATCCGCGAGGGGCGGGTGATGGGGGACCCGTCCCTGCTGGTCACCCGGCCCACGCACACCGATCCGTCCCTGGCCCCCGCCGGGCACGAGTCCCTGTACGTGCTGGCGCCCGCGCCCAACCTGGCGGCCGGCGGCATCGACTGGGACGCCGAGGGGCCGCGCTACCGCGACCACCTGGTGTCCACCCTGGAGGAGCGCGGCCTCACCGGCCTGGACGCGGCGGTCCGGACCGAGCACCTGGTCACCCCTGCGGACTGGGCCCGGCGGGGGCTGGCGCACGGCACGCCCTTCTCGCTGTCGCACACCTTCGCCCAGACGGGGCCGTTCCGGCCCCGCAACACCGTCCCCGGCCTGGCCAACGTCGCCCTGGCCGGGTGCGGGACCACGCCCGGGGTCGGCCTGCCGACCGTGCTGATCTCGGGGAAGCTCGCCGCCGCCCGCGTGGTGGAGCGAACGGGGGGACGATGAGGACCGCCACCGCAGAACTCGACGCCGCCGGGATCGCCCCGGAGGACCTGCGCCGCGCCTACCTGCGCTGCCGTGAGCTGCACGCCCGCCACGGGCGCACCTACTTCACCGCCACCCGGGTCCTGCCGCCGGACCGGCGGCCCGGGGTGCACGCCCTGTACGGGTTCGCCCGCTGGGTGGACGACATGGTGGACGAGCCCGGGCCCGGTGCCACGCCCGCCGGGCAGGCGGCCCGGCTGGACGCGGTCGACGCCGACCTGGGCCGGGCGCTGGGCGGCGGCGAGCCCGGCGACCCCGTGCTGCGTGCCCTGGCGCACACCGTGCGGAGGTACCGCCTCCCGGCCGCGCACTTCACCGCGTTCATGCGCTCCATGCGCATGGACCTCACCGTGACGGACTACCGCGACCTCGACCACCTGCGCGAGTACATGTACGGGTCGGCGGCGGTCATCGGCCTCCAGGTTCTGCCCGTGCTGGGCACCGTGGTGCCGCGGGAGGAGGCCGAGCGGCCCGCGGCCGCACTGGGCGAGGCCTTCCAGCTCACCAACTTCCTCCGCGACACCGCGGAGGACTTCGACCGGGGGCGCGTGTACCTGCCGGCCGACGTGCTGGCCGACCACGGGGTGGACCGCGACCTGCTGGCGCACTGCGCCCGCACCCGTCGGCCCGACCCGCGCGCCCGCCGGGCGGTCGCCGCCCTGGTCGAGGTCAACCAGGGGTTCTACCGGGAGGCCGAGCCCGGCATCGCCATGCTCGATCCGGTGGCCCGTCCGTGTGTCGCCACGGCGTTCCGGCTCTACCGCGCCATCCTGGACGAGATCGCCGCCGCCGGCCACGACGTGTGGAGCACCCGCCACCGGGTCTCCGAGGCCCGCAAGATCGCTGCGGCGGTGCCCGCCCTGGCCCGGTCGATGCTCGCCCGGACGGTCCCCCGTCCCCGTCCGGTACCCGAAAGGTAGGCCCGACGTGACCCTGCCCGATCCGACCCCCCGCCGCGTCCCGCTGCGGCGCATGCCCGCCACCGCCTGGACCGCGCAGGACCCGACCTGGCGCGAGGGGTCGCCCGGCGTCATCGCCGCCGCCCTCAAACGGGCGCTGGCACGGCCCTCGGGCAACTGGTACGTGCTGGCCGCCTCCCGCGAGGTCCGCGCCGACCGGCCCTTCGGGCGGGTCGTCGGAGGCGTCGAGCTCGTCGCCTGGCGCACCCCCGACGGCACCGCGCACGTCGCCCCGGGGGCCTGCCCGCACCTGGGCGCCCCCCTGTGCCGCGGGGCCGTCGACGACGGGCGCCTCGTGTGCCGCTGGCACGGGCTGTCCCTGGGCGCGGACGGCTTCCCCGGCTGGAGTCCGTACCCGGCCCACGACGACGGGGTGCTGGTGTGGGTGCGCCTGGACCGCGTGGGCGGCGAGGCGCCGCTGGACGCGCCGGTCGTCCCCGAGCGCCCCCCGCTGGAGAAGGCGGTCAGCGCGGTGGAGAGCCTGGCGGGCCGGTGCGAGCCGGAGGACGTGGTGGCCAACCGGCTCGACCCCTGGCACGGGTCGTGGTTCCACCCCTACAGCTTCGTCGGCCTGCGCGTCACCGAGGTGCCCGAGGGGCCCGACCCCGACCCGGACCGGATGGTCGTCGAGGTGGGGTTCAAGGTGGCGGGCCGCTGGGGGGTGCCGGTGCGGGCGGAGTTCCACTGCCCGGAGCCGCGCACCGTGGTCATGCGCATCATCGAGGGCGAGGGCCTGGGCAGCGTGGTCGAGACGCACGCGACGCCGCTGGGCACGGACGCCCGCGGCGTGCCGCGGACCGCGGTCGTCGAGGCGACCGTGGCCGCCTCGGACCGGCCGGGCTTCCTGCTGGCCCGCCGCCTGTCCGCCGTGGTCCGCCCGGCCGTGCGGGCCGCCGCCCGCCGCCTGTGGCGCGACGACCTCGCCTACGCCGAGCGCCGCTACCTCCTCCGCTCCACCGGCCGCTTCCCCGGCTGACCGGGCGAGGCCCCCCGGGAGAGGCGGGCGAGGGCGCGGGCGGGGGCCAGGCGGCCGCGGCGGGGCACGGTCCACAGGGTGTGGCCGGGCAGGCCCCAGCGGGACAGCAGCGCATTGGCGGCGAGCAGGCCGCCGGCGGCCGCGCGCTCCATGAGCGCGACCGGCAGGCCGGTGCGGACGTGGTCGCCCGCCATCACCAGGAACGGGTCCGGGGTGGCCGTCCCCGGCCGGTCGCGGTACGAGCCCGGCGTGAACAGCGGACAGTCCGCGCGCAGCTCGTGCCGGGCGTCCACCACGCCGGCGGAGGCCAGCTCCGGGTACACCGCGACCGCCTGCTCCCACAGGCGTTCGCGCTCGCGGTCGGGGTCGCAGCCCTCGGGCAGGGCGTAGGCGTGCAGCTCCACCACCGAGCCGCCGGTGCGGTCGGCCCACTCCCGTTCCCCGTCCCGGTACCGCTCCAGGACGCTGATGTTGTCCAGCGTCGGGTACCCGGCCGTGCCCAGGAAGGCGGGCCGGTGCGGCCGCACCGGCCGGTCCAGCCAGTACCGCGACACCAGGAACGGCGGTGCCGACTCCAGCCGGGCGATCCGGGACCGCCAGGCGGCGTCCCCCAGGCCGGGCGACGCGGCGACCAGGGAGCGCGTCCCCGGCACGTCCGCGGCCAGCACCACGGCGTCGAACTCCCCGTGCCCGGGCAGCGCGAAGCGCCGCTGCGAGCCCGGCCCGACGCGCTCGACCGGCACGCCCGTGCGCACCTTGGCGTCCAGCCCGGCCAGGTACCGGACCAGCGGCTCCCACAGCGACTCCGGGAACGGCCCGCGCGGCACGTCGAACACCAGGCCCTCGGCCGAGCCCAGGAAGTACAGGTGGAACATCACCGCCAGCTCCGCCGCGGAGAGGCGGTCGGTCGAGGCGAAGAAGCTGCGCGTGAACACCTCGAACGCCAGGTGCCGCGCCGTCGGCGGGAACCGGATCGCCTCCAGCAGGTCCCGCGCGCTCATGTGGTCGAGCCGCTCGTACACCCCCGGAACGTCCACGTCGAGCAGCTGCAGCGCGGCCGGGACGTTGACCCGGGCCAGGTCGAGCGGCGGGAAGCTCGGGCTGGTGGCGGCCAGCACCAGCGCGTTCCACGGCGGGGTCGCGGGCAGGCCGGAGAAGCGGTCGCGCGGCCCGTCGCGGTGGACCAGCGGGTAGTCGGCCAGGGGGACGAGCGCGTCCAGCGCCGGGTCGGCCCGGCGCAGCAGCCCGCGCAGGTTGTAGTACTGGCGGAAGAAGGCGTGGAAACCGCGGTCCATCGCCGCCCGGGAGCCGTCCGCCAGGGTGGTCTCCCAGCCGCGCAGCCGCCCGCCCGGGGACTCCTCGCGCTCGAACACCGTTACCCGCACGCCGCGCTCGGCCAGCCCGCAGGCCGCCGCCAGCCCGGCGATCCCGCCGCCGACCACCGCGGCCTCGGGCGCCTCCGCGGTGCGCGGGCCGGCCGGCGGCGCGGGCGGGACCTCCTCGGCGAGCCGGTCGCGGACGTCCACCGGGCGGCTCACCGGCCCCCCTCCCGCCGCATGCCCGCGAACGTGTGCGTGATGCCGTACTCCCAGCCCGGCATCGGGGCGGAGGCCACCGACACCAGCCCCGCGCGGCGCATCCGCTCCAGCAGCGCCCGGCGGCCGTCGAAATCCAGGACGCTGCGCCACAGGTACCGGAACAGGGTCCCGTCACCCGAGAGCACCCGTCCGGCGGGGATGATCACGCCCCGGCACACGGCCGTCCACACGGCCCGCGCCACCGCCGAGTCGGCCACGGAGTACTCGTGCAGCACCAGCCGGCCGCCCGGGCGCAGCAGGTCCCGCATCACCTCCAGCGCCCGGTCGGGGTCGGGGCAGTTGCGGATCAGGTACGCCCCGAACACCGCGTCCGCCGGCCCGCCCAGGCGGTCGGCCGCCCACTGCGGTGTCAGCTCCTCGACCCGCGCGTGGTGGAACGACACCGTGTCGGGCCAGTCCTTGGCCCGGGCGGCCGCCAGCATCCCCTCCGAGGCGTCCACGCCGACGATCCGGGCCGTGGGCACGGTGTCGAGCAGGGCCGCCGTGGAGGCCCCGGTCCCGCAGCCCAGGTCCAGGATCCGCGGCTCGGGGGAGAGGGCCCCGGGGTCCAGCCTCCGGGCGGAGAGCCGCAGGTGGGCGTGGTAGCCGGGGCTGCCCGCCACGAGTCTGTCGTAGGCGGCCGAGGCGAGGTCGAACCCCTCCGTGACCGCTCCGTCCTGTTTAGCTCGGGTGGTGTCCACACGTCCTCCGGGTGCGCGCTGGCCTGTGTGCGGCATCCCCGGCAGAGTGGGGGCCATGAACGATCATGACGTGGTGATCGTGGGCGGGGGAGCCGCAGGCCTCACCCTGGCCCACCGCCTGTCGGGCGTCAATCACCCCGACGGGGCCCCCGTGCGTGTCGCCCTGGCGGAGCCCCCGCGCGGGCCGCACACCCCGCCCCCGCGCACCTGGTGCTTCTGGGAGCCCGACGGCGGCGAGTGGGACGGCCTGCTGGCCGCCCGGTGGCGGAACCTGACCGTCGTGGGGCCGGACGGCGACGCCCGCACCGCGCCCGCCGACCCCTTCGTGTACAAGATGCTGCGCTCCGCCGACCTGGAGGCCCGGGTGCGGTCCGGCTTCGGGGACCGGGTGGCGGAGGTGCCCCTGCTGGTGGACGCGGTCCGGGACGGGGCCGACCGCGCCGTGGTGGAGGGGGTGATGCCCGACGGCTCCCCGGCCAGGCTGACCGCCCGGTGGGTGTTCGACTCCCGGCCGCCCCGCCCCCTGCCGACGGGCCGCACCCTGCTGCTCCAGCACTTCCGGGGCTGGTTCGTGCGCACCCCCGCCGACGCCTTCGACCCGGAGGCGGCGGTGCTGATGGACTTCACCCCGCCCCAGCCGGAGAACGCGGTGGCCTTCGCCTACGTGCTCCCGCTGTCGGCGCGCGAAGCGCTGGTGGAGTACACCGAGTTCGGGCCCGCGCCGCTCACCGCCGCCGAGTACGACCGCCGCCTGGCAGACCACTGCGCCCGCATGGGCCTGGCGGGGTTCGAGGTCACCGCCGCCGAGCAGGGCGTCATCCCGATGACCGACGCGCCCTTCCGCACCCGGGCCGGGCGGCGGGTCTTCCGGATCGGCGGGGCGGGCGGGGCCACCCGGCCCTCCACCGGCTACACCTTCAGCGGGGTGCTGCGCCAGACCGCCGCCGTGGCCGCGGCCCTGGAACGCGGGGCCGTGCCGGTCCCCCCGGTCCCGCACCGGCGCCGCCACCTGGCCATGGACGCGGTCCTGCTGCGCGCGCTGGCCACCGGTCGCGTGCGCGGCGCGGACTTCTTCACCCGCCTGCTCGCCCCGGACCGGCTCGGCGACGTGCTGGCCTTCCTCGACGGCGGTACCCGGCTGTCCCGCGAACTGGCGCTGGGCCTGCGCACCCCGGTCGTCCCGATGTCCCTGACCGTGCTGGACCAGCTGGGCCACGCGGTGCGCACCGCGCTCAGCCCGGGTCGAGCGCCAGCACCGCCTCCGGCAGGGAGTTCAGATGGCCGCCCCCGGACCGCGCGGTGAGGGAGCGCCAGCCGCCCCCGGCCGTGTACACCCGGACCGCCTGGGGCGACTCGGACGCGGCCAGCACCGTCGCGCGCAGCGCCGCCAGGTCGGACCGCCCGCCCACATGGGACCAGAGCACCACGGCCCGGGGCGCGGTCCGCCGCACGGTCCGCGCCGCGGCGTCCGCCGGCGTGCAGGCGCCCAGGACCCGGTGCGTCAGGCCGCGTTCGCGCAGGGCGGCGGCCAGCGCCTCGACCGGGAGGCTGTGCGTCTCCTCGGGCCCGCAGGCCAGGACCACCGGCCTCTGCCCCGTCCGCGGCGGGCCGCCGGGCGGGGGGACCCGGCGCAGCGCCGAGGACACGCACCACGACAGCAGGTGCTCCACCTCCACGTAGCGGCGGGTGTCCTCCCACTTGCGGCCCATCCCGTACAGCAGCGGCATGACCAGCCCCTCCCAGGCGGCCACCACGCCCTCGGCGCGCAGCGCGCGCTCGACCAGCGCCTCCACGAGCTCGGAGTCCATGCGCACCGCCGCCCGGGCCACCCCCTGGAGGCGGGACGCCCCGCCCGCCGCGAGCGCGTCCCCACGCGCCCCGGAGTCCCGTCCGTCGCGCGGCGCGGGCACGGACCCGGGCCGGGCGGTGACACCGCCCCCGGCCAGCACGCGTTCGGCCGCGACCGCCGGGGCCAGCCCCTCGCCCACCAGCCGGCACAGTTCCCGCAGCCGGTCCACGTCCTCGGGTGTGTAGCGGCGGTGCCCGCCGGGGCTCCGTTCGCGCGGCCCGATCCCGTACCGGTGGTCCCAGCTGCGCAGGGTGGACGGAGCGACCCCCAGCATCCGGGCGGTCGCACCGGGGGTCAGGGTCTCCGCCATGGCATCCCAACCGTTGCGAAAGCGGCGCGACTTGTCGCACCCGTCCTCGCCACCGACTCTAGCTGCAAAGACGTGGAACGGAGGGGACCCATGGACCTGGACACCTCGCACAACGCCGACCGGCGCCTGGCCGCCGTCCACCGGTTCGGAACGGCGTTCATCGGACTCGTTCTGGTGGGATTCGGCGTGACGAGCCTGTTCGTGCGCCTGCCGCTGTTCGACACCCGGGGGGAGGTCGTGGCCGGCCTGTCCACCAACGGGGCGCTGGGCTTCGTCTCGGTGGCGGTCGGATCGCTGCTCGTGGGCGCGGCCGTGGTGGGCGGCACCTACTCGTCGACGGTCTCCACCCTGGTCGGCGCCGGTTTCGTCGCCAGCGGCCTGGTCAACCTGTACCTCATGAGCACCGACTACAACGTCCTCGCGTTCTCCATGCCGAACGTGATCTTCAGCTTCGTGGTCGGCATCCTGATGCTGACCGTGGGCATGTACGGGCGCTTCACCGGCGGCCTGCCCGAGGACAACCCGTACCGGCGCCACCGGGAGCGGCGGCGGAGCCTGCGCCGTGGCACGGCCCCCGCGGGGGCGGCCCGGTGAGCGGGCGCCGGGCACTGGTCACCGGGGCCACCGGGTACATCGGGGGGCGGCTGGTCCCGCAGCTCCTGGACGCCGGGTTCGAGGTGCGCTGCCTGGCCCGCGACCCCGGCAAGCTGCGCGACCACCCCTGGCGGGACCGGGTGGAGGCGGCCCGCGGCGACGTGGTCTCCGGGGAGGGGCTGACCGAAGCGCTGGAGGGGGCCGACGTCGCCTACTACCTGGTCCACTCCATGTCGGGGAGCCGCGACTTCTCCGGCGACGACGCCCGGGGCGCGCGGAACTTCGCCGAGGCGGCGGCCGGGGCCGGCGTCGGGCGCGTCGTCTACCTGGGCGGCCTGGCGCCGGAGGGGGAGGACCTCTCCGCGCACATGGCCTCCCGGGCCGAGGTCGGCCGCATCCTGCTGGACGGCCCGGTGCCGGCCGCGGTGCTGCGGGCCGCCGTGATCATCGGGTCGGGGTCGGCGTCCTTCGAGATGCTGCGGTACCTCACCGAGCGGCTCCCCGTGATGACCACGCCCCGCTGGGTGCGCAGCCGGGTGCAGCCCATCGCGGTGCGCGACGTGCTGCGTCTGCTGGTGGAGGCCGCCGACCTGCCGCCGGAGCAGGACCGCACCTTCGACGTGGGCGGACCCGACGTCCTCACCTACGCGGAGATGATCCAGCGGTTCGCTCGGGCGGCGGGGCTGCGCCCCCGCCTGATTCTGCCGGTCCCGGTGCTCTCGCCGGGGCTGTCGAGCCTGTGGGTCGGGCTGGTCACGCCGGTGCCGCCCGCCATCGCCCGGCCGCTGGTGGAGTCGCTGCGCCATGACGCGGTGTGCGGCGAGGACGACCTGTCCGGCCTGCTCGGCGACCACGTCCGCATCGGGTTCGACCGCGCGGTGGAGCTGGCGATCCGCCGCACCTCCCAGTCCCGCGTGGACACCCGGTGGACGTCGGCCTCCTGGGCGGGGGCCCCGTCCGACCCGCTGCCCACCGACCCCGACTGGGCGGGGGGCAGCCTGTACACCGACGAGCGGGTGCGGGAGGTGGACGCCCCGCCGGAGGCGGTGTGGCGCGTGGTCGAGGGGATCGGCGGCGAACGGGGCTGGTACTCCTGGCCGCTGGCCTGGGCGGCGCGCGGCTGGATCGACCTCGCCGTGGGCGGGGTGGGCCCGCGCCGGGGCCGCCGCGACCCGGGGCGCCTGCGGGTGGGCGACTCGCTGGACTTCTGGCGGGTGGAGGAGATCGTGCCGGGGGAGCTGCTGCGGCTGCGCGCGGAGATGCGCCTGCCCGGTCCGGCGTGGCTGGAGTTCACCGTCGAGCCCGGCCGGGGGCGCACGGTGCTGCGCCAGCGCGCGCTGTTCCGGCCGCGCGGCCTGTTGGGCCACCTGTACTGGGCCGCGGTGACGCCCTTCCACGGGGTGGTGTTCGGCTCGATGTCGCGGAACATGGCGTGTACGGCCCGCAGCGAGGCGCGCGAGCCCGCGGCCGTGTGACCGCCGGGCCCGCCGCCCGCCCCGCACCGTGCCCGGTGCGGGGCGGGCGTGTGTGGAGGGTGCGGGAACGGCCTGTCCGGCGAGGGTGTAGAGTCGCGTCCAAGAAAGGCTCGAAAAGCGAGATACTTGTTTTCCGTGACTTTTGTCGCGGTGGAGGGGAACACCGGTGAACGAGGAGAGGCGACCGCTACGCCGGTCGCGGTGGTGGGTCGGAGCGGCGCTGCTCGTCGTCCTGCTGTGGACCCTGGGCGGCGGGCCGCTGGGCGCCTTCCTGGGCAGGCTCGGCGAGGTGCAGACCAACGACCGGTCCGCCTTCCTGCCGGTGGGGGCGGAGTCCACCGAGGTCGCCCGGATCGCCGAGGACTTCGACCGCGAGGACGCGGTGCCCGCCATCGCCCTGTGGTCCGGGGACGGTGACGTCACCGCAGCGGAGTTGGCGGACATCGCCGCAGTCGGGGAGGAGTTGGCCGAACGGCCGTGGGTCTCCGGCGAGGTGGTCGGCCCCTTCCCCGGAACCGAGGACCCCTCCGTCGCCCAGCTGATCGTGCCGATCGACTCCGGCGAGAAGACCTCCGACGCAGTCGAGGAGCTGCGCGCCGTCCTGGCCGACCACCCCGTCGGCGACCTCACCCCCCAGGTCACCGGTCCGGCGGGCTACGCCGCCGACCTCGCCGCGGCCTTCGGCGGGATCGACTCCACCCTGCTGCTCGTCGCGGTCGCGGCCGTGCTGGTCATCCTCGTCGCCGTCTACCGCTCCCCGCTGCTCCCGGTCCTGGTGATCCTGGCGTCCCTGCTCGCCCTGGGCCTGTCGGGGGCCCTCGTGTACCTGGCCGCCGACGCCGGCCTGGTCAGCCTCAACGGGCAGAGCCAGGGCATCCTGTTCATCCTCGTCGTGGGCGCCTGCACCGACTACGCCCTGCTGCTCGTCGCCCGCTACCGCGAGGAGCTGGCCCTGCACGAACGGGTCCCGACCGCCGTCATGGCCGCCCTGCGCGGCGTCACCGGACCGGTGCTCGCCTCCGCGGGCACCGTCGTCCTGGGCCTGCTCTGCCTGCTCGCCGCCGACCTGGCCTCCACCCGCAGCCTCGGCCCGGTCGTCGCCATCGGCGTCGGCGCGGCCGTCCTCTCGGCGATGACCTTCCTGCCCGCCGCGCTGGCGCTGGCCGGCCGGGCCGCGTTCTGGCCGACCGCGCCGCACCGGCCCACCGCCGAGACCGGCGGCGACACCGACCGCGTCATGGCCGCCCACCCGTTCTGGGGCCGGGTCGCCCGGGCCGTGGCCCGCCGGCCGCGCACGCTGTGGGCGGCCACCACGGTGCTGCTGGCCGCGGCCGCGGTGTTCGCTCCCGCGTTCAGCGCCGAGGGCACCGGCCAGGCAGAGGTGTTCCGCACCGAGGTGGAGGCGGTCACCGCCCAGGAGGTGCTGGACCGGGGCTTCGGCACCGACGCCGCGGCGGCCCCCGCGCTGGTCGTCACGGACGCCGACCATGTGGCCGACGTCGTCGCGGCAGCCGAGGGCTCGCCGTCCGTGGAGTCCGCCGCGCCGGTCACCGAGCCCGGTCCCCCCGGGGCCGGGGCGCCGCCCCTGGAGGAGGACGGGCGCGCCCTGGTCGAGGTGGTCCTCACCGTGGGACCGGAGTCGCCCGAGGCGGTGGACGCCGTGCGCGACCTGCGCGAACACCTGGCCGCGGACGCCCCGGGGGCCGACGCCCTGGTCGGCGGCGTCACCGCCACCGACCTGGACACCCTGGAGACCGCCCAGCGCGACTTCCTCGTGGTGGTGCCGCTGGTCCTGGCCGTGGTCCTGCTCGTGCTGGTCGTCCTGCTGCGCGCGCTGGTCGCCCCGCTGCTGCTCATGGCCGCCAACGTCCTGTCGTTCGCCGCCGCCCTGGGCGTGGGGACCCTGGTCTTCGACCACGTGCTGAAACTGCCGGGAGCCGACCCGGTGGTGCCGCTGTTCGCGTTCGTCTTCCTGGTGGCGCTGGGCATCGACTACAGCATCTTCCTGATGTCGCGGGCCCGGGAGGAGACCCTGGCCCACGGCCACCGCGACGGCGTGCTGCGGGCGCTCACCGTCACCGGCGGGGTCATCACCTCCGCCGGCGTGGTGCTGGCCGCCACCTTCGCGGCGCTGGCCGTCATCCCGCTGCTGTTCCTGCTCCAGCTGGCCTTCCTGGTGGCGTTCGGGGTGCTGGTGGACGCGCTGCTGGTGCGCACCGTGCTGGTGCCCGCCCTGGCACTGGACGTGGGGCCGCGCACCTGGTGGCCGGGGCGGGCCCGCCGCGCCGGGGCCTGAGCCGGCGGGTCACAGGGGGTCGCCCGGCAGGTCCCGGTAGGTGGCGGCCAGCTTGTTGGTGAGCGCGGCCAGCGGCAGCCGCTCCCCGTCGACGGAGGCCACCGGGCGCACCCCCGTGACCGCGTTGGTCACGAACGCCCCGGACATCCGGGCCGCGTCCGCCGCCGACAGCGGCCGGGTGGAGACGGGCACGCCCATGTCCTCGGCGAGCCCGCTCACCAGCCGCGCGGTCACCCCCGGCAGCGCCGGGCCCTGCGGCCACACCAGGCCCTCGCCGTCCAGGAAGCAGATGTTCCAGGTGGGCCCCTCCGACAGCAGCCCGTCCGCCCCGTGGAACAGGGCGTCGTCGTGCCCGTCCAGCTGGGCCGCCCGCCGCTGGCGGATCGGGCCGAACAGGCCGGTGCCCTTCACCTCCGGGGTGTCCCGGGTGTACAGCCGGGTGCCCAGCCGCAGCGGGGGCGGCAGCCGGTCGGGGACGGGGGCGGGGCGGGTGGTGACGAGGATCTGGGGAAAGGTGCGCCCGGCGGGTCTGCCCAGGTCCAGCGCGGGGTCGAAGACGGTCACCCGGATGACGGCGGGGGAGGGGTGCGCGCGGGCGCTGCGCCGCGCGAGCTCGCGCACCCGGGGGATGTCCGGTTCGGTGCCGAACAGCGCCCGGCAGTCCCCGCGCAGCCGGTCCATGTGCAGTTCCAGGCCGCGTACGCGCAGGTCGGCGACGAGCATGGTGGTGAAGTGGCCGTAGCCGTGGAGAGCGAGGGAGCCGAGCTCCCCGGTGGTGGCAGGGCGTCCGTTCAGTTCCATTGCGCGCCCATCATGGCATTTCGGGACCTGTGTCACGTGGCTTTTCCTCCGCCTCGCCCGAAGCGGTGGCGAACCCCCAGGTCAGCGCGATGCCGATCGCCCCGTCAGTCGTCTCCGCCGGCCTCGCGGGCGAGGAACGCGGTGGTCAGCTGCTCCTCCGAGGTGTCCAGGTAGGCCTCCAGTTCGGCGGCGGCGGCCGTGTGGTCGCCGCCGGCGAGCAGGGTGTGGATGCGCCGGTTCCAGTCCAGGTAGGGCGCGTGGAACTCGCGGGGGGCGTCCATCACGTGGAAGACCAGCCGGGTCTCGGCCAGGACCCGGCTCATGAACTCGTCGACCCGTGTACTGCCCGCCAGCCCGGCCAGCGCCTGGTGGAAGTGCATGTTGGCGGTCCCCACCCCCCACCAGTCGCCCGCGTCGCGGGCCGCCTCACCCTCGTCGACGGCCCGTCCCACCGCCGCCACTGCCTCGGGGTCGGGGTCGGCGGCGCGCTGCACGGCGGTCAGCTCCAGGGAGCGCCGCGCTCTGAACAGGTCGCGGACGTCCTCCGTGGTGGGCAGCGTGACGAACACGCCGCGGTGCATCTGGTGCACCACCAGCCGTTCGCGGACCAGCAGCCGGAACGCCTCGCGCAGGGTGTTGCGGGAGACGCCGAGCTCCTCGCACAGCCGCTCCTCGGACAGGCGCCGGCCGGGCGGGTGGTCGCCGTCGATGACGGCCTCGCGCAGCAGCTCGGCGACCCGCTCGGCCTGGCTGGGCAGCGGCAGCAGCCGTCGGGTCGGCCTGCCGACGCGGTCGTCCGTGGCCGTCACAGGAGCTCCTCGCTGGGAAGGGAACGGTGCCCTCCCATTGTCGCCGATGCCGCGGGGTTCCGGTCGGTGCGTTCTCATGTGAACGCTTCATTGGATGATCCTATGAATAATCGGTCGACGAGAGCAGAACGTTACATCCCTGACCAGCGGTCTTTGCGGCAAGGCTCTTTACTGGCCTTGTTGGATTGAAGTATTGTTCAACAATCCAACGGCGTGGAGTGGTCCGCGTCACGTCGTATCTCCAGACCGCATCCCCAGGAGAGACCATGGGCGACACGCCCCCCGCACCCGCCAAGGTGCGTCCCCGCCCCGGACGGATCGCGCTGAGCAGCACCCTGCTCGGCGCGATGTTCCTGATGGCCACCAGCGCCATCGGCCCCGGCTTCATCACCCAGACCACTCAGTTCACGGCGCAGCTCGGCGCCACGTTCGCCTTCGCGATCCTCGTCTCGATCCTCGTGGACATCGCCGTCCAGCTGAACATCTGGCGGGTCGTCGGCGTCGCGAACACGCGCGCCCAGGACCTGGCCAACAAGGTCGTCCCCGGCGCCGGCTACCTGCTGGCCGCCCTCATCGTCTTCGGCGGCCTGGTCTTCAACGTCGGCAACCTCGCCGGCACCGGGCTGGGCCTGAACGCCCTGGCCGGGGTCGACCCCCGGATCGGAGCGGTCATCTCCGCGGTCCTGGCCGTCGTCATCCTGGGCGCCAAGAGGCTGGGCGCTGCCCTGGACCGCGTCCTGGTCGTCCTCGGCGTCGCGATGATCGGCCTCACCCTGTACGTCGCGGTCATCTCCCGGCCCCCGGTCGGCGAGGCCCTGCGCCAGGCCGTCCTGCCCGAGCAGCTGGGCACGGACGTCTTCCTGGCCACGGTCACCATCATCGGCGGCACCGTCGGCGGCTACATCACCTACGCCGGGGTCCACCGCCTCATCGAGGCCGGCCAGGGCGGCCCTGAGAACATCGCCGCCATCTCCCGCACCTCCGTGCTGGGCATCATCGTCACCGGCGTGATGCGGGTGCTGCTCTTCCTCGCCATCCTCGGCGTGGTCTCCGGCGGGGTCGAGATCCTCAACTCCGACAACCCGTCGGCCGAGGCCTTCCTCCAGGCCGCCGGAGAGGCGGGCATGCGCCTGTTCGGCGTGATCATGTGGGCGGCCGCGGTCAGCTCCGTGCTCGGCGCCTCCTACACCTCGATCTCCTTCGTCTCCACCTTCCACCCGGTGCTGGAGAAGCGGCGCGGCCTCCTCGTCACCGCCTTCATCGGGGTCTCGCTGGCCGTCCTGCTGGTCTCCGGCCAGGCCCCGACCACGCTCCTGGTCCTGGCCGGCGCGCTCAACGGCGTCATCCTGCCGGTCGGCCTGGGCATCATGCTCTGGGTCGCCGCGCGCCGCTCCCGGGACCTGCTCGGCGGCTACAGGTACCCCGTGTGGCTCATCGTCATCGGCGCCCTGGCCTGGGCGCTCACCGCCTACATGGCGGTCAACTCCCTCGGCGGCATCGCCGCCCTCTGGCAGTAGAGAGGAGCACCCGTGTCCCGCATCGACCTCAACTCCGACCTCGGCGAGGGCTTCGGCCGCTGGGAGCTCGGCGACGACCGGGCCCTGCTGTCCATCGTCACCAGCGCCAACGTCGCCTGCGGCTTCCACGCCGGCGACCCCTCGGTGCTGCGCCGCACCACCGCGGACGCCGCCGCCGAGAACGTGGCGGTCGGCGCCCACGTCGGCTACCGCGACCTGGCCGGGTTCGGCCGCCGCTTCATCGACGTCCCGCCCGCCGACCTGACCGCCGACGTCCTGTACCAGATGGGCGCGCTGTCGGCCTTCACCCGCCTGGCCGGCGACCGCATCCGCTACGTCAAGCCGCACGGGGCCCTGTACAACACGATCGTCCACCACGAGCAGCAGGCCGCCGCCGTGGTCGAGGCCGTCCGCGCCTTCGACCCCGGCCTGCCCGTGCTCGGCCTGCCCGGATCGCGGTTCCTGGAGCTGGCGGAGAAGGCCGGACTGCCCACCTACCGGGAGGCGTTCGCCGACCGCGCCTACACCCCCGAGGGCACCCTGGTCTCCCGCCGCGAACCCGGCGCCGTCCTGCACGACCCCGAGGAGATCGCCGAGCGCTGCCTGCGCATCGCCCGGCGGGAACCGGTCACCGCGGTCGACGGGAGTGAGATCCTCATCGAGGCCGACTCCCTGTGCGTCCACGGCGACAGCCCCGGGGCGGTCGCCATCGCCCGTGCCGTCGCCGACCGGCTGCGCGCCGAAGGCGTCACCACGGCGCCGTTCGCCCGCTGACCGACCGGGGACCCGACCCCGGCCCGAAGGAGAATCCGTGCGCGTACTGACCTGCGCCGACAGCGGTGTGCTGGTGGAGGTCGCCGACCTGTCCGAGGTGATCGCCCTGGGGGCGGCCCTGGAGGCCGCCCCCGTCCCGGGCGTCGCCGACGTCGTCCCGGCGGCGCGGACCGTGCTGCTGCGGCTCGCCCCCGGGGCCGACCCCGGGGCGGTGGCAGCGGCGGTGCGCCGGGTCCCGCTCGCCCCGGCCGGGGAGCGCGCCGAGGGGGAGACCGTGGTCCTGCCGGTGGTCTACGACGGCGAGGACCTCGCCGACGTCGCCCGGCTGACCGGCCTCACCCCGCGCGGAGTGGTCGAGGCGCACACCGCTGCCACCTGGACCGTGGCGTTCTGCGGCTTCGCCCCCGGGTTCGGCTACCTGGTCTGCGACGACGAGCGCCTGCGCGTCCCGCGCCGCGCCGAGTCCCGCACCCGGGTCCCCGCCGGGTCGGTCGCCCTGGCCGGGGAGTTCACCGGCGTGTACCCGCGCAGCTCCCCGGGCGGCTGGCAGCTGCTCGGCCGCACCGGGGAGAAGATCTGGGACCTGCACCGCGACCCGCCCGGCCTGCTGCGCCCGGGCGTGCGCGTCCGCTTCGAGGAGGTGCGGTGAGCGCTCTGGAGATCGTGGCGACCGGGCCGCTGACCACGGTCCAGGACACCGGGCGGTCCGGCCACGCCGCCCTGGGCGTGGGCCGTTCCGGCGCCGCCGACGCCGCCTCCTACGCCCTGGCCAACCGCATGCTCGCCAACCCGGCCGGGGCCGCCGCCCTGGAGGCCACCCTGGGCGGGCTGCGGGTGCGCGCCCGAGGCCCCGTGACGGTCGCCGTCACCGGGGCCGGGGTGCCGCTGCGGGTGGACGGCCGCGGTGCCGCCATGAACACCGTCCTGCGTCTGGCCGACGGCGCCGAACTCGTGATGGGCGCCCCGGCGCGGGGCCTGCGCACCTACCTGGCCGTCCGCGGCGGCGTGGACGTGCCGCCGGTCCTGGGCTCGCGCAGCACCGACGTGCTGGCCGGGCTCGGCCCCGACCTGCCCGCCCCCGGCGACCTGCTGCCGGTCGGCCCGCCGCCCGCCGGGTTCCCCAACGTCGACCTGGCCCCGGTCCCGCCGGTCGGCGGACCGGAGACGACCCTGCGCGTGGTCCCGGGCCCGCGCGACGACTGGTTCACCGGCGACGCCCTCAAGACCCTGCTCACCTGCTCCTACGAGGTCACCTCGCGCAGCGACCGGGTGGGCGCCCGCCTGTCCGGGCCGGCCCTGGAGCGGTCCCGCGACGGCGAACTGCCCAGCGAGGGCATGGTGCCGGGGTCGCTCCAGGTGCCGCCCACCGGCGAGCCCGTGCTGTTCCTGGCCGACCACCCGGTGACCGGCGGGTATCCGGTGATCGCGGTGGTCCGCGCCGCCGACCTGCCCCTGGCGGCACAGGCCCGGCCCGGGACCGCGATCCGTTTCACGCTCTAGAAGGAGAGACCGCCGATGGACCCGGCCCAGCTGTCCCCGAAGCAGGCCCGCGAGCTGTTCCGCTCCGGGCTGCGCACGCCCACCTCCGGGTTCAGCCCCGGGTACGCGCAGGCCAACCTCATCGCCCTGCCGCGCGAGGCGGCCTTCGACTTCCTGCTGTTCGCCCAGCGCAACCCCAAACCGTGCCCGGTCCTGGACGTGACCGAGCCGGGGCAGGTGTCGGCGTCGGTGTTCGACGGCGACCTGCGCACCGACCTGCCCGCCTACCGCGTGTACCGGCACGGCGAGCTGGTGGAGGAGCGCGCCGACGTCACCGACCTGTGGCGGGACGACCTGGTGGCCTTCCTCATCGGGTGCAGCTTCACGTTCGAGACGCCGCTGCTGGAGGCCGGGATCCCGGTGCGCCACATCGAGGCCGGGACCAACGTCGCGATGTACCGGACGAACCGGGAGTGCCGTCCGGCCGGGCGGTTCCGGGGCCCACTGGTGGTCTCCCTGCGGCCGATCCCCGCGGACCGGGTGGCCGACGCCGTGCGCATCACCTCCCGCTACCCGGCCGTGCACGGTGCGCCGGTGCACGTGGGCGACCCGGCGGCGCTGGGCATCGCCGACCTGTCCCGGCCCGACTACGGCGACCCGGTGGAGGTCCGGGAGGGGGAGGTCCCGGTGTTCTGGGCCTGCGGGGTGACCCCGCAGGCGGCGGTGGCGGCCTCGGCCCCGGAGTTCGCGATCGGGCACGCTCCGGGGCACATGGCCGTCACCGACGTGAGGGACTCCTACTACCAGGTGCCGTGACGCGGCCGGTCAGGAACGCTCCGCCCCGTCCCGGCCGTCGTCCTCGCCGGGGGAGTCCGGGGAGGAGAGCCGGCGGTCGGGGTCCTGGCCGCCGAGCCGCCGGATCCACCCGCCGAGCCGTCCCGGCCCGGACGGCTCCTGCGGCGGAGCCGGGGACGGCGCCTGCGGGGGAGGCGTCTGCGGGGTCCCGGGCCCCTGGGCCTGGGCCTGCCGGTAGCGGCCGCGCTTGCGGGTGTACCCGGACTGGCTGGCGTAGGCGGTCTTGGCGGCCCGCGAGAGGTCGTCCTCCCGGGCCATCCGCGCCATGTCCCGCAGCTCCACGGCCTGCGCGGCCGCGGGGGCGGGGGCCGCGCCGTACGCCCCGCCCGGGGCGGCCGGACCGCCGAGGAAGTCGGGCGCGTCCAGGTCGTCCAGGTCCCGCCCGGCCTGGTCCAGGAGCCGGGCGGCCTCGGCCCGGTCGCCCCGCCGCAGCGCCTCGCTCGCCCGCTTCTTGGCGGTCTGCGCCTTCTGCAGCGCCTCCTCGGTGCGCACCTCCGGGCGCGGGACCCGGTCCGCGGCCTCGTCGCCCGGCACCACGTTCACGCTGACCGGCAGTGTCGCGTTGTAGGTCGTCAGGGTCTCCGGGTCCACGTAGGTGGCCTCCAGCGTGGTCAGGGTGACCGTCCCCAGCGACGACATCCCCGGCACCTCCAGCCGCAGCAGCAGCCGGCGCTCCTCACCGGAGTGGAAGTCGCCCAGCTCCACCATGACCGACCCGTCCGGCAGGCGGTGCGAGGGCATCTCGCCGACCACGTCCACCGCGCGCACGTGCTCGCCCGCGGGGATCCGCAGCGACACCGCCTGCGCGCTCTTGGCCAGCAGGTACTCCGCCTCCTGGGCGATCAGCCCGCCCGCGGTGTCGGGGTCCTCGGCGAACAGGGCGCTGCCGGTGCCGCCCTCGGCCACCGCGCCCAGCAGGGCCTCGTCGTAGCCCAGCCCGTAGCCGAGCGTGGCCACCGTGACCCCGTGCCCGTAGGCGTCGGCGGCCACCTGGCGCAGCAGGTCGTGGTCGGTGACGCCGTTGTTGGCGTGCCCGTCGGAGACGAGCAGCAGGGTCGCCCCCCGCTCCCCGCCCGCCCGGCGGGCCTCCTGGATGCCGCGCAGCAGGCCGCTGGACAGGTCGGTGCCCCCGCCCGCGCGCAGCGCCCCGACCGCTCTCCGGACGGAGGGCTTGTCGGCCAGGGGGCCGCAGGGCACGACCACACGGGCCTGGGTGTCGAACACGACCAGCCCGAAGTCGTCGGAGGGGTCGAGCCGGTCGATCAGCCCCAGGAGCGCCTGCACCGCCCCGTCGAGGCGGCCGCCGTGCATGGAGCCGCTGGTGTCCAGGACGATCTGGAGGGTGGCCCGGGGGCGCTGGGCGTTCTGTTCGCGTTCGGGCGCGACGATGTCGAGCAGGACGGCCACGGCGTCCTCGGTGTCCAGGGGGACGGCGTCGAAGTCGAGCAGGGCGGACAGGTGCATGTGCGGCTCCCGGGGTCGGCTCCCTCCAGGCTAGGCAGCGGCACCGACATCCGCCCCGCTCCCCGTGGCCGGATCGGGCCACCCCGGGACCCGGTCCCGGGGGCCGGGGCTCACCTTGCCCTCAGCCCCATGCGGCGCAGCTCCAGGGCTGCCAGCCGGTCCAGGGCCGCGGTGTCCCCGGAGCGCCAGGCCCCGGCCGGGTCGGGGTGGACCGCGGCCAGCCGGGCCGGGGCCACGGAGGTCAGGGCGCGCAGCGCCAGCAGGCGGGAGCGGGCCTCCGGGGACAGCTTCCCGGTCCGGCGCACCGAGGTGGCCCGGGCGATCCACCGGGCCCGGGCGGGCAGCCAGGTGGTGGCGACCAGCAGGACCGGCACCGCCGCCACCAGCAGGGGCAGCGTGGTGGCCAGCGAGGCGACCGTCTCGCGGAAGGAGTCGCCGGCGGAGGTCAGGGAGGCGCCGGTCTCGCTCATGTTCGTGAAGGGGACGGCCAGGGTCTCCCCGGCCAGCGGCACCTTGGCGGCCTGCTCGGCGGCGCTGTCCATGTGCTCGCTGAACCCCCGGCCGGTGGCGGCCATGAGCTCGCCGGGCCGGTCCAGCGCGCCGATCATGTCGCGCAGTTCGAGCGCGGCCCGGACCCACAGGTAGACCCACGCGACGGCCAGGGCGTCGGAGGCGAGCTGGAACAGGGCGCGGACCGGGCGGTCGGCGTAGAGCTTCACGGGGTCTCCCAGGGGGTCGGGGGAGCCGGACCTCGTGTCCGGACGCTCATCCGTTACCCGCTCCGACGCACCCGCATGCCGCCGGTTCCCGTGCCGGAGGGGGAATCCGGGGCCGCCGTGACCGAAGGGGCCCGATGCGCCCCGCTTCTCCCGCCGCCGACCGCTCCCGCCGCCGCCCCGAGGGCCGGCCCGCAGCCGGGCGGTCACCCGCGCACGGGCGCCCGCCGGTCCAGGAACCCGCGGACGGCCCCGCCCCACTCCCGCGGGGCCTCCGCGGCGATCAGGTGGCCGGAGTCGATCTCCACCGACTCCGCGCCGGGGATGCCCGCGGCCAGCGCGCGGGACAGCTCCGGGGAGACCAGCCGGTCCAGCGCGGTGGTCACGACCAGCGTCGGCACCGCGATGCCGGGGAGGTCGGCGCGCGTGTCCGCCCGGGCCACCAGGTCCACGTGCTCGGGAGTGCCCGCGGGCACGGAACCGGCCGCGGCGCGCACGGCCTCCTCCAGCTCCCCGAGGGAGAGCGCCTCCAGCGCGGGCGCGCCGAAGGCCACGGAGAGGTTGAAGCGGGCCAGTGTGTCCCGGTCCCCGTCCAGCAGGGACCGCCACACGTCGACGTTCAGCCGCGTCCGGTTGTCGATCCGGGCGAACCCGGCCGTCAGGACCAGTCCGGTCACCCGCCCGGGGTGGCGGGCGGCGGCGCGGACCGCGATCGCGGTGCCCAGGGAGTAGCCCAGGATGGTGAACTCCTCGACCCCCTCCTCCACGGCGGCGGCCACCAGCGAGTCGGCCACCGCGTCCAGGTCCAGGGGGCCGGCTGAGCGCGGGGTTCCCCCCGTCCCCGGCAGGTCCGGGGCGACCACGGTGTGCGTGCGGGTCAGGTCCGCCATCAGGGGGCCGAAGTTCGGTTCGATCCCGCCCCCGCCGCCGTGCGCGAGCAGCAGACCCGGACCGGAACCCTTGACGGTGCGTGCGTAGTGTTCGATCATGCGGCGACGGTAGGCCGTGACACCGGTGTGAACGTCAAGTGAGGAGGGTCACCTCGTGCTGATCGGGGAGCTGTCGGAGCGGACCGGAGTGAGCCGTCGGCTGCTGCGCTACTACGAGGAGCAGGGGCTGCTGGACTCCGCGCGCGCGGCCAACGGGTACCGGACCTACGATCCGGACGCGGTGCGCACGGTGCGCGCCGTCCGCGCCCTGCTCGCCATGGGGCTGAGCACGGAGACCATCGCCTCGGTGCTGCCGTGCGTGCGCGACCCCGAGGCCGACCCCGTCGAGCTGGAGCTGTGCCCCGACCTGGTGGCCACCATCCGGGCGGAGGTCGCCGCCCTGGACGCCCGCATCGAGGAGCTGTCCGGGCGGCGCGGCGCCCTCAGCGCCCAGCTGGCCGGCTGCTGAGGGCCGACCGGCGAACGTGCGCCGCCCCGCACCGGGCCTCGTGAGGCCGGTACGGGGCGGGCGGGGAGCCGGTGCGGCACCGGGGTTCCGGGAGGAGTGCGCGCACCGGGCGCGGTCCGTGGGCCGGGAGTGAGCCGGACCGCGCGGGGTCGGTCGGTCAGCCGCGGGTCCCCACCGGGGCGCGGTCCCCGTCCGCGCCCCCGTCGGAGGGCCGGGTGCCGGAGTCGGCGGCCTCCGCGGTCTCGGCGGCCTCGGCGGTGTCCTCGGCCCTTCCAGCCTCGGACTCCTCGCCGGACCGGTCCTCCTTCTTGTCGGAGGATCCGTCGTCGAAGCTCATGAGGGCGTCCATGTCGATGGAGTTCGGGTTGTCGAGCACGTGCTTCAACCGGTCGCGGTCCAGGCCGCCGGTCCAGCGGGCGATGACCAGGGTGCCCACCGCGTTGCCGGTGAGGTTGGTCAGGGCGCGGGCCTCGGACATGAACCGGTCGATGCCGACGATGAGCGCGATCCCGGCCAGCGGGATGACGTCGCCGAACGCGGCCAGCGAGGCGGCCAGGGTCACCAGTCCGGCGCCGCTGACGCCCGCCGCGCCCTTGCTGGACAGCAGCATGAAGAGCAGCAGGCCGATCTGGGTCCACACGGACACGTCCGAGCCGGTGGCCTGGGCGATGAAGATCGCGCCCATGGTCATGTAGATCGCAGTGCCGTCCAGGTTGAACGAGTACCCGGTCGGGATGGTCAGGCCCACCACGGACTTCTTGACGCCCGCGGCCTCCAGCTTGGTCATCATGCGCGGCAGCACGGACTCGCTGGAGGAGGTGCCCAGGACGATCAGGAGCTCGTCGCGGATCAGGCGCAGCAGCTTGAACAGGCCGAACCCGGCCAGGCGGCTGATGATGCCCAGGACCACGATGACGAACAGCACGCAGGTGACGTAGAAGCTGAGCATGAAGTAGGCGAGGCTGGTCAGCACCTGGCCGCCGTACTCGCCGATGGTGAAGGCCATGCCGCCGAAGGCGCCGATGGGGGCGGCGTACATGACGATCTTGATGACGCCGAACATGATGTGCGACATCGTGTCCAGGGCGCGCACGGCGGCCTCGCCGCGCTTGCCGAGCATGGTCAGCGCGCAGGCGACCAGGATGGCCAGGACCAGCACCTGGATGAGCTGGCCGTCGACGAACGCCGAGAAGAACGAATCGGGGATGGTGTGGAGGACGAAGCCGGAGAAGCCCTCGCCGCTCTCCTCCGCCTTGGCGATGGTGTCGGCCGCGTCGGCCTCGTCGAACGACACGTTCAGGCCCACGCCGGGCCGCATGATGTTCACGGTGACCAGGCCGATGGCCAGGGCGAGAATGGTCGTCGCCGTGAAGTAGACCAGGGTCCGCAGGGCCAGTCCGCCCGCCTTGGCGAGGTTGCCCAGGCCGGCGATGCCGACGACGACGGTACAGAAGATGGTCGGGGCGATGACGACCTTGACGAGCTTGATGAACAGGTCGGCGAGCCACCGCATGTCGGCGGCCCAGGTCGGGAAGAGCAGGCCGACGGCGATGCCGAGCGCGATACCGACGAGCACCCAGAAGTACAGCTGGCGGTAGATGGGCTTCTTGCGCGGGGCGGACGCCCGGTCGGCGTCCTTCCCCGCGGTGGCGGCGCGTCCGAAGCTCGGCATGGCCCCCTCCTCCGAAAGTTCTTGTGCGGCTGGTCACAGGAACTTTCACCGAGAGGCGGGCGGCAGTCGAACTTCAAACGGAAACTTAAGATTTACCTGACATTTGTTCACACACCGTGCCCGCTTACGCCGCTCTTATCCACGCATCGTGACCAAGGGTCGAGATCCGTCACGGACCGTGAGTCCGGCTGCGGGCGCCGCGCCGCCACGGGCCGCTGACCAGGGCCGGAACGGCGGTGGTCGCCCGCCGCCCCGGCCCCCTGCTCCGCCGTGCCGGGCTACCGCCAGGCGTCCGCCGCCTTGCGGGCGTAGTCGGCGAACGGTGTGGCGGGGCGGCCCAGGGCGCGCTCCACCCCGTCGGCGGGTTCGGCGTTGCGGCCGTCCAGGATCTCCTCCAGCAGCCCCACCAGTCCGTGCGCCAGCTCCTCGGGGGCGCCCGCCGCCGCCATCGCCGCGACGAACTCCTTCGGCGGCACCTCCAGGAAGCGGACGTCCCTCCCGGAGACCTCGCCCACCACGCGCACCGCCTCGGCGAACGTGACCGCCTCCGGGCCGGTCAGCTCGTAGGTCGCACCCCCGTGCCCGTCCCCGGTCAGGGAGCGTGCGGCGACCAGCGCGACGTCGTCCAGGTCCACGAACGGCTCGGGGACGTCGGGCACCGGCAGCGGGAGGGCGCCCTCCAGCAGCGGGGGCAGGAAGAAGCTCTCCGAGAAGTCCTGGGCGAACACCGAGCAGCGCAGCACGGTCGTGCCGGGGAACGCCGCGCGGACCATGTCCTCGGCTTCCCGCGCCCCCTTCTCGCCCCGCCCGGACAGCAGCGCCATCCGGCGGACCCCGGCCCGTGCGGCGCGTTCGGCGAAGGCCGCCACCGTTCCGGCGGCGCCGGGGAACGCCAGGTCGGGGTGGTAGCAGAGGTAGACGCCGGTGACCCCGTCCAGAGCGGCGTCCCAGGTGGAGGTGTCGTGCCAGTCGAAGCGCGGCTCCCCGGACCGGGAGGCGACCCGGGTCCGGACCCCGGCCTCGGAGAGGAGGGCGTGGACGCGGCGCCCGGTCATTCCGGTGCCGCCGGTGAGGAGGATGTGCTCGGTGCTCGTGTTCTCGTTCATGGTCCGAGTCCACCAGTCCGGAGCCGGACGGAACATGGTCCGGATACCGGAAGGCATAAGAGAACGTCTGGCATAGGCTCGGGTCATGGATCCGCTCTCCCACCTCCTGGACGGACCCCGGGCCCGGGGCGCCTTCACCCTGCGCGTCGTCATGCGCCCCCCGTGGGGCATCCGGCTGCTGGACCGCTCCGCCCTCACCCTGGCCGTGGTCACCTCCGGGGACGTGTGGGTGGACGTCGGCGACGGCGGCGCCCGGGCCACGGCCGGGGACGTGCTCCTCGTGCGCGGGCCCGAGCCCTACACGCTCTCCGACCGGGGCGGGCGCGCCCCCACGATCACCGTCCACCCCGGACAGCGCTGCGTGGCGGCCGACGGCCAGGAGGTGCACCTGAGCATGCTCCACGGCGTCGGGACGTGGGGGAACGACCCCGACGGGCCCGACACCCTGATCGTCGGCGCCTACGAGGACGACAGCGAGGTCGGCCGGCTGGCCCTGTCCGCGCTGCCCCGCCTGGCGGTGCTGCCGGGCGAGCGCGTCGACCCGGCCCTGGTGTCCCTGCTGTCCCGGGAGATCACCAGCGACCGCGTCGCCCAGTCCGGGCTCAACGACCGGCTGCTGGACTGCCTGCTGGTGATGGCCGTCCGCGCCTGGATCGAGGACGCGCCCGACCACGCCCCGAGCTGGCTCAACGCCCGCCACGACCCGGTGGTGGCCCGTGCCCTGGACCTCGTCCACGAACGCCCGGCGGACCCGTGGACCCTCGCGGGCCTGGCCCGCGCCTGCGCCGTCTCGCGCTCCACCCTGGCCGACCGCTTCCAGCGCGCCGTGGGCACCCCGCCCATGACCTACCTGCGCACGTGGCGCCTCACCCTCGCCGGCGACCTCCTCACGGCCCGCCCCGACCTCGGCCTGGAGGCCGTCGCCGCCCGTGTCGGCTACGGCAGCGCCTTCGCCTTCAGCGCCGCCTTCAAGCACCACACCGGACGCAGCCCCTCCCACTACCGCGCCCCGGCCCCCGCCCCCTGACCCGGCCCGGCCCCGGCCGGGCGCGCGGCGGGCCCGCCGGGCTAGGTTGGTGTCCGGGCCCGCCGACCGGGCGGGTCGCACGACCCCATGGGGAGGCGCCTCCGTTGACCGACAGGACCCAGGCCTTCGACCGGCTCACCGACGACTACCGGCGCTTCCGCCCCGGCTATCCCGCGGACATCACCGAACGCCTCCGCGAGCACGTCCTGGCGGGAGGCGGTGAGCCCCGGCTCCTGCTCGACGTCGGCTCCGGAACCGGGATCTCCACCCGGACCCTGCGCCACCTGTTCGGCCCCGGGCCCCGCGTGGTCGGCGTCGAACCCGGGCGGGCCATGCGCGGTGCCGCCGCCGACGAGGCCGACGGCCTGGAGTACGCGGACGGCCGCGCCGAGGCGCTCCCCTTCCCGGACGGGTCGGCCTCCCTGGTCCTGGCGGCCCAGGCCGTGCACTGGTTCGACCGGCCCGCGTTCTACGCCGAGGCCGTTCGCGTCCTGGGCCCCGGCGGCACCGCGGCCGTCCTGCACAACGACCGCGACTGGGAGTCCAGCGACTTCGTCGACGCCTACGAGGGCCTGCTGGAGAAGTACGGCGACGACTACCGGCGCGACTACCGGGTGTTCGACACGGTGGGGGAGATGAACGCCGCGGACGGGCTGGCCGACGCGGTCGGGCACTCCACCGCCTGGATCCGGGAGCTCGACCTGGAGAAGCTGCTGGGCAACGCGCTGTCCTCCAGCAAGGTCGCCTCGGTCGTCCGCGCCCTGGGCGAGGACGCCACCCGCGCGGCCATCACGGCCCTGGCCCGCGAGCACTTCCCGGACGGGCGGATCCGCATCCCCTACGTCACCCGCCTCTTCCTCGCCCGCCGCACCTGAGCCCCCGCCCGGCCCCGTCTTTGCCCCGGCCTGGCATTGGCGGGGGCCGCCTCCGGGAAGGGTTCCGCCGATCGGGCCCGACACCCGGGCCCGGCGACGACGGGAGAACGCACACCCATGTCACAGCTCATCGTCCTCGGCGTGGCCGACCGTGAAACCGCCGAGCGCGCCCTGGACATCGCCGCCGACCTCAACAAGCAGCAGCTGCTCCGGCTGGAGGACGCCGCCTACGCCTACAAGGACGACAAGGGGCGCCCCCGCATCCAGCAGACCGTGAGCACCACCGGTATGGGCGCGGCCGGCGGCGCCCTGTGGGGCACCCTCATCGGCCTGATCTTCCTCAACCCGCTGCTCGGCCTGGCCGTCGGCGCGGCCACCGGCGCCGTGGCGGGCAAGCTCACCGACATCGGCATCGACGACGACATGATCAAGCAGATCGGCACCCACCTGGAGGACGGCCGCGCCGCCGTCTTCCTGCTCGCCGACATCACCACCGCCGACCGCGTCATCGACGCGTTCAAGCCGCTCCGGCCCACGGTCATCCAGACCAACCTGTCCAAGGACGACGAGCACGAGCTCGTCGAGGCCCTGCGCGCCTGATCCGCGGCCTCCGGGGACCCGCCGCCCAGCGGCGGGTCCCCGTGTGTTCCGGGGCCACCGGGGGTGCTCCGGCGCGGGTCAGGAGGGGCGCGAGCGCAGGCGGCGCAGCATCCGGGCGTCGCCGAACCCGACGGCGCGCGCCGCGGCCTCCACGGTCTCGCCCGCGCCGATCAGGTGCTCGGCGTGCTCCAGGCGCAGCCCCTGCTGGTAGCGCAGCGGCGTGAGCCCGGTCGCCGCCGTGAACAGCCGGGTCAGCGTCCGCTCGCTCACCCGCGCCGTCGTCGCCAGCTCCGCCAGCGGCAGCGGTTCGCGGAACCGGGCGTCGATGACGTCCTGCACCCGGTGCACCGCGTCCACCAGGTGCCCCCGGTGCCTCAGCATCACCCCTGCCTGCGGTTCGTCCCCGTTGCGGCGGGCGTAGACCACCATCTCCCGGGCGACCGCCGCGGCCGCCGACGGCCCGTGCCGCACGGTGACCAGGTGCAGGGCCAGGTCGATGCCGCTGGCGATGCCCGCCGAGGTGAGCACGCCGCCGTCGGGCACGTACAGCACGTCGGGCACCACCCGGGCGCGCGGGAACCGGCGGGCCAGCAGGTCCTGGAGGCCGTGGTGGGTGGTGCAGCGCCGCCCGTCCAGCAGCCCGGCCTCGCCCAGGGCGAAGGCGCCCGAGCACACGCTCGCCACCGTCCCGCCCGCGGCGCGGTGGGCGGACAGCGCGTCGGCCTGCCCGTCGGTCAGCACCCGGTGCGGGACCCGGCCGCCCGCCCGCCACCCCGGGACCACCACCAGGCCGTCGGGGGAGGGCGGCGGGACGTCGGTGCCCACCCGCAGGGCCGGGCCCTGCGCGGTGGCCACCTCCTCGTGCGCCGCGCTGTAGCGCACCTCGTACCCCAGGCCCAGGTCGGCCGCGGTGGAGAACACCTGCGCCGGACCGGCCAGGTCCAACAGGTGCACGCCGGGGACGAGGAGAAAGCTGACGAGGGTCACGATCCGGTCAGTCTACGCCGGTCACCTCGGCGACCGTGGCGATCCGCGCGAACCTTCCCGACAGCGCGTACACGGTGCGGGTGACGACGTCCCCGGTGTCCAGCGTCGCCGGGTCGGCGAGGACCTCCGCCAGCGGCCGCCCCGGCCGCGACCCGGGGGCCGGGATCGGCTCGGTGGCGGTGGCGTCCACCACGAAGGTGACGCCGTACCCCAGGTCGGAGGCGGCCCGGGCGGTGGTCTCGCAGCACTGCTCGGTGCGGATGCCGCAGACCGCCACCTCCGTCACCCCCCGATCGTCGAGGATGCCCTGGAGGCCGGTGCCGCCGAACGCGCTGTGCACGGTCTTGTACAGCACCGGCTCGCCCTCCCGGGGGTCGAGCCCGTCCATGGGCTCGACGAACCCGAGCGCGGGGTCGAAGGGGGTGCCGGTCCCCGGCTCGGTGTGCAGGACCCACACCACCAGGTCGCCGCGCCCCCGGGCGTGCGCCACGAGCCGGGCGGCGTCGTCGGCGACGTCGGGGTTGGAGGAGGCCCGCCAGGTCTCCCGCTGTAGGAAGGACTTCTGGGCGTCGACCACAAGGAGTGCTCTCGTCATGGGCCGATCCTCCCGCGCCGCCACCGCGTCCGGACAGGCACGATCGGGGCCGCCACCGGAACGATCCGGTCAGCCGAGGGGCTTCTTGAACCCCAGGTGCGAGGGCGCGTAGCCGAGGCGCTCGTAGAACCGGTGGGCGTCCTCGCGGGCCCGGTCCGAGGTGAGCTGCACCAGTGCCGCGCCCCGGCCGCGGGCCACCCGCTCCACCCACTCCATGAACGCGGTCCCCAGGCCGGTGCCGCGTTCGCCGCCGTGCACCCGGACCGCCTCCACCTGGACCCGCAGCGCGCCCCGCCGGGACAGCCCGGGGACGAACGTCAGCTGGAGGGTGCCCACCACCCGGTCGCCCCGGCGCAGCACCGCCAGGAACTGGTTCGGGTCGGCGTCGATGTCCTCGAACGCCCGCCGGTACACCTCCGGGTCGTCCAAAGCCTCCCGGGAGGCGCCCAGCCGGTCGTCGGCGAGCAGCCGGACGATCGCCGGGACGTCCTCGAACCGGGCGCGGTCCACGGACACCCCCGGCACCAGCTCCTCCGTCGCGATGTCGCGTCCCATATGCACTCCTTCGTCCGGTTTATCGAAGCGTCCCCACCCTGTCACAGGCCCGATGCCGGCCCCGGGCCCGGACCCCGGCGGACGGGCCGCGCCCGGCCGGGCGGCCGGAAGCGGCGCGGCCCGCACGGTGCGGTCGCCGCGGGCCTCGTTTACAGTCGATCCATGGACGCCGAGCGGTTGGCCGACCTGGCCCGTGCCACCGAGAACACCGATCCGCTGGTCGGGCTGGACGCCACCGTGCGCATGCGCCAGGAGATGGAACGGCTCGAAGCGGTCCTGGTGCGCCGGGCCCGCAACCAGGGGGCCACCTGGGAGCGGATCGCCGACGCCCTGGGGGTGTCCAAGCAGGCGGTCCACAAGAAGTACCGGGGCGGTCTCTTCGGCTGACGGCGGCCGGGCCCGTCAGGCCGGCCGCAGGACCGCCGCGGCGAACCTCTCCATCCGTTCGCCGAACCCCTCCCAGTCCCCGAACCACACCGCCACGGCGTCCGCGCCCTCCCGCTCCAGAGCCCGGTACAGGTCCACGGCCCCGTCGAACCCGGCCTCCCCGCCGTCCCACGCGATCCGGGTCTGCGCCCGCACCGGGCGTTCGGTGAGCTCCCGTAGGCGGTCGCGGCGGCGCGCGAACCCGGCGGCGTCCAGGCCCACCCCCTGCCAGGCGTCGCCCAGGGCCGCGGCCCGCGCCAGGGCGGGCTCGGAGGCGCCGCCCACCGTCACCGGCAGGGGCGACGCCGGGCGGGGCTCGAACACCCCCCGGTCGTAGGAGTGGAACCGGCCCCGGAAGGGGCCCGAGCCCTCGAACAGGTGCCGCAGCAGCCGCAGCGTCTCGTCGGTGCGGGCGCCGCGCGTGGCGAAGTCCGCGCCCACCGCGGCGAACTCCTCCCGGGACCAGCCGACCCCCACCCCCAGCACGAACCGCCCGCCGGACAGGGCGTGCAGCGTCGCCGCCTGCTTGGCCAGGGTGAACGGGTCGCGCATCGCCGCCACCAGCACCGACGTGCCCAGCCGCACCCGCTCGGTGCGGGCGGCCAGGTGGGCCAGCGTCACCAGGGGCTCGTACACGCCGCCGAAGGTGGTCCCGTAGGGGGCGGGCGGGAGCAGGTGGTCCGGCAGCCAGAGGGCGTCCGCACCCAGCTCCTCGGCCCGCCGCGCGAGGTCGGCGAGGACCCGCGGCGGCATGTCCGGGGACTCGTCGGGCAGCACCACCTGGAAGCGGGTCGCGGATGTCGTGCCGGGGGCCTGTTCGCTCATGCGCCGACCGTAGACCGTGCCACCGGTGTGAAGGTCAATCCCGGCCGCGGCGTGCCGTCAGCGGCCGCCGGGAAGGGTCACGGTGACGACCACGGCCCGGTGGTCGCTGCCGGTCACCTCCACCACCTCCAGGTCGGCCACCCCCATGCCCGGGTCCACCAGCACGTGGTCGATGGTCACCGGGGGCAGCGTCCGCCCCAGGACCGGCCAGGTCGGGCGGGTGCCCTCGCCCAGCTCGGCCGCCGCGTCCAGGTAGCCCGAGTCCAGGACCTCGCGCAGGGCCGCGTGGTCCAGGGTGGCGTTGAAGTCCCCGGCCAGGATCCGCCGCACGCCCTCCGGCGGGGGAGCGGTCAGCGCCGCCAGCTCCGTCTCCCAGGCCGCGACGTACTCCGCGTTCAGCGGGGGAGGCGTGTGCACCGACACCACCTCCACCGCCCCGCCGTACCGCGCGCCCGGGACCTCCATGGCGGCGACGGGCATGGCGAACCCGTCCGGCCCGTTCAGCGCGCCCGCGTCGGTGAGCGGCAGCGCCGCGTGCACGGTGCTCCCCTCCACCCCGGCACCGGAGTGGTCGACGGTGTACGGCAGCAGGTCGTCGAGCCCGGCGGCGGACAGGTCGGCCAGCACCTCCGGGGTGACCTCCTGGAGGGCCAGCACGTCCACCCCGTGCTCGCGGACCAGGCCGACGATCCCGTCGATCCGGGCCCCGCCGCCCAGGACGTTGAAGGTCGCCACCCGCAGTTCGGGCCCGCCCATGTCGGTCACCGCGAAGAACACGGCCGCGCGCGGCACGACCGCCGCCACGAGCACCGCGGCCGCCACGGACAGGACCGCCAGGGACACCCACCGGCGCAGCACCCCCGCCAGGGCGACGGCCAGGACGGCGGCCCCCGCGGCGTAGGGCGTGTAGGCCATGAGCGGCACCAGCGGGAACCCGCGTTCCAGGCCCAGCCCGCGCATCAGCGCGAAGGCCGCGAACCCCGCCGCCACCAGACCGACCAGCACGGTCACGGGCCGCGACCCGCGCCGCACGCCCACCGGTGTCCGTTCCGCCATGCGTCCTCCTCCGCTCCGCCGTTGCCGGGGGGGGGATCCCCGTACAGGGGGGACGGTTGCGACCGGATGCGAACGCGGGGTTCACCAGGAGCGCCCCGCCGCGGACAGCAGCGACAGCACCCCCTCCAGACAGGAGTTCTCCGGTATCCCCGGCCGCCGCACCAGGAACGCCGTGTTGATCGGCGGGTCCTCCGGCTCCAGCAGCGTCACCAGCCGCCCCGCGTCCAGCTCCCCCTGGCACAGGTAGCGCGGCAGCACGCTGACCCCGGCGCCGCCCGCCACCGTGGCCATCACCGCCCGCAGGTCCGGCACGACCACCGCCGCCTTGCAGGTGAGCCGCACTCCGAACACGTGCCGCCAGTACCGGCGCAGGATCGGCAGGCTCTCGTCGTAGGCCACCAGGGGGACCTCGCACAGGGCCGGCGCCCCCTGCCGGGCGATCCGTTCCGGGCCGATGCGATCCGCCCACAGCGGCGCCCCCACCAGCACGAACTCCTCGTCCGCCAAGGGCTCGGCCACCAGCGAGCGCCCGCGCGGCCGTACCGTGGACACCACCAGGTCGTGCCGTCCCGCTCGCAGCTCCTCCAGCAGGTCGTCGGAGAGGCCGTGGCGCACCCGCAGCCGCAGCCCCTCCGACTCCACCAGCGGGGCTAGGGCGGGCAGCACCAGCACCTGGAGCGCCTCCGCCGGCCCGGCCAGCCGCAGCGGCCGGTGCGGGACCGCCGGACCGCCCCCGGCCACCAGCTCCAGCGCGTCCAGGGGCTCGGCGACCCGCGCCGCCAGTTCGTTGGCCTCCGCGGTCGGCGCGACACCCCGCGGCAGCCGCTCGAACAGGGAGTGCCCCAGCCGGCGCTCCAGGGCCCGTATCTGAGTGGTCACGGTCGGCTGTGACAGGCGCAACGCCTGCGCGGCCGCGGTGAAGGACCCCGACCGGTGCACGGCCAGGAACGTCCGCAGCTGCTGGAGATCCAGCGGGGCGGGACCGGTCTCGACGCGGGCGTCCCCGAGGACCGCCGCGGATCCATTGGAATACCTATGGCTCACTTCGGCGATTTTATTGGTCGATCAATACGTGGAGGTACTAGCGTCGGCCACCGGGCCCACCGCCCATCGCGCGGGGCCCGTACCCGTTCCCGCGGCAGTCCGTTCGAGAGGTGCCACCGTGTCCGTCACCAGCAGGGAAGTCCACCTGGTCGCCCGCCCGGTCGGGGAGCCCGTCCCCGGCGACTTCGCGCTCGTCGAGACCACCCTGCCCGACCCCGGCCCCGGGCAGGTCCTGATCCGCAACGAGTGGATCTCCGTCGACCCGTACATGCGCGGCCGGATGAACGACACCAAGTCCTACGTCGCCCCCTACCGCCTCGGCGAGGCCATGGAGGGCGGCGCGGTCGGCACGGTCATCGCCTCCGGGGACGACTCGGTCCCGGTCGGCACCACCGTGCTGCACTCGCTGGGCTGGCGCGACCACGCGCTGGCGCCCGCCGGGGCGGTCCGGGCCGTGGACGCAGGGGCCGCGCCCGCCCAGGCCTACCTCAACGCGCTGGGCATGATCGGCTTCACCGCCTACGTCGGCCTCACCGAGATCGCCCCCGTCCGCGAGGGGGACGTGGTGTTCGTCTCCGGCGCCGCCGGGGCGGTCGGCTCCCTCGCCGGGCAGATCGCCCGCCGCCTGGGCGCCGCCAAGGTCATCGGCTCGGCCGGGGGCCCGGAGAAGAAGCGCCGCCTGGTCGAGGAGTTCGGCTACGACGCCGCCATCGACTACCGCGAGGGCCGGCTGGAGGAGCAGCTCGCCGAGGCCGCCCCCGACGGGATCGACGTCTACTTCGACAACGTCGGCGGCGACCACCTGCGGGCGGCCATCGCCGCCGCGCGCGACCACGCCCGCTTCGCCCTGTGCGGGGCGATCTCCCAGTACAACGCCACCGAGCCGGTGCCCGGGCCGGACAACCTGTTCCTCGCCGTGGGCAAGCGGCTCACCCTGCGCGGCTTCATCGTCGGCGACCACGCCCGCCTCATGGGCGAGTACGCCCGCCGCGCCGCCGGGTGGCTGGCCGACGGCGACCTTCGCGCGGAGGAGACCGTGGTGGACGGCATCGAGAACGCCGTCACCGCCTTCCTGGACATGATGCGCGGCGCCAACACCGGCAAGATGCTGGTCCGGCTGGCCCCTTAGGGCGTGTTCGGGGGATCATTCCGGGGCGCGGCCGCCGGGCCGCCTCTCGCCGCGCCGCCCGTGCTCGGACGGCCTACCCGGGCCCACCTCGCCAGGCGGCTTGTGAGGGATCGCCCGACGACCGCTCCCGGCACCCGGCGCAAGCGCCGGGCCGCACGAAAGCGTCCACCGAACACGCCCTACTCTGCTCCCGCCCCCCGCGCCACACCTTCCTCATCCTCGTGACCCCGGAAAGGGACCCATGCAGTACGTCACCCTCAACAACGGCCTCCGCATGCCGCAGCTCGGCTTCGGTGTCTGGCAGGTCCCCGACGACCAGGCCCAGGCCTCCGTCGAGACCGCCCTGGAAGTCGGCTACCGCAGCATCGACACCGCCCGCATCTACGACAACGAAGCGGGCACCGGCCGGGCCCTGGCCGCCTCCGGGCTGCCCCGCGAGGAGCTGTTCGTCACCACCAAGCTGTGGAACGACGACCAGGGCGCGGACAAGGCCCTCAAGGCGTTCGACGCCAGCCTGGAGCGGCTGGGGCTGGACTACGTCGACCTGTACCTGATCCACTGGCCGGTCCCGGCCCAGGACGCCTACGTCGACACCTGGAAGGTGCTGGAGCGCATCGCCGCCGAGGGCCGCGCCAAGGCGGTCGGCGTGTCCAACTTCACCGAGAAGACCCTGGCCCGCCTGCTGGAGAACACCGACCTGGTGCCCGCGGTCAACCAGATCGAGCTGCACCCGTACTTCTCGCAGGAGGCCATGCGCGGGCTCAACGCCTCCCACGGCATCCTCACCGAGGCCTGGAGCCCGCTCGGCCAGGGCAAGGGCCTGCTGGAGGAGCCCGTGCTGGCGGAGATCGGGGCGAAGCACGGCAAGACCGCCGCCCAGGTCGTGCTGCGCTGGCACCTGCAGACCGGCAACATCGTGATCCCCAAGTCGGTGACCCCGTCCCGCATCGCGGAGAACTTCGACGTGTTCGATTTCGCACTGGAGGGCGACGACCTGGACAGGATCGGCGCCCTGGACCGCGACGGCCGCATCGGGCCGGACCCGGACGGGTTCAACGCCGTCTGACCCCGGCGTGCGGAGGGCGCTCCCGGCGGGCGGGGGCGCCCTCCGGCGTTCCCCGCGGCGGTGGCCGGTGCCGGTCACCCCCGGGCCGCGCCCTCCCCGCCACCGCCCGTTCTTCGGGGAGGAACGGGTCGAAAGCGCTCGGGAACGGACACATTCCGCGCATCGGAGAAGATCGCGGAACGCCTTCCCGCGGCGGCTCCCGCCCCCGAGGTGGCACGGGGCCGACGGGAGGCGTACAGTCCTCTCTTGGCGCGCCGGGCAGCAGACCGGCGAACAGCACTCTCCCTACGCGAAATCCCAGATCCATGACCGTCGTTCCTTCGCGCACCGCGCGTGTCTACCGCTCCGAGAGCGCCGAGCGTTCGGTACACGCCTGGTGCCACAAAGCCCTCAGCCGCTGGCCCGAACTCGGCCCCCTGCCCCCCGTGGACACCCGCATGGGCAGCACCCAGGCGTTCCGGTCCACCGGCGGCCCCGGGACCCCGGTCCTGATCCTGTCCGGCACCAACTTCAACGCCGCCACCACGGTGCCCGCGGCCCGCGCCCTGTCCGCGGACCGCCCCGTGTACCTGGTGGACCTGCCCGGGCAGCCCGGCCTCAGCTGCGGCGAGCGCGTCGGCAAACCGGGGATCGAGGCGTACGGGGCCTGGTTCGACGAGCTCCTGCCGCAGATCACCGACCGGCCGGTCCTCGTGCTCGGCCACTCCCGGGGCGCCGCCATCGCGCTGGCCTCCACTCCGTCGCCGCTGGTCGCCGGGCTGCTGCTGCTCAACCCGGCCGGGCTGACCGCACCCGGGATGACCTCCGAGTCGATGCGGGCCACCCTGCCGTGGATGCTCCGCCCCACCGAGCAGAACAGCGGCCGCCTCGTCGAGTTCCTCAGCGGGCCGCAGACGCCCTGCGAGGAGCACCGCGAGGAGGCCGAGTGGCTCACCCTGCTCGCGCGCAGCTGCCGCACCGGGTCCACGCCCAGCCCGCTGTACGCGGAGCAGATCCGCGCCTGGTCCGACACGCCCGTCGCGGTCGCCACCGGGTCGCACGACCCCTTCTTCTCGCCGGCGCGCCTGCACGGGCCCGCCCGGCGCTTCCTGGACGCCGAGGTCCACACCATCGAGGGCGCCGGCCACCTGTCCCTGTACGAGAACCCCGAGCAGGTCTGCGGGCTGCTGCGCTCGCTCGACGGCGCCTGACGGCCCCGCGCCGACCGCGGGCGGTCCCCGGGAACGACCCCGGAACCGTCCGCGGCCGTGTCCCGGCCCGCATCGGAGGGCCGGAGCGGCAAGACTCTCCGTGAGGAAACCATCACGGGGAGGCGTATATGCTCGACAGGGCGGCGAAAGCCCTCGGTCTCAGGACCGATCCGGTCATCTTCTTCGGCGCGGTCGCGGCGACGGTCCTATTCGTGGTGTGCGCCATCGCCTTCACCGACACGGTGGACGCGGCCTTCGGCGCCGTGTCCGACTGGATCCTCACCCACCTGGGATGGTTCTACATCCTGGGGGTGACCACCTTCCTGGGCTTCCTCGTCTGGATCGCCCTGAGCAGGTACGGCCGCGTCCGGCTCGGCGGCGACGACAGCCGGCCCGACTACAGCGACCCCGTCTGGTTCTGCATGCTCTTCGCCGCCGGTATCGGCAGCATCCTCATGTTCTGGGGAGTGGCGGAGCCCATCAGCCACTTCGCCGCGCCGCCGCTGCGCGACGTGGAACCGGAGTCGGTGCAGGCGGCGAGCGAGGCCATGGGGTTCACCCTCTACCACTTCGGCCTGCACACCTGGACGATCTTCTGCCTTCCGGGGCTCGCCTTCGCCTACTTCGCGTACCGCAAGGGGCTGCCGTTCCGGGTGAGCTCGATCCTGTACCCGTTCCTGGGAAGGCGCACCTTCGGGCCCCTCGGACGCTTCATCGACGCCTTCGCCGTCCTGGGCACGCTCTTCGGGGTCGCCGTCACCATCGGCCTGGGCACCATGCAGATCAACAGCGGGCTGCACACGCTCTTCGGGGTCCCGGAGAACAGGGCCGTCCAGCTCGTCCTGATCGCCTCCGTGACGACCCTCGCGGTGATCTCCGTGGCCACCGGCCTGGACGTCGGCATCAAGTGGCTGTCCACCGCGAACATCGTGATGGCCGTGGGGCTGCTCGTCTTCGTCTTCCTCGCCGGGGCCAGCCTGTACCTCGTCAAGGGGGTCATCGAGACCACCGGCGTGTACCTGTCGTGGCTGGTCCCGCTCTCCTTCTGGAACGACACCTTCGGCGACACGGGGTGGCAGGGGACGTGGACGGTCTTCTACTGGGCGTGGACGATCACCTGGTCGCCGTTCGTGGGGATCTTCGTCGCCCGCATCTCCCGGGGCCGGACCATCCGGGAGTTCGTCCTGGGGGTCCTGGCCGTGCCCACCGCCTTCAGCATCATCTGGTTCGGAGTCTTCGGCCTGTCCGCGTTCGACATCGAGATGAACCAGGGCGGGGAGCTGGTCCGCAACGTCGTGGTGGAGGAGGACATCCCCGGCGCGCTGTTCGCCTTCCTCGCCCACTACCCCCTGCCGACCCTCGTCTCCGCGGTGAGCATCCTCATCGTGGTCGTCTTCTTCACCACCTCCTCGGACTCCGCCTCGCTCGTGGTCGACATGCTGTGCGCGGGCGGGCCCGGGTCGCCCGTCCGCCAGCGGGTGTTCTGGGGTATCACGGAGGGGGTGGTGGCCGCCACCGTGCTCACCGCGAGCGGGGTGGGCGGGCTGGAGGCCCTGCAGCAGACGATCATCGTCTTCGGGCTGCCGTTCTTCGTCCTCACGTTCTTCATGATGGTCGGCCTGGTGCGCAGCCTGCGCCGGGAGCCGGAGAGCGCCTTCCGCAGGCGCCCGCCGCGCGGCGGGGAGCCCGGGGAGGAGAAGAAGGAGGCCGGAACGGACGGGCCCTAGCCGTACGGGCGGGACGCCGCCGGCTCACTCCGGCCAGAAGAAGTCGTCCAGGACCCGGTACAGCTCCAGCAGCCCCGGGTCGACCAGGTCGCGGCCGTAGGCGTCCAGGAAGGCCTCCGCGTCGCGCGGCCCGAACGACGGGTTGAGGTCGCTCAGCATGCTGCCCGTCATGTCCGCCAGGTCCAGGTGGCGGTCGCCCACGCCCACCCGGCCCAGGTCGATGAGGGACCACCCGCCCTCCCCGTCCACCAGGACGTTGGGCAGGCAGTAGTCGCCGTGCAGCAGGACCGGCCCGGACACCGGGATCCGCTCCAGGCGGTCGGCCAGCCCGGTCAGCACCGCCGCCGCCCCCGACGTGCGCCGCCCGCCGCTCCCGGGGACCCGCGGGGTGTGGCCCTGTGCCCGCCAGCCGCGGTCCACGGCGCCCGACGCCACCCGCTCGCGCGCCTGCTCCAGCAACACGTCCGGGCCCATCGGGAGCGGTAGCCCCGCCACCGGGACGGCGTGCAGGTCGCGCAGAGCCCGGGCCAGCAGGGCGATCAGCTCCGCGCGGTCGTGCCCCGGCTCGTGGGCGCCCCGGCCGGGGAGGTGCTCCATGGTCAGCCAGTACGAGCCCCGCCACCGCCCGGAGTCCAGCAGCCGGGGGACCGGCAGCCGCGTGCCGGCCAGCAGGCGCAGCCGCCGCTCGGTGCCGACCAGCTCGGCCACCAGGTCACGGCGGCCCGCGTCCGCCGACTTGAACACCGCCGTCGGCCGCCCCGCGACGTACAAACGGGCGACCCGGGCCCCGGACAGGCCCACGTCGATCTCCTCGACCCGGTCGGCGGCGACACCCGGCGGCAGTGACATGCCCGGCAGCCTAGCCGGGCGCCCGGCGCCGCCCCACCGGTTTTCCCGCCCGCCGGCCCCGCCTCGCGGCGTCTTACCGCGAATGCGGTCCGCGGGTGTCCGCTCCGCCCGGTGCGGCCCCGGTGGGGGCGGCCCGGCCGGGTGGCCGATGCCGCGTTGTGGCGGGCCGCCGTTGACTCCACGTCCGACCCGGCCGAGCGGCCTGTGGCATTCCCGCCGGTTCTCCTCGACCGCCGGGTCCGTGCAGCGGTGTCCGCTGTGGCCGCCGTCCGCGGGAGCCGCTCCGCGCGGCGCGGTTCCCGACGGGGGTGACGTTGCTCGGGTGCCCCGGCCGGGCGGCCGGTGGCGATTCCGCCGGTTCTCCGCTTTCGCCGGGCGGTGCGGCTAGGGTGTGCGGCCCGGGCGGGGGTCCGCGCCGACGGCGGGCAGGATCACCTCGTCGACGACCCGGGCGAGGTGGTCGCGGTCGGGCGCCCGGCCGTGGTCGATCGAGTACTTGAGGACCATCGCCTCCCCGATGTCGGTGGTCACGTCGGTGACCCGGGCCGGGTCGATCCGGCCCTGCTCGGCGTAGTGCATCAGGACGGTGCGGGTGAACCGCCCGCCCCGGGGGCCGAACACCTCGTGGTCGAACCGCTCGTGCAGCACCGGGTCGCGCAGGGACTCGGCGATCACCGCGAACATCGCCTGCCCCAGGGGGGACGAGCTCAGCTCGGTCAGCATCGCCAGCGAGTCGATGAGGTCCCCGCGCAGGTCGTCGGCGCCCGGGGCGGGCCGCTCCTGCGGGAAGTGGCTGTACATCGCGTCCAGCAGGATGTCCGTGGGCAGGGACCAGCGCCGGTACAGGGAGGTCTTGGCGGTGCCCGCCCGGCGGGCGATCCCCTCCATGGACAGCCCGCCCACGCCGTTGTCCGCCGCCTCCAGGATCGCGGCCTCGTGGATGGCGCCGACGAGCTGTTCGCCGCGCCTGCGTGTACGCCGCGGGGAGGACTCCCCGTCCGATGGCGCGGCCGAATCCTCGTTCCGGTTGTCCACAGGGCTTCCCAACTAAGAAACGATGCCGTATCTTAAAAGCGCGTACTGGCTACGTACCCGTATCTTAGCGTCCGACCTTCCCGGAGTGATCCCTATGCCCCCTCCTCGTACCTACGGCGTCCCGCTGACGGGACGGGCCGTGGCCCCCGACCTCGCCCGCGGCGTGATGCTGCTGATCATCGCCGTCGTGCACGCCCACATCCTGTGGCAGATGACCGCCGGGGACCACTCCGCGGGAGTGGCCGACACCGTGACGACGATGGCGCTGATGCTGTTCGCCGAGGCGCGCGGCTACCCGATGTTCGCCGCCCTGTTCGGATACGGGCTGGCCTGGATCCACCTGCGGCGGACGGCCGAAGGCCGGCCCTGGCCACGCGTGCGCTCCCTGGTGCGCAGACGCGGCCGCTGGATGCTGCTCATCGGGGTGCTGCACACCGCGCTGCTCTTCTTCGGCGACATCATCGCCGTCTACGGCCTCATCGCGCTGTGCTTCGCGGGCCTGCTGCACGTCACCGACCGGAGGCTGCTCTCCCACGCGTTCGGCTGGATGGCGGGCGGCTCCCTGATCTACGCGCTGGGCACCACCCTGCCCGAGGCCACCTCCGCCGACGCCGGCGCGTTCGGCCAGGACTACCTGGCGGACGTGGGGATGCGGCTGATGACCTGGCCGGTGATGACCCCGCTGCTGCTGTTGACCTCGGTGTTCCCGTTCGCGATCGGGGTGTGGGCCGCCAGGCGCCGGGTCATGGAGCGGCCGCAGGAGCACCTGGCGCTGCTGCGCCGGACCGCCGGGATCGGCATCCCGCTCGCCGTTCTGGGCGGGCTTCCCCAGGCGCTGGTGTCCGCCGGCCTGTGGGCGCCGCCGTCGACGGCGGTGGAGGGCCTGGGGGCGTGGCTGCACGTGCTCACGGGATACGCGGGCGGGTTCGGCTACGCGGCGCTCATCGCCCTGGTGGCGGTGCGGTTCGGCGAGCGGCAGGGGCCGGTGGTCCGCGCCCTGGTCGCCACCGGGCAGCGGTCGATGACCTGCTACCTGCTGCAGTCGGTGGCCTGGATGACGCTGTTCATGCCGTACACGCTGAACCTGGGCGCCGAGATGTCCGCCACCGCCTCGGTCCTGGTGGGCGTCGCCGTCTGGGCGACGACCGTGGTCCTGGCGGACCTGATGCGGCGCGCCGGGGTGCGGGGGCCGGCCGAGCGGTTCCTGCGGTGGCGGACCTACGGCCCGGAGCGCGAGCAGCCGACCGGCGACCTCGGGGGTCACGGCGACCGACCATCCGCACAGCCGTCGGTGCGCTGAACCGCCACCGCCTCCCGCATCCGGGGTGAAGGCCGTGTCACCCTCCCGGAGCCCGGGCTCCGGGAGGGTGGGAGCATGGCGGGATGGGACGTTCTGACGACATCTTCCTCAAGGACACGGCGGCGCGGCTGGGCGGGCTGACCGGGGTGCGGGCGGTGGCCCTGGGCGGGTCGCGTGCGCAGGGGACGCACCGGGACGACAGCGACTGGGACCTGGCGGTCTACTACCGCGGGGGGTTCGATCCGCGGGAGCTGCGGGACCTCGGCTGGCCCGGTGAGGTATCGGAGGTCGGCGGCTGGGGAGGGGGTGTGTTCAACGGCGGCGCGTGGCTGCGCATCGACGGCCGCCCGGTGGACGTGCACTACCGGGACCTGGACGTGGTGGAGCGGGAGGTCGAGCGGGCGCAGGCCGGCGACTTCGACGTGGAGCCCCTGCTGTTCCACCTGGCGGGCATTCCCACCTACCTGGTGGTCGCCGAGCTCGCCCTGGGCCGGACCCTCCTGGGCGAACTGCCCCGGCCGGACTACCCGCAGGCCCTGCGCCGGAACGCGCCGCCCCGCTGGCGCGGGGTCGCCGCGGCCACCCTCGGGTACGCCGAGCACAACCACGCCCCGCAGGGGCGGGTGAGCCAGACCGCGGGCCTCATCGCGCAGGCGGCCGCCCAGACGGCGCACGCGGTGCTGGCCGGGCGCGGCGAGTGGACGACCAACGACAAGGCCCTGCTGGCCAGGTCCGGGTTGGAGGAGATCGACCTGGTCATCGCCGGGATGACCGCCGACCCCCAGGACCTGGTGGCGGCCGTCGCCGAGGCCGGACGGGTCTTCGCCACGGTGTGAGCGAAGACCACGGCACGGCGTCCGCGGCGGTGTCCCCTGGTGAGGGGCGACCGGTCGGCCGATGCCGGCCGACCGGAGGCCCCGGCGGCCGCGCCTACAGGGGCGCGTCCCACACCATGTCGACGACCCCGCTGATGGTGGCGTACCCCGCCCGGGCGAAGGCCGCGGCCATGGGGGTGTTCCCCAGGTCCGTGGCGGCCCGCGCGTACGTCTCGCCGCCCTCCTCGACCAGCACCCGGGTGCCCTCGGCCAGCAGGTCGTCGATGTACCCGTTGCCCCGGTGCTCGGGCAGCACCGCGATGTACCCGATGATCGGGTGCTTGGCGTTGCGGGCGGGCAGCACGAACCCGACCGGTTCCCCGTCGGGCCCGGTGGCGATCCGCCACCAGGACCGCGGCGTGGAGTAGCGCCCGAACTCCTGGGCGAACTCGGCCGAGACGACCTCCTCGGGGGTCATGGTCAGCAGCTCGTGCCGGTGGTGGGCGTCCAGGCTGCCCTGCAGCGCCCGCTCCATCAGCTCCCGCATCTCCTGCTCGTCCCGGATGCCCCGGAAACGCAGCCGGTCGCCGGGGCGCGGCGCGGAGCCCCGCAGGTCCCACTGGAAGCGGAGCCGCTCCACGAGCAGGGAGCCGCCGGTCTTCTCCACGGCGGCCATCCGCTCGGCCACGGCCCGCCGCTCGTGCGGGTCGGAGCGCCAGTCGGCGGACACGAACCGCAGGAACTCGGGCGGCACCGTCCCCGGAGGGACGGTGGCGGCCACCGCCGTGCGCAGCAGGTGTTCGAGGACGGCCTCCCGGTCCAGGTCGGCGGCCTCGTCGTCGACGTCGAGGACGTCGGTCAGCAGCGGCTCGTCGCCCTGCTTCGCCGCCCAGAAGGACAGCCGGGCCACCGGGCGGTCGCCGGCCAGGGCCAGCCACATCCATTCGGCGCGGCGGCGGCCGTCGGCCAGGTCCTCGGCGAATTCGTCGTTCAACAGGTACGGGAACCGGTTGAACAGAGACAGTTCTTCGGGTCCGGTGATCGGACGGACGGTCAGGTCGGATACTGCAACAGTCAAGGCGACACCTTCGTGTGTGCGCCCGACCGCCCGGGGGCGGGCCGCGTGAGCCCTATCGGTTCCCCCGGGAGGCCACGAGCGCGATGTGCACGGTGGACATGGCCCGGCCTCCTCTCGTTCTCGGACCCCGGTTCACCGTTCGTACCGGGGCGCGTAATTTCTACCGGTCGCGTGCCGGGGCGCGCAACCGCCTTTCACGCGGCCTCCGCCTCCTCGTCGGTCCGCGCGCCCCGCCGCGCGGTGACCGCCCAGGTCACCGTTCCGGCGACCAGCCCCCAGAACGCCGAGCCGATGCCCAGGAACGTGACCCCCGACGCCGTCGCCAGGAACGTCACCAGCGCGGCCTCCCGCGACCGCTCGTCCGACAGCGCCGACGACAGCGACCCCCCGATCGTTCCGAGCAGGCCGAGCCCGGCGATGGCCGCGATCAGCGCCGGGGGCAGCGCCACCAGCAGCGCCGCGACGGTCGCCCCGAACACGCCGACGACCAGGTAGAAGACGCCCGCCCACACCCCGGCGAGGAACCGCCGCTCCCGGTCGGGGTGGGCCTGGGGGCCCGTGCAGATCGCGGCGGTGATCGCCGCCAGGTTCATGCCGAAGCAGCCGAACGGCGCCAGCACCAGGTTGGTCGCCCCGGTCCACCCGATCAGCGGCGAGACCGGCACCCGGTAGCCGTCGTTGCGCAGCACCGCCACCCCGGGCAGGTTCTGCGACGCCATCGTCACCACGAACAGCGGCACCCCCACGCTCACCAGCACCTGCCAGGAGAACTCGGGGACGACCAGCACCGGGACCGCGAGCCGGGGGACCACCCCCGACAGGTCCAGCGTTCCGCCCAGAGCCGCCACGGCGCCCCCGGCGACCAGCGCGGCGGGCACCGCGTACCGCGGCGCCCAGCGGCGGGCCGCCAGGTACACCGCGAACATCGCGGCCACCACGGCGAGGTCGCCCTCCATGCTCGTGAACAGGCCGATCCCGAACTGCAGCAGCACCCCGGCCAGCAGCCCGGCGGCCAACGGCACGGGGATGCGGTCCATGACCTTCTCGAACCAGCCGGTCACCCCGCTCAGCGTGATCAGCGCGGCCGAGAACACGAACGCGCCGACCGCCTGCGCCAGCGTCACACCGTCCAGGCCCACCGCCAGCAGTGCGGCGCCGGGCGTGGACCAGGCGGTGACCACGGGCGCCCGGTAGCGCAGGGACAGGCCCACGCAGGTGACGGCCATGCCCACGCCCAGGGCGAGCATCCACGACGCGACCTGACCGGAGTCGGCCCCGGCGGCCTCCGCGGCGGTGAACACGATGGCCGCGGAACTCGTCACCCCGACCAGCACGGCGACCAGCCCGGCGGTGACGGCGGGCAGGGGGGTGACGGAACCGGCGAACCGGAGCAGAGTCTTCATGGGGGTCCATCCTGGCGAGTCGGCTCCGACGCACCCGCGGCGGGGTGGCCCCATCACCGGATGACATGCCGCCGCCCGCGGAAAACCGGCTGGCCGCGGACGGTCCCGGATGTGAACATGCCTCCATGAGCACCTTCGACGACCTGGTGGCCGAGGCCGCCGACGCACCCGTGGCCGGGTGGGACTTCTCCTGGCTGGACGGCCGCGCCACCGAGCAGCGCCCCTCCTGGGGCTACCACCGCCTGGTGGCCGAACGCATGGCGCGGGCGAGCGCCGCCCTGGACGTGCAGACCGGGGGAGGGGAGCTCCTGGCGGGTGTTCCGCGCAGGCCGCCGCTGACGGTCGCCACCGAGGGGTGGCCGCCCAACGTCGCCCGGGCCACCCGGCTGCTGCACCCCCTGGGCGCGGTGGTGGTCGCCGCGGCCGACACCGATCCCCTGCCGTTCGGGGACGACGCCTTCGACCTGGTGGTCTCCCGCCACCCGGTGGCCGCCAACTGGCCCGAGATCGCCCGGGTGCTCGCCCCGGGCGGCACCTACCTGTCCCAGGAGGTCGGCCCGGCGAGCGTGTTCGAGGTGGTGGAGTTCTTCCTCGGCCCCCAGCCGGAGGAGGTCCGGGCGAACCGCAGCCCCGACCACGCCGGCCGCGCCGCCGAGGCGGCGGGGCTGGAGGTGGTGGACCTGCGGCTGGAGGAGCTGCACACCGAGTTCTTCGACGTCGGCGCGGTGGTCTACTTCCTGCGCAAGGTCGTGTGGATGGTCCCGGACTTCACGGTGGAGAAGTACCTCGACCGGCTGCGCGCCATGCACGACCACATCGAACGCGAGGGCTCCTTCACCGCCACCACGACCCGCTTCCTCATCGAGGCCCGGGCCCCGCGGAGCCCCTGACCGCGAGCCGTTCGCGCAGCCCCCGCCGCAACCGTGCGGAGGCCCCGCGCAGGGCTCCGAGCGCCGCGACCTCACCCGGGTCCGCCCGGGGGTTCCCGGCGAGGGCGAGCGCGGCGCCGTAGGGCCGGGCACCCGCTGTCAGGGATGCGGCGACGGCCCGCAGGACGGCGCCGAGCACCTCGCCGTCGGCCCCGGGGTGCTCGGCCAACAGGCGCAGCAGACGGTGGTCGTTCCACTCGTCCGACCGGGCGTGTGTCAGCAGCGCCAGTGTGTCCGCCGGTGTGCGCGGGTTCTCCGCGAGGGCCTGCCACACGAACGGGTGGGGCGTGGCCGCCAGGCGGCGCAGCTCGGCGGGATCACGGGAGCCGCGCGCCGCCGCCAGGTGGTCGGCGGGGGAGGTGCCCGCGCGGGGCGGGCACCCGGGGTCGGTCACGCCCCGGCCCCCGTCACCCCTCGTCCTTCGCCGAGACGCGCTGGATCACCTCGAAGCCCCACAGTTCGCTGCCGGTCGCGGCGGGACCGCCGTGCCCGTGCCCGTGGCCGTGCCCGGTGCGGCCCGCGTCGGCGGCGGCCTGGGCGTGCCCCTGCCGGAACTCCCGGCTCTTCAGCCAGTTCTCGAAGTCCTCCTGGGACCGCCACCGGGTGTACACCAGGTACTTGTCGGTGCCCTCCACCGGGCGCAGCAGCTGGAACTCCTCGAACCCGGGCTGCCCCTCCACCAGGCCCGCGCGGTCGGCGAACCGCTCCTCCAGCGTGGCCCCGGCACCCTCCGGGACGGTCAGGACGTTGAACTTGACGACGCTCACGCGGCACCTCCACGGTTGTCGGCGATCTGTACGCCCAACCTACGGCCACCCGCCCCCGCCCCCGCGCCGCCCCCGCCGGTGTACGTTGGCCGACGCCCCTGCACCCCGGACCACCGAGGATCTCCATGGCCTTCCACCGTCCCGGCCGCGCCGGGGACCTGCCCCCGCTGCCCGACCTGTGGGCGCGCGCCGCCCTGCTGGCGGCCCTGTCGCCGGGCACGCGGTACACCGCGGACGAGGACGGAGTCATCCGCTTCGACGACCACGGCGGAAGCCGCTGGGAGCTGGTCCCGGTGGCGGGCGGCCGAGCCGTTCTCACGGGCACGGAACGCTCCTGCGACGAGCACCTCTACATGGGCGTGGACCCGCTGGACGGCGCCCCCGACTGGCTGCCCTGGGCCTGGCTGGCCGACAACGAGGCCGAACGCCCGCCGGGCCTCGCCTACTGGTGGGACGGCGCCGCCTGGGACCGGGCCGCCTACGACGACCGGGTGGAGGACGACGGCCTGTCCCGCCTGCTCGGGGACCTGGCCGACGACGCGGCCGTCCGGGAGAGGATCGCGGCCGGGCTCGAGCTCCCCGCGGGCCCCGCCCCGGAACCGGACGCCCTGGTCGCCGACCTGTCGTCCCGGGCCCGGACCGCCGGAATCACCGGGGAGGTGGTCGAGCGCGCCCTGGCCCTGTACGCCCGTTGCCCCGGGTACCGCGGCGGGCTCGACGCCCCGACGGCCCTGGCCACGGCCGCCCGGCTCGGACTGACCCCCGGGAGCACCCCTCCCGCCCTCCCTGCGGGTTCCGCGGCCCCGGTCCGGACACGCCTGCTGGAGGACTTCGAGGCGATGGTCTCCCTGCGGCTGGGCGACGACCTGCGCCGCTGTGCGGAGATCCCCGGCCGTCCGGCCCCCGGGCCCTCGCCCGCTCTGGACGCCCTGGTCGCCTGGACGCGCGCGAACGCGCCCGGCGGCACCGCCGTCCTCCTCCACGAGCGGATCGGCCGGAACTGGGGCTTCGCCGAAAGCGGCCCCGAGCCCCTGGCCCGGCGCTCGCCGCTCACCGAGCCCATGACCCTGCTCAACGCCCTCTACGAGGCTGAACTCCACCCCGAGCACGGCGGCTGGTGCTTCCTGCGCCTGGAGGTCGCCCCCACCGGGGCCGACGTGCTCCGGGCGTACGACCACTGGCCCTCCTGGTTCCCCGCCGACGGCCGCGGCTGGGAACCCGCGAGTGCGCAGGCGGCGGGGAGCACGTTCTTGCGGGACCGGGAGCGGCGCGCCCCGGCCTGGCGCCACCCCCTCGACGGCCGGCGCCGGAGGCACGACCTGCCCGACGGACTGGAGACCGCCCCGGGCGGGGCCTGGCTCCCCCTGGCCCCCGGGGAGCGCGAGGCGCTGGAGGCGCAGGTCGCCGCCGCCTTCGCCGAGGGGGCCGCGGGCGCCGGCGTCCGGGGGTTCGCGGTGCTGCTGGGCGGACGCGTCGGGGTGCACGCCGTGGCCGGGGGCGCCCACCGGCTCACTGTTCCCGCCCGTGTTTCCGCGCCCCTGGCGCGACTGCGCCGCGGCATGTACGAACCCGGAACAGGCACGTGGTTCCGCGCCGATGTCACCGTGGAGCCGGACGGGACGTACTCCTTCTCCTACGACCGCGACTCCGAGCCGGGCTTCGGGCGCAGGACCCACGACGGGCACTACGTTCTGGACTTCCGCTGCTTCCCCCGCGCCTTCGAGCACATCCCCGACTGGTGGCGGCGACGGCTCGGGTCGTGAGGGGGCCGGTCACCGCCGGAGGGTCCGGCCCTCCGGCGGAGCGTACGGGTCGTGGTTCCGTCCTGTGGCGTTCTCGTGGTCGCCTGCCGCCTCGCGCCCTGCGTCGCAGCCGATTCTCCGGCGTCCCGCTTTCAACCCGCTTACCGTTCTCCGGAGAGGTCGCGCGGTCCCCCGTTGAGGAGGCACGGCGCGGCGCCCCGGGCGGGCGCCCGGCTCACCGCAGGCCGTGTCTGCGGGCGACCATGCCCAGCACCACCGAGCGCGGCATCAGCCGCCGCAGCGCGAACACCAGCGGCGCGTTGCTGCCCACCGCGTACAGCGGCCGCGGCCGGGCGTCCTCGACCGCCCGCAGGATGGTGCGGGACACCGTCTCCGCGGGGATGCCCGCCGCCTCGTTGGCGTTGAGCGCGGCCAGCATGGTGCGGTAGTCGCCGGTGTAGGGGGAGCCCTCGCGCAGGTACTGGGTGCGCCGCTCGCTGATGCCGGTGTTGATGGAACCGGGCTCCACGGTGGCCACCCCGATCCCGTACGGGGAGACCTCGCGGCGCAGCGCGTCCGCGAACCCCTTGATCGCGGCCTTGGACGCCACGTACGAGGACCGGTGCGCCAGCGGGAAGCTGGCCAGCATCGACCCGACCATGACCACCCGCCCGTACCGGCGGGAGCGCATCCCCGGCAGCAGCAGCTGGGTGAGCCGCACCGCACCGAACACGTTGAGGCGGAACAGCCGCTCCAGGGCGTCCATGGGCAGCTCCTCCAGCGGCCCGCTCTGGCTCTCGCCCGCGTTGTTGACCAGCACGTCCACGTCCCCGGCCGCCGCGGCGCAGGCCTCGATGGAGTCCGCGTCGGTCAGGTCCAGCGCCAGGTACTCCACCCCGGCCACGGGGTCGGCGACCGCCTCGGGCCTGCGGCTCGTCCCGTACACGCGGTAGCCGCGCCGGACCAGGTCGGCGGCGACGGCACGGCCGATGCCGGAGGAGGCGCCGGTGACGAGCGCGGTCCGCCGGGTGGTGTTCTGCATTCGGGGGTCCTTCCGGGGGTGGGACGGGGAGGGTGCGCTCGCGCCGCGCTGGGGGAGATGATCGCACGGCCCCCTCCCGCGGGTCACGGCCGCCCGGTGTCCCAGCGGTGCGGGTCGAACATGGAGACCGGCACCGCGGTCGCACCGTCCCGCGCCAGGTCGGCCAGGGCCGTGCCCACGGCTGAGGCGAACTTGTACCCGTGTCCGGAGAACCCCCCGGCGACCACCAGGCCGGGCAGGTCGCGGTGGCCGCCGATGACGAAGTGCTCGTCGGAGGTCATCGTGTACATGCACGCCGCCATGCGCTCGGGCAGCGGTTCGACACCGCGCAGCCCGGCGGTGAGTTCGCCGAGACGGCGGGCGTCGTCCGCGTCGGGGGCGCGCGGACCCGCGTCGGGGTCGACGGGCTCGCCCCACTGGGCCCCGGGACGGCGCGGGGCGCCGGGGGCCTCGGCGTGCACGCCGATCTTCACGGTGCGCCCGTCCAGGCTCGGGAAGCCGTACCAGAGGGTGCCGTCGGGCTCGTCGCGGGCGAAGACCGGGCCCGCGGCGTGCGGCGGGGCGTCCCCGGTGAGCCGGAACCAGCCCAGCACCCGGCGCTCCACCCGGATACCGCCGCCGAGCCCGGCCAGGGAGGGCAGCAGGGTCGGCAGCCACGCCCCGGCGGTCACCACCACCCGCCGGGCGCGGATCTCGGTGTCGCCGACGAACACGCGGGGGCGGTCGGGGTCGGGCTCGATCCGGGTGACGGCGGTGCCGGTCATCACGCGGGCCCCGTGGGCGCGGGCCAGCCGCACCGCGGCCAGGATCGCCGCCTCGGGCAGGACGGCGCCGCCCTCCTCCTCGAAGACGCCCTCCTCACCGGGGCGCACCGCGTGCTGGGGGAAGCGTTCGGCCAGGACGGCGCCGGACAGGTGCTCCACGGCGAGCCCGTGCCGGGCGGCCGCGGCCAGCGAGCCGGCCACCGCCGCGCTGTCGGGGGCGCCCAGCATGAGCGCCCCGGTGCGGTGGACGAGCCGCTCCCCGGAGGCCTCCTCCAGTTCGGCCCAGGCCCGCCAGGCGGCCCGCACGAACGGGACGTACTCCTCGCCCTCCAGGTAGGCGGTGCGGATGATGCGGGACTCGCCGTGGCTGGAGCCGCGGTCGTGGCCGGGGGCGAACCGCTCGATCCCGACGGCGTCGACCCCCTGCCGGGCCAGCCTCCACAGGGTCTGGGCGCCCATCGCTCCCAGACCGACGACGACGGTGTCGGTCTCCACCGGGTTCGCCACGTTCGCCCCTTCCACCTCGGATGGCACCCATCATCCCAGGACCGGACGGAACGGACGCCCGCCCCGGCGAGGAGGCGGGCGTCCTGCGGAGCCGGAGAACGGTCTCCGGGGTGAAAGGGGAAAGGGAAGGGAAGGGGTGCGATCGGGGGTTCGGGAGCGCTCCCAATCGTGCCGTGAGCGGGTTGGTGAAAGGACGGACAATGGCACGCCGCCGGGCCTTCCGCGCCGGTGCCCGGAGGGTTCCGGCGGCGTGCCAGAAAAGTAACCCGCCAATGGTGATATGTAAACACCATATGAACGACTTATTTCAGGAACGCCGTCCCGAATTCCCCGTCGCCGGCTCCGCGTCGGCCGCACCCAGGGGCCGCCAGGCCACCGCCGCCAGCACGCCCACCGCGGCCGCCGCCACCCAGAACGGCGCCAGCAGCCCCAGCGCCTGGGCCAGCACCCCGCCGAGCACCGCGCCCAGCGCCGCCCCGCCCAGATCGGCCCACCGGTACACCCCGGCCGCCCGGCCCAGCAGGCCGTCGGGTGTGACCGACTGCCGCACGGTCACCGCGGCCGTCCCCCACACCACCGCGTGCACGCCGAACAGGGCCATGACCGCCCCGGCCGCCCACGGGCTCGAGACCAGGGCCAGCGCCGCGTAGGTCGCCGCCTCCAGCACCAGCCCCCAGCGCAGCAGGAACGCACGCCCCACCCGGGGCTCCCAGAACCCGTACACCCGCGAGCCCACCACCCCGCCGACCGCGCCGGCCGCGATGAACAGGCCGAACCCGGCCTCCGACAGCCCCAGGTGCTCGCGGGCGTAGAGCACCCAGATCGAGAACGCGCCCACCCCGGTCAGGTTCATGACGAGGATGCAGCCGGTCAGCGTGCGCAGCACGGGGACGCCGCCGACGAACACCAGGCCTTGGAGTGTGTCGGCCCACAGGCCGCCGCCGTTGCGGCGTTCGGGCTCCGGGGCCCGCGGCCGCACCGACAGGCGCAGCACGACCAGCCCGGCCACGGCGTAGGCGAGGGCGTCGAACCCGAACGGCAGCGCCCACAGCACGGCGAACAGCGCCGCGCCCAGCGGCGGCCCCAGCAGCTGGTTGTTGAGCGAGAACGTCAGCGCCAGCCGGGCGTTGGCCCTGCCCAGCAGCTCCTTGGGGACCACCGAGGGGACCAGGGCCCCGTAGGCGGTGTCGGCCAGGGTCTCGCCCACGCCGAGGGCGAACACCGCGGCGTACACCGCCCACAGGTGGGCCCCGCCGGTCAGCACGGCCAGGGCCAGCAGTGCGAGCACCGCGCCCCGGGCCAGGTCGGCGGCGACCAGTACCGACCGCCGGGGGAGCCGGTCGACCAGGGCGCCGGCGAACGGGGAGAACAGCAGGTGCGGTGCGGTCTGCACGGCCGCGGCGCCCGCCACGGCCAGGGGGGAGGGCGCCACGGAGGCGACGAGCAGGGGGCCGGCGGCCAGCAGCGCGCCGTCGCCGAGGTTGGTCAGGGCCGACGCCCACCACAGGAGGGTGAAGTCGCGGCCCAGGGGAGGGCGTCCGGCGCGCGTGCGGCGGAACGGGAACAACGATGACACGGGGACTCCCGGGACACGGAGGGAAGAGGACACGCATGTGACTTCCGCCCGGCCGTGTCCGGGGACACCGGGCACCGCGGACCGCCGGCGCGCCCCGGACGGGGGCGCCGGTCGCGGCCCAGGGGCCGTCAGCGGCGGGTCGGCTCCCCGGCCGCGGCGGTGCGGAGGGCTCGTCGTCCGGAGTGCTCGTTCATGCGGCCCCTTCCCTCGGGATGTCGTCCCGGCACCCTAACCCCGGACGGCGCCCGGCGGCGAGGGAATTTCGGGAGCGCTGTGTTTCGGGGCGGATCCGGTGGGTAACAATCGGCGTGGGAGCGCTCCCCGTCGTGCGGCCACCCGGCCGAGACCGACGGAGACGCAATGAACGAGAACACCGCAACGACCACCGCCCGCCCCCGCCTCCCCCTGGCGGCCCGGGCCCTGACGCTGGCGGCACTGCCCCTGCTCGCCCTCACCGCCACGGCCGCGCCCGCCTCCGCGCACGGTTCCGTGGTCGACCCCGCCTCCCGCAACTACGGCTGCTTCGAGCGCTGGGGCGACGACCACCTCAACCCCGACATGGCGCAGGAAGACCCCATGTGCTGGCAGGCGTGGCAGGACAACCCCAACGCCATGTGGAACTGGAACGGGCTGTACCGCGACAACGTCGGCGGAGACCACCGCGGCCAGGTGCCCGACGGCACCCTGTGCAGCGGCGGCAACACCGAGGGCGGCCGCTACGACTCCCTCGACACGCCCGGCGCCTGGAAGACCACCCCGGTGGAGGACGACTTCACCATCCACCTGTACGACCAGGCGTCGCACGGGGCGGACTACTTCCAGGTGTACGTCACCCGCCAGGGCTTCGACCCGACCACGCAGGCCCCCGGCTGGGACGACCTGGAACTGGTCGAGCAGACCGGCCAGTACCCGCCCGGCAACGACTACCTGATCGACGTCAGCACCTCGGGGTACACCGGCCACCACATCGTCTACACGATCTGGAAGGCCTCCCACCAGGACCAGGTGTACTACCTGTGCAGTGACGTGGACTTCGGCTGATCCCCTCGGCCGGAGCGCCCCCGCCCGGGGCGGGCGGCCCGCCGGGTCCCGGAACACCCGGCGGGCCGCCGTCAGGCGCCCAGGTGGCGCAGGATCGCCAGCACACGGCGGTTGTACCCCGGCGTCGCGGCCAGCCCGAACTTCTCGAAGATCGCGTTGGCGTGCTTCTCCACCGCGCTCACCGAGACGAACAGCCGCTCGGCGATCGCCGGGTTGGTGTGCCCCTGCGCCATCAGCTCCAGCACCGCGCGCTCCCGCTCGGTCAGCCCGCCCCCCTCGCCGCCGGCCAGCAGCTGCCGGACGACCTCGGGGTCGAAGGACGCCCCGCCCGCGCCCACCCGCTCCAGCGCGTCGAGGAAGCCGTCCACCTCCATCACCCGGTCCTTGAGCAGGTAGCCGACCCCGCCGGTGTTCTCGGTGAACAGCCGGGTCGCGTACCGCCGCTCCACGTACTGGGACAGCACCAGCACCCCGATCCCCGGGCGCTCCCGGCGCAGCCGCACCGCCGCCCGCAGGCCCTCGTCGGTGTGCGTCGGCGGCATGCGCACGTCCGCCACGACCACGTCGGGCTCCTCCTCGGCGACCGCCGCGAGCAGTGCCTCGGCGTCCCCGACGGAGGCGATCACCCGGTGGCCCTCGTCCTCCAGCAGCCGCACCAGGCCCTCGCGCAGCAGCGCGGAGTCCTCGGCCACGATCACCCGCACGGCAGCACCGCCGTCACGGTCGTCGGTCCGCCGACCGGGCTGTCCACGGCCAGGCTCCCGTCCAGCGCGCCCACCCGGCCCGCCAGGCCGGACAGCCCCGTCCCCGACGGGTCGGCCCCGCCCGCCCCGTCATCGCTCACCCGGACCACCAACGCGTTCCCCTCACTCTCGACGTGCACGTCCACCCGGGTCGCCCCGGCGTGCTTGACCGTGTTGGTGACCGCCTCGGCCACCACGAAGTAGGCCGCGGTCTCCACCGCCGGCGGGATCTCCGCCGGAACCCGGCAGGACACCCGGATCGGCAGCTCCGACCGGGCGGCCAGCCCGTCCAGCGCAGCGGCGAGCCCGGACTCGGCCAGCACCGCCGGGTACACCCGCCAGGCGACCTCCTTGAGGTCGCGGATCGCGTTGCCCATCTCCCGGTGGGCCTGCTCCACCAGTTCCCGGCCGCGCGCGGAACCGGGGTCGCGCCGGGCCCGGCCCAGGGCCATGCCCACCAGGACCAGCCGCTGCTGGAGGCCGTCGTGCAGGTCGCGCTCGATCCGGCGGCGCTCCCGGTCCACGGCGGTGACCACCCCGGCCCGGGACGCGGTGAGCTCGGCGACCCGCTCCCGGAGCAGGTCCTGGCGGCTGGGACCCAGCAGCCGGCGCGCGAGCCAGCGCTCGGTGCCCACCAGCCCCACGATCCCCTGCACGCTCAAGTACACCAGGGCCAGCCCGAACGGGACGACCGCCACCGGGTTGCCGTCCAGCACCGCCAGGGGGGAGAACGCCAGGTAGACCCCCGACGGCAGGAAGAACCCCAGCACCAGCCCGCCGAACAGCCCCACCGGGCAGCGCACCGCCAGGTACGCCGACACGCGCAGCGGCCCGGGCTCGCCCACGATCTCGATCCCGAACAGGGCGGCCAGGCGCCACCGTTCGACCCGCTCCAACGGCCGCAGCAGCCGGTGCAGCCACCGCCGCCCGGGCCGGGCGGCGGCCAGCGGCAGCAGGACGAGCAGCGGCACCAGCGCCGCGGCCTCCACCACCGCGGACGCCGCGCCCAGGGCGGTGCCCGCCACGGCCCGCGCCCAGACGCGCGCCGACCGGTCCTCGCCGCCCATGGGTCCTCCTCCTCGTCGGTCCTCGCCCCGCGGATGTGCCCGGGGCCCTCCCCGGCGCGGGCACCGGGCCGCAGGGGGTGTCCGCGGAGCACGCCCTAGGACGGTAGCCGCCCCCGGGGCCGCACCGGTACTGCGGGACTCCGCAGTTCGGGCCGCGGCATCCCGTAGAGACCGGGCGGGATCCCCCATGGGAACGGGGGAGCGCGCGGCGTAGCGTTTGCGGAGCCCCGGCCGGGCCGCACCGCACCATCCGAACCGAAGACCCGATCCGAAAGGAGATCCGTGGACTCCGCATCCGTGCGCCGCGCGATCCTGTGGGCGGCCGGGACCCTCCTGTCCGTCTTCGCCATGCAGGCGGCCTGGGACATCGCCCTGCTCGCCTGGCTCTACCCCGTCCTGCTGCTCCGCTCCATCCGCTCGTTCGGCCCCCTCGCCGCGTTCGGCGTCGCCCTGGCCTCCACCGCCGTCTCCACGACGGTCTGGCTGGCCCTGGCCGACCTGCTGTCCCCGCCCTTCCTCCCGATCGCCCTCGTCCTGGCCCTGGTCCACGCCGTCCCCTACACCCTCGACCGGCTCCTGTACCGCCGCGTCGGCCGGTGGGCGAGCGCGGTCTTCCCGGTCGCCGTGGTCACGGTGGAGTTCGCGGTCGCCTCGGTCACGCCCTTCGGCACGATCCAGGGGGTCCTGGGCGCCACCCAGGCCGAGAACACGGCGCTGATCCAGGTGTCCTCACTGACCGGGGTGTACGGGGTGAGCCTCCTGATCGCGTGGACCGCCTCGGCCGCCGCCCTGCTGTGGGAGCGCGGAGCGGCCGACCGGTCCTCCCGGAACGCCTTGGTCGCCGCCGTCTCGGCGGTCGTCCTGGTCACCGCGCTGGGCGGGGTGCGCCTGGTGTTCTCCCCGCTCCCCGACGACACGGTGCGCGTCGCCGGGGTCAGCGCCTCCCAGGCCGCCTGGGAGGAGCTCCGGCCGACCTTCCACGAGTACGACTCCCTGGAGGCCCTGCTCGCCGCCGACCGCGCCGAGATGCGCGAACGCTTCGCCGCCGTCAACGACGACCTGCTCGCCGCCACCGGACGCGAGGCCGAGGCGGGCGCCGAGGTCGTGGTCTGGGCGGAGTCGGCGGCCTTCACCATGGAGTCCGACCGCGACCTGTTGGTGGAGGACATCGCCCGGGTCGCCCGCCGGCACGGCGTGTACGTGAACGCCGGGATGTCGGTCTACACCGAGGAGGCGCCGCACCTGCGCAACCAGATGGTCCTCGTCGACCCCGCCGGGACCGTGCTGTGGACCTATGACAAGAGCCACCCGATTCCGATCCTGGAGCCGTACGAGCCCGGCGACGGCCGGGTGCCCGTGGCGGACACGCCCGCGGGGCGGCTGGCCACGGTCATCTGCTACGACGGGGACTTCCCGGGCACGGTCCGGCAGGCGGGCGCGGCGGGGGCGGACATCCTGCTCGTGGGCGCCAACACCTGGGAGGGGATCAAGGAGATGCACGCGCGCAACGCGGTGTTCCGCGCGGTGGAGAACGGGGTGTCGCTGGTCCGCCAGGCGAGCCGGGGCCGGGCCAACGCGGTGGACCCGCTGGGGCGGACCCTGGCGACGGTGGACTACTACACCACCGATCGGCAGCTCCTGGTGGCCGACGTCCCCCGGGAGGGGGTCCCCACGGTGTACGCGCGCGTGGGGGACGTCTTCGCGTGGCTGTGCGCGGCGGCCCTGCTCGCGCTGGCCGCGGCGGCGGTGCGCGCCCGGTACGGCCCAGGGCCCGCCCGGGCCGCGCGAGGCGGTCCGGAGCGTTCCGGACGGGGATAGCGGGACGCGCCCTGCCCGGCGGGGGTGCCGGGCAGGACGTCGTCAGCCGCCCTCGCCCATGAGGCGGTCACGGGCGGCGTCGGTGACGGCGCCGCCCGGGTCCTCCACGAACCCGCCGACGGCGTCGGCCTGGTCCTGGAAGCCCTGGACGGCCTCGCCCGCCTCGCCGAACGCGGCCTCGCCGTAGCCCTGGGCGGTCTCGGCGGCCCCGCCGAGGACCTCCTCGCCGTAGCCCTGGGCGGCTTCCCCGTAGCCCTGGGCGGTCTCGGCGGCCCCGCCGAGGACCTCCTCCCCGTACCCCTGGGCGGCCTCGCCGTACCCCTGCGCGGTCTCGCCGAGGCCCTGCGCCGCCTCGCCGTAGCCCTGCGCGGTCTCACCGAACCCCTGGGCGGTCTCCCCGTACCCCTGGACGGTGTCCGTGACCCCCTGGACGGCCTCCTCGGCCGCCCCGCCGAACATGCCCTTGAACCACTCCACGACACTGTCGAACATCGACACGCTCCTTCTCGGTTCTCTGACCCTTACCCGGGCGCCCTACCCCCGCACTGTAAGCCACGGGTAAGGGGCACGAGTGCCGTCTGGGCGAAGCGGCAGGCCCTGTGTCCCAAGGGATGGAGCGCGTCGGTGGCGGCGGTCACACGCGCCGTCCCCGCTCCGGGGGGCCGCCGTCCACCGGCAGCGCCCGGGTGAGGGCGTACAGCCCGGCGGCCGCTCCGGGGTCGAAGGCGGGGCCGGACAGGTCCAGCCGGGTGTTCCGGCGGAACGCGGAGACCGGCTCGGCCGGGGGCGCGTCCAGCAGCCGGGCCAGGTCCGCGGCCGCCGCCTCCGGGGATCTCGCCAGGACCCGGGCCAGCGCCCGGGCGAGCAGCCGTTGCGGCGCGGGCAGCGGGTCGGCCATGCCGGTGCGCACGAACCCGGGGTTGTAGAGGACGTACCGGGTGCGCGCCCCCGGGTGGCGGGCGGGGAAGTCCGCCCCCAGCAGGTCGTTGCAGCGCGAACCCTGCATGGCCGCGCGCATCCCGGTGTACCCCCGGGTGAGCTGGAGGTCGTCCCAGTGCACGCGCCCCGGCAGCCCGCCGGGGCCGGCGATGTTGAGGATCACCGGCGCCTCCCCGCGTTCGAGCAGGTCGACCAGCCCGTGGCCGAGCACGGACCGGCTCAGGTAGGCCAGGGCGAAGGTGGACTCCAGGCCGTCGGCGGTCTCCTCGCGGACGGGGCGGAACCGCTGGGCGCCGAAGACGAGCCCGTCGAGCCGGTCGGTGCGCTCGCGTACACCCGCCAGCGCCGCGTTCATCCCGGCGACGGTGCTCAGGTCGGCGCGCAGGAAGTCGACCCGGTCGCCCGCCCCCGCCTCCCGGGCCTGTTCGAGGAGCGCTCGCCCGCCCGCCTCCCCGCTGGCCAGGGCCAGGACCCGGTCCCCGCGGCGGGCCAGCAGCAGGCCCAGGGCCCGGCCCATCCCGTTGGTCCCTCCGGTGATGGCGTACACCCGCATACCGTTTCCCCGTCCGATCAAGTCATCAGTTGATGACAAAGGCTAGGCGGAGCCGGGTATTAAGTCAACGATTGATGACTTATGCTGACACGCATGACCACACGACGGCGCCGCGACAAGGCGGCCACCCGCGCGGCCCTGCTCGACGCCGCGCGCCTGCGTTTCTCCCGGCACGGCTTCGACGGCGTCGGCGTCCGGGAGATCGCCGCGGACGCGGGCGTCGACGCCGCGCTGGTCTTCCGCTACTTCGGCTCCAAGCGCGAGCTCTACGCGCAGGCGATGCGGCCCGAGGTCCCCGACGTACCGCACGGGGGACCGGACCGCCCGGCCGGGGAGATCGCCGCCGACCTGCTGCGCGAGGTGGTCCTGGCCGACCGCGGCCCCGCCGGCGAGCACCCCCTGGTGGCGATGCTCCGTTCCTCCGGCCGGGCCGACGTGCGCGAGCAGCTGCGCGTCCGGATCTGCGACGAGCACCTCGCCGGGTTCGCCGAACGGCTGCCGGGGGACGACGCCGCGCTGCGCGCCGAGATGCTCGGCGCCCTCCTGCTGGGGCTGGGGGTCATGCGCTCGGTCGTGGGGTCCCCGGCGCTGACCGATGCAGGACCCGCGCGGATCGAGGAGCTGTTCTCGGCCATGGCCGCCCCGCTGACACGCGATCAGTGACCCGGTGGCGGCGGGGTGAAGGCCATGGTCAGCGCGACGGCCAGCAGGGCGGTCCCGGCGACCACCCCGTACACGGGCCCGTACCCGGTCAGGGCGGACGCGGCGAGCACGGCGCCGGTCACCGCGATCAGCAGCGAGACGCCCAGCGACTCCGCCACCTGCAGCGCCGAGCTGTTGCCCCCCTGCCCCCCGACCGGCGACAGCGCGAGCACCAGCGAGCTCACCTGCGGGTAGGCCAGGCCCATGCCCGTCCCCATCAGCACGCAGCCGAGCACGGTCGCCCAGAGCGGCAGCACCCCGGTCACCAGGCCCAGCGCCGCCACCGGCCCGCACAGCGCCAGCAGCGCCGCCGTGCGCAGCGAGGCGGGCGAACCGGCCGGAGCACCCGAGCGCCCCTGGATCCAGGCGCCCAGCGCCCAGCCGAACGCCCCGATCGCCACCACCGCGCCCGACGCCACGGGGCTGAAGTCCAGCCGGTGCTGGAGGTACAGCGGCAGGTAGATGTCGGTGGCGGCGTTGGCCGCCCCGAGCACGCCCCGGAAGGCGACCAGCCGGGGGATGCCCGCCCGCGCCCGCAGCGTCCCCGCGGGCAGCAGGCGCGCGGCGGCGACCGCCGCGGCGACCGCGCCCACCGCCGTACCCACCACGAGCCAGGGCATCTGCTGCTGCCCGGCCAGGTGCAGGCCCAGCACCGCGGCGGCCGCGACCACCGCCCACAGGCCCCGGCGGCCCACCGGGGACCCCGCGGTGTCCGGGCGCGGGGCCGAGCGGGTCGCCTTCAGCAGCACCGCCAGCGAGAGCGCGGACCCGGCCAGCACCAGGGCGAACACCAGCCGCCAGTGCATCAGCTCCACCAGCGCGCCGGTGACCAGCGGCCCCACGATCGACGGCAGCAGCCAGGCCGCGGTCAGCAGCCCGAACATGCGCGGGCGCAGGTCCTCGGGGACGAACCGGGCGATGACCACGTACAGCACGACCGAGTCGATGCCGCCGCCCACGCCCTGGAGCAGGCGGCCGAGGACGAAGACCGGCATGCCGGGGGCGGCCGCGCACAGCGCGATGCCCACGAGGAACATCGCCGCGCCCGCGACCAGCGGGCGGCGCACCCCGCGCAGGTCGGCCCAGCGGCCGCCGACGGTCATGCCGATGAGCCCGGTGGTGGCGGTCGCGGCGAACGCCAGCGAGTACCACTGCTCCGCGTGCAGGCTCCGTGCGACGACCGGCATCACGGTGGTGACGGCGAAGGCCTCGAAGGCGATGAAGGTCATCAGCCCGAACACCCCGGCCACCACGGGACGGTGGGGAGGCGCCCACAGCCGCGCCCGTCCGGGCGTCCCGGCCTCGGCGGTCACGCCGCCGCCCCGCGGTCCGCCGCGCTCGTCGTCTCCACGTTCCCCTCCTCGCCGGGCACGGGCGCGCCCGGGAGAATTCCACAACCTCAACCCGGGTCGAGGTCAAGCCGTCCGGGGCTCCCGCCGGCCCCGGGAACGCCGGCGGCGCCCCGCCGCGGAGCGGGGCGCCGCCGGGAGCGGCCCGGTCTCAGGCCAGGGCGTCCGCGATGCGGGGGACCAGGGTGTCCACCGCGTAGGGGATCGACAGCACCGAGTTGTAGGTGATGGCGCCGCGCTGCTCGATGGTGGCCACGACCACGGCGTCCTCGCGCACCACGTCCAGGTCGGCGAAGACCGGCGCGGCCTCGACCACGTCGTAGTCCTCGTCGTCGCTCAGGACCAGCAGCACGTCGCCGTCGAGCCACTCGACGTTCTCGGCGGGCACCTCCACGAAGAAGCTCTCGCCGGTGTCCCGCTCGGTGATCTCCTCGGGGATCCGGAAGCCCAGCGACACCAGGAACTGGCCGCGGGCGTCGCCGGGCAGGTACGCGCCGAACTTCCCGTCGTAGGGCAGCACGACCCCGCCGGTCATCTCCGCGAACTCCGGGTGCTCGGCGCGGACCTCCTCCAGCAGGGCGTCGGTCTCGGCGTTGAGCTGCTCGCCCTTCTCCGGGACGCCCATCGCGGCGGCGATGGACGCGGTGGCGTCCTCGCGCGGGACGGCGTAGGCCGCGGTCCCGGCGGGGCGCGCGAGCACGGGGGCGATCTGCGACAGGTTCTCGTAGGCGGCCTCGTCGAACCCGGAGGAGACGCCGATGATGAGGTCGGGCTCCAGAGCGGCGATCTGCTCGAAGTTGGGCTCGGCCTCCGACTCCAGCAGGGTCGTCTCCGCGTCGCCCACCAGGTCGTCGGTCCAGGGCCCCAGCCCGTTCTCGAAGAACGGGTAGCCGGTGTGGCCGACGGGGACCGCGCCCAGGGCCAGCACGGCGTCGGCGTCGGTGACGCCCAGGGTGACGATGCGCTCGGGCGCCTCGGTGACGGTGGTCTCGCCGAACTCGTGCTCGATGGTGACCGGGAAGGCGCCCGCCTCGGCGGCGACCCCGCCGCCGGAGCCGTCGGTGTCCTGGCCGTCGGAGGCGCCGTCCGCGGCGTTGCCGCAGGCGCTGAGCAGGGCCAGGGCGGCCAGGGCGGCGGCGGACGACAGGGCGCGCGCTCGGGCGCGCGGGTTACTGAGCAGGGGAGACACGGGACTCCGTTCACAAGCAGATAAGGCTCGCCTACCCTAAACCCTGGCCTCTCCCGGGTCCGCGCCGGGGGTGCGGCCGCCGGGGCCGCCCGCCCGGACCAGGGTGTCGCCCGCCGGCGTCCGCGTGTAGAACACCCGCCGCCCCACCCGCCACGACCGCACCAGCCCTGCCGCGCGCAGCACCGACAGGTGCTCCGAAACGGTGGCCGGACTCCACCCGTGCGCACGGGCCAGCACCGTGGTCGTCGAGGGTTCGGCGAGCACCGTCAGCAGGCGCGCGCGGGTCCCGCCCAGCAGCCGGGCCAGGGCGTCCCCGGCCGGCGCCGGGGGCTCGGTCTCCCACAGCCGCCCCACCCCGTGCACGGGGTAGAACAGCGTCGGCTGCCAGGGCTCCTCGGTCTTGGCCACCGTCTCCGGCCACATGAACACGCTGGGCATCAGCACCAGGCCCCGGCCGTCCAGCGTGCGCTCGCCCTGGGCCGGGTCGGGCAGGTGCAGCACCCGTCCCCGCCACCGGGCGTCGGGGGCGACGGCGGCGATCACCTCCCGCAGCCCGCCCTCGGCGACGGTGCGGGCGCGCAGCGACACGTCGGCCTCCAACAGCGCCCGGGCCCGCGGCCAGTGCGGTGCCACCAGCGCCTCCCACGCCCGGCGCACCGCCCGGACGATCCGCTCCAGGGTCGCCTCCGGATCGGCCAGCAGCGGCCCGGTCACCGACTCCGGCAGGGCCCGACGCGGGTCCAGCAGGCACTGCCGCAGCTCCACCGCCACCTGCTCGGGCGGGGTGGTGAGCAGCGCCTCCAGTTCGTCCTCCAGGTCCGCGGACGGCCCCGGCGGGGGAGGGGTCAGGAAGTCGGGCGTGTACCCGGGGCGCGGCGACAGCAGCGGCAGCGGGTCCAGGCCCAGGTCGGTGCCGTTGCGCTCGCGGATCGCCGCGGGCCACAGCCGGCGCAGCGCGCCCCGGTGCGGCTCGCCGAGCAGCCGTACCGCCGCCGTGGTCTCCCACAGCGGGGAGACCGCGAAGCGGCAGCGCAGCAGGTCGTCATGGCTGAACACCAGCCGTCCGGCCACCGGCGCCTCCCGTACGCGTCGTCGTTTCGGCCACCGCCGAATCGTTTGAGGCTACCCCGGGCGGGTCCGAACCTGGGGGCATGACATCCCCGACCGAGCCGCGCGCCGCCGCGCGCACCGGATACCTGCGGGTCCTGGCCGTCCCCGAGTTCCGCGTCCTGTTCCTGGCCGAGGTGCTGGCGATCCTGGGCCAGGTCGCTGCGCAGATGACACTGTCCCTCACCGTGTACACGCGCACCGGCTCGCCGCTGCTGTCGGCGCTGGCCTTCGCCATGGGCTTCCTGCCCCACCTGCTGGGCGCGACCCTGCTGTCGGCGCTCACCGACCGGGTCCCCGCCCGCGGGCTCATGGTCCTGACCCAGGGGGCGACCGCTCTGCTCGTGGTCGGCATGGCGGTGCCGGGGACGCCCATCGCGGTGATGCTGCTGCTGATGTTCGCGATGGGCGCGATCGCCCCGCTCTACCAGGGGACCAAGGCGGCGACGGTGGCCGACGTGCTGCCTCCGGAGGGGTTCGCGCTGGGCCGGTCCCTGCTGCGGATGGCGGCGCAGCTCGCGCAGATCTGCGGGTTCGCGTTCGGCGGTGTGCTGTTCGCGGTACTCTCGCCCACCCCGGCACTGCTCGCGGGCGCGGGGCTGCTGCTGGCGTCCTGCCTGCTGCTGCGCCTCGGACTCCCCGCCTTCGGGCCCCGCCGCTCCCCGGAGGCCGCGCCGTCCTCCCCGGTGGCCGATTCGCTGCGCGGCGTCCGCGAGGTCCTGCGCTCCCCGCGCCTGCGCGTCCTGCTGGCCCTGACCTGGTTCCCACCGGTGCTGGGCGTGGCCGCCGAGGCACTGGCCGCGCCGCTGGCCGACGCCCTGGGCGGCGGGCCCGCCCTGGTCGCGATGCTGCTGTCGGCCACCCCGGTCGGCATGATCGCGGGCACCTTCCTGGCCGGGACCCTGCTGACCGACGCCCAGCGGGTGCGGGCCATCGTCCCGCTCGGGCTGCTCGCCTTCCTGCCGCTGCTCGGCCTGGGCCTGCACCCGGGGCCGGTGGCGCTGCTCGCCCTGCTCATGCTGTCCGGGGCGGGGTACGGATACGCGCTCGGCGTGGACCGGCTGCTGGTGGCGGCGGTCCCCGAGCACGAGCGCGGCCAGGTCATGACGCTCGTGACCGCGGGGCTGATGATCTTCCAGGGGGCGGGGTTCGCACTGGCGGGGGCGCTCGCCGAGTTCCTGTCGCCGAACACGGTGGTGGTGCTCGCCGCCCTGGCCGGCATCGCCGTCGTCCTCGCCGCCGGGACCCGGGCGGGCCGCCCCTGATCCCGCCCGGGGCCGCCCCCGGTACCCGCGGGGCCGGACACGGGCCGGGGCCCGGTGCGCCGCACCGGGCCCCGTTCGCGTCGGCGTGCGGGGACGCGCTCCCTAGGGCACGTGCCGGGGGTTGCTCACACCGCTCTCGCGGTGGGTCCGGTCCAGCGCGGTCGCGTAGTAGGTGCGGCCGCCGCCCTCGGCGGTGAACACCGCCCGGCCGTCGTCGCCGGCGGGCACGGTCCCGAGCAGGGTGCGCGCGTCGGACACGGCGCAGTCGGGGTCGCGGCCGGGCTGCCCCTCCACCGCGTACACCGCGTAGTAGGCGGGGCGCTCGCCCCGGCCCGGGCGGATGGACAGCTCCACCCCGTCGCCCTGCGCACCGCCGACCACCCGCGGCGCCTGCGGCGCCCGGCCGGGCAGGCCCTCGTGCAGGGGCACCAGCGCCGGGTGGCGGTAGTGCTCCTCGCGGACGATCGCCATCGCCTCCGCCGCGTTGGTCTCCAGCGAGTTCGCGCTGAAGTACACGTCGCCCAGCACCCCCGGGTGGTCCCGGTTGAACTCCAGGTGCCGGGACAGCTCCCGCGGGTCCGACCAGGCGCCCGCGTTCCCGACCTTGTAGGCGGCCTGGCCCACGTAGAGGTGCACGTCGGTGCCCGCCACGACCTGCTCCCACCAGGGCACCAGCACCGCGTAGTCCGCGACCGGCAGGCCGATCTCCCAGTAGATCTGCGGGTTGATGTAGTCCACCCACCCCTCGCGGACCCACCGGCGGCTGTCGGCGAAGACGGCGTCGTAGGACTGGAGGCCGTTGGTGGCCGAGCCCTCCGGGTCGGTGGAGGCGTTGCGCCAGATACCGAACGGGCTGATGCCGAACTTCACGTGCGGCTTGGCGGCGTGCACCGCCTCGTCCATCTCCCGAACCATGGTGTCGACGTTGTCGCGCCGCCAGTCGTCGATGTCGTCGTGGTCGCCGCCGTACTCGGCGAAGGTGTCGGCGTCGGGGATCTCCTGGCCGGACACCGGATAGGGGTAGAAGTAGTCGTCGAAGTGCACGCCGTCCATGTCGTAGTTCTCGACGGCGTGCATCATCGCCCCGATCACGAACTCCCGGACCTCCGGGATGCCGGGGTCGTAGTAGAGCCGCCCGCCGTAGGCGAAGGTCCAGTCGGGGTTGCGGCGGGCGGGGTGGTCGGCGCTCAGGCGGTCGGGATCGTCGTGCATGGCCACCCGATAGGGGTTGAACCAGCCGTGGAACTCCAGCCCCCGGGCGTGCGCCTCCGCGACGGCGAACTCCAGGGGGTCGTAGCCGGGGTCCCGGCCCTGGGTCCCGGTGAGCCACTGCGACCAGGGCTCGTGGGGGGAGGGCCAGAAGGCGTCGGCGGTGGGCCGGATCTGCACGAACACCGCGTTCAGGCCGTTGTCGACGGCGCGGTCGTACAGGGCGGTCAGCTCGGCCTGCTGCTGCTCGGGGGTGAGCCCGGTGCGGCTGGGCCAGTCGATGTTGTGCACCCCGGCGATCCACTCGGCGCGCATCTGCCGCTTGGGCTCGGCCTGGGGGTCGGCCCGGCACTCGGCGGATCCGGTGCCGGTCGCGGGCGCGGTCAGCGCGGCGGCGGGGAGCGCGGGCAGCAGGGCGGCGACCAGGGTCGCCGCCAGGAGCGCGCCGCATCGGGGGACGGGGGAGGTGGGTCGGGACGGGTGCGCCAACGTGGCTCCTTCCGGGGGCTCTCCTGCGGGTGGGGCCCGACGGATTCCGGGTCGTGTCCTGGCGACGACGGTACGCGACGATGACCCACCCAGTAGAAAACCTTCATGATTTTCCGGTGTGTCGCAAGAGACCTACGCGTTTTTGGTGCGTGAGTGCCGGATGTTCCGTGTGCGCCCTTCGTGGCGCCCCGCCCGGTCCGCCACACTGGGGTGCATGACCGACCCCCTGCGCGCCACCACTCTGAGCCGGGACGGCGCCGACCTGTACGTCCTCGACAGCGGGGGAGACGGGCCGCCGGTGCTCGTCCTGCACGGGCTGGCGGGGAGCATCCGCGAGTTCGAGCCGACCGCCCGCGCCCTGGCGCCGGACTTCCGGGTGATCCTGGTCGACCAGCGCGGCCACGGCCGCAGCACCCGCCGTCCGGCCGACGTCTCGCGCTCGGCCTTCGTCGCCGACGCCGTCGCGGTCGCCGAACGGGTGGCCCGGGGGCCGGTGCGGCTGGTCGGCCAGTCCATGGGCGCGCACACCGCCCTGCTCACCGCCGCGGCCCGGCCCGACCTCGTCGAGCGGCTGGTGCTGCTGGAGGGCCACCCGGCGGGCGGCGAGGGCCCGGAGGGGGCGGCGCGGATCGGCGCCTTCTTCGCCTCCTGGCCGCTGCCGTTCCCCGACCGGGCGGCGGCCCGCGCCTTCCTCGGTTCGGACGTGCTCTCCCGGGCCTGGGTCGCCGACCTGGCCGAGGGGCCCGACGGGCTGCGCCCCCGGTTCGACGCCGACGTGATGGAGGCGGTCGTCGCCGCCGCCGACGAGCCCCGCTGGGCCGAGTGGGAGGGGGTGGCGGCCCCCACGCTCGCCGTCTTCGCCGACCTGGGCATCTTCTCCGACGCGCAGAAGGACGAGATGATCGCCCGGCGCCCCGCCACCGTCCGCGCCGACCTCGACACCGCCCACGACGCCCACCTGGAGGACCCCGGCGCCTGGTTCTCCCTCCTGCGCGGCTTCCTCTCCGCGCCCTGAGGGGCCCTCCCGGCGCCGGGGCCTGCGGGATGACGAGGCTCACAGGAGGGGAGTGCGCCCCGCGTTGCATGTGCATTCATCGTGATGCATACTTATTGCCATGTCCAAGGTACTCACCTCTCTGCCCGTCGGCGAACGTGTCGGCATCGCCTTCTCCGGGGGGCTCGACACCTCGGTGGCGGTCGCGTGGATGCGCGAGAAGGGCGCTGTCCCGTGCACCTACACCGCCGACATCGGCCAGTACGACGAACCCGACATCGCCTCGGTCCCCGGCCGCGCCCACGACTACGGTGCCGAGATCGCCCGGCTCGTCGACGGACGTGAGGCCCTGGTGGAGGAGGGCCTGGCGGCGCTGGCCTGCGGTGCCTTCCACATCCGCTCCGGCGGCCGCGCCTACTTCAACACCACCCCCCTGGGGCGCGCCGTCACCGGCACCCTGCTGGTGCGCGCCATGCTCGAGGACGGCGTGCAGATCTGGGGCGACGGCTCCACCTACAAGGGCAACGACATCGAGCGGTTCTACCGCTACGGCCTGCTGGCCAACCCCGCCCTGCGCATCTACAAGCCCTGGTTGGACGCCGACTTCGTCAACGAGCTCGGCGGCCGCAAGGAGATGTCCGAGTGGCTCCAGGAGCGGGACCTCCCCTACCGCGACAGCACCGAGAAGGCCTACTCCACCGACGCCAACATCTGGGGCGCCACCCACGAGGCCAAGTCGCTGGAGCACCTGGACACCGGCATCGAGATCGTCGACCCGATCATGGGCGTCCGCTTCTGGGACCCCGCGGTGGAGATCGCCCCCGAGGACGTCACCGTCGGCTTCGAGCAGGGCCGCCCGGTCACCATCAACGGCAAGTCCTTCCCGTCCGCCGTCGACCTGGTCCTGGAGGCCAACGCCATCGGCGGCCGCCACGGCCTGGGCATGTCCGACCAGATCGAGAACCGCATCATCGAGGCCAAGAGCCGCGGCATCTACGAGGCGCCCGGCATGGCCCTGCTGCACGCCGCCTACGAGCGCCTGGTCAACGCGATCCACAACGAGGACACCCTCGCCGCGTACCACACCGAGGGCCGCCGCCTGGGCCGCCTCATGTACGAGGGCCGCTGGCTGGAGCCGCAGGCGCTCATGCTCCGCGAGTCGCTCCAGCGCTGGGTGGGCACCGCCGTCACCGGCGAGGTGACCCTGCGCCTGCGCCGGGGCGAGGACTACTCGATCCTCGACACCACCGGCCCGGCGTTCAGCTACCACCCGGACAAGCTGTCCATGGAGCGCACCGAGGACTCCGCGTTCGGCCCGACCGACCGGATCGGCCAGCTGACCATGCGCAACCTCGACATCGCCGACTCCCGCGCCAAGCTGGAGGAGTACGCCCGGCTCGGCATGGTCGGCACCGGCGAGGCCGCGGTCGTGGGCGCCGCCCAGGCCGCCTCCACCGGCCTCATCGGCGCGATGCCCGAGGGCGGCGCCGAGACGATCGCCTCCCGCGGCCAGGCCCCCGAGGACGAGCTGCTCCTCGACCAGGCCGCCATGGAGTCCGGCACGGACTGACCCCCGCGGCGCGCGGCCCCCGGGCCGCGCGCCGCTCCGGGCCCGGGGCTCAGTCCCGCTGGGCGGGGTGCTCCTGCACCAGGCGCATGGACACGTATTCCTTGATGCCGCTGAACCCGGCGTAGGGGGCCCTGCGCCGCCGGTACTCCCGGAACCCGAGCCGCCGGTAGAGCCCCAGCGCGGCCTCGTTGTTCCCGGCGATGTCCTCCAGCACGTACTCGTCGTATCCGGGCAGGGCGAGCAGGTGCAGCAGGACCGCCTTGGCCGCCCCCCGCCCCCGGTGCCGCAGTGACGAGGCCACGAACCCGATCTCGGCCTTGCCCTCCCGCGGTTCCCGCACGGCCCCCTGGAACTGGCTGCGGAACACCCGGTCGGCGATGGTCCCCCGGACCGCGCCCAGGTGCCGCCGCAGGGTCCTCGCGTCGGGTTCGACGCACTCCTCGTCGTCCACGGTGAGCGAGGCCAGTCCCGCCGGCTCGCCGTCGACCAGGGCTACGTAGAACCGCTCCGGCACCAACATGTGCGCGATGGCGTCGGCCAGGACCTCCGGGTCCTTCGAGAAGGCGGCCAGGTCCGGCCCGAACCCGTCCACGAACACCCGCGCGACCTCCCGCCGGCGCGTCTCGCCCAGCGCGTCGGCGCGCACCACCTCGATCATCCCGGCCCTCTCCGCCCCACCTGTCATCGGTGTCCGTCCTCTCATCGGTGTCCGTCCTCCTCGAGCAGCGGGGCCAGTACCACGGCGGCGCTCGGAACGGCGAACCCGTCGCCCACGGCGGAGCGCATCGTCACCAATCCGCCCAGGGTGGCGAAGAAGCAGGTCGCCAGCTCGTCCGCCGGGCCGCGGCGGAACCCGCCCTCCGCCCGGCCGCGCTCGATGAGCTCCACCGTCGCCCGGAGCAGCGCGGTGTTCCCCTCGACCAGGTCCCGGACCGCGGGCGGTGCCCCCTCCGGTCCGCCGTGTCCGGCGGTCCCGTGGGTGAACGCCTGGTTCATGAGCAGGTAGAAGTCCACGAACTCCGCGTCGCCGGCCAGGTCCCGCAGGAACCCCTCGCAGAAGGCGCGCAGCAGCTCCGCGGGGGAGCCGGGGCCGCGCAGCCGTGCGGCGGTGGCGTTCAGCCCGGCCGCGGCCTCTCCGACCAGGTCGCCGTACAGCTCCTCCTTGGTGGCGAAGTGCCGGTAGACCAGGCCGGTGCTCATGCCCGCCTCGGCCGCGATCCTCCGCATGTTCACCGTCGCGTACCCGTGGCGCGCGAAGAGGCGCATCGCCGTTCCCCGGATCCGCTCGCGTGTGGCGGCCCGCATGGCCTCGTTCTGCTCCGGACTGCGCGGCACGGCCCCTCGTCTCCCCGATTTTTCAATGAACAATTGTTCATTCTATTCGGGGCTCTCCAGAGCGCAAGGGCTCCCCCTCCCGGGACCGGGACCCCCGGCCCGGGCGTACGCTGCGGACATGGACGCGCACGCCGACACCCTGGTCGCCAGGCCGAACGTGCCGGGCGTCGTCGAGGTCTTCCACACCCACATGCTCGGGCACGCCTACCCGATGCACACCCACGACACCTGGGCGCTGCTCATCATCGACTCCGGGCTGGTCCGCTACGACCTGGGACGGCACGAGCACGGCGCCCTGGAGCGCACCGTCACCCTGCTGCCCCCGCACGTCCCGCACAACGGCACCCCCGCCTCGGCGCAGGGGCTGCGCAAACGCGTCGTCTACCTGGAACCCGCCCGGATCGGCGCCGACCTGGTGGGCCGCTCCGTCGACCGCCCCGCCCTGGACGACGCGGTGCTGCGGCGGCGCATCCACGCCCTGCACCGGGCCCTGCTCGAACCCGGCGGGGAACTGGAGGCCGAGAGCCGCCTGGCGTTCGTCACCGAACGCCTGCGCGGCCACCTGCTGGGCGACCCCGAGCCCCCGCCGCCCGTCGACCGCTCGGCGCTGGCCGGGCGGCTGCGCGACCTGCTGGACTCCCGGGTGGTGGAGGGGGTCTCGCTCGACGAGGCCGCCGCCGTCCTGCACGCCCACCCCGCGCACCTGGTACGGGCCTTCGGCCGCAGGTTCGGCCTGCCCCCGCACCGCTACCTGGTGGGGCGCCGGGTGGACCTGGCCCGCCGCCTGATCCTCCAGGGGCGGAGCCCGGCCGCCGCTGCCGCCGCGGCCGGGTTCCACGACCAGGCGCACCTGCACCGGCACTTCACGCGCGTCCTGGGGCTGTCCCCGGGCCGCTTCGCCCGGGCGCTGCGCGCGGACCCGGTCAGCGGTGCATCCGGGCGCCCTTGACGACCTTGTCCACGGCGTTCCTCGGCCCGTACACCGCCATCCCGACCAGGTCCAGGGAGTCACGGGCGACCGCCCGCACCGCCGCCCGGTTGTCCCGGTCGTTGCCGGTGGCGAACAGGTCGGAGGTGAACACGGCGACGGCCAGGCCCCGGGACACGGCCCTCGCGTGGGCCCGGGTGAGGACCTCCTTCTCCCCCTCGAACACCAGCACCGGCTGGCGGAACATGGGGAGGTAAACGGTGCCGTCGCCGTCCTCGTAGGGCTCGCCGACCACGTCGGGCTCACGGGTCCCCAGTCCGCTGACCAGGAACGAGGTCACGTTCAGCCGCTGCCATACGGCGAGGTCCCCGCGCAGGAGTACGGCGATCTTGGTGTCGAAGCGCGCGGGCGCGCCGACGGCCTCGGCGCCGGCGTCCGCGGGTCGTCCGGTGTTCTGCATGACCCCCATGCTCGGGTCCGGCCCGCCCCCCGGTCTTGTACGTTCTTCACCTCTGCCGGCCCGGAGGTGGGGCGGGCCCCACCCCGGGGCCTCGCCCCGGCCCCCGTGACCGGACCCCGCCGGTCCGCTTGCATGGCGTACGGACACATCCGGCAGGGGAGAGGCGGAACGGCGTGCTGAGCCTTCGAGGACTGACCAGGACCTACCGGCGCGGGAGCGTCCCCGTGCCCGCCCTGCGCGGGGTCGACGCGGACTTCGGCCCCGGCGGGTTCACCGCGATCATGGGCCCTTCCGGCTCCGGAAAGAGCACCCTCCTGCACTGCGCCGCCGGGCTGGACCGCCCGGACGGGGGACAGGTGCTGCTCGGCGGCCGCGACCTCGCCCGGATGCCGGAACGCGACCTCACCCGGCTGCGCGCGGGGGCGTTCGGGTTCGTGTTCCAGGACTTCAACCTGCTCCCCTCCCTCACCGCCCGGGAGAACGTCGAGCTCACCGCGCGACTGTCCGGGCGGCCCCCGGACGCCTCCCGCCGCGACGCCCTCGCGGACCTGCTGGACCTGCGCGACCGCCTCGACCACCGGCCCGCGGAGCTGTCCGGCGGCCAGTGCCAGCGGGTGGCGCTGCTCCGCGCCCTGGTGCACCGGCCCGACGTGCTGTTCGCCGACGAGCCCACCGGGGCCCTGGACACCCGCTCCGGCGGCCGGGTCCTGGACGCCCTGCGGCACGCGGTCGACCACGACGGGCGCACCGTCGTCATGGTCACCCACGACCCGGCCGCGGCCGCCCGCGCCGACCGTGTGCTGTTCCTGCGGGACGGCCTCATCGTCGACACCCTCACCGCGCCGACCCCGGCGGCGGTCCTGGACCGGATGGGGGCGCGGTGATCCGCTTCGTGCTGCGCGGGCTGCGGGAGCGGTGGCGCACCCTCGCCCTATCGGTCCTCACCCTGGCGCTGGGCGCCGCGCTGACCACGGCGGCCCTGGTCCTCCAGGCCTCCGCCGAACACGCCGCGGGCACCGTATGGCTGCCCACCGCCGCCCCGGTCGTGGTGGCCGCCGAACCGGCGGACGACCGCCTGGCCGCCACGCCCTCGGCCGAACCCGCCCGCCTGTCCGGGGACGCGGTGGACACCCTGAGTGCTCTGCCGGGGGTGCGCGCGGCCGCCGCCCAGGCGCCCTTCGCCGCCTACGTCATCGCCGACGGCCCGGACGGCGCCGACGATGCGGGCGACGCGGACACCGCGGGAGCCCCGGGCGGGACCGTCCTGGGCGGACAGGCCGACCGGTCCCACGGGTTCGCCTGGGACCCGGGACTGGAAACGGAGAGGGGGCGCGGCCCCGCCCGTGCGGGGGAGGCGGCGGTGGACGCCCGGACCGCCGCCGACGCCGGGATCGGCGTGGGCGACCGGGTGCGCGTCCTCACCGACGGCGGCGTCTCCGAGGCCACCGTCACCGGGGTGGTCGCGGGTCCGCCCGGCGGCCGCGCCGTGTTCTTCGCCGCCACGGCGGGCCCCGGCCCGGAGGAGCCGCGGGTTCCCACCGCGGTGGCCCTGTACCCGGACGACGGCGTGGACGCCGCCGCACTCGCCGCCGCCGTCACCGGACAGGTGCCCGGGGTGCGGGTGCTCACCGGGGCGGACCGGAGCACCGCGTTCACCGTCGACCGGACCGACCGCGAACTGTCCACCGGCATGGGCCGCTTCTTCGGCACCACCGCCGTCCTCACCCTGGCAGTCGCCGCGGTCGTCACCACCGGACTGCTCACCACGGCGATGCGCGCCCGCGGCCGGGAGTTCGCGCTGCTGCGCCTGGCCGGCGCCTCCCCGGGGGCCGTCCGCCGCATCGTGTGGGGGGAGGCGCTGGCCCTGGGCGCCGCGGCCGCCGTGCTCGCACCGCCCCTGGGGCTGCTCGGCGCCGCGGCCCTGACCCGGGCCTTCACCGCGACCGGGGTGCTGCCCGCCGGGTTCGAGACCGTGGTCGGCCCCGGGGCGGTCGCGGCCGGCCCTCTGGTGGCACTGGCCGCGTCCCTGGCGGCGGCGGTGCGCCCGGCCCGCGCCGCCGGGCGCACCGCCCCGATCGAGGCGGTGCGGGAGGCCGCCGCCGAGGACCCGGACCGGGTGCGCGGGCGTGTCGTCTGGGGCGCCCTGTCCCTGACCGCCGCCGCCGTGCTGCTCGGGCTCACCGCCGCCACCGCCGGGACCCGGGAGTCGGTACTGGCGGCGTCCGCGGCCGCGATCGCCCTGGTCCCGGCCGCCGCCCTCCTCGTCCCCGTCGGCCTGGCCCGGGCCCTGCGCCGCCTGCGGCCGCGCGCCGCGGTGCCCTTCCTCGTCGCACGCGAGGCCGCGGCGGCCCCGCGCCGGGTCACCGGTGTGCTGACCCCCCTGCTGGTGACGACCCTGGTCGGACTACTGCTCCTCCTCCAGCCGCCCACCCTGGCCCAGGCCCGCGCCCACTCCTACGGGGACCGCCTGGCCGCCGACCTGGTGGTATCAGGGCCGGTCGGGGTCGGCCTGCCCGCGGGCACGGTCGGGGCGGCCGCCGCCGTCCCGGGGGTCGCCGCGGCGGGCGGGTTCCGCCAGACGGTCGTGATCGGCGAGCGCGTGTCGGCGCCCGCCCACATCGTCACCCCGGAGGCCGTCGGCGACCTCTACCGCCTCGACCCCGAACAGGGGTCGTGGGACCGCTTCGACGACGGCGGTATCGCCCTGAGCGCCGGCCTGGCCGCCGCCGAGGGCTGGGAGGCCGGCGACACCGCCGAACTCCACGGCCCCGACGGGGAACCGGTCCGGGCCCGGGTCGACGTCGTGTACCGGGCCGGCCTGGACTTCCCCGACGTGCTGCTGCCCCGCGCGGCTCTGGCCGAGCGCATGGTCGACCCCCTGGAGAGCGCCGTCCACGTGCGCCTGGAACCCGGCGCAGACCCGGCCGGGACGGCCCGCCTGCTCCGCGAGGCGGTGGCCGACGTGCCCGGGGTCGAGGTCTCCGACCGCGCCGGCCACCTGGCCGACCTGGCGGCGCTCGCCGAGGAGGACGGCTGGATCACCTACCTGATGGTCGCCGTCGTGGCCGGGCTGGCCGGTGTCGGCGCGATCGCCACGCTGGCGGTGTCAGCCTCGGCCCGCGGCCGGGACTTCGCGCTGCTGCGCCTGGCCGGCGCCACCCGCGGCCGGGTGGCGGCGGTGGTCGCGGGCGAGGCGCTGGCGGTGTCGGCCGCGGCCCTGGCGGCGGGGACCGCGGTCGCCCTGGTCAGCCTGGCCGCCATGGCGCACGCGTTCACCGGCGGCTTCGCCCTCCCGGCCGTGCCCCCCGACCGCTACGCCGCCGTCGCCCTGCTGGTCCCGGCCGTGGGCCTGCTCGCGAGCCTGGTCCCCGCCCTGACCGCCCTGCGCGCCCGTCCGCTCCGGGCCGCCGCGGCCTGAGCGCCCGCCGGGGCGGGGCGCCTCTGCCAGAATGCGGGGCAGATGAACGAGCACACGGACTGCCCCCGGTGCGGCGGCGCACCCGCCCCGGACGGCCGCTGCTGGGAGTGCGGCGCCGACCTCTCCGACCTCCTCGGCCACAGCCGGGCCGACGCCGGCGGCGCGGCCGGGTACGGCGAACGCGGCCCCGGCCGCCGGACCAACGCCGACGCCCTGGCCCTGCGCACGGCCGGGGGGTGGACCGTCGGCGCCGTCTGCGACGGCGTCTCCATGGCGCCCCGCGCCGAGCGGGCGGCCCGGATCGCCGCGGAGGTCACCGTCCGGGAACTGGCCCGAGCCCTGGCGGCGGGCGCCATTCCGGAGGACGCGCTCACCGGCGCCACCGCCCGGGCCGGCCGCGCCGTCGCGGCCCTGGCCGCCCCCGGCGGCCCGGACCGGGACCCCCTCGCGGCCGGGTCCCTCGCGCCCTCCTGCACCCAGGTCGCCTGCGTCGTCGGCGAACGCGGCCTGTGGGTGTCCTGGGTCGGCGACAGCCGCGCCTACTGGCTGCCCGACTCCGGCACCGGGATGCTCCTCACCGAGGACGACACCGGCGAGCACGACGCCCTCGTCGCCTGGCTGGGCGCCGACGCCGCCGACCCCGTTCCGCGTGTCCGCAGCCACCGGCCCCCGGGGCCGGGTCGGCTGCTGCTGTGCACCGACGGGCTGTGGCGGCACCTGCCCGCCCCCGACGACCTGCGCGCGGTCGCGGGAGGCGCCGGTCCGCGGGGCGCGGCCACCGCGGCGGACACCGCCCGCGCCCTGGTCCGGCACGTCCTGGGGGCCGGGGGCCGCGACGACGCCACCGCACTGCTCGTCCCCGTGCCGGCGGGGCACCGGTGACGGCCGGGATGTACGAGGTCCTCGTCGAGGGCCCGGTGACCCCGGAGCGGGCGCGCGCGTTGTGCGCCCGACACCTGGGCGTGCCCGTGTACACCGATGAGGAGCTGGCGGCCCTGCCCGCCCTCCCCGAGCGGTACGGGCTCTTCGAGGCCGCTCCGGACCCGGCCGCCGGGGGCACCCTGGTCTCCTGCTCCGTCACCCACGCCCGGCTGCCCGAATGGCGGTTCGCCGCCCGGGTCGCCCGCGGGACCGGATACCGCTGCCGGGTCCCCGACGACACCGCCAACCCCTTCCGGTGGCTGCTGGCCCGGCCCGACGGCCGGGTCCGTCCGGCGCACCTCACGGAGGAAGAGGACGGGACCGTCGCGTTCGGCGTCCACCACCTGTGCTGTTCCGCCTGTGCCCACTGCGCGGCCGAACCCCTCTGCCGCACCTCCCGCCACCCGCCCGACACCCTCCTGGTCGACCTCCCGGGGCATTCCGGCGGCTGAGCGAAGGCACGGGACGGCGCCCCGGTCACCGGATCCGGCGGTACACCAGGTCGAAGTCCTTCTCCCAGCCGCCGTCCCCGTGCGCGATCTCCCAGGCGCCGTCGATGACATTCCCGTCCGCCGAGAAGGTGCCGGTGAACCGCTGCCGGAAGTCGAGCGGTGAGAAGTCCGCCTCCTCCCGCAGCAGGGTCCACACCCCGTCGGCGAACCCCATCGAGTACAGGCGCACCACGCCCCGGGAGTCGAAGTAGTGCTGCGTGTAGGTCCCCGCCTCCCTCCCCGGCGCGACGACCATCAGGCCGTCGGGCGCCTCGGGTATCGAGACCTCGCTGCGCTGGACCAGGAACCTCCCGTCCAGGTCCCACTCGAACCGGCTGCGCGCCACGACCCGCTCCCCGCCGGGACCGGCCCCGCCGGGGCGCCCGGCGGCGAAGCGGGGCTCCAGGTCCCACTCGCCGATGAAGACGTCCAGGCGCGCCAGCGCCTCCGGCCTGGTTCCTCCTGCTGTTCCCATACCGGTTCCCTTCCCTCTCCGCGGGTCCCCTCCCGCGGCGGCCGCCGCCCGCCGCGGTCCGTCACCCGTACCGACCGCTGCCGGCGCCGGAACTCATCGCCCCCGCCCGGCCCCCGCCTCCCCGGAGAACGGCGGGGCCCCGGGAGCCGCTGCTCCCGGGGCCCCGCCACCGCGCGGATCAGGCCGCGGCGTCCTGCTTCTTCTTGCGACGCGCCAGGTAGGCGGCCGCGCCGCCGCCGAGCGCGATCGCCGTACCCGCGGCGATCAGGCCGACGACCGGGCTGCCGGTGCGGGGCAGGGCGTCGGTGGAGCGGTCCACGGGCGCGGAGGGCTTGCCCTCGGAGGCCTCGCCGTCGCCGTCCTCACCGCCGGAACCGCCCTCCTCGGAGCCGTTCCCGTTCTCCCCGCCCTCGGAGCCCTCCTCGCCGCCGCCGTTGTCGACCGTGGGCTCGAAGGGGGAGCCGACCCAGGTCTGCCCCAGCGGGTAGGTGACGGCCAGCCCCTGCTCGGGGAACTCCACGACCATCTCCACGAAGTGCGCGGCACCCCACAGGTACTCGCCCTGGTAGCGGTCCTCCCAGAGGACCTCCTCGGTGGAGAAGGAGATCTCGGCGCCGTACTCGTTCACGGAGAAGGACGTCTCGCCCTCGTCGAACTCGTACACCGGGCCGCCGGCCCAGGACTGCTGGAGCCGCAGCCAGACGCCGGTGAAGTCGGCGTCCAGCACGATGTCGTCACCCGCGGAGACCGGTGTGGCGGTGTCCTCGTCGAGTTCGACGACCGCGGCGACGCCGTCGCCCTCGGTGGCCGGGGCCTCCTCGACGATCCCTTCCTCAGGGGCGCCGGGGGAGGGGGTGACGGCGGGCTCCTCGGTCTCCTCGGGCTCTTCGGTGGCCTCCGGGGAGGGGCTCGGCGCTTCGGTCTCCGGCGCGGGGGACTCGTCCACGCCCTCGGAGTCGGCGGGGGCGGTGGAGTCGTCGACCCCGGCGAGCATCTCCTCGACGTCGGACTCGGTGAGCTGGATGCCCAGCTCCTCGAACCGCACCCACGAGCGGAGGATGTCCTGGTCCACGTCCACCAGGACCGAGGTGATGCCCACGGCCCAGATGTCGCCGTCGTGCAGGTAGTCCCGGACGCCGCCGACATCGCCGCCGCGCGGACCGAAGTGTCCGACCGCTCCGCGGTCGTTGATGGCCGACTCCGCGAACCCGTTCGGGTCCTCGTCGGCGGCGGCGGGGGCGGCCCAGGTCAGGCTCAGGGCCCCCAGGGCGGCGAACACGGCCCCGGCGCGGAGCGCGCGCCGTGCGTTCGGGGTGCTGGTCTTCACGTGTGTCCTCGGGGATGGGATCCGCTGCGGCGGACCGGCCCCTGACCGCGGCTGCCGTCCGGGACGAGCGCGCGGGCGGGGCGATGGGAGATGGGGGAGGGGTGCGCGGGGGCACCCTCTGCCGGGGTACCCGGAAAGGGCTCCGATCGCATGCGAGCCTACGTTCCCAAAGGAACGGAATTCGCAAAGGGGAATCACGAACCGATTGCGATTCATGTGCCCTTTGGGATTTATTCTCGCGATGTGTCCATATCTTCATCTTCCGCCGTAAACCGATTGCGCTCACGGGCGTCGCGCCTTGCGGCGTCGGCGATGCCGGGGGTGCGAGGTGCGGCGGAAGGGTGCTCCGCCGTTCGCCGTTGCGGATTCTCCGGGGGTTCATGTGTCCTTCCGTGTAATCCGCGCCCCGGGGTCGGAGAATGCGTTCCCGGGGTCCCCTTCCGCCCTCCCGCCGCCGTGGGGGCGTCGGCCGCCCTCCGTCGTCCGCGCAGGCCGGAGGGCCCTCCCGGCCGACCCGTGCCCGGCTAAGGTGGATCCATCACATCATTTGACTAGTTCCAGAAAAGGCGGCAGACTGGCGGCCATGCCAACCCCTTCGGATTTCGAGCGCATGCTGCGCGAGTCCGGCCTGCGGGTGACGAGCCCTCGGATGGCAGTGCTGTCCGCCGTGCACGACAACCCGCACGCCGACACGGAGTCGGTCATCGACCTCGTGCGCGGGAACCTCGGCACGGTGTCCGGCCAGGCCGTCTACGACGTGCTCAAGGCGTTGACCGGCGCCGGGCTGCTTCGGCGCATCCAGCCACAGGGCTCCGTGGCCCGTTACGAGACACGGGTCGGGGACAACCACCACCACGTCGTGTGCCGCTCCTGCGGTGCCATAGCCGACGTCGACTGCGCCGTCGGGCACGCACCGTGCCTGACCGCATCGTCCGACCACGGCTTCCGGGTCGACGAGGCCGAGGTCGTCTACTGGGGTGTCTGCCCCGACTGCGCCCGTACACGCGAGTCCTGAAACCAAGAGTTCACCTCTTCCCTGTTCCGGAAGGAAGACGATGTCCGAAAACAACGAGGTAGTCACCCCCACCGCCGAGACCGAGGCGTCCGGCGGCTGCCCCGTCGCGCACGGTCGCGCCCCGCACCCCACCCAGACCGGTGCCAACAGCACCTGGTGGCCCAACCGGCTCAACCTGAAGATCCTCGCCAAGAACCCGGCCGTGGCGAACCCCCTCGGTGAGGGCTTCGACTACGCCGAGGCGTTCAAGGCCCTGGACCTGGACGCCGTGAAGGCGGACATCGCCGAGGTCCTCACCACGTCCCAGGACTGGTGGCCCGCCGACTTCGGCCACTACGGCCCCCTCGTCATCCGCATGTCCTGGCACAGCGCGGGCACCTACCGCCTGTTCGACGGCCGCGGCGGCGGCAGCGCCGGCCAGCAGCGGTTCGCCCCCCTCAACAGCTGGCCCGACAACGCCAACCTGGACAAGGCCCGCCGCCTGCTGTGGCCGGTCAAGAAGAAGTACGGCCAGAACATCTCCTGGGCCGACCTCCTCATCCTCGCGGGCAACGTCGCGCTGGAGTCCATGGGCTTCGAGACCTTCGGCTTCGGCGGCGGCCGCGAGGACGTCTGGGAGGCCGACGAGGACGTCTACTGGGGCCCCGAGACCACCTGGCTCGACGACAAGCGCTACAGCGGCGACCGCGAGCTGGAGAAGCCGCTGGCCGCCGTCCAGATGGGCCTCATCTACGTCAACCCGGAGGGCCCCAACGGCAACCCGGACCCGATCGCCGCGGCCCGCGACATCCGCGACACCTTCGGCCGCATGGGCATGAACGACGAGGAGACCGTCGCCCTCATCGCCGGCGGCCACACCTTCGGCAAGACCCACGGCGCGGGCCCGGCCGACAACGTCGAGGCCGACCCCGAGGCCGCCGGCCTGGAGCAGCAGGGCCTGGGCTGGAAGAACAACTACGGCACCGGCAAGGGCGGCGACACCATCACGTCGGGCCTCGAGGTCACCTGGACCTCCACGCCCGCGCAGTGGAGCCACGGCTTCTTCAAGAACCTGTTCGAGTTCGAGTACGAGCTCACCCAGAGCCCGGCCGGCGCGCACCAGTGGGTCGCCAAGGACGCCGAGGAGATCATCCCCGACGCCCACGACCCGAACAAGAAGCACAAGCCGACCATGCTCACCACCGACCTGTCGCTGCGCTTCGACCCGATCTACGAGCCGATCTCGCGCCGCTTCTACGAGAACCCCGAGGAGTTCGCCGACGCGTTCGCCCGGGCCTGGTACAAGCTGACCCACCGCGACATGGGCCCGAAGTCCCGCTACCTCGGCCCCGAGGTCCCGGAGGAGACCCTGCTCTGGCAGGACCCGCTGCCCGCCCAGGAGGGCGAGGTCATCGGCGAGCCCGAGATCGCGGCCCTCAAGGCGGCCGTCGCCGAGTCCGGCCTGACCGTGTCCCAGCTGGTCAAGACCGCGTGGGCCTCGGCGTCCACCTACCGCGACAGCGACAAGCGCGGCGGTGCCAACGGCGCCCGCGTCCGCCTGGCCCCGCAGATCGACTGGGCGGTCAACAACCCGGTGGAGCTGCGCGAGGTGCTGAGCACCCTCGAGAGCATCGCCGACAAGTTCAACGCCTCCTCCGCGAAGAAGGTGTCGCTCGCCGACCTCATCGTCCTCGCCGGCGGCGTGGGCGTGGAGAAGGCGGCCCAGGCCGCCGGGCAGGACGTCGTCGTGCCGTTCACCCCGGGCCGCGTGGACGCGACCCTGGAGCACACGGACGTCGAGTCCTTCTCCTACCTGCAGCCGGTCGCCGACGGCTTCCGCAACTACTACGGCGAGGGCAACCGCCTCCCCGCCGAGTACCTGCTGATCGACAAGGCGAACCTGCTGGGCCTGAGCGCCCCGGAGACCACCGTCCTGGTCGGCGGCCTGCGCGTGCTGGGCGCCAACTACGACAACTCCGAGGTGGGCGTGTTCACCGACGCGCCGGGCACCCTGACGAACGACTTCTTCGTCAACCTGCTCGACCTGGGGACCACCTGGACCCCGACCGGTGAGAGCTCCGAGACCTCGCAGACGTTCGTCGCCAAGGACGAGTCCGGCGCGGTCAAGTGGACCGGCAGCCGCGTCGACCTGGTGTTCGGCTCCAACTCCGAGCTGCGCGCCCTGGCGGAGGTGTACGCCTCCGACGACGCGAAGAAGAAGTTCGTCGAGGACTTCGTCGCCGCGTGGACCAAGGTGATGGAGCTGGACCGCTTCGACCTGGCCTGATCCGCCACCGGGTCCTGCCCGGAACCGGACCCGGAGCCGGTCCGACCGCCACGGTCGGACCGGCTTCCCCCTTTTCAGGACGTCTCTCCCACCCGTTTCCCGGGCAGTCCTTCACCGCGCCCGCGCCCTCCTCAGGACGGACCCCGGCGACTGAACGCCTCCGACAGTCGGGTCCGGGCACCCTCTCCCACTGAGGAGAGGCTTCCGGGGCTGCGGGTCGAGTAGATCCCGTCGTTGACCAGGACCCCCGTCCCGGTGGTCGTCCAACGCGCCGGGTACTGTCCGCCCCGCTCCAACATCGCGGTGGCGACCGCGCGGGCGTCCTGCATCCCCATACGCTCGTACAGGGCTTGGGCCAGGCGGTGCACGGAGCCGGGCGGCACCCGGTCACCGCCCCACATCGGCAGCAGGAGGAGCAGGCGGGTGTACGGATCGAGCCGGTCGTGCCCCGAGGGGACTCCGTCCGCGGCGGAGAGCAGTTCCTCCCAGCACAATCCCGGCCCGGACCCGTTCCCGGCGCAGAGCCCGAGGGGCTCGGGCTCCTCCCACCGGTCGTGCACCACCTCGTAGGCGGTGTGGCCGTCTCCGTACCCCTCGTTGCGGTACGAGATGCGGATGAGGCAGCCCCCGACGAGGGGCACGGTGAAGGAGGGCCGCCGTGCCCACAGATGGCGTTCGAAGTGCCGGTAGCCGTCGCGACCGAGTCCGGGGCCGTACCACTCCTCGCCGAGCTCGCGCGGAACGCCGAGTTCGAGGTGCAGTACCCAGAAAGCGCGTTTCAGTAGGAACGCTCTGCTCTCTTCACCATCGTCCATGGAGACATCATGGCGACCTCCCCGGTCGCAGGGCCGCTCGGACCTTGAGACCCGGTGGCCGGGGCGGCGGGCCACCCGTGACGCAGCGTCATGGCCGCGACCGGGGAAATGTCATCCCCGGGCGGTGACGCGGCGCCACTGCCGTGCGGGCGCCGCCGGGGATGGAATGGGGGCATGCCCGGGGGACCGCGGGCGAGGGCGCCCGACGCGGCCGGAGCCGCGCGGGCCCGTGGTCCCCGGGGCACCCGACACCGAGGAGGGACCAGCCATGTCCAGCACCCGTTCCGACCACCCAGGACGGCCGGCTCCGGCCGCCGGCGCCGCCCCGCGGCGCCCCGGCTGGCCCGAGGTCATCGCCGGCCTGGCGGCCCTGACCGCGGCCGGCGTCCTGCTCGTGTTCATTCCGTCCGAACCCCTGGGGCCGGTGGCGTTCGGCCTCGTCGTGGCCGCCTGGTCGGGCGTCGCCGGGCTCTTCGGCTTCGCCGTGGCGGCGGCGCTGCGCATCCGCTCCCTGGCCGCCTTCAACGTCCGCCGCACCACGGCGCGCTGGATGCTCATCGGCGCGGCCTGGGGCCTGGCCGCCCTGCTCCTCAAGGGCGGGCTGATCCTCGCCATCACCGCCCTGACCGGGTACGAGGAGAACCCGCAGGGCATGTACTACGACGCCGCGGGCGGCGGCCTGCCCGCCTTCTTCCTGACCGTCCTGTTCCTGGCGGTGCTGACGCCGATCGGCGAGGAGTTCCTCTTCCGCGGCGTCGTCACCACCGCCCTGCTGCGGTACGGGCCCGTCATCGGGTCCCTGGGCGGCTCGGCGGTCTTCGCCGTGTTCCACGGCGTCAACATCATCCTGCCCGCGGCGTTCGTGGTGGGCCTCGTCGCCGCCGAGGTGATGCGCCGCAGCGGGTCGATCTGGCCCGCCGTGGCCGTCCACTCGGTCAACAACCTCGCCCTGCCGCTGCTGGTGCTCCTGACGGGGACCGCCGGGCCGGCCTGAGCCCCGCTCAGCGGTGCGGCGGGTGGGGAGGCCGCGGCGGGTGCCCCTGCCAGGGGCCCGGCCGGCCGGGCGGGCCGGGACGGTACTGCTGCTGCGGGTGCCCGTACCCCGGGCCCGCCCACTGCTGCGGATGCGGGGGGTGGTGCGGCCCGGGGTACGGCCGCTGTGCCTGTGCCTGCGCCTGTGCCCGGGCCTGCTCCTGCGCCTGGAGCCGGGCCCTGACCTGCCGGACCCTGGCCCGTGTGACGATCAGCGAGACGGTGACGAGCAACAGGCCGATGGCTCCTCCGGCGAGAGAGCCCAGCCCTCGTTCGACGTCCCCGCCGACCAGCGAGACCAGTCCGAAGACCAGCGCCACCAGGCTCAGGAGGGACAGGACGATCGTACGGATCACATAGTTGGGCGACACGGGGCCTCCGAAACGGGGGGAGTGGGGGGCGGATCCGGGGGACCGCGCCCTCGCGGGGACGGCCGCTCCGGGAGTGGGATGCCCGAGGTCCCGCCCCGGTTCGCCCCCGCCGCGGTTCCCGAGGTCCCCCGGCCGCCCCGGCGTCATCCGCCGCCCCCCGAGGGCACGTCCGCGGTGGAGGCCCGCCAGAAGTCCGCGTAGCGGCCGCCGCGGCGCAGCAGCCCCTCGTGGTCGCCCTCCTCCACGATCCGGCCGCCGTCCAGGAACACGATGTGGTCGGCGCCGCGGACGGTGCGCAGCCGGTGCGCGACCATCACCACCGTCCGGCCCGCAGACAGGCGCTCGATGCCCTCGTGCACCGCGGCCTCGCCGACCGGGTCCAGCGCGGAGGTCACCTCGTCCAGCAGCACCACCGGCGCGTCCTTCAGCAGCGCCCGCGCGATCGACACCCGCTGGCGCTCCCCGCCCGACAGCAGCGCCCCGCCCTCGCCGACCTCCGTCTCCCAGCCCCGGGGCAGCCGCTCGACCACCTCGTCCAGCCGGGCCGCGGCCGCCGCCGCGCGCACCTCCGCCGCCGTGGCGCCGGGCCGGCCCAGCCGCACGTTCTCCTCGATCGTCCCCGAGAAGAGGTGCACGTCCTGGAAGACCACGGCGATCCGCTCCATCAGCACCTCCGTGGGAACGGACCGCACGTCCACACCCCCCAGCCGCACCGAGCCGCCCTGTACGTCGTGGAACCGGGCCACCAGGTGCAGCAGCGTGCTCTTGCCCGCCCCGGACGGGCCGACGACGGCGAGCCGCCGCCCCTCGGGCACCGACAGGGAGAGGCCGTCGATCACCGTGCGGCCGCCGTACCCGAACTCCACGGACGCGAACTCCAGGTCGTGCCGCTGAGGCCGGACCGGTTCCGCGGGCTCGGGCAGCGGCTCGGTGCGCAGCACCGTGTCGAGCCGTTCCAGCTCGGCCCGCGCGGCGCGCAGCTGCCCGCCCAGGTCCGACAGCGACAGCAGCGGGTCGGCGCAGCGGGCGGCCAGCACCAGGACGGCCAGGAGTTCGGCCGCCCCGATGTCCCCGCCGAGCACCAGGTACGCGCCCAGGGTCAGGACCGCCGTGAACGCCGCCTGCACGGTCAGCGCCAGGCCCACCACGCCGGGCAGCGCCGCCACGAGCGAGCGGCGCGACGCGCGCCGGATCCCGCGCAGCGCCTCGTCCAGCGCCCGGAAGCGCTCGGTGCCCCGGCCTCCCGCACGCAGCACCGGCTGGGCGCCGAGGTACTCGATCACCCACCCCGTGGCCTCGTGGTCCCGCGCCGTGCGCTCGGCGTCGGCGGCCGCCGACGCACGCCCCGCCCGGACCTGGACCGCGGCCACGACCGGCACGGCGGCCGCGGCGGCCAGCCCCAGCCGCCAGTCGAAGGCGAGCATCACGACGACGATGGTCAGGGGCGTCGCGCAGGCCGTGAGGAACGGCGCCAGCAGGTGCGCGATCACGCCCATCGCCTGGAGCACGCCGCGTCCGGCCAGGCCGGACACCTCCCCGACCCGGTCGCCGGTGTACCAGCCGACGGGCAGCCGGGCCAGATGGTCGCCGAGCCGGTGGTACACCCCCCGCAGCAGCGTGGTCCCGGCCCGGAACCCGGACAGGTCCGCGAGGTAGCGCAGGACCCCGTACCCGGCCACCGCGGCGCCGAACGCCGCCAGCCAGGGCAGGGCCCCGCCGGGGTCGTCGCCGAACAGCGCCCGCAGCACCGGGACCAGCAGGGCGCAGGCCAGGCCCTCGGCCACCGCGGCGGCCGTCATCAGCACGACGGTACGCCGTACCGGTCGCGCGTACCCGTCCCCGAGCACGCGCAGCAGCATCCGGATCATCGGGGTTCGTCTCCTCGCACCGCGTCGCCCGCGGCGGTCGATTCTTCGGAGGCGGCCCGGTGGGTCCTCCAGAACGCGGCGAACTCGCCGTCCCGGGCCAGCAGTTCGGCGGGCGCGCCGCGTTCGACGACCTCCCCGTCCCTGAGCATCACGACGGTGTCGGCGTCGGCGATCGTCTCCAACCGGTGGGCGATGACCAGGACCGTCCGCTCTCCTCCGCGCGAGGTCAGGGCCCGGCGCACCGCCCGCTCGGTCAGCGGGTCGGCGAACGCGGTGGCCTCGTCCAGCACCAGGACGGGGGTGTCCGCGAGCAGCGCGCGGGCGATCGCGATCCGCTGCGCCTCACCGCCCGACAGCCCGGCCTCCTCGCCCAGCACCGTCTCGTAGCCGTGCGGCAGGGCCGTGACGCGCTCGTGGACCTCCGCCGCCCGGGCTGCCCGCTCCACCGCCCCGCGGCCGGCCCGTGGCACCGCCAGCGCGATGTTGTCCGCGACCGAGGCGCGCAGCAGGCGCGTGTCCTGGAAGACGAACGACACCTTCCGGTACAGCTCCCGGCCGTCGATCTCCCGCAGGTCGGCACCGCCCAGGCGGACCGAGCCGGAGGTCGGGTCGAAGAACCGCGGCAGCAGCCGGACCAGGGTGGACTTGCCGCTGCCGGACGGCCCGACGACCGCGGTGACCGTCCCCGGTTCGAGCACCAGGTCGATCCCCCGCAGCACCTCGCGGCCGTCCCCGTAGTCGAACCCGACCCCGCTCAGCTCCACCCGGTGGCCCCGGGGCGCGACCGGGTGCGCGGGCTCGGGGAGCGGGGGCACCGCCAGCACCTCCCGGATCCGCCCGACCGCGCGCCGGGCGGCCTGCAGGTCGTCGAACCCGTGGCCCAGGGCCGCCACCGGGGCGGCCAGGCCGGGGCCCAGCAGCAGGAAGGGCGGCAGGTCCGCCGGGGCCATCCCGCCCGCCGTGACCAGCACCGTCCCGCCGACCAGCACGGCCAGCAGCACGAACGGCGGCGACAGCACCAGCTGCATGCCCGCGGCGACCACGGAGAGGTTGCGCACCATGCGGAAGAACGAGGCGGTGAAGTCGTCCACGGCCCGCAGGAACCCGCGGTGGGCGCGCTCCTGGCCGCCGAACACCTTGACCACCGAGATGCCCCGGACGAACTCCACGGCGGCGTCCGCGATCCGCCCCTGGGCGGCGTCGAACTCCTCCTGCTCGCGCAGCCGGGCGGGGGTCATCATCAGCGGCACCAGCGCCACCGCCAGCACCACCGGGACCAGGGTGACCAGGGTGAGCCGCCAGTCCACGGTGAACAGGTAGGCCAGCGCCACCAGCGGTACCACGAACGCGGAGACCAGCTCGCCGGGCGCGTGGGCGATGAACGGGTGCACGGCGCTCACGTCCTCACCGACCACCTTGGCCAGTTCGCCGGTCCGGCGCCGGGAGAGCCAGCCGATCGGCGCCCGCCCCAGCCGCTCGGCCAGCCTCCGGCGCAGGGCCAGCTGCAGCCGGACGTCGACCAGGTGCCCGACCCCGGACGAGGCGGCCGTGAACAGCAGGCGGACGAACAGCCCGGCCGCGCCCACCACCACGGCGACCCGGACGCGGTCCGGGTCGGGCGGTCCCGACGCCAGCAGGGCCCGGCCCAGCTCGACCACCGCCAGCAGCGGGGCCAGGCCCGCGAGGGCCCCGACGACCTGGAGGACCACCACGGAGGCGAAGCCGCCCGCGTAGGGGCGCAGCAGCCCGCCGGCGCCCCCGTCCGGCGTGCGGCCCGTGTCCCGCGCCTCGGCGGGCGGGGCGGACCCGGTCGCCGCTCCGGCGGTGTCGGTGGCGGTCATCGCCGCTCCACCCCCGCCCGTCGCGCCGCGGGGTGCAGCCGGCCGTGCAGGAACGCGAGGATCCCGTCCCGCGCGGGACGGGCCTGCCGGACCAGGCCGGGCATGCTGAGGAACCCGTGGACGGCCCCCGGGTAGCGGTCCCGCCGGGCGTCGGTGCCCGCGGATCGGAGCCGCTCGGCGTAGCGGCCGCCGTGGTCCTCGAGCGGGTCCAGACCGCCGGTCACCACCAGCGCCGGGGGCAGGCCGGACAGGTCCTCGAGCTTGAGCGGGGACACCTCCCGCGGGTCCAGCCCCGGCGGCAGGCTCAGCCGGGCGGCGGTGCGGAACTCGGACAGGGAGAACGCGGGCTGCCCCGTGTTGGCGGCGATCGAGGGGTAATCGGCCATGGTCTCCGTCCAGTCCAGGGCGGGGTAGGCCAGCACCTGGGCGTGCACCGCGGGGCCGCCCTCGCGGGAGCGCAGGGCCATGAGCGCGGCGATCGTGCCCCCGGCGCTCTCGCCCAGGACCGCGACGGCCGCCGGGTCGACGCCCCAGGCCCCGGCCTCGTCGAGGATCCGGACGAGCGTGTCGTGGCCGTCCTCGACCGGCAGCGGCAGCGGGTGTTCGGGGGCCAGGCGGTACTCCACCCCCACGACCACCGCCGGACAGCGGGCGGCCAGGTGGCTGTTGAGCCAGTCGTTCTGCGCGGCGGTCCCGGCGATGAAGCCCCCGCCGTGGAACGACAGGACCAGCGGGAGCCGGGGGCCCGCGTCGCGCGGCCTGTGCACGCGCAGGGTCAGGCGGCGGCCGGGGAGGTCCAGGACCCGTTCCGTGATGCGGGTGCGCCGGTGGGGGAGGCCGGTGACCACGCGCATCGCGCGCGAGGCCCGCAGGCGGTTGGTCCTGTGCCGTGCGGCGATCACCTGTTCGTCGGTGAGCGACTCCCAGTCCGTGGTGTTCCTGGCGAGGATGCGGGTGCCCAGAGGGGCCTTTCCGCTCATGGCGTGTCCTCTCGGATCAATTACGCTACTTCCAGTAGCGTAATCGGCAAGATAGCCTGAACCGGTGCAGAAATCCACTCCGGCCGGACGCCCTCGCTCCGATCTGAACGCGACCGTCTTCGCGGCCACACTGCGCTCGGTGCGGGAACTGGGCTACGCGGGCGCCACGATGGACCGCATCGCGGCCGAGGCGGGGGTCGCCAAGACGACGCTCTACCGCCGGTGGCCCTCCAAGGGCGCTCTGATCGTCGACTGCCTGCTCGACGCGATCGGCGTGGTACCGCTGGAGGGGGAGACCCGGGACGCGATGCTGGAGACGGCCGTCCGCTGGGCCGCCGAGAAGATCGGGGAGCCCGGGGTGGGCGCGGCGTTCTCGGGGGTGTTCAGCGAGGCCATCAACGACCCCGCCCTGCGCGAGATCCTGAACACGCGCTTCCAGGCGCCGTACCTGGCCGTGCTCCGGGAGGCGCTGAAGGAGCCGGAACAGCGGATCCTGCTCATCGTCGACGTGATCGCCGGGACGCTGCTGCACCGCCTGGGCATCAGCGGCCGGCCGATGGTCGAGGAGGACGTCGACGCGCTGATCGCGATGGCGCAGGGCCTCCTGCGCTGACCTGCGGCCCTCCCGGCCGCTTACCGGGCCGGAGCGGCTTCGGCGGCATCTCCGGGAGGGGACGCGGCGGTCATCGGGGGCGGCCCCATCGGGGGGCGCGCCCGGCGTGGCCTGGAACGCCTCCCCGGGGGCGTCCCGGCGGCGTGGAACGGAGCCGGCCCCCGGCGCGGGGGACGCCACGGTGCACCGGCGCACCGCTCCCGGTCAGTCGGCGGCGAGGCGGAACCGGTACCACTGCGGCGAGGTCCGGTTCATCGGCCATCCCAGGCCCGCGGGGTCGGCGTCCTCGGCCGAGAGGAGCTCCCAGCCGGGGAACGCGGCCTCGACCTCGGCCCGCGAGACGCCCTCGACCAGGCGCCGGTAGCGGGACGGCCCGAAGGCGAGCATCAGCAGGGTGGCGCCGGGGGCGGCCAGCGCCGTCACGCCCCGCCCCTCGGCGGCCCGCTGCTCCGGGGTCAGGCCCTGGAAGCAGCCGATGTCGAGGAACAGGTCGAACGCCCCCAGGCCGGCCGACGGCAGGTCGGTCACGTCCCCCACGACGTAGGCGACCTCCGCCGGGCCTTTGCTCCGGGCGGCCTCGATCGCGGCCGGCACGAGGTCGACCCCCACCGCCTCCCAGCCGCGCCGGGCCAGTTCGGGGGTGAACTGGCCGCGCCCGCAGCCCAGGTCCAGGGCCCGCCCGGGGCCGCCCGGCCGCTCCTGCGTCTCCCGGTCGATCAGGCCGCCGAGCTGTGCTCCGCCGGCGGCGCCGTAACGTTCCCACGGGGTGAAGCCGAGACGGTACATCCGCGCGTATTTCGTCATGCCCTCACGGTAGAACGGCCTTCCGGTGGGGCGCCGTCACCCCCCGGACGCCGGACCCGCCGCAGGTGGGGGCGCCGCCCTGCCGTCGCCGACGGCCCGGAACAGCCCCGGCTCCACCTCGGCGACCCGCCCCTGCGCCGTCAGCACCTCCAGGTGCTGCACCGCGGTCCGGCGTTCCACCGGGTCCACGTGCGGCCCCTCGACGTGCGGGCGGTAGACCAGCCGGTGCGCGACGATGTCCTCCAGGGTCCGGGGCACGGCGAGGAGGTCCAGCAGAGCGGCACTGCGCCGGTCCACCACCCCGGCGTAGGCGTCGAGCCTGCGCCGGAACTCCCCGGCGCCCTCGACCACGCCCTTGTGGTGCCCGGTGCCGTACCACCGCGCCTCGATCTCCCGGCAGCGGCGCATCGACGCCTCGAAGTCGGCCAGGCTGCTGCCGGCGTCCCCGTAGAAGGGGCCGAACGAGCTCAGGTCGATGTCCGCCACGAACAGGAACCCGTCCGGCTCGACCAGGAAACCGCAGTGGCCCGCGGTGTGGCCGGGCAGGTGCACGACCGTCACGGTGCACCCGCCCAGGTCGAAGACGGCACCGTCCCCGAACCCGGTCGCGTCGGGGCGCTCGCGCACGTGGAACCGTTCCCGGTAGTCCTTCTCGACGGCGGCCGCCGCCTCGGGACCCAGGCCCAGCCCGGCGATCAGCTTCTCGGGGGAACGCACCCCTTCGAGGTCGTGTTCGTGGACGCCGACCGGGGCGCTGTGGTCCGCCAGGCCCGCCATGTGGTCCTCGTGCGCGTGGCTCACCAGGACCAGGTCCGCGGGCGGCGGGGAGCCGACCAGGGAGAGCGACGGGTCGATGAGCACCGTCGACTCCGTGCCGCGCACCAGCAGCGAGTTCGCGTAGGGGTAGGCGCCGCGTTCGGCGCCGACGAGCACCCGGACCCGTCCGTGGTCCACCGCCGTGTACCCCGTGGTGTGCGCGTCCGTCATCTCGGCCCTTCGTCGGAGGAGTCCTCCCCGGCGCGGGAGCCGAAGAAGCGCAGGCCGTCGACGACGGTCCCGTCCTCGATCTCCCGCAGCGTCCACGCGTGCGGGGAGTGGTCGTCGGCGGCGACACCGCCGTGTTCGAGCAGCAGCGCGAGCAGGGGGAGGAGTTCGGCCGCGCCCTCGACGCGCCTGGAGACGTCCACTTGGAGCGCCCAGTCGGGATGGCGGCCGAGTGCGGCGTCGATCCGCGCCACCTCCTCCGGCTCCCAGTCGCGGAACAGCAGGCCGGCCGGCTCGTCGTCGATGTGGGCGTAGAGGACGTCCGGCATGACCCACGTGCCGCCGGACCGGGGCAGGTGCCGGTCGAGCAGGGCGGCGGTCTCCTCCCGTCCGGTGCCGGGGAACACGAACACGGTGCGCATCGCCGCAGTCTAGAAGGTGCCCCCTGCGGAGGACCGGGGCGGGGGTCGGCCCCGGACGGCGGCACGGGGCGGGACCGGTCGGCCACGGCGTGCCCGCCGTGCCGCGCCCCCGTGCGCCGGCGCCGGCGGTGCCGACCCGCCGAGGCGGGCCGGCACCGCCGGCCGTCGGCTCCGCGGTCCGCGACCGCTCAGCCGCGGTCGACCACGATCTGCCCGTCGGGCGCGCTCTGACCGGCCGCGCCGCCGCCGTAGTTGGCCTCGACCCGGGCCCGCTCGGAGGCGTTCGGGTTGGGGTTGGTGCAGCTCACACCACCGGTGGAGCCCGACATCAGCGACGAGCACGGGCCGGGCTTGGCGTCGGGCAGCCCCAGGCTGTGGCCGAGCTCGTGGGCGGCGATGCGCACCGCGTCGTAGCCCTGCGCGGTGCCCTGGCGGCCCATCCAGACGGTGACCTGCCCGCCGGGCCGCACCGGGCCCAGGTGGGCCCGGGGCCAGCCGTCGTCGGCGATGACGCGGATCTCGGCGCGCCGTCCGGCGGGGGCCGGCTCCAGGCGGACGTTGCCGACGCTGGAGTTCCACACGTTCACGGCCGCCGCGACGGCGGAGGTGTACTCCGCGGCCCGGCTGGAGTCGTAGTACAGGACGGTCTGGGCCGCGGGCCGGACCTGATCCGCGGTCGGGGCGTGGACGGGCGCGGCGCCGGCGGGCGCGACGCCCACCAGCGTCATCGCCAGAGCACTCAGGGTGATGAGCAGGGGCGTGAGGATACGTCTCAGCATGCGGGGGCTCCCGGGGGTGAGGGTGCTGAACTGATCGGTGACCCGGTGGGGTCGGGGCGATGCTATGCGTAGCGCCCCGTCCTCACAAGGAGTGCAGAACGACCATTCGCGAACAACGCGCCCCCGCGCCGGGAGCCCCCGCCCTCACCAGGGGACGGCCCCCGCCTCGTCGAAGAACCCGCCGCGCGGCCCGTCGTCGGGCAGGGTGGCGAGCCGGATCGCGATCGCGGCCCCCTGCTCCGGGGTCCGCGAGCCGTTGAACCCCGTGAAGTCCGTGGCCACGTATCCGGGGCAGGCCGCGTTGACGATGATGCCGGTGTCGGCGAACCGGCGGGCGTACTGGACGGTGACGGCGTTGAGCATGGTCTTGGACGGCGCGTACGCCGCCAGCACCGGTCCCGTTCGCAGGGTCAGGGACCCCATGTTGCTCGACATGTTGACGATCCGCGGCGCGTCCGAGCGGCGCAGCAGCGGCAGCATCGCGTTGGTGACCCGGACCACCCCGAACACGTTGGTCTCCAGCACGGTGCGCACGACGTCCAGGTCCAGCGTGGTCGGGTCCTGCCCGCCGCCGTCGGAGCGGCCGGCGATGCCCGCGTTGTTGACGAGTACGTCCAGGCGCCCCGCCTCCTCCTCGACGGCCTCCGCCGCCGCGGCGACACCCTCGTCGGAGGTGACGTCCAGCGCGACCCCGAACGCGTCGACGCCCTCGGAGCGCAGCCGCTCCACCGCCGCCTCGCGCCGCCCCTCGTCGCGCGCCCCCACCGCGACCCGGAACCCGACCTGTCCGAGGCCCCGTGCGATGGCGAGGCCGATTCCCTTGTTCGCGCCGGTGACCAGCGCGGTCTTCGTGTCGTTCACGGGTCCCATCCTCGGGGGGCCGCGAGCCCGGCGTCCAAGACCGAGTGGGTCCACTGTGATACCCGCCGGGTATCGGCCGGTAGTCTGCCGACGTGGACCACCTCGAGACCCGCGAGCTGCGGTACTTCGTCGCCGTCGCCGAAGAGCTGCATTTCGGGCGCGCCGCCGAGCGGCTCGGGATCGCGCAGCCCCCGCTGTCCCGTGCGATCCTCCGGCTCGAACACCGGATCGGCGTCCGGCTCCTCGACCGGGACCGGCGCCGCGTGGAGCTCACCCCGGCGGGCGCGGTGCTGCTCCGGGAGGCCCGGTCGGCCCTCGACGCGGTCGAGGCCGCCGTCCACCGGACACGGCGCGCCGGGGACCCGAAGCGGCCGCCGGTGCTCGCGACCAAGGCCGGCGCCTCCCACGAACTGCTGCGGAGCCTCCTCGACCGGGCGGCCGGGGAGCCCGGCGCCGCGCCGGTCGACGTCCTGCTGTGCGAGGTCGGTGAACAGGCGGGCCTGCTGCGCAGCGGACGCGCCGACGTGGCGCTCATGCACCGTCCGTTCGACGACCTCGCCGGGTTCGACACCGAGGACCTCCACACCGAGGGCCAGGTCGCGATCCTGCCCGCGGACCACCCGCTGGCGTCGCACGAACGGCTCACGCTGGCCCAGGTGCAGGACGTCCCGGGGCTGCCGATCGCCCGGTGGCCGCGGCTCGACGGGACCTACCCGGACGGGCCCGGGCCGAAGGTGGGCACCCAGGCGCAGCTCGCCCAGCTCGTGGCGCTCGGCAGGACGCTGCTCGTCATCCCCGCCTCCAGCCGCGCCTGGCAGTGGCCAGAACACGTCGCGGTGCCCGTCGTCGACGCCCCGGAGGTCACCACGGTGATCGCCTGGCCGCCCCACAGCCGGTCCCGGGCGGTCGCCGCGCTGGTCCGCACAGCGGCCGGGCTCCACGGCGCCCCCCTGCCCGTGTCCTCGGACTGACCGCACCAGGGCACACCAGGGCACACCGGGGCCCGGTGGAGCCGGGGCGGGCACGGTGATCGCCTGGCCGCCGGGCGCCGTTCCCGGCCCCGTGCGACGGTCGGCGGTTCTCCGACACCCGCAGCGCGTTTCTCTCTATCCCGCATAGAATATCTTCTATTCTCGATAGAGAACAGAGTGGGCGCCGAGCCGCCGCGGCACCCCCGGCAGCCCCGCCCGGCCGGACACCGCCCCTTCCCGCCCTGTGCGGAAGGACGGCGCCCGCGCGACGACGTGAGGTGGTACCCATGCCGGAGCGGTTCCGCCGCCCGTCCCCGCCCCGCCGTGCCGCACGCGCCCGGCGCCGGCTCCCCGCCGCGGCGCTGTGCCTGCTCCTGGCCGCCACCGCCTGCGGCAGGCCCGGCCCCGCCGACCCGGTCGACGCCCTGCCGCTGGACGGGGAACCGACCCCCGCCCCGGAGGTGGAACCGGGCCGGTTCCCCGGACCCGTGGACGGTTCGGCCGGATGGGCCACGCCCTACTCCTCCGAGCCCAAGGGCTCCGACACCGGGTTCGTCGGCCCCGTGTCCCCGGAGGGCGGGGGCGAACTGCACTTCGTCGGCATGGACGACCGGGGCCGCACCCGCTGGTCCACCGAGCGCAACCCGAGCTGCACGGGGTTCGCCCTCACCCGCACGGGCGGCGGCGACGACCTGGTGGTGCTGCTCGACAGCGACGCGGCACCCGAGCGCGGGCTGCTGGCGACCCGGACCACGGCGGCCGCCCTCGATCCCGAGACCGGGCGCAAGGTGTGGGGGCCCGTGGAGGTGCCCGGTACCTGGGTGGGGCCGGGTCTGGTGTTCGCGCAGGTCGCGCACACCGTCATGAGCGCCGAGACCGGGCCCGCTGTGGCCCTGGCCGCGGACACCGGGCGCGTCGCGGCCGACGAACGGCAGGGGGACGCGGTCCTGCACGAGTACCAGGGCACCGTGCTCCTCCACCGCGACGGAGCGCTGCGCGCGGTCGACGCCGGCTCCGGACGGGAGCTCTGGGACCACACCGGCCTGGAGGTCCCCACCGCCCTGGAAGGGGCGGCGGGGGAGGCCGCCGTGTCCTACGGCCCCCGCCCCGTGAGCGACTCCGCGCCGGTGGCCGTGATGGCCTGGGAGCGGGGGGAGGCCGCGGCCTACACCGTCCACGGCCTGGAGGACGGCCGGACGCTGGCGGAGTTCTCCTCGCGGTCCGAGCCCGTACCGGTCGGCGACGAACACGGGCGCGCCGCGGTCGCGGGCACCTCGGCCAGGTCCGGCGCACCCGTGATCACGGGCTGGGACGGCGCCCCCGGAACCGGCGGCTGGACGGTGGAGGCGGAGGCCGGGGAGCGGCCCGTCCGCATCGTCTCCGGATACCTGTACACCGAGGCCGGCGGGGAGAACCGCGTCCGCTCCATGGCCGACGGCGCGCTCCTGGACAGCGGTGCGTGGGAGGCGCCCGTGGCCGGGACGGCCGGAGGGTCGGCCGCGATGCCGGTGCCCGGCGGAGGCGGCGCCTACGCCCTGTTCCCGTCACCGGGCGCAGAGCGCGGGCAGGGGGGTGCGTGATCACTATGCTGAGGGGGATTCCGATGTCGACCGGTGGGATGCGGATGCCATGATCGCTGGGCTGGGACCGCTGGAGGCCGCGGTCATGGAGGTGCTCTGGCGCGCGCCCGGACCCCTGCCCGTGCGCGGCGTCCTGGAGGGGCTCACCGACCACGAGGTCGCCTACACCACCGCCTCCACCGTCCTGGAGAACCTGCGCCGCAAGGGCTGGGTCGACCGCGAGCGGACCGGCCGCCTGTGGTTCTACCGCCCCCGGCGCGACCGGTCGACGCACGCGGCCGAGGTGATGCACGAGGCGCTGGCCGGCAGCCGCGACTCCGAGGCGACGCTGCTGCGCTTCGTGGACGCCATGCGGCCCGAGGAGGTGCGGGCCCTGCGGGCCCTGCTCGCCGACCTGCCCGACGAGGAGGAGCGGTGACCTGGTCCTTCGCCGCCCTGTGCGCCGTGGCCGCGGTCGGTGTGCGCGGACCCGCGGTACTGCGCCGCACCGCCCGCGACTGCGGCCCGGGACCACACGCCATGCTGGCTCTGTGGACCGCGGCCACCGCGGCCTGGGTGCTCTCCTGCGCCGCCCTGCTCGGCGTGCTCGCCGCGGAGCTGCTGGGGCCGGCGGTCAAGGGCGTCATCGCCGCGTGTGTGAGCGTCCTCCAGGCACTGGAGCGCAACCACGCCGGATGGGGGATCGGTGCCGGGTCCGTCCTGGTGCTGGCCGCCCTCGCGCGGCTGCTGTGGACCGCCGCCCGCCAGGGGCGCGCGGGGCTGTCCTGGCGCCGGGCCCACCACCGGGACCTGCTCACCGCGGCGCGGCGCCGCCGCCTGTACGGCCACCCCGTGTGGCTGCTCGACACCGCCGAACCGGGCGCCTACTGCGTCCCCGGGACCCGGGGCGGCGTCGTCATCACCAGCGGGGCGCTGGAGGTGCTCACCGCGGCGCAGGCCCGCGCGGTCCTGGCCCACGAGCGGGCCCACCTGCGCGGCCGGCACCACCTGCTGGTCGGCTGGGTCCGGCTCCTGGACCGCGCGTTCCCCGGGGTCCCGCTGTTCCGCGCCGCGGCGCGCGACGTCCCCGAACTCGTGGAGTGGGCCGCCGACGACCGCGCCGTGCGCGCCGTGGGGATGCGCCCCCTGGTCCACGCGCTGGGATCCCTCGCGCGGACCGGGCAGGCCGGGCCGACCGGTGCCGCGCGGACGCTGTCCATCGCGGGCGCGTGCCCGGTCGAGCGCGTCCGCCGCCAGGTCCAGCGCCCCACGGGGTGCCGGATCTGGAGGGGGCGGCTCCGCGCCGGGGCCGCCGCCGTGCTCGTCACGCTCCCCCTGGTGTTCACGGTCGCGTCCGCCCTGGCCGCGGTGCTGATCCCCCACTGCCGCTGCGCAGGCTGACCGCCCCGGACCCGGGGCACTCTGCCGGGCACGGGCGCGCCGGGGGAGCGGTCCGGCACGGCGACCGCGCGTCAGCTTCCGGGCTCCCCCTCGTCGGCCGCCTCCACCAGGCGCCTGAGCGTGCGCACGTCACCGGGGGACATGGCGCCGACGAACCTCAGCAGGGTGCTCCCCGGCCGGTCGCTGCCGGCCAGGGCCCGGTGCATGTCCTGCGCCGCCCGCTCGCTGCGGTCCAGCACGGGCCGGTAGAACCAGACCAGCCCCCGCTGCTCGCGGTCGACCCACCCCTTGGCGTGCAGGTTGCCGAGCACGGTGGCCACCGTGGTGTAGGCGGGGCCGTCCCCGCCGAGGTGCCGGGCGACCGCCCGCACCGTCACCGGCCCCTCCGCCTCCCAGACGGCGTCCATCACCGCCGACTCCAGAGGTCCCAGCGTTCCGCCGCCCATCGCCCGCGGCCACCCCTTCCCGTGCCCTGTCCGGCCCCGGCCGTCGCGGCGCCCACGGCCAGTATGCGCCGGTCCGGTGGAGGGGCGCGCCCCGCCCGATCTATCTTCCTTAGTAGGTCTACTATGGACGATAGAAACCACATCGGACGAAGGAAGGCCGAGCATGCCCGATGCGCCGAAGAGGGGGACCGGACCCGGGGGGCGTTCCGCGGGGGACGGTGAGACGGGCCGCGGCGGCGAGGGCCGCGGCACCTCCTGGAAGGTGCCGCTGGTCCTGGGGGCGGCCCTGCTCCTGATCGCCGCCGTGATCACCCTGGGGCGCTCCGGGCAGGACACCGGAGCCGAACAGGACCGGGCGGCGGCACCGGACACGGCCGGCGCCCCGTCCGAGCCCACCGGGGCGGACGGGGAGGCACCCGACTCCGCTGCCGCAGCCGGCACCGAGGCGCCCATGGCCCGCAGGCAGCCCGACGACCCCACCGCCCTGGGCGAGGTCGACGCGCCGGTCGTCATGGTCGTCTACTCCGACTACCACTGCCCCTACTGCGGGCGCTGGGTCGAGGAGACCCGGCCCGAACTCATGCACTACGTCGACTCCGGCGACCTGCGCATCGAGTGGCGCGACTTCCCCATCATCACCGACACCTCCGAGGCGGTCGCCCTGGCCTCCCGCGCCGCCGCGGCCCAGGGCGCCTTCTGGGAGTTCCACGAGGCCTACTACGCCATCGACGAGGGGTCCGACCGGCGCGACCCGGAGGCGGCCGTCGCCCGCATCGTCGACGACCTGGGACTGGACCCCGAGCGGTTCGACGAGGACCGCAACGGCGCCGCGGCTGCCGAACTGGTCGGGCGCGACTTCTCCGAGGGCCTGTCGATCGGCGTCACCTCGACCCCGGCCTTCCTCATCAACGGGCAGGCCGTCATGGGCGCCCAGCCGCTGGAGGTGTTCGAGACGGTCATCGACGACTCCCTGGAGGCCGTGGCCGCCCAGGCCGGGGGAGGGGGACGGTGACCGACATCGGGTTCGCCGCCGCCCTGGCCGGGGGAGTGCTCGCCCTGCTCAGCCCGTGCAGCGCCCTCCTGCTGCCCTCCTTCTTCGGCTACGCCTTCCGCGACCCGCGCCGCCTGGTGGCGCGCACGACCGTCTTCTACCTCGGGCTGTGCACCTCCCTGGTGCCACTGGGGGCGGGGTCGGCACTGGTCGGCCGCCTGGTCTACGGCGAGAGGGAGCTGCTGATCGCCGTCGCCGGGTGGCTCGTCATCGCCTTCGGCGTCGCCCAGATCGCGGGCCTGGGCTTCTCGTCCCGGCTGGCGCAGCGCATCCAGGGGCGCCTGGCGGGCAGGAGGGACACGGCGTCGGTCTTCGTCCTGGGCGCGGTGTACGGGTTCGCCGGGTTCTGCTCCGGCCCCATCCTGGGCGCGGTGCTCACCGTCGCCGCCACCGGCGGCACCGTGCGCGGCGCCCTGCTGCTGGCCGCCTACGCCCTGGGCATGGCGGCCCCGCTGTTCCTGCTGGCCCTGCTCTGGGACCGCTACGACCTCGGGTCCCGCCGCTGGCTGCGGGGCCGGACCTTCCGCGTGGGACCGGTGGAGTTCCACACGACCGCGCTGCTGTCGGGCCTGCTGTTCATCGGGGTCGGGGTCCTGTTCCTCGTCTCCGACGGGACCGCGGCCCTGTTCGGCGGCACGGGCCGCCTGGACGAGGCCGCCCACCGACTCCAGGAATGGATCTTCGGGATCGGCGGTTCCGGGGCCGACGCGGTCCTGCTGGCGGCGCTGGGGCTGGTGCTCATCGCGGTGGGGCTGCGCGGCCGGTACCGGCGCGGCAGGCGGGAGGAGGACGCCGCCCCGTCCGGCCCGCCCGCCGGCGACCGGTAGGACCCGGCCCGCCGACACTCCACGGCCGGGTCCCGGGGCCGCGTGGTGCCGGGACCGCTTCCGGGGGCGCGGCGCGCCGCCCCCGCGCCGCCGGTGCCGGCCCCGGTGCCCGGGGCGCCCGGACCGCCCCCGGGACCGGGATGACACCGGCCGCCGCAGCCCGTCCCATCCCCGCCCCCGCGGACCTTCACCGCACTAGGCGACCGTGCGGATGAGCTTCTTGTTGAGGAACTCCTCCATGCCGGGACGCCCCAGCTCGCGGCCGAAACCCGAGCGCTTGACACCGCCGAAGGGCAGTTCGGCGCCCTCCGCACCGACACCGTTGATGAAGACCATCCCGGTGTCGAGGCGGTCGGCGACGCGCCGCGCCTGCTCGGGGTCGGTGGTGAACACGTACGACCCCAGGCCGTACGGGGTGTCGTTGGCGATCCGTACCGCGTCCTCCTCGTCCGCGGCCGGGAACACCAGGGCGACGGGGCCGAACAGCTCCTGCCGGGCCACGGGGAGGTCGGTGGTGAGGCCGGTGAGGAGGGCCGGCGGGTAGTAGGCACCGTGGGGCTCCTCCGCCCTGACCAGGTGCGCCCCCTGGGCGACGGCGGCGTCGACCTGGCTCCCCAGGGTCCGGGCGGCGGCGGCCGAGGCCAGCGGCGCCCCGGACCACCCGGCCGGCAGCCGGGCGGCGAACCGCTCCACGAACGCGTCGTACAGCTCCGCGACGACCACGAACCGCTTGGCCGCGTTGCACGCCTGGCCGGTGTTGTCGAGGCGGGACGCCACCGCGGCGTCGACGACCGAGTCGAGGTCGTCGGTGGACAGCACGATGAAGGGGTCGGAGCCGCCGAGCTCGAGCACGACCTTCTTCAGGTGCCGCCCCGCGATCTCGGCGACGGCGGAGCCGGCCCGCTCGGAGCCGGTGAGCGAGACCCCCCGCACGCGCGGGTCGGCGATCATCGCGCCCACCTGCTCGTTGGTCGCGTAGACGTTGACGTACGCGCCCTCGGGGAAGCCCGCCCGGGTGAAGAGCTCCTGGAGGAGTTCGGCGGTGTCCGGGCACTGCGGGGCGTGCTTGAGGACGATGGTGTTGCCCGCCGCGAGGTTCGGGGCGGCGAACCGGGCGACCTGGTAGGCGGGGAAGTTCCACGGCATGATGCCCAGGAGGACGCCGAGCGGGGAGCGCCGCAGCACGGCTCCGCCGGGCCCGGAGGTGACGTCGAGCGGCTCGTCGGCGAGGAACTCCTCGGCGTGGTCGGCGTAGTAGTGGTAGATCTCGACGCAGAAGTCGACCTCCTGCCCGGCCTCGGCCAGGGGCTTGCCCATCTCCCGCACGATGCCCGCGGCCAGGGCGGCGCGGTGCTCCGTGTGGAGGTCGCCCAGGCGGCGCAGCAGCGCGGCGCGCTCGGCCGCGGCGCCGGTGCGCCCCCACTCCGCGGCCCGGTGGGCACGGGCGAGGGCCGCTTCGATCTCGGCGTCCGTGGCGGCCGGGCGGGTGGTGTGGACCCGGCCGGTGGCGGGGTCGGTGACGGCGTACATGGTCCTCCAAGCGGGTGGGCGTGTGCGGGACGGCGGGGCGGCCCGGGGCGCGGTGGGCCACCGGGTCACGGGGTCACGGTCGCAGGATCGTGCGCAGGCCGGATCCGGCCTCGAGGTCGGCGAACGCGGCCTCGACCTCGGACAGGGGGCGGGTGGTGCCGATGAGGTCGTCCAGCGGCAGCCGTCCCGCCAGGTACAGCCGCGCCAGCTTCGGGATGTCGATCTGGCCGACGCTGGATCCGTAGTTGCAGCCGAGGATCCGCTTCCCCTGGTCGGCGAGGTCGAACAGGTCGAACGCGCCGGTCGCCCCGGTGGGGGCCATCCCGACGAGGACGGCGGCCCCGCCCGAGGTGAGCATGGCCGGCAGGGTCTCGATCACCCGGGGGCTGCCGATCGCCTCGAACGCGTGGTCCACGCCCCCCAGCTCCCTTCGGCACCAGGCGGCGACGTCGGTCGCGGCCCCGTCCAGGGCGTGGGTGGCGCCGAACCGCAGCGCCGCCTCGCGCCGCTCGGGCGACAGGTCGACGGCGATGATGGGATCGGCGCCGACGAGCGCGAGCCCCATGACCACGGACAGGCCGACCCCGCCGGTGCCGATGACCACGGCCGACTCGCCGGGCCGCACCTCGGCGGTGTTGGTGACCGCGCCGATCCCGGTGGTGATGGAACAGCCCAGCAGGGCGCCCACCTCGAAGGGGAGCTCCCGGGGCACCTTCACCGCCGCGGACTCGGGAACGGTGAGGCGGCCGGTGAACGCGCCCAGGCCCAGGTAGGGCCACACCGGCTCGCCGTCGGCGTCGGTGAAGGGCGTGGTCCCGTCGGGCAGGGTGTTCTCGACGGCACGGGTCTCCGTGCACAGCCAGGCCCTGCCGGCCGCGCACTTGCGGCACCGGCGGCAGGGCGCGAACCAGGACAGGACGACGTGGTCGCCCGGTTCCAGGCCGGTCACCCCGGCTCCGGTCCCGGTGACCACGCCCGCCGCCTCGTGGCCCAGGACCAGGGGCCGGTCGGTGGGCCAGTCCCCGTTCACGATGTGCAGGTCCGAGTGGCACACGCCCGCGGCCCGCACCTCGATCTCCACTTCGCCGGGACCGGCGGGCCGGAGGGCGACCTCACGGGTGTGCATCCCCCGGTCGGGGTCGACGACGACGGCCGGGGAGGGGTGTGACGACATCAGGGCGTCTCCAACTTCTCTTTCTGGTTCTGGTTCTGGTTCGCGGGGAGGCGGGTGTGGGGCTTGGCGATCGCCACGTAGACGAGGCCGACGGCCAGCAGCACGGAGAAGACGAGGACCACGGCCCAGACCTGGACCCAGCTGCCGCCGACCGGCGCGAGCTCGACCCGCGGCCAGGCGATGTTGGTCGCCTCGAAGAGCAGCCAGACCACGGCCAGGACGTTGATCACCAGGCCGGCGCGGCCCAGGTCCACCCGCCCCCGGGAGGGCCGCCAGCGTCCGGTGAGGCGGGCGACGAGCGCCACGACGGCGACCGAGAGGAAGACGAAGTAGAACCCGCCGGAGCCGAAGGCGATCAGGGTCGCCGCCGCGTTGCCGTTCAGGCCGAGCAGCAGGCCGAGGCTGGCGAGGACCGCCGTGACCACGAGCGACACCCACGGGATCTGGCGCGGGCCGACGGTGGCCAGGGTGGTGGAGAAGGGCAGCTGCCGGTCGCGGGCGAACGCGTAGACGGCACGGCCGATGTAGGTCTGGATGGAGATGGCGCAGGCGATGAACGCCAGCAGGACGACGGCGATGAAGGGCTTCTCGCTCCAACCGCCCAGACCCGCGGTGACGGCGGTGAAGACCGGGTCCGCGAGCCGACCGGCGACGGCCTCCTCCGGGTTCGGCAGGGCCAGCGTGACGGCGAGACCGGTGAGCAGGACGGTGAAGGCGACGAACAGGTAGGCGCGGATGAGGGCCCGGGGGACGTTGCGCCGGGGCTGCTCGGTCTCCTCGGCGACCTGGGTGGTGGCGTCGAAGCCGAGGAACGCCCAGCCGGCCACGGCCAGGCAGGTCAGGAATCCGGCCAGGACCGATCCGCCGGAGGCGGCCTGGGCCCCCAGGGTCTCGAAGAGGATGCCGAACCCGTTGTTGTGCGCGAAGACGAGCAGGAACACGCTCACCGCGATGGAGGCGACGCCCTCGGCGACGATGCCCGCGTTGAGGAAGTGCTTGACCGGGTTGACGCCCAGGAGGTTGATCCCCAGCGCCACCGCGATGAAGACCACGCCCAGCAGCACGTGGTGGAGCGGTTCCAGCGGCCCGTCGCTGAAGAGCATGTGCAGCCACGTCGCCCCCAGGTAGGCCACGGTCGTCAGCGAGGCGATGGCCGAGGCGAGGTAGATCCACCCCACCAGCCAGCCCTGGCGCGGACCGGCCAGGCGCCGCACCCACTGGTAGACGCCGCCGGTGACGGGGAACTGGGAGGACAGCTCGACGTAGACCACCGCGACGAGCAGCTGCCCCAGGAAGGCGAGGAGGACCGCCCAGATCCAGGCGGGGCCGGCGAAGACGAACCCGAGCTGCACCACGGCGTAGATGCCCACGACGGGCGAGATGGTGGCGAACCCGATGGCGAACACGGCCCATACGGACAAGCTGCGTCGAAGTTCCTGCCGGTAGCCGTATTCGGCCAGTTCACCGGCATCGGTGCGTGAGTTGTCCACGTTCGTCTCCTGTGAGGGATGCGCGACGGCTCCCGAGGGCCGGCGGCGCCCGGGGAGCGGGGCGCGGTGGGCCGGGCCGGGGAAGGATCCGGTGCTGTCGGCGTTACGGCCGACGGAGCGGGTTCGAGCAGGTCACCCTACGGATCGCGCTTATTGTTCGCGAAGCCAATAAGATACTGGGTGCTTAGCCAATAGCATCTGTGGCATGACGTCAAGCGATCGCAGGAAACGAGTTCGCAAAGCCCCCGAGGAGCGCCGCGACGAGATCGTGGCGGCCGCGGCCCGGACCGGGCTCGTCGAGGGCCTGGAACGCATCACCCTGCGCCGGGTGGCGGACGACCTCGGGGTGCGCCCCGGCCTGGTCGGCCACTACTTCCCCGTGGTCGAGGAGCTCGTGGCCGAGGCCTTCACCAGCGCGGCCCTGGGGGAACTGGACGTCCTGCTCCCGGAGACGCCCGCGGAACCCGCCCCGGGGGAGGCGGCGCCGGCGGCGATGCCGATCCTGCGGGACTTCCTGAGCAGGATGTCGGGCCCCGTGTTCGACGACGTCAGCAGGCTCTGGCTCAACGCCCGGCACCTCGCCCGCTACCGGCCCGCCCTGCGCGAGAGGGTCGTGAGCCAGGAACTGCTCTGGTGCCGGCGGGTGGAACAGGTCCTCGCCCTCGGCGTGGAGCAGGGGAGCTTCCGCTGCGATGACCCGTGGGGCGCGGCCGTGCGGATCATGGCCGCCATCGACGGGGCCAACTCCTACATCAACACCAGCGCGCCACAGCGCTCGGAACCCCTGACCGAGATGGTCCGCACCCTCGTGGAAGCCGAACTGGGACTGGGCCGGGACGCCCTCCGCGCCCCGAGCCCGGCCCCGGCCCCGAACACCTGAGCCCCGGGCCCGGGGGCGCGGCCGCATGGGCGTGCCGGCACTCCCCGGCCCGGCCGGAGCACACACCGGGACGGAGCCACCGGCCGCGCCGCGGCGCGCCCGCCTCCCGGAAAGCCGCCCGCACAGCGCTGCGCGGGGCCCCGACCCCCGGAGCCGCCGGGACGGAACCGGTGGCACGGCCGGCAGGGGAGCGGCCCGCCCCAGGCCCGCGTTCGGCGCCCACGGAGAACGCTCGACCGGCGATGACGGTGTCCTGTGCCGGGTGCGACGGAGGCCCCCGAGGGATGAGCAGGGCCCCTGTTATCCTGCCCTGGTGTCAGCGATCAAACAGTTCCAGGTGACCTTCGACTGCGCGGAACCCGCGCGCCTCGCCGCTTTCTGGTGCGAGGTGCTGGGGTACGTCATACCGCCGGTCCCGGAGGGCTTCGCCACCTGGGAGGAGTACCACCGCTCGCTGCCGCCCGAGGACGAGATCTACTTCGCGTGCACCGATCCCTCCGGTGTGGCTCCGCGCCTGCTCTTCCAGCGGGTTCCCGAAAGCAAGGTCGTCAAGAACCGGGTGCATCTCTGTGTGCGGACCGGCGCCGGGCTCGTGGGTGACGAGCGCCTGGCCACCCTCGAGGCCGAATGCGCACGGCTGATGGCCCTGGGCGCGAAGCACGTGCTGACGCAGCGCGCCGACGGCGTCAACGAGTCGTGCATCACGATGCAGGACATCGAGGGCAACGAGTTCTGCCTCTCCTGAGTCCCCTCCGCGACCGCCAGGTCGAGATCCGCCTCCACTGGTCCTCTCCGGTCCCGTATATGGCAAGAGCCATCCCGTGAGAGCGGGGCCGTGCAGACGGGCGGTGCCGGGGATGGCATGAAGGACGCCGTCGCCGGTGTCGGCCCAGACCTCCGGCCCGTTTCGCTCAGAACACCCCCGCCCGGTGCCTCCGGACGTGGCCGAAACGGCGGCATCGCTGCTGCGCCAGCTGGCGCGCGTGCCGGATATGGGCGGCCGGCAGGTCCGGACGGCCCCAAGAGCGGGGGCGTGCAGCGTCGGGGGCGGACACGGTGGTACAAGGTCCGTGGTCTCCCTCCCAGCCGGGAACCGAGCGGACACGGGCCCGCCCATAGGCTCACGGGATGGCGAAGCGCTCCGCGAGGTCGCCCCCACTTGCACTGGGGAAGCGCGCATGGAGCACCCAGGGAATGGAAACTCGGCGAGGGCCTCTTACGGGGTCCTTGAACTGGGGTTTTCTGGCGCTCCCGGCAGGATTCGAACCTGCGGCCATCGGATGAGAAGTCCAGCGCCCAGGTGCCGTCACGTGTCATTTCGTGCCGTTTTGTCCCATTCGATCCGCCGTGTCGTTTGGTGCCATGCCATGGCACCCGGTGTCGTCCCGTTCCAAAACCGCGGAGCATCAACGGAGCGCGCACGGGCCGACGATGACACCGATGGCACCACGCCAGGTTCTCGCGAGGTGTGCGCTTCCCCTGGTCGGCGTTTCCGTTTCTTCTAGAAAGCGCGCCGGACGGTGGCCTCGGCATTGACAATCCAGTCGAGATACCAGTCCGCGAATTCGATCTTTGCACCCTGTGTGCTCAGGGGACGCATGCCACCCTCGGCAGGGAAACCGTCAACCCACATGGTTCCGCGTTCGCACCCTGTGACGACGAGCCAGAGACAGTGGCCGCAGCCCTCATGGCTCAAGCACAGCGCCCCGGCGGTGAACCGGTCGAAGAGCCTGTCATCGGCCTCCTGCCATACGCGGTAGGCGGTGTCGAACTCCTCCTGTGTTACGAAGCCGGAGCGCACCGGTTCCCGACCCTCGTGCTCGGCTAGGATTCGCGCTCGTTCCTCCGCACCGGGAAAGACGATTCCGAGGGAGTCGTGCCGCATATTGCCACTGGGGTCGGTCCATTCCCATCCGGTGCCGGTTCGGCGCAGGGTGCTGAGCCCGTACCCCGGGCCGGCGCCACCGGCACCGACCTCGAGCAGGAAATCGCGGTAGTCCCCAGGCAACGGAATGCCCCAGAGGGTTTCCGCCGCGGAGACCTCCTGCTCCGTCAGCGGGGCGTCGAGCCGGAAACGGTGCCCCGTCGCCCCTTGGCGGTCATCGGCACCGAAGACGTCGCGTGCTCGTTCCTGGCGGGCCAGGGCCTCGACGCGTTCGCGGACACCATTCCAGATCGTTGCTCGCACGGGCCGAAGCGTACCCAGGAAAGCTGCGATATCCCGAGGGGGGCGGGGCGTTGCCATGAGTGAAACCGGTTCGTGCACCGGAACGAGCACAAGGCAAGGTGTCGGACTCACAGACCTCGACCCGCAGGGGCCTGGAATGCGGCGAGGACCTCTTGCGAGGGCCTCGTAGAACCCCTTTGAACTGGGGTTTTGTGGCGCGCCCGGCAAGATTCGAACCTGCGTCCATCGGATTGGAAGCTAGCTGGTCTGGTGCCGCCGCGCGTCATTCTGCGACGTTCCGTTCCGCAGTGCCATCTGCTGACGCCGGATGCCGTCCCCATGTTGTTTTGGTCCAGGACGCTGGAGCACGAACGGAGCATGAACCGGTGACCGACTGCTTCCGATGCCGGCTCGCGTGGTCCAACCGGATGTGGTCCCGATTCTGCGGCAGGCCCATTCGGGTATCCGTGACATCGGCCGGGAAGGAGAATGCCGTTATGGCAACTGTTTCCTCTGCCTCGAAGCTGGTGGCTGCGGCGGCTCGTGTGCGGCTTCGTCCTCTGGGTCTTCGACAACGCGGCAGGTCCCGGTTGTGGTTGGACGACCGTGGGTGGTGGCTGGGGCTGGTGGAGTTCCCCTCCCCTCGATGGAGCCAGGGCAGTGGGCTGCACGTCGGAGCGATGTGGCTGTGGCAGGACGTCGACCACTTCACCTTCAACGTCAGTGAGCGGTTGCGAGGAACCGCGGATTACCGTGACGACGGGCAGTTCGCGCCGGTCGCGGAGGAGCTCGCCCTTCTGGCGCGAGAGCGGGTAGAGGAACTGCGGTGCAGGTTCGTTGATCTGGCCTCGGTAGGGAGGTATATGGCGGCGCAGCCCGTCGGACGTGGGCTTGTGTGGGAGTCGTGGAACGCAGGGGTCGTGGCGGCACTGGTCGGTGATGCCGCATCGGCCCAGCAGCGGCTCTCGGTAGTCCTGGGGGAGGATCCCTTTGTTCCCTGGATGGATGAGGCTCAAGGGGCAGCGCGAGAACTGCTGTGCATGGTGCACGACCAGCGGGCTGTTCGGAATTGGGTGGTGGACCGCGTCTTGTCGTGTCGGAAACGCCTGCCGCTGGAACCCCCGAAGCCTACAGAGGAAGTACTCGCCGGACTCTTGTGAGCAAGGAATCTGATTGCAGAGAAGGTGCCGGGGCTCGGGTCGGGAGTTTTGGTGATCGTGTGTACCAGGGTTGCCTCCCGTCACTCAGTCGGGGTACGGACGAATCCGATGGGCCACGTTTTGGCTCCGGGCTATGCCCAACCGCGGGTTGGGCATAGCTGCCACCTTCGCGCAGATCTGGGAGGACGGCCACTTCCTACCTCTACGGTGTGGGGCGCCCCTAGACCGGCCGGACGTCGAAGGCGCTAACGCTCGTCTGCGACGCTCCACCGACAGCCGTGCGTTGAACACAGCGAAAGCGCGACGCGCTCTGGGCTCGCCAACGATCCTCACCGGCCGTAGACCTGGCTTGCACTCCGTTCATGATGTGGTGAGGAGGGGGATGTGGTGAAGCGGGATGCTTCGGTTCGGTTGGACGGGATCGGTTGCCTGCCTCTTGTTCTGGATCCGGTCGCGGCCGGGCGGATGCTCGGTCTGGGCCGCACCACCGTCTACCGGCTCCTCCGTGAAGGGGCCTTTCCGGTTTCGGTTCGAAGAGTGGGCTGCAGTTGGGTGGTGCCGACCGCTCTGGGCTGCTGACCTATCCCGGCCTGGACACCCCGGCCACCTTCACCGTCACTACCGGCGGTGGGTGCGGGTGCGGTGCGCGTGTGAACGCCGAGGAGAAAGTAGAGACCGCAGGTGGCAGCACGTGAGGGGTCCACGTTCAAGCGGTGCGGGTGCCGCGACGAAACCGGTAAGGCGTTTGGGGGTGAAGTGCCCTCGACTCAAGCGCAAGGGCGGGGGATGGAGTTCGTCCCATGGGGCGTGGGCGTTCCAGTACGAGCTTCCCCGGACCACGGACGGTCGGCGCCGTCAGGCGCGCCGGGTCGGGTTGGCCTCGCACACCGAGGCCGCCCAGGGGTTGGAGCGGGTCAAGGCGCTGATGGCATTGGCCTCCGGAGAGACGGAGGCCGAGGTGCAAATTGCTGACCTCATCCAGGCCTCCCTCAAGGGTCGCCGGCCCCTGTCGGGGGTGGAGGAGGTCCGCAAGCGGATCGGCGCGGGGGCGGACGTCCGGCGGGAGCCGCCGCCGGTGGGGGAGTGGTTGCGCGAATGGCTGGACGGCAAGCCCGATCTCGCCGAGGGAACTCGGGCCTCCTACGACGGGCATATCCGTAAGTACCTCATCCCGCATCTCGGCGGGATCCGTCTGGACCGGCTCCAAGCACGTCACGTCGAGGCGATGTTCGCCAAGGTGGAGGAGGCCAACGTGCACATCCTGGAGTGCCGCGACTCCAAGGACCCGAAGGTGCGGGGGCGGCGGGTGATCTCGCTGTCCACGAAGCACCGTATCCGGGCCACGTTGCGCAGCGCGCTGTCGGACGCGGTCCGCTCCCCGGACTTGCCCATCACGGTGAACATCGCCTCCCACGTACGCCTTCCTTCCTGCCCCCGCAAGCGGCCCCTGGTCTGGACGGCCGACCGGGTCCGTCAGTGGGAGAAGGACGGCACGGTGCCAGGTGAGGTGATGGTCTGGACCCCCGAGCAGACCCGGACCTTCCTCACACATGCGAGACGGTACACGTGGCTGTTCCCCATGTTCCACCTCATCGCCGTCAAGGGGCTGCGCCGTGGTGAGGCGGTGGGGTTGCCCTGGGCGAACACCCGGTTGGTGGACGGCCAGATCGACATCCGCGTCCAGGTCGTGCAACTGGCGTGGGAGACGATCACCTCGACCCCCAAGAGCGCGGCGGGCCAGCGCACCATCACCCTGGACGCTGACACCGTCAAGATCCTGCGGGGGAGGAAGAAGTTCCAGAACGAGGCCCGACTCCAAGCGGGTAAGAACTGGCAGGTGACGGGATTGGTGTTCACCCGTCAGGACGGTTCGGGGTGGCATCCGGGGCAGGTCAGTGACTAGTTCTGCCGTATCGCCAAAACCGCCGGGCTCCCGCCCATCACCCTGCACGGGCTGCGCCACGGGGCCGCCTCGCTCGCCCTAGCGGCGGGCACGGACGTGAAGGTGGTCTCCTCCGAGCTGGGCCACGCGACTACGCACTTCACCCAGGACACCTACCAATCGGTCTACCCCGACGTCGCCAAAGCGACCGCTGAGTTGCTGCGCTGGACGCTGGCGTCGGCCGGGTAGCGGACGGGGAGCACACCAGGAGCGATTCAGCGCCCCGAGCCCCGGGCCGTGCGGTGAGTTCGCCTCGTCTGGCCTGGGGCTTCGCTGTTGGCGGAGGTGGCTGGCCATCGGATCAAAGGTCCCCTGGTGTACTCCAAGGCTGAGAAGGGCCGTGTATTCGGCTCCACCATGCTGATCGTGATCGTGGGCCTGCTGGTCTTACCTAGCCTTTGTGGGCTGGGTAGACGCCGAGGATCTCGGGTTGATAGGCGCCTTCGGGCCTTTCCTCGTACGTGAGGTCGTCGAAGAGCGCTACCGGCTCGTCATCGGAACCGGGTGTGTAGGCGAAGTAGGAGCTTCCGGTCAAGAGGATCAAGCGGTGGTTTTCCTTGTCAGCCCACATACGGCTGATGCTGTTGCCGGTAGCTTCAAGGTCGATCCCCTCGTCAGAAACGGTTCCGTCATCAGAGACCGAGAGCGCGTGCAGCTCCGTGAACGTGCTGCGGTTGAAGTTGATCGGCCCGAAGAACTGGCCGGGCACCCCCTCGACGAAGTTCCAGGGGACCACACCGGTGGCGTCTCCTACGAAGTAGTCCAGCCCCATCTCCTCGTCCTTGACCCTCTCCAGAACCTCCAACTGGTTATCTTCGGTGATCGCATAGACGTTGTCCGGGCCTCGCCAGGCTCCCTGCCCACTCATCACCCGCGAGTCGACTCTGTGAATGGTCCCGATGTCGCGTGGAGCGTCGCCCCGATGCTCCGGTTCTCCTTCTGGGGCCGCGACGTCGACGGAGAGGACGCGCGAGTCCCCCTCACTGTGCTCCAGCTGTTCTTCGAACCAGAGCTGGCTGCCGTCAGGGGAGAACTGAGGGGAGAGATACTCGACCGCGCCACCGCTGAACGTGGCCGACTCCTCCGGTTCCACGGTCCCCGTCCAGTCGTAGGAGTAGGTCTCGGCGTTGAGTTCGCCCAAGCGGAGTCCGCCGTCGTGCTCGTAGGCGGCGAACTTGAAATCGGGGGAGAAGGCGAACTTGTCCCAGAAAGCATTGATCCCCGTGCCAGCCGCCTCGGCCATGGCCAGGTCAGTGAGGTTGATCAGGCTTGTTTGGGTTCCGTCTTCGACGTCGTGGAAAGTGAGGAACACCCCTCTCGCCCCCGTGTGGTGCACCAGCAATCCAGACAGCTCCTCTGCTAGGAGCGCGGTCTCCTCCGGTTCGGCGTTGGCCTGTGATGCCTCCTCTGGCGCGGCCTCGTTCCCTCCAGAATTGCAAGCGGTCAGTGCCAGCACGGCGGTAAAGAAGACGGGGGCGATCCGCTTCAACGTCACTTTCTCTCCGGTCAAGGTGTGTTCTTCGGTTCGTCGGCCGACCAAGGGAAGGGGGCCGTACAGGGGGACATGGTGATGGGCCCGGTGACGAGCTGCCTACCGACTGGAAGGCCGCCGCTGGAGGATGATCTCACCGGTGTTAAGGATGGGTGGCTTTCGCCTGTCATTGTCATTCGAGGTTGCTCTGCAAGGCTTGGGGTTTCTCTACGGTCGAGGCCGATCGGATCAAAGGTCCCCCGGAGCCAGGGGCTCTCTTACGTCGGACGTTCCGGCGTGCGAGCACGGCCTGGAGGCGGTCTTCGTGTGCGAGGAGCGGCCGTATGTGCCGCCTCCGTTCCTCTCCTGCCGCTCTGCGGGGCTGGTGCTTTCGGGGCGCAGGTGGGCGAGCAGACTCCGGTGGAGTTCCAGATCGGACGGGTCGGTTCCGTCGCCGATGGCGTACCAGACGCAAGGGGTCATCGGCGGTCCGAAGGGTACGCCCCTCACTGGGGCTGCCAGGGCGTGATCGACGCCCAGGCCGGTCGTTGCGGCAGGGCCGATCCCCAACCCGATCGGGATGACCGGCGTGGTGGTGTCCGGAGTGTAGGTCAAGTCCGCCCTGCTCCGGGTACGGTGCACGGCGATGCGGTGGAAACCCTCTTCTTTGGTGAGTTCCTTGACTAGGGGGGTGAGGGTGTCCGGGGTGAAAGTGGTGTCCGCGGGGCCGCCGATGGCCAGGGTGACGTCCTCGCGGACCCCTTCGGGTACACGGGTGACGCGCAGGGTGCCGCTGAATACGCGGGAACCATCGTCATGGCCGGTGGGGCCGTTGAAGATCGTCCAGGTTGCCTTCGGGGCTCTGCGGCGGGCCAGCCCGGTGAGGTCGTCAGGGCTCCATACCAAGGGCGCAGGCTCGCTGGTGCCCCACAAGGCAGGGAGGGAACCGGTCAGGCTCAAGGTCAGGGTCTCCACGCAGGTGCCCAACCGAAGGTCCCGTCCCGGGGGGTGAATCACGCTCAGATCCACCAACAGGAGGGCCTGCGCGTCCGCGTTGTCTTCGTACTCGGTGATCTGCCCGGTGTCCGATGATCTCTCCGAGCACACGAAGCCCAGTTCCTCGTGCCAGGTCAACAGTGCTCCGGAGAATCCGTCCCGGTGGGCACCCCGGGGAGTACGCACCACCCAGCGGGTGAAGGGGCCGGTCAGGGCCGATCGGAGGATGTGGGTCAGCCTTGAGGTAGAGGGGGTGACCAGTTGGAAGGCGCGTCGGGCGTGGGCGTGTGTGTGCAGGGCGTCGACCATCCAGGGGTCCATAGCCACCACGGGGCGGTCCTGAACGGCCACGGCCACCTTGGGGGTGGTGACGGTGACGGTCGGGTGGTCGGTGACGCCGGTCAACAGGGGGTCGTCCCATCCCGGAGTGGGGTCGGGCGACCAGACGGTACCGCCGAATTGCTCGACCAGGGCATCGGCGAACCTGCGCACGATGGCTCTGGTATCCGGCCCTTGGGCACCGGTGCGGGTGCCTCTGGCCTCCACCCAGTAGGGCTGCTCGGCCAGGGCGCGGCCGAGGCCGGGTGTCAGGAGCCGGTCGATCTCGGTGGTGCAGGAAAGTCGCTGCGCGGCCTGGACAGCGGCGATCATTCGGCCGGCATCGTCGCGGAGTTGGACCAGCGCCCCGTCCGCGACCGGGCGTACCCGTAGCTCCGGGCCTGCGTGGACCAGGGCTCGTGTCATACCGCGCAGGGTGGGTGCCCTGTCGAGCAGAGCGACCACGTCATGTGTCATTTGCGTCCTCGTGCCAACGGCGATCGGTCACGGCGAGACCCACGTCACGCGATCCGTTGCGGTGAGCTTTCACGTCGCGCGCACCTTTTGCTGTCACGTGATTCAGAGCCGGTCTGTCGCATCGAAACCGAGGCCTTCTGATTCAGTGGTGGGCGTCAGAATCCCATATTTTTCCGGCGTTGCGAAGTAAGTGGGTTCACCCTCCTCGATCTCAACGTCCAGCGAGGTTTCGATTTCCTTGAGAACGGAGGCCAGGCGCGGTTCGTTGTTATTGTAGACCTCAGGGTGTGGCTGTCCGGAGAAATCATAATAGGACCAGATGTCGTGCATCACCCAAAGTGTGCCCCAGACCGCGAACTTATCCATGGACAAGAAGGCACCAATCAGCTTTTGCTCCCGCTTGGTATGGCCTTCGTCGTTTATCCATACTCCGGGTCCTAGGAGCTCGAGTTGACCGGCGCGAGCATCCGTGTGCCCAGCCGGTTGGCTCGCTGAAATCATCTGCACCAGATCATCCGGAGAGGTGCTCGCACCTTCGTGCATAGAGATGAGAGATCGAAATCCAATGGGTCCGACTCCTGTCCGGTGCCACGAGACCATAATCTGAGACAGATCCAGTAGACCGTGTTTTTTGAGAATTGCTGCCATGGAGAGCGCCGCGCGGGCGCCACGCCCAAGATTGCCGTTCTCTTCATCGCTTTCCGTCTCGATCTCCCAGTTCCATGCTGCAGTGGTCTCCGGAGAGCCGAGCGGGTGTGGCATATTTAAATTTTCCCCTCAAAGACGATCTGTTACATCGAGTCCACTTTTAGAAACTCCTCCTCTGGGGGATTCGACTCCGTGCCTTAGAGAGGTTCCGAAGTAGGTCGGGTCTCCTGCCTCTGCTTCGACGCCGAGAATTTTTTCAATATTCTCCAGTGCTCTCTCTAGGCGGGGGGCATTGGCATTGTATGTTTCGTGGTGAGGATTCCCGAAGAAATCGTTTGAGGCCCAGATGTCATGGTACACCGACACCTCTACCTGCGTGTCTTCTGTGGCTATATCGATTGAGGCGACCAGCAGTTCTGGCTCGCCTCTTTTTTTCCCCTCTGGTGTGATCCAATTTCCCGGTCCAATGATTCTCAGGGTTTCTGGGTAGGAATTTGGGCGAGAACGGGGTTGTGATTCCAGGGTTTTCTCTTTGAGTTTTTCGGTCGTCATATCCTGGCAGTGGAGTATGGTGGATCGGAAGCCGGTGTTCCCGATGCCGAACTCGAACCAGTCCACTTCGATTTTTTGCAGGTACAGAAGGTCGTGAGCCTGCAGGATGTCCGACACTTTAAGGACGGCGGGGGCTCCCGCTGTGAGGCCGTCAGTCCCCTCGGGTCCCTCGAGGGTCCACGACCAGGATGCAACGGGTACGGGTGCTCGCATGAGAAAAGGCATTTTTCCTCTGTGGTGGTTTGAGCCTATGGGTATACTCGTGAGCCTTCGGGAAAGGTCATTTCTCCATCTGAGAAGTATACCTTGAACGAAGTATTGTAGCGCCGTGCGTTGGCAAGGATTTTTTCCATTGCCTTGTCAGATATCTCGATCATGGGCGCGTTGACCTCAAGGATGCCCACGGTATGGGTTTCCCCCATTTCGGGGGGTATGTTCCTTAGCTGCTTGCCGATTTTCTGGGTATTGTTAACCAGGGCACTCTCTCGGATCGCGCCATCTGTAACTTCGAGTCGCTTGATCTGATAGGCGTAGTTCCCTGAGGTTCCATCGGATCTTATAAGTGTATCGATGTCGAAATTTTGAGAACTATTCGAAGTTGCTTCTTGGTCTTTCTTTTCTGCGAACTCGAGACGCTCGATCGGATAGCCCGAGCTTATGAGATTGTTAACGAACCTGAGCTCTGTCCCTGCGGCTGGAACCATGTTCTGATTTGAGAAATCAGAGACGAATTCATCAAATCTTTTGACGCTGCTTACTTGACTATCCAGTAGGATGTCGGCGATTTGGCCTCCAAGTTTTGTGTCGCCATCCTTCAATGTCGCGATGATATCGTTGATCTTCTGCTTGTTAAGTCCTGTTGATTCAAGTAGATCTCTGATTCTGCTTTCTTGGGCGTCCGACATGGGGCCTGTCGGGTTCTCCCTCGTTGGAACACCTGGTTCTGGGAAATGCTCACCTGAAGAGCTCCCAGAGTTGGGAGTATCGGGCGGGTCGTTCGGGCCACCAAAAGACGACCCACCGAAGTCTTGTTCCTCGGTTTCGTGGATGGTGATGGGGTTCTCATCGCGGCGGGGCTGTGGTGCGGGGCCGCCGCTGTCGGTGTTGTTGGTGACCTCGTTGTCCGCTCGCAGTTCGGCTCCGTCGGGGGTGACGGGCACGCGGGATCCGTCGCCAGGGCCGTCACCGCTTCCCGTGGTGGTCTGTGTGGGGTTGATGGTCCAGGCCGCGTCCGGGTCGAGTTCTGCCATCCGCCCCCCGTCTTGCCGGTCCATCCGATCGGCGAGATCTTCGTTGTTCTGAGCGATCTCCGCGAAGGCCTGGCCGATCTCTTGGGCGGTCGGGTCCGGTTTCTGTTCTTGGCCGGTGTTCTGCTGCGGGGCACCGTCGGTGGTGGCCGTGTCCGGGGAACGGTCCGGTACCACGGGCTCAGGCCGGGGTACCGGAGCCGTGTTCTCCGGGGGTGGGGCCGGTGTGGGATCCGGTGCGGGGGTCGGGTTCTGCGCTGCTTCCAGGTCGGACAGAACGGTGTTCATGTCCTCGATATCGGAGGGCTTCCACTCTCCGTCGGAGGAGAAGGCCCCCTCCCCAGGGGTGGAGGAGGGAGAGGGGTGTGTCCCGTTGCTATGAGAACCGGAGCCGGAGCCGTTGCGGTCTTGCCCGCCCGCGGTGTCGGAGCCGTCGCCACTCGGCAGGTGGGGTCCGGCTCCACCACCGACGCCGCCGAAGATTCGCACCACACGGCTGACCGCGAGTGGGACGCCCACCACCGCGCCGCCGCCGGTGGCGGTCAGGGCCACCCCGGCTCCGATGATGGCCAGGTTCGTGCCGAGCGTGCCGAAAGCGTATCCGGGGCGCTCCTCCAGCTCCGTCCAGGGGAAGAAGCCGTGCACCGCGTCCAGGCGGGCGTTCGTGTAGACCTCGAAGCCCTCCCCGAAACTGCCCACCCAGTCGTTGGTCTCGGGGTTGTAGACACCGGCCCAGGCGCCCATGCCGACCAGGGCGTCGCCCCAGTAGTCCCCGGCGTTAGCTCCCCAGTTGTCGGTGAACCAGCCGGGTTCCCCGAACGCCCCGACCATGCCGCCGACATCCTCGGCCCCACCACGTACCATGTCCCACGCGGCCAGGGCCGCGTCCATGGTCCAGTAGTAGTCGGTGCCCTGCGGGGTCCCCCACGGGGTCGCGACGTTCTCCAGCGGCTCGTCGAGACCGTAGACGACCTCGCCCGGGCCGGCCTGGGTGGTGCCCTCGAGGTCGCCTCCGATGAAGGTGGTGCCGCCGAAGGTCCGGGTGATCGCGTTGGCGCAGTCCCGTTCGGCCTGCTGGTACTCCTGGACCAGTGCGTTGACCTTGCCGAGCAGGGCGTCGTGCTCCTGGCCCTTCTCACTGACGAAGTCGAAGGGGTGCTCGCTGCTGTTCCAGCCCTCGTCGCTCTTGATCTCGGCGACCAGGTCACGGGCCTCGGCCCGCAGCGCGGTCAGTTCGCCGCGGATGCGCTGGGCGGTCTCGGCGAAGTCCTCCAGCGCGCGGGCGGCGGTGTTCAGCGCCTGGTCGGTGTCCTCGCCCTTGGTGGGGACCGGGTCTGTGGCGGCGAAGAGCGTCTCGGCCTCCGGGGCGCTGTAAACCCCTTGGAGACCGGCCCATGCGGAGGAGATGTCCGCTCCGGATTGGGAGATGTTCTCGCCGTCGGTCTTCATCCCGGCGGCGGCGGTCTGGAGTTCGTAGACGTTCGCCTCGGGGATGGGAATGGCTTCCGGGTCGATGAGGCCGTCGCTCACAGGGGGTCTCCACACAGTGGTCGGGGAGGGGCGGTGCCGGAGGGGGTCAGAAGGCGGTGGGGAGCTGTCCGCCGTTGCCGTTGCCGTCCACGGGGGTGAAAACTCTTCCTGCGTTGGCCTGGGCGTCGGCAGCCATGTCGAGGTTGCCGTTGACGTAGTGCGTGGTGGCCTCGCCGGCTCCGGTGACCGCGCTGGAGGTGATGGCGATCATGTCGCCGACCTCGCCGAAGAAGTGTTCGGCGAACTCGCCCAGTGCCATCTCGATCGGTGGGCTGTGGGCTCCAGAGGCGGCGTCGGCCAGGTGCCCTTCCAGGGAGGTCAGGTGGCCGGTGAGTCCTTCGGTTCCCTCTTCGTCTCCGACGTGTCCGGAAACGGTACTCAGGATCGTGCCGACCTCGGAGGGGCGGATGTTCCATGCGGACACGGGGATCCTCCCGGCGTGGTGTGGGGGACGCAGCGGGGTGGTGCGCTGCCGTTGCGTGACCGCATCATGGCACAAAAGGAGCGAACGCCTCCATTGTCCCCTGGGAAGAGGGCAGCATTGTGGAACCGCGTTCCCCCTGGTAGGGGGCGTCGTTGGTTCCGGGCAAGTGTCTGGGTGGTGTTCTTCACTGACCGGAACCGGTCATGTTGTCGTGGGCAGCCGTGTTCTGGGTCGGTGGCGCGGTGCCGGACCGGTGGTGTGCGCTGGCAGCGGTACGACGGTACGGCGGTGTGGCTGGGGGAGGCGTGTCGTGGTGTGCGGGCGATTGGCGCGCCCGGACGGGCCCATACCGAGCTGTCCGGGGGCGCTGTCGCCGCTGCCCGGCCTGGGGCATTTACGGGTTCCGGGCGTGCGGGCCATGGCGGATGCAGGGCGCTGGCGGGCGGACGCGGGGTGTCCTGGCCAGGGGTCCGCCGGGTCGCGGGAGGGCAAAGTGCTCCGGGAGGTGGAGCGCCGGATGTACGGGGGCTTGCACTGGGGAGTACGCATGGAGCACTTGGGCCCCCAAACGCGGCGAGGACCTCTTGCGAGGTCCTCGTGGAACCCCTGTGACCTGGGGTTTTGTGGCGCACCCGGCAGGATTCGAACCTGCGGCCATCGGATTAGAAGTTAGCTGGTTGCGTGCCGAGACGTGTCGCTACATGCCGTTTAGTGCCACCCCATCCGATCCGTCCTGCCGTCCGGTGCCATGTCATGCCGTCCGGTGTCGCACCGGTCCAAAACCGCGGAGCACCAACGGAGCACGCGCGGATCGACGGCGGCGTCCGATGGCACCTCGCGAGGTTCTCGTGAGAATCGGGCGGGCGTTTCGGCGCTCTGGTCCCTGCCGGTGGGAATTGCCAGTGATGACAGGCCGGGGCTGAGATCACCGGTCGGGTGCTGTGCGAGAAGATCAGGACTGCCTTGACCGAACGGATGAATGGCAGGGAAGCCGTGGCAGACGAAGTTCAGACGTTGGAACTCTTTCTGTCCGCGGATCCGGTGCAGAGCGTCGCTGTTGAAGTGGTGTGCGGTGATCCTCTAGTCATGAGCGAGGAGCGGTACTACGCCGCCTCCATCGTGCTGAAAAGCGACTTCGTCAACGGCCATGCCCGTCTGATGGTGTCAGTCAAGGACCTGGACGATTGGGAGCGCTGCCTCGACACGCTTCGGGGTGAGGAGGGGACGGCGTGGCCCAAGGGCGATCGGACCGCTTGGTTGGAAGCCTCGCCCAAGGATCCGCTGGAGGTGACCGTGCATGACATGCCGTCGACACAGATCACGGTGGGCATGCCGATCGATGTCACCTCTGCCTGGGGGAGGAGAACCAGCGACGCTTGGAGCGCATCCGCAACGCCATCGAACCGTGAGCTGCTCCGGGGGTCGGTATTTTGGGAGCGCCTTCCGTCATCTGGCGCACCTCAGAGTCGCCGTTACACCAGACGCGAAACAGTGCCGAGACGAGACCGGGATGGTGTTCCACCGAAGGGCGTAAGCTCACCAGCTCACGAAGTGGCAGCACCTGACCCAGATCCGATCTCGTTGGGTCCCTGCTGGCTGCTCGGGTAGTGAGCGTCCTCGCCCAGCAGTTCGATCATGGACGCCTCGGAGAAGTAGCGTCGATCACTGACCTGCCATTCATTGTGCATCTCGGCCAGCACCGTTTGGCCGATCCGCCCAACGTCGCGGGGTCGGCGAAGGCCCGTGCCACGTCCGCTCTGTGTTTGACCTCCCGGTTCAACTGCTATAACAGGCTGGTCGGCCAGATCTTCTTTCTGTGCCTGGTCGGAAAGTCAGCGAACGCGGCCACCAGTACGCTTGAAGCTGGTGCCGGTTTGAAGGTCGGTGCTGATTGGGGCATGGGTGGTTTGGATTTCACCGAGGTTCCTGCCTGCCTTGGATAAGGGAGGCGATTTTCAGGACCCTGGGTGAAGCTTTTATTTCGTCTGTTTTCCTGGTGGCGCTGATAGGTGGGGAGGTTTAGATGCTGGGATATCTCGTGCTGGCGGCTGTCCTTATGTTTTTGGGTGGCTTGTTGGTGGCCTCTGGGTATGGAAACTGGAGGAACTGGGATGAAATTCAAAGATCTTCTCTCTTTCTGCTTCCTTTTATGTTGAGTGCTTGGGAGAAATCTCGAGGAGGGCGGATTGATTCGGCCAATAGGGCGATGTCATCTCTTGTTTGGGTTGTGCTGGGGGCTGCACTTTTTGTTACGGGCTTGATGACTTTGGTGGAGGTGGTGAGGCAGTTAATCGCTGTGGGTTGGTGGTAGTCGATTTCCTGGTGCAGGCTGGGAAGCAGTTGTGCTCGGGAGGGCCGAACGGTCGCTGTGGTCAGGGGGGACGCCTTTGTTGGGGTGGTAGGGCGCTTCGGGCAGGCGGCATGGTGTTGTGGCCGTTGCGCGGAGGACGACAGGTACTGAGGAAGTGACAGCGGGTCGCCGGTGGGTGTCGGGGTACGGTCCACGGAGTCCGGCCGCCAATGCTTGTCGGAGGAAGTCAGGGGAACGTGTTCGTCACGGCTTGCGGGCACACTGGGCGCGTGACACATGATGACGATGCGGTGTTCGAGGCCGTACGCGCACGCGTGCTCTCCGGTGAGTACCTGGACCACCGGCTCGGCCTGCCAGAGGACGACAGCGATGGTGCGGTTCGGTGCTGTGCCGACCAGGGCTCGTGGCGAACGGTCTACTTCAGGGGCACACCGGAGTACGACACCGCGCTCGCCGCGGGGCGGCTCGACTTGCCGCCGCCGTTGAGGCCTGTGGCTGAGGATGTGGTCAACGAGTGCGAGGAGCTTCTCGGTCGCCCTTTGCCATCACTCCTGCGGCGCTGCTACCTCGAGCTTGGCGACGGGGGATTCGGTCCGGGCTACGGCCTGTTGCCGTTGTGGGATCCGGAGAACGGTGTCTCCGTCATGGACGCCTTCCGGCGGCGGGAGGGGTGGCCTCAGGAGTGGCGGCCGATGGCGGACTCATTCCTGACTCTGTGCGACTGGGGCTGTGGTGTCGAGTCGCTGATCGACTTCCGGAACCCGTCCGGCGGGATGTGGGCCATCGACCCCAACTCGACAGCCGGGGACGACCCGGGCGTCATGCTGTTCCCCCAGGAGTTCACTTTTCCCGAGTGGATGCGTCGGTGGGCGGACGGGACACTTCGACAGCCTCAACTGGTTCTGGGAAAGGGCGCAGGAGGTTAGCGGGTCTGTTTCGTGCTGGGAGCGGCGGAAGCTGCGGTGCGTGCCTGGATCTCCTCCCGCCACCTATGAGAGTCGGGTGCCGCCGGAGCAGGAGTGGAGCAGGTGGCCAGTTGGCGTGGCGCTTCGTTGCTGACCGCTCAGGAGGTGATCGGCAGGAGCGCGATTGCCTTGGTCGTCGCTGCCTCGACTGTCAGTGCTCCCGTCCATACTTGGAGGGCGTGCGGCGATTATCAACGGTGGCTGCCCTTCCGGGAGGCGAAGACCGGGGGTTCCAAAGCGGAAGCGCTCCTGGGGGACGATGATCGGAGTGGATTGGCTGACGAGCGAGGAGCGGTGCCCGGCCGCGACCCGTATCTGCTGGCGCAGGTGCGCGAGTCATTCGGGCGAGTGGTGTACAGCCACAAGACCCATGAGAAGCAAGCGGACATCTGCTTCAACAAGCACCGGTTGCAGCAGGGCGTGCTCATCGCCCTCACCGCAATCAGTTCCGGCACCTTCCTGGCCGCCGTCGTCGGCCTGTTGGGCAACCCGGTGCTGACCACTCTCGCGACATCGTCCATCGCGCTGCTCGTGAGCTGGATGAGCCTCGGCACGAAGACCTTCAAATTCGAGGAAGAGTCCAACGCCCACCGCGACATAGCCTCGCGGCTGTGGGACGTCCGCGAGTCCTACATTTCGCTCATCGCCGACCTGATGTCCAGCACCGTCTCTGACGCGGAGGCCAGGGAGCGTCGCAACGAGCTCCAGCAGGCCACGCGCGACGCGTATGCCAACGCGCCCAGGACGAGCACCAAGGCCTTCGCTCAGGCTCAGGACGGACTGAAAAACAACGAAGAGATGACGTTCACGACCCGCGAGATCGATCTCTTGCTTCCCGATACGCTTCGACTCGATGAGGGTGAGGGCCGGTCATGAAGACGTCCGAGATCTTCGACGCCCTGCTTGGGAACCTCAAAGTGGGCGAGACAGCAAGCGTGATCGCATCCCGCCGGGACGAGATCACCAAGGCGCTCAACAAGGACTTCCGTTCCAAGGAAGGCTGCACCGACTACAAGCTCATGGTCGGCTCGTTCGGTCGGCACACGGCCATCAAGGGCGTGTCCGACCTTGACATGATCTTCATTCTCCCGCCAGGGATCCGCTCGAACTACAGCAGCGATACCGGACCACGCCGGATACTCGAGCGCGTCCGGGACGACCTCAAAGCGCGGTACAAGGACACCGAGATCCGCGTCGACCAGTGCGTCGTACGGGTGCAGTTCAAGAGCAACGCCTTCAAGTTCGAAGTCCAGCCGGCGTTCCAGAACTCTGACGGTAGTTTCGACTACCCGGACACGGTCGCCGAGGGCTGGAAGGTCACCAAGCCGCGTGAGGAGATCGCCGCGACCAAGGAGTGCAACGATCGCACGTCGACGAACATGCGTCACCTGGCGCGGATGGCGCGGGCGTGGAAGAACGCGAACGGCGTGAACATGGGCGGCCTGCTCATCGACACCCTGGTGCACAATTTCTTCGCGCAGACCGATGACTACGACTCGGCGGGGACGGGTTCGTTCGACCTCATGGTCCGCGACTTCTTCGCGTTCCTCAAGGACGAGCCGGAGAAGGACTACTACCTGGCGTTGGGCAGCAGGCAACGGGTCAAGGTGAAAGCGAAGTTCCAACCGAAGGCCAAGAAGGCGTACGGCCGCTGCTTTGATGCGATCGAGAATGCAGGGAAGGCGGCGGCGAACAAGAAGTGGCGCGAGGTCTTCGGGACGTCCGTGCCTCTGGCCGTCAGGGAGGGAGCCAAGTCGTACCGGGACACCGAGGAGTTCATCGAGGACTGGTATCCAGTCGACATCTCGGGGACGGTCCTGATTGACTGCGAGGTCACGCAGAACGGCTGGCGACCGACTCGGCTGAGGGAGATGCTGCGCATGGGTGTGCTGCTCAAGGCCGACAAGGACCTGAAGTTCTCGGTCACCAGCTGCACTATCGCGCATCCGTACGAGCTGAAGTGGAAGGTGCTCAACCGGGGCCCCGAGGCTGAGAACCGGAACGCGGTTCGTGGTCAGATCGTCGGGTCGAGCAAACCGGGCATTCGCATCGAACACTCCGACTTCAAGGGTGAGCACGTCGTCGAGTGCTACGTCGTCAAGGACGGCGTCGTCGTCGCCCTTGACCGCATCGACGTCCCGATCAGCAACACCAGCGTTAAGCCGACGAGCGACTCGTAGACGTCATGTCCCGGTGCATGACGAGGCCTTCGCGATCCTGCGGGGACCTCGTTCTCAAGAGCGTGGCCACACAAACGAACGTCCGGGATCTACACCCGCGGATTTCGGGCCAATCCCGGTGCACCGACACACTGGCATCGGGGCGTGGTCACTCAGGAAAGGCCGTCGGCATCGAGCTTCTCCTGGAGTCGGACGAGAAGATTCCACATAAGGGCTGCCCGATGTTCATCCCCGGTGGCCTCGAACAGGTCCACTGCCCGCTGCACCGCCTCGGCCGCCCCAGATGGTCGGCCGCAGCCTAGGAGTGCCAGGCCGAGGTTGTTCCACGCCTGAACTTCGCCGTAGGCATTCTCCAACTGGTGGTGTAGGTCGCGTGCGTGGGTGAGGGTGTCGATGGCCTCGTCGAGTCGGCGCGCCTGCGCGAGCGCGGTGCCGAGGTTGGTCCATGTTCCAGCTTCGCCGTGGAGGTCGCCGGTCTGGCGGTATAGGTCGCGTGCGTGGGCGTCGATGGCCTCGTCCAATCGGCGCGCCTGCCTTAGAGCTCATCTCATTTGGTGAGTCGGCGGTAGCAGATCAGCGTGCAGGCGATGCCGGTGAAGGCCAGGAAGTGGTCGGCCTTGCGCTCGTAGCGGCGGTGCAGGCGGCGGCATCCGGCCAGCCAGGCCAGGGTGCGCTCGACCTGCCACCGGTGCCTGCCCAGCCGCTGCGAGGACTCCACGCCCCGGCGGGCCAGACAGTGGACGATCCTCCGGCGCCGGAGCCAGCGGCGCAGGTGGGCGTAGTCATAGCCCTTGTCGCCGTGCAGATTGCCCGGTTTGCGCCGCCGGGGTCCGCGGCGGGAGCGAATCGGAGCGATCCCCTCTACCAGGGGCTGCAACGCTTGGCTGTGGTGGGTGTTGGCCCCCGAGATCGCCATGGACAGGGGCAGACCGGACCGGTCGGTGATCAGGTGGATCTTCGACCCCTTCTTTCCCCGGTCGACAGGATTGGGACCTGTCAGGTCCCCCCTTGGAGAGCGCGCATGTTCACCGAGTCGATCGCGCACCGCGACCAGTCCAGCTCACCGCGAGAGCCGAGTTCGTCCAGGACCAGGCGGTGGAGCTTGGCCCAGACCCTCGCCCGGGTCCACTCGGTGAAGCGCCGGTGCGCGGTGGGCCCGGAGGGGCCGAAGACCGGCGGGAGCCGGGCCCAGGTGCACCCGGACGTGGCCACAAAGATGATCGCGGCCAGCACTTGGCGGTCGCCGTGTCTGCGCCGCCCACCGCCCTGGGGGCGGGTGGGCGCCTCGGGGACCACCCGTTGGAACAGTTCCCACAGCTCGTCCGGCACCAGCCGTTCCACCATCGACACAGGAGCAGGTTACCGAGAACCCAAATGAGATGAGCTCTATGACGGGCACATCCGCAAGTACCTGGTCCCTCACCTGGGGAAGGTTCGGGTGGATCGGTTGCAGGTGCGTCATGTGGAGGCGATGTTCGCCAAGGTGGAGGAGGCCAACGTGCACATCCTGGAGTGCCGCGACTCCGAGGACCCGCAGGTACGGAGGTCGGTGCGGGGGCGGCGGGTGATCTTGTTGTCGACCAAGCATCGGATCCGGGCCACGCTGCGCAGCGCTCTGTCGGACGCGGTCCGCTCCCCGGACCTGCCCCTCACGGTGAACATCGCCTCCCACGTACGGCTTCCGTCCTGCCCGAGGAAACGCCCCCTGGTGTGGACCGCGGACCGGGTGCGCCAGTGGGAGAAGGACGGGACCGTTCCGGGCGAGGTGATGGTCTGGACACCCGAGCAGACCCGCACCTTCCTGACCCATGCGAAGAAGTACACGTGGCTGTTCCCGATGTTCCACCTCATCGCCGTCAAAGGACTCCGCCGGGGTGAGGCGGTCGGGCTCCCGTGGGCGAACACCCGGCTGGTGGACGGCCAGATCGACATCCGCGTCCAGGTCGTCCAGCTCGCTTGGGAGACGATCACTTCCACCCCCAAGAGCGCGGCGGGTCAGCGCACGATCACCCTGGACGCCGACACGATCAAGATCCTGCGAGGGTGGAAGAGGTTCCAGAACGAGCAACGCCTCGCAGTGGGGGGCCTCTTGGGCGAACACCGGTTGGTGTTCACCCGCCAGGACGGTTCGGGCTGGCACCCAGGGCAGGTCAGTGATTGGTTCTGCCGCATCGCCAAAGCCGCCGAACTCCCGCCCATCACGCTGCACGGGCTCCGCCACGGAGCTGCCTCGCTCGCGCTCGCGGCGGGCACGGACGTGAAGGTGGTCTCCTCCGAGCTCGGCCACGCCACGACGCACTTCACCCAGGACACCTACCAATCGGTGTACCCCGACGTCGCGAAGGCCGCGGCGGAGGCGACCGCCGCGCTGTTGCGCGGGGAGCCGGTGTCGGTCGGGTAGCGGGACGGGGGAGCACACCAGGAGTGATTGAACCCCCGGGCCCCGGGTCGTGCGGCGGCTTCACCCCGCCCGGTCTGGGGCTTCGCCGTGGGCGCTGCCGGTCGGCCATCGGATCAAAGGTCCCCTGGGTGCCGGGTACCCCTTCCGAGAGGCTGTCTCATGCGGGAGTGCTGAACCGGGCGTTCTCACATTCTCAGGCTTCCGGGGTGCCCTCCGGCCACACACAGGGGGAAGACGCGCCGATGGAAAGGTCTCCCTGAATACTGACGCGGAGAGACATGAGGAAGCCGTCTTCCTCGTTCTCGACCGCGATCGACAGTTTGTCAGGGCGTTCGTCGCGGATGACACGGTAGCCGTTGGCGGTCCAGTACTCGTACAGCAGTTCGGCGTTCTGTTCGTTCTCCTCCACCAGCAGCCCATTCAGCCACTGATCCTGACTGACGGTGACACGGCCTCGAGGGCCACCGTCGGTGGGGTCATCGCAGGAAGCGAAGGCGACAGGGCCGACGGGTTCGAGTTCGACGGTTTCCGGCAGAGCGGATACGGCACCGGTGATGTGCTGGTCGACCTTGGTAGCGGCTTCGTCCTGGGTCATCGTTTCTTGCATCGTCGTTTCCTGATCGGCGCCGGGGCTGCAAGCGGTCATCGCGAAGACGGCCAGGGGCAGGTAGGCCGCCTGTTTCAGTCGCTTCATATCTTGATAGGTCCTAATGTTGTCCGGCGATGACTTCGCCCATGTATTCCAGGGAGGCAGTACCGCGGTTGAAGTATTCCGAGTGGGCGGCTCCAAGCGGCCACGGGCCCCCATCGCTGCCTTCGTCGGATTCGAACACGGTCGCCCCGAAGTCGGGGCTGGTGGGATCGGCGCCGTGTGTCAATTCGGTGAGGTTGGTGATTCCGTCGTTCTTCGCTGTCGAGGTGTGCACGTCCTCAGGCGCGAATCCGAGTTCGGACACGTGCTCGGCGTCGGCTCCGGGACTGCCGACCAGGACGATCTCGTCGGCATTGAGGCCGACCTCGCTCTGCGCGGTGTGACCGACCACGGTGGATCCGTAGCTGTGCCCGATGACGGTGTTGTGCGATGCGGACGTGTTCTCGTGTGTGGCGCGGAGCCCGTCCTGGAAGCCGCTCAACTCGTCGACGGCACCCTCGGCCCGTCCCCGCCCTGCTGCTTCGGGCACGTTGGGAGCGTCGTAGCCGATCCAGCTGATGACGGCATGCTCGCCTTCCCTGTCCGCGATCGAGGCTGATTGATGCAGTGCCTCAGCTCGCCCCAACTGGTCGTTGACGCTTTGCCAGGTGGTCGTGGTGCCCGGCACGAGGGTGGCGACGTTGTCGGCGGTGTCGGGGTTGCCGGTGGACACGATGGCGCGCCCGCGGTTCTCGGTGTCCAGAGCGAGCAGGTACCGGTCGGCGTTCTCGTCGTTGAGGTTGGTGTGCAAGGTGGTGAGCGTTTCGAGTTCCTCTTCGAGCTCGCTCAGGTCCGTCTGGGAGCCGTAGGCGCCGATCCCGCTGCTGGAGTCGCTCAGGGAGTCCATGGCCTCATCGCGTTCGCCCTTCGCGTCGGCGATCTCCTCTTCCAAACGGGCGATCTCGTCGTCCAGGTGGTCCCGGTTGAGTTCGTCGCGCACGACGGTGGGGATACCGTCGAGGTCGCGCAGGAGTTCGGGGTGGTCCTCCATGGCCTGGCGCTGTTCCTGCTCGTCCATGGAGTTCCACCAGGTGTTGACCACCGAGGGGTGGTCTTCTGGGCTGGGGAGTCCGTCGGGCAGCATGCCGGGGTAGCTGTCGCCGAAGTAGGAGAGCTGGGTGCCGGTCAGCAGCCCGGCTTCGACCATGCGCTCCAGGGCGTCCGCGGAGGGACCGTTCCTGAGGGATTCGACGGCCTCCTGGGCCTGTTCCATCAGGGTGCTCCAGTACCCCTGATGCTCTTCCAAGAGCATGTCGATGAGGGGCTCGAAGGGTTCGTCGGCGACTCTTTCGGCGACGGCGGTGTCGAACCTGGTCTGGATGCTCGCGCGTTTGGTCCGGTAGTCCTCGACGTCCTGTGCCCACTGCCGCAGGGTCGCGGCCCCGTAGGTTAGGTCCCGGGTGGTGTCCTCCCAGAGCATGAGCTCGTCGGCCGCGGCCGAGGTGATGTCCCAGGCAAGGAGGTCGGTGAACTCGCCGGCAGAGCTGCGGAACTGGGTGTCGGTCTCCTCGGTCTGCCCCGTGAGGGACAACCGGAGCTCGACCAGCGCGTCCGCGCCGCCTCTGATGGCTTCGACGTCGGCGTCGATGTCCCCGGGCAACCCCAGAGTCGGGGCGGATCCTGTTGTCATATCGATTCGCTCGTCCGGTCCAAGGCTCAGAAGTTGATGGTGATGTCGAGGAGGCCGAGGCCTTCCTGGAACTCTTCGGCGCTGTCGTGGTCGGTCGCGGCGATCTCCAGATCGGCGCCCTTGATGTTCTCGGCCAGGTTGATGGAGTTCTGCGCGAGCTGGCTGATGTTGTCGAACATTTTGGTGTCGAAGCTGAACAGGCCCGAGGTGACGTAGGAGGAGACCGCAGGTTGGAGGTCTTCGATGATCCCTTCGAGCGCGGGCGCCGCAGCGGTGGTGCGGATGGCGAGTTCCTCGGCTTGGTCGGCCTTGCTCATGGCCGTGACGGGGTTGACCCCGATGGGAGTGGACACAGGGGAGCTCCTGATCAGCGTGGGGTGAGGGGAGCGAAGAGGACGTTACCGTATGTGCCGGGTTGATCTCAGGGCGGATCGGTGTTTTTCGGTGTCCGAAAGCGGTCAAGAGGGGGCGGATCGGTGGTCACGCCCCATCGGATTGGTGTCCTGGGTGGTTATAGGGGGTTGCGCAGCGGTTGGAGGCTTCCCGGCTTCAACGAGGGTGCGTCCAGGCGGTCCGCTGTGTGGGGATCGTGCGGTGGTGCGCGTGGGTGGCTGGTGTCCCCTTGGGTGTCCCACGGGTGCGAAGCCCGTGTTCGTGGGGTCTGGGCGGCCGTGTGGGCGCTACCTGACCGCGCTGGTGGGCTGGCGCGGGGGTGTCTGCGGGCGCGGCCCTGCTGGGTCACGGGACGGCAAAATGCTCCGCGAGATGCGCTCCCACCTGTACTGATCTTGTACTGCGGAGCACACACGGAGCATTTCAGGGCTCCAGACGGGCTTCGCACCTCGTCTGTCCGAACAACAAACCCCATCTGAACTGGGGTTTTGTGGCGCACCCGGCAGGATTCGAACCTGCGGCCATCGGATTAGAAGTCCGGTGCTCTATCCACTGAGCTACGGGTGCTCGGTTCAATTGTGGCCCGCGGTGGCGGGTCGTGACCACGTTGTGACCCAGGGTGTGGTCGGGGTGGCCTGCGACCGGGCGGTCCGCCCGTGTCATGGTGTCCCGGGCAGACATTCTAGGGTATTTGGAAGATCTCGCCCACAGGTGGGCAAAGCCTCATCAACTACGGTGATTCGTGGTTGACACTCGTTACCGCGCGTGTTCCGTCAAACCGGTCGCTATGGGCCCCGTGCACCACGTTACCGGTGATTAACTCCGGGTGTGCTGCACCCCCGCTGGTGTTTCGTGAACTCCTGGCCGCCTGGCGTCAGAAGTGCCACCACTGGCCGACGAGCACGGCCAGCCAGGTCAGGGTGTACATGGGTGCCCTCTGAGATCGGTCACTCTGTGTGCACAGATTATTACTCTAAGTAATCAAGCGGAGCGTGCCAGGACCCGGAGTCGCTACCGTGGTGCGGTGCGATCACGAGGAATGGCGGCGGGCTACCTGCTGGACATGCTGGTGCGGGACCCCCGGAGGGGGCATCCGGTGGCGGTGTTCGGCCGGGCCGCGGGGTGGTGGGAGCGGCGCGTGTACCGGGACTCGGCGGTCGCCGGGGCGGTGTTCGCCGCCGGGGCCGTCCTGCCCGCGGTGGGGCTGGGGCGGCTCGCCGAGCGGGGCGGGGAGGCCGCGACCGCCGCGGTCACCTGGGCGGTGCTGGGCGGGACCATGCTGTGCCGGGAGGCGGAGGGCGTGGCCCGGGCCCTGGAGGACGGGGACGTGGAGCTGGCCCGCGAACTGCTGCCGCGGCTGTGCGGCCGTGATCCGAGCGGGCTGGGGGAGCGGGAGATCGCGCGGGCCGTGGTGGAGTCGGTCGCCGAGAACACCTCCGACGCCGTGGTCGGCCCCCTGGTCTGGGGCGCCCTGGGCGGGGCCGCCGGGCTGGCCGGCTTCCGGGCCGTGAACACGCTGGACGCCATGGTCGGCCACCGGAACGCGCGGTACCGCAGGTTCGGCGCGCCCGCGGCGAGGCTGGACGACCTGGCCGGCTGGGCGCCCGCGCGGCTCACCGCGCTGCTGGCGGTCGCCGCCGCGCCGCTGGTGGGCGGGAACGCGGGGGAGGCGTGGCGGGTGTGGCGCCGCTACGGGGACCGGCACCCGAGCCCGAACGCGGGCCAGTGCGAGGCCGCCTTCGCCGGCGCCCTGGGCGTGTCCCTGGGCGGGGCGAACGTCTACGGGGACCGCGAGGAGCGGCGGCCGCGCATGGGTGAGGGGCCGCCGCCCCGGGTCGCGGACATCCGCCGGGCGGTCCGGCTGTCCCGGGCCGTGGGCGCGGGAGCGCTCGCGGTGGCCGCCCTGTGAACGCCGCCCCGGGGCCCGCCGGGGCCCCGGGGCGGCCGGCCCCACTCCCTCGGGGGCGGGGCCGGGGTCAGGCCGCGAGGCTGCGGGCGTAGTTGACCTGCTGGTTGATCTGCGCCGACAGGCCGCGGTGCGAGGCCGGGATGGAGGCCGCGTGGTAGTGGCCGTGCCCCTGCACGGTGACCTGGATGTGCCCGCTGGTCTTCTCCTCCTTGACCAGCAGGAAGAGCAGGCCGAGCAGACAGGTCCACCAGAACACGAGGATCGCCACGATGACGGCCCAGACCGGGGTGCTGCGCTCGGTGCGGGTCATGTCGGTGACGGTCCACACCGTCCCCCGGATCGGGAAGCGCCCGCCGGGGGTGATGACGGTGTTCTGGGTGATGGCGATGTCCCCGATGGTGCTGAGCACGGGCTCGTTCGCCCCACCGGGCGTCGGTCCGGCGGGGACGGGGGCGTAGCCGCCGGTGGGGGCCCCGTAGGGCTCGATCGCCCCGTACCCGTCGGCGGGGTTCCAGGCCGACGGGTCGGGCTGCTGCTGGTTCTGCTGCTGCCAGGGGTCGCCGTCGGGGGAAGGGTAAGGGTTCATGGGCCGATTGTGTCAAAGCGCGGGGGCCCGGGGAACGCGATCCCGGGCACGACCTCGGCCGGGAGGGCTTCGGAGCCGTGGCCGGATGTGGCCACTCCCGCCGTGTCGGGGACCGTTCGTGACGGCGTCCGTTCGCTGTGTGCCGGGACGTTCCCGCTGGACGTGGCGTGGGTCACTCTAAACATGCCACTTCTCGCGGGCGCGCGGCGGGGGAGGGGGCGGGTCCGGGCATCAAACGTGAAACTCTTTCGCGATTTACTTACCCGTACGTAACATGCCGCTGAACCATCGCCCGCACCCCCAGGTGGTGACAGCACATGCCCCCTTCTCCCCCCTCGCTCGCAAGGCGGCTGCGCGCCGGTGCCTCCGGTGTCGCCTTGGCGGTCGCGGCCGCCACCGTCTCGGCGCTCCCCGCGGCACCCGCCCTGGCCGAACCCCTCCCCGACTACTGCGCGCCCGAGGGGTGCCACGACATCCTCCCGCCGGGCCAGAACGGCAGCGCGACCCTCGTCGAGATCCTCGGGCACCAGGCCTTCGGGACCCGGCCCCGGTTCTCCTCCAGCCAGCTGGACATGTACGACGACCTCGTCCACTACTACGACGGCCTCACCGAGGAGAGCCTGGACGACTTCTTCCTCGACGCCACCTTCGGTGTGGCCGAGGGCGACGTGGGCCGCAGGTACCAGCCGCGGTCCGACGTCACGATCACCCGCGACCGGCACCACGGCATCCCCCACATCGAGGGGAGCACCCGTGAGGGCACGATGTTCGGCGCCGGGTACGCGGCCGCCGAGGACCGGCTCTTCCTCATGGACGTGCTGCGCCGCGTCGGCCGCGGCGAGCTCACCTCCTTCGCCGGCGGCGCCGAGGGCAACCGCGGCCTGGAACAGGACCTGTGGCGCAACGCCCCCTACACCGAGGAGGACAAGCAGGCCCAGGTCGACCGGGTCGCCGCCAGCGGTGAGCACGGGGAGCAGGCCCTGGCCGACGTCGGGGACTACCTCGACGGCGTCAACACCTACATCGAGCAGGCCGACGAGGGCCGCTACTTCCCCGGCGAGTACGTGCTGACCGGGCACAAGAACGCCATCACCAACGCCGGCGAGATCGAGCCCTTCACCGTCACCGACGTCGTCGGCATCGCCTCCATGGTCGGCGGCATCTTCGGCGGCGGCGGTGGCGGCGAGGTCCAGGCCGCCATCGTCCTGGCCAACTTCCAGGACCGCTACGGCGCCGAGGAGGGCCTGGCCCTGTGGCAGGACTGGCGCATGGAGAACGATCCCGAGGCCGTGGTCAGCGTCCCGGGCGAGTTCCCCTACAGCGGGACCCCGGAGGACCCCGTCGGCGAGGTCCGGCCCGACCCGGGCTCGGTGGAGTACTACGACATCGTCCACGACGAGCACGGCTCCGCGGCCTCCGGGCAGGCGGCGGAGTCCGCCGAACCCCTCGCCGCGGCCACGGAGGCGCCCGACGGGGGCGAGGAGGTCACCGTCGAGGACCTCAGCGAGGAGCAGCAGGACGAGCTCGACGCCATGGTGGAGGAGGGCGACCTCTCCGCCGCCGAGGGCGTGTTCAACGAGGGCGTGCTGCCCGAGGGCCTGCTCGACCCGCACGGCATGTCCAACGCCCTGCTGGTCTCCGGCGAGCACACCGAGAGCGGCAACCCGGTGGCCGTCATGGGTCCGCAGACCGCCTATTTCTCGCCCCAGCTGCTCCTGCTTCAGGAACTCCAGGGGCCGGGGATCAGCGCCCGCGGCGCCTCCTTCGCCGGGGTGAGCTTCTACGTCCAGATGGGCCGCGGCGTCGACTACGCCTGGAGCGCCACCTCGGCCGGCCAGGACCTCACCGACACCTTCGCCGTCCACCTGTGCGAGACCGACGGCTCCGAGCCCACCAAGGCCTCGCGCGCCTACATCGACTCCTCCGGGGACTGCACCCCCTTCGAGGAGCTGAGCGTCACCAACGAGTGGGCCCCCACCGTGGCCGACGGCACCCCGGCGGGCGGCTACACGCTCACCTCGCTGCGGTCCGAGTACGGGCTGGTGCAGTCGTTCGCGACGGTGGACGGCACCCCGGTCGCGTTCACCTCGCTGCGCTCCACCTACATGCACGAGGTGGACTCCATCATCGGGTTCCAGCGCTTCAACGACCCCGACGAGATCACCTCGGCGGAGACGTTCATCGACGCCGCAGAGGACATCGGATACGCCTTCAACTGGCACTACGTGGACGACGAGGACATCGCGTTCGTCAACTCCGGCGCCAACCCGGAACGGAACCCGGGCACCAACCCCAACCTGCCCATCGACGCCTACTCGGACGCGGGCTGGTCCGGCTGGGACCCGGACGGCAACACCGCCTCCTACATCCCCAAGAGCGAGCACCCGCAGGCGGTCGACCCCGACTACATCGTCAACTGGAACAACAAGCCCGCGCACGGGTACACCTCGGGCTGGGCCACCGGCTCGGTGCACCGCGGCGACCTGCTCGACACCCGCGTCTCCTCGCTGATCGACGGCGGGCACAGGTTCACCACCGCGAGCCTGACGCAGGTGATGATGGAGGCCGGCACCACCGACCTGCGCGCCCAGGAGGTGCTGCCGCTGCTGCTGGAGGTCATCGGCTCCGAGGAGGTCGACGACCCCGCCCTGGCGTCGGCGGTCGAGGGCCTGCGGCAGTGGAACGAGGCGGGGTCCCAGCGCCGCGAGCCCTTCCGGGACGCGGGCTACTACTCCTACGCCGACTCCATCCGGATCCTGGACGCCTGGTGGCCGCTCCTGGTCCGGGCCCAGTTCGAGCCCGAGCTGGGCGAGGACCTGTACACCGAGCTGACCAGGGCGGCGCAGATCGACGAGTCGCCCTCGGGCAACATCGGCGGCGGCACCCCCGGCAGCGTCAACCAGGGCCAGCCCCACCGCGGCTCCGCCTTCCAGTACGGGTGGTGGTCGTACGTGGACAAGGACCTGCGCACCGTGCTGGGCCAGGACGTCGAGGGACCGCTCGGCGACGGGGCCTACTGCGGCGACGGGGACCTGGCCGAGTGCCGCACGGTCCTGCTCGACACCCTCGCGGAGGCCGTGGCCACCCCGGCGGGCGAGGTCTACCCGGGTGACGGCCACTGCGCGGTCGGCGCCCAGGTGTGCGCGGACACGGTGATCCACCAGTCGGTGGGCGGCATCAACATGTGGCCGATCGCCTGGCAGAACCGGCCCACCTACCAGCTCGTCTACCAGTTCTCCGGCGGACGGTAGCGACGGGCGGCACGGCCCCCGGCGGCCCTGAGCGGGTGCCTCCGGGGGCCGTGCCGTGCCCGGGTGCACCTTGTACCCGAGCGGCGGACCGGTGCGCGGAAGGCCTCGCCGGGCCCCGCCGGGCTCCCGACCGGAACCCCGGCCGAAAGCCCCGCCGCCGGACCCCGGACACGGGGCGCCCGCCCCGGCGAGGGGCCCGCGGGACCCTCGCCGCGGGCCCCGCCGCCGGGACCGCCCGGTGCGGACCGGGGCCGCCCGGGGCCGACCGGAATCAGAGGACGAAATCCCCGTACTCGTAAGCGAATCGTGTGGTTCGTCGGCTCTGGGTGGGTAGCAAAGGAATACCCGGAACAAGAACGGGAGGGTGGTACATGGACGCCTGGTTGGTCTGGCTGGTCCTCGCCGTCGTCCTGGGGATCATCGAGATCGTCACCCTCACCTTCGTCCTGGGACTCCTCGGCGCGGCGGCCCTGGTCGCCGCCCTGCTCGGCGCCGTCGGACTCCCGGTCCCGGTGCAGATCATCGGGTTCGTCGGAGCCTCGGCCGCCGGGATCTACCTGCTGCGGCCGATCATGCGCCGCCAGCTCGCCCGCGGGCCCGTGGTGCGCTCGGGCGTCGAGGGGCTGGTGGGGCGCAGCGCCGTGGTGCTTCAGCCCGTGGACCGTGACAAGGGACTGATCAAGCTCTCCGGAGAAGAGTGGTCGGCGCGCAGCATCGACGAGGACCTGGTGATCCCCGTGGGAGCGCACGTCGACGTGATGGAGATCGACGGCGCCACCGCCGTGGTCTACCCGCGCGAGGCCCTTCCCTGAGCCGGCCGCCCGGCCGCCGGGGAGGGCGGGCGGGCCGGGGCCGCGCGCACCGCCGCAGACACGAACCGAAGTCAGGTGCCGAACATGTTGGATGCCCTACCGCTCATCATCCTCGCCGTCCTCTGCGTCGCCCTCGCCATGTCGGCGATCCGCATCGTTCCCCAGGCCAGGGCGTACAACATCGAACGCTTCGGCCGCTACACCAGGACGCTCGGGCCCGGCCTGAACTTCCTCATCCCGGGGGTCGACCGCGTCAACACCAGGTTCGACCTGCGCGAGCACGTGTTCACCTCGCGCCCCCAGCCGGTCATCACCGAGGACAACCTGGTCGTCAACATCGACACCGTCCTCTACTACCAGATCACCGAACCCAAGGCCGCCGCCTACGAGGTCGCCAACTACATCCAGGCCATCGACCAGCTCACGGTCACGACCCTGCGCAACGTGATCGGCTCGATGGACCTGGAGCGCACGCTCACCTCCCGCGAGGAGATCAACACCCGCCTGCGCGGCGTCCTGGACGACACCACCGGCAAGTGGGGCATCCGCGTCAACCGGGTGGAGATCAAGGCCATCGACCCGCCGCCCACCATCAAGGAGGCGATGGAGAAGCAGATGCGGGCCGACCGCGACAAGCGCGCGGCCATCCTGCACGCCGAAGGCGAGCGCCAGGCCCGCATCCTCAAGGCGGAGGGCGCCCGCCAGCAGGCGATCCTGGAGGCGCAGGGCGACCAGCAGGCGGCGATCCTGCGGGCCGACGGCGAGGCGCAGGCGGTGGAGCGGGTCTTCCAGGCGGTGCACGCCAACAACGCCGACGCCAAGCTGCTCGCCTACAAGTACCTGGAGACCCTGCCGCAGCTGGCCAACGGGGAGGGGAACACGTTCTGGGTCATCCCGGGCGAGTTCACCGAGGCGGTCAAGAACGTCAGCCACGCCTTCGCGGGGGAGGCGGTCCGCTCGCGCCCCTCCACGGAGAAGGACGAGGACGCCGGGGCGAACGGGCCGGCCCGGATCGCCGGGCCCGAGCCGAGCCAGCCGTCCGCGTCGGAGCGGGCCGCCGTGGACGCCGCGGAGGCGGCCAGGCAGGCGGTGGAGGACGCCCGCGACGACGTGCGCCGCGCCGGGGTGGCCGGTGTGCGCGGTCCCGAGGCGGCTCCGCGCCCGCGCGAGGAGGGGTAGCCCGGACGGGCCGGAACGGCCGCGGTCCCGTTCCCGGGACCGCGGCCGCGCCGCGCGGCCCGTCCGGGGCCGACCGGGGTCAGACCAGGACGAGCTTGCCGGTCGTCCGGCGCGAGGCCAGGTCGGCCTGGGCCCTGCCCGCGTCGGCCAGCGGGTACCGGCCGCCGATCCGCACGTCCAGGCGGCCCGCGCCCACCAGGGAGAACAGGTCCCCGGACCGCCACAGCAGCTCCGCGCGGTCGGCCACGAAGTGCGCCAGCGAGGGCCGGGTCAGGTACACCGAGCCGGCGGCGTTGAGCCGCTGCGGGTCCACCGGGTCCACCGCTCCCGAGGACTGCCCGAACAGCGCCAGCACACCGCGCGGGCGCAGCGACGCCAGGCTCGCGTCGAAGGTGTCGCGGCCCACGCCGTCGTAGACGGCCGCCACGCCCGCTCCGCCGGTGAGGTCGCGCACCGCCTCGGCCACCGGGACCTCGGTGTAGCGGACGACCTCGTCGGCGCCGGCCGCGCGGGCGATGCGCTCCTTCTCCTCGGAGGAGACGGTGCCGATCACGCGGGCGCCCCGCTCCTTGGCCAGCTGGGTGACGAGCAGGCCGGTGCCGCCCGCCGCGGCGTGCACCAGGACGGTCTCGTCCCCGGCCACCGGGTGCACCGAGTTCACCAGGTAATGGGCGGTCATGCCCTGGAGCAGCAGGGCCGCCGCCTGCTCCGGGGACACCTCCTCGGGCACCGGCACCACGAGGGACGCCTTGACCACGGCGCGGTCGGCGTAGGCGCCCGGCGCCATCGCCCACCCCACCCGCTGCCCGACGGACAGGTCCCCGACGCCCTCGCCGACGGCGGCCACCGTGCCGGCGGCCTCCATGCCCGGGACGAAGGGCAGCGGGACGTCGTACTGGCCGCTGCGCTGGTAGATGTCGATGAAGTTGACCCCGCGGGCCTCCACGTCGATGAGGACCTCACCGGGGCCGGGTACGGGGTCGACGACCTCGGAGACGCGCAGGACCTCGGGTCCGCCGGTCTCCTCCAGGACGATGGCGCGCATGCTTCCACTCCTTGCCGAATGCGAATGCCCGGCATCATGCCAGGCCGTCCGGGGCGGCGCCACGGCGGCACCCGCCCCGGGGCGCGCTCACTCCTGCGCGAGGATCTCGTGCACCGAGAAATCGGTGTAGAGCACCGCCATCGGCTGGTGGCCGGGGCCCGACCGGGTCATCATCCCGATCCGCCGGCGGTCCTCGACATCCTCGGCCTCCGCGGGCAGCGGGTCGGAGTCGACGGCGCTCACCGCGTGCTCGCCGTTCACCCACAGGGCCAGCTCCATGCGCGCCTCGCCGCCCTCGTCCTCGACGTACTCGCAGGCGAAGGCGAGCGTGTTGACCACGACCTCGTCCCGGTCGAACTCGTACGGGGACCCGGGGTCGTACCCGTCCGTCCTGGCGCTCTCCTCGAACAGCGGGTAGGGCTCGAACCCCTGGACCTCGTTGGTGCGTTCGAGGACCTGGTCGCCCTCCTCCTCGCTCATCCGCCGGATCTCGGCCTGCTGCCCGTCGTAGCGCACCGCGGCCTCGTACTGGGTGCGGTACTCCTCACCGGAGGTGTCCCAGCAGCGGACGCCGAAGGTCGCCTGCTCGGGCCCCTCGATCACGTAGGCACTGGCGGTGACCAGCACCCGGTCGGGCATGTCGTCCTCGCGGTCCAACGGCACGACCAGGCCCCGGCTCGGGTCGTCGCCCGAGGGCTCGGGGTGCCGGAGGAGCATGCCGCGGCGCTCCTCCCAGTACAGGGCGCCGTCCTCGACCTCCTCGGCGTCGTAGAAATAGGTGTTCCACGCGGGGTTGAAGGCGAAGTCGGTGTTGTAGATCGAGACGATCTCGTTGTCCTCCTCCGAGGGGGGCCGGGGCTCCAGGTTGGACAGGACCACCGGGCCGATCCCGGCGATCAGCACGAGAGCGCCCGCACCCGCCCCGAGGGCGAGCAGCAGTCGGCGCCTGCGCCGTGCGCCGTCGCCCGCGCCGCCGCCGTCGGCCCCGCCGTTCACACCGGCGTTCGGCGGCACCGGGGCGCCGGGGCCGCCCGGACCCGACGGGAAGCCCTGGGCGGGCTGCCCGTGCGGCGGCGGGGCGTATCCGGCGGGCATCCGGTGGGTGGCGGGGGGCTGGGGCCCGGAGGGCCCGTGGTGCGCCCGCTCGTGGAGGGTGGGCGGCACCTGGCCGCCGGGGCCCTGGTGGGCGGTGGAGGGGGGCAGTTCGCGGCCCGGGTGGTAGGGCAGGGTCGGGTTCGCGCCGGTGCCGCCCCCGTAGTGGACCTGCCCCTGCGGGAAGGGGGTGGTGGCCCCCTCGGGCGGGGTCTGCCCGTGCGGCGGGGTGGCCGGTGCGGGCGGGGCCCCCGGGACGGGGGCGCCGGTCGGCACCTCCCAGGAGTCGCTGATGCTGCGCCGCACCTCGGCCTCGGCCGGTGCGTCCTGGCCGGTCAGGCGGGCCAGGATCTGCTGTGAGGTGGGCCGCCGGGACGGGTCCTTGTCCAGGGCGGCGGCCACCAGGTCGTACAGGCCCGGGTCCAGGCCCTCCAGCCGGGGCGGGGCCGACGTGATGTTGTGCAGCACGGCGGGCACGGAGACGGCGTCGAACGGCGCCTCCCCGATCCCCGCGAAGGCCACCAGGCAGCCCCAGGCGAAGATGTCGGCCGCGGCCGTGGGCCGCTCGCCCATCAGCAGTTCCGGGGCCATGTACGAGGGGGTGCCCATCAGCTGGCTGGACCGGGTGACCCCGCCGGAGTCCTCCAGGGCGCGGGCGATCCCGAAGTCGATCACCTTGGGGCCCACCGGGGACAGCAGCACGTTGCCGGGCTTGAGATCGCGGTGGATCACCCCCGACCCGTGGATGGCGGTGAGCGCGGCGGCCACGCCCATGGCCAGGCCGTCCAGGGTGCCCCCGGTCATCGGGCCGCCCTGGCGGACCGCCTCGTCCAGGTTCGGTCCCGGGACGTACTCGGAGACGATGAACAGGGTGTCTCCCTCCAGGCGGGCGTCGATGACCCCCGCCGTGGAGAACCGGGCCACCCGGCGGGCCGACTCCACCTCTCGGGCGAACCGCAGCCTGAACGACTCGTCGTCGGCGAGGTCGGGGTGGATGAGCTTGACGGCGACGGGCCGGCCGGAGGCGTCCTCCGCCAGGTAGACGGTGCCCATGCCGCCACGGCCCAGGCGCGCGGTGATCCGGTAGCCACCGAGTTCACGGGGGTCGCCCGCGCGCAGGGGTTTGCCGCTCTGGTGGCCGTTCGACGTCACGTGGAGGGTCCTCGCATGGATCGGGGATGGGGTGGTGCAAGCGTATCGACGGCGACACGCCGTGCGGTTCCGAACGGGGGGAGCCCGCGTCCGGACGCGCACGCCGGAGGGGGTGCCGCACACCGGTCACATGAGGTGATGCCGACCTTCGCGAAACAGTTCCACGGGTCCGCCGATTTCGCTACTGTGGGAACACTTGTTCGAACATCTGTCCGTATCTTCCCCGCGGGCGGGCGCATCCGGGGCCGGAGGGGTCGATGCCGAGGGGAAGTGTCGTGGGAAGGTACTACGGGACAGAGGTGACGGTCGTGGAGGACGCGGGCCGGCCGGCCCGGTTCACCTGGAACGGCAGGGTCTACGGCGTGCGCCGGATCATGGAGCACTGGGTCACGCCCCAGGACGGGTGGCGGGCCTCGCGCGGCCCTCTGACGCCCCGGAGCGAGCACTGGCGGCTGGAGGCCGGCGCCGCCGGATCCGAGGGGGTGTACGAACTGCGCCACGACACCGCCACCGGGACCTGGTCGCTGTCCCGGGTGTGGGGGTGAGGCGGGGCGTGCGCCGTGCCGGGGCTCAGGGTGCCGGGGGCCGGTCCCGGAGGTCGGCGGGGAGCAGCCCGTACACGACCAGGTCGGCGCGGCGGCCCCCGTGCAGGGGCATGGCGCCGCGCTCCACGCCCTCCAGGGTGAACCCGGCCTTCTCGGCCACCCGGCGCGAGGCGGTGTTCCGTGTCGCCGCCTTGATCTCCAGCCGCTGGAACCCCTGGTCCAGGGCCCAGCGGGACACCGCCACCACCGCCTCGGTGATGTGGCCCCGGCCGCGCTCGCCGGGGGCCGCCCAGTAGCCGATCTCGCTGTTCATCGCCTGCCACATCACGCGGACCAGCCCCACCGCGCCCACCAGCCGGCCGCCGTCCCTCAGCGTGACCGCCCACTGCTGGCCCTCGCCGCCGGTGCGCATCCCCGGGGCGATCTCCCGGCACCACTGCTCGGCGTCCGCGCGCGTGTAGGGGGCGTCGGGGCGGGGGAGCGGGAGCCATGCCTGCAGGCCCGGGTCGCTGCAGGAGGCGTACACGTCGTCGATGTCGTCCTCGATGAAGGCGCGCAGGCGCAGGCGCTCGGTCTCCAGGACGACGGAGGGCAGGACCGGGCGCGGTGGGCGCAGGGCGGTCATGGGGAACTCCCGGGTTCGCAGGACTCGGTCCCACAAGCGTAGACACGCCTCGCGACCGGCCCCGCCGACCCCGACGGACCCGTGCGGTCGGCGCCGGAGCGCCGACCGCGGCGGATCAGACCGGGCCGCGTGCGACGCGGTCGCGGATCGCGGTGTCGAACACCTCGGCGAAGGCGTTGCCCGGGCACTCGGTGGACAGCCAGTCGCGGTGCCGGCCCAGTGCCGGGCCGGGGGTGACGGCCCCGGTGGCGGGGTTGGTGTAGTCGATCCGGGCGCGGGGGTCCACCCCGGTCACCGCGCACAGCAGGCGCAGTACGCGGACCAGCGAGTCCTGGGCGGCCGGGGTGGGCAGGGCGTCGGTGAAGTCCCCGAGCAGGCACACGCCGATGTTGCCGTGGTTGACGCCGAAGGCGTGCCCGGCGGTGACCGAACGCGCCCGGCCGGGCAGCGGGAGACCGGAGAAGACGGGGACGCCGTCCTCGCCGGAGTGGCGCCCCTCGTACACCCCGCCCTCGGGGTCGATGAGCAGGTGGTAGCCGATGTCGCCCCAGGCCTGCTCCACCGCGTGCAGGTAGTACACGGCGCGCACGTCGGCGGAGTGGTCGCCGGTGGTCGCCATGGCGGTGTGGTGCACGGTGATCGCCTGCACCGGGTGGAAGACCGCGGGCCACAGGTCGTTCCCCTCGCCGTCGAACCTCCAGGACTCGTCGGCGCCCCACCCGGCGCGCGTGCGCAGGCGCAGGGCGGGCGGGCCCGCGGGTCGGCCGTCCCCGGCGGACAGGGTGGTCCGCTCGGGCCCGCCGACGCGCAGGCCCTCGCCGTCGAACAGGTTCACGGCGGCGGTGTCCCCCTCGATGTCGGCCTCGTACCCGGTGGCGCCCTCGGGGGCGCGGACCAGGGCCGAGCCGACCGGGGCGTCGTCGTCGCGCCCCTCGGCGTGCAGGTGGAGGGGCTCCCAGGCGCCGGTGCCGGAGGGGGTGTGGAAGCGGATGGCGCCGCGGGCGCCGGGGCGGCCGGTCACCGTGACCACGTCGAACGGCCGCCCGGTGCGGACGGGGGTGCCCGCGGGGGCGGTCTCGGCCAGGACGCGGGGGACGGTACCGTCCCCGGCGGCCAGAGCGGCTCGCGGTGCCGCGACACCGCCCAGCGCGGCCAGTCCGGCCGCGGCGGTGGCACCGGTGAGGAACGTGCGTCGTCGCATACGGGTCGTCTCCTTGGGGTGAGCGATGGGGACCCGGGGGCAGGGAGCCCTGACACTCTCGCACATGACCGACCACGGTGGGTGACGGACGGCGGACGGAGGCGGGGGAGCCTGGCCGGATCCGGCCGCGCCGCTCCGCGGCTCCGGGCGCCGGCGGCCGGCCCCGCGTTCCGCCGATCCGGCCCCGGCCGGTCGCGCGCCCCCTTCCGGAACCCGCCTCCACCTGGGAGGACAGGGGGATATGCGGACACCGTCCGCGCGCCTTCAGGGTGACTCTGGCACAGTTGACGGTGATGTGCGGGGCTTGGGGAGAGGGGGTCGAGAGGCGATCCGCCCAAGGCCCGGGGGACCCGTGCGAGCGGTACGCCGCCGCAGACTACGCTTACCGGTCGAACACCGGGACGAGCAGTGGGAACGGGCAGTCGACACACCTTCACGGGGGGCGATCATGACCGAGGACGACCGAGAGGACTCCCGCCGCGGCGGCGCGGGCGGCGAGGACCCCCGCGGCCGGACCGCCGGGGCGCCCGGCTTCGGGCCGCTCGGCGGCCTGCTCGACGGCCTGCCCGAGAGCGGCCGCGGCACCAGGCCCCGGCGGCCGGCGGCGGCCAACCCGTTCCGGCGGCCCGACCCGGCTCCCGCCGCCCGCCCCGAGCGGTCCCCGGCGGCCCCACCGCCCCCGGCCCCCGCCGCGCCGCCGCCCGAGCCGGAGGACCGGGCCGAGCCCGCCGCCCGGGCACCCGAACCCGAACCGCCCGCCGACCCCGCCCCGACCCCGCCGGCCCGGCCCAACGTGATCCCCTTCCGGAACACGCCCGAGCCCGACCCCCGGGCCGAGCACCCGCCACAGGACCGGACCGGGGCCGCCGCGCCGCCGGAACGCGCCGACCACCCGGCGGCCACCGCCGCCGGGACACCAGCGGACACCACCCCCGCGACCACCGAAGCAGAACAGAGCATGCACGCACACGAAGCGGCCGCCCCCCACGCCGAGCCGCACCCGGCACAGCCGCCGCGCCCCGCCGCGGTCCGACCCGCACCGGCGCCGGCCTCCCCGGCACCGGCCCCCGCGGAGCCGGCCGCCCCGGCGGAACGCACCGACCACGCCTACGACGAGGCCGCGCGCGCCGCCGTCTACCGGGCCATCCACGACCGGCGCGACGTGCGCACCGGGTTCCTCCCCGACCCCGTCGACCACGAGGTGCTCACCCGCGTCCTGGAGGCCGCCCACCGGGCGCCCAGCATCGGCCACTCCCAGCCCTGGGACTTCGTGGTCATCGAGGACCCCGGCCTGCGCGGCCGCGTCCTGGACCTGGCCCGGCGCGAACGCGACGAGTACGCCCACGCCCTTCCCAGCACCCGCGCCCGCGCCTTCTCCGGGCTCAAGGTCGAGGCCGTGGCCGAGGCCCCGCTCAACATCGCGGTCACCGTCGACCCCGCCCGCGGCCTGCGGCACACCCCCGGCCGCCACGCCCGGCCCATGAGCGCCTCCTACGCCGCCGCCCTGGCCGTGGAGAACCTGTGGCTGGCCGCCCGCGCCGAAGGCCTCGGCGTGGGCTGGGTCGGCTTCGCCGACGAACGCGACGTCGCCCGCGCCCTCGACCTCCCCTCCCACCTCGAAGTCGTCGCCTACCTCTGCCTGGGCCACGTCGAGGAGTTCCCCACCGAACCCGAGCTCGGCCTCTCCGGCTGGGCGAAGGGACGCCCCCTGTCCTGGGCGGTGCACCACGACCGCTACGGTCGCCGCGGTCTGCCCGGCCAGGAGCCCACGACCCTGCTGGAGGAGACCATCGCCGCCATCGGAGTCCTGAACACCCGCGCGGTGGAGGAGGCCCGGGACCGGCAGGACAGGATGACCAAGCCGCCGGGCTCCCTCGGGATCCTGGAAGAGGTGTCCGTCCGCCTGGCCGGGCTCGCCGGGGAGTGCCCCCCGCCCATCCCCGAGCCCGCGGCCGTCGCCGTGTTCGCCGGGGACCACGGCGTCCACGCCCAGGGGGTGACCGCCTGGCCGCAGGAGGTCACCGAGCAGATGGTGCACAACTTCCTCAACGGCGGGGCCGTCGTCAACGCGTTCGCCGCACAGGTCGGGGCGGAGGTCACCGTGGTCGACGTCGGCGTGGTCGGCGACCTGCCGCACGCCGCCGGGCTGCTGTCGCGCAAGGTCGCCCGCGGCACCGCCGACATCACCCAGGGCCCCGCCATGACCCGCGACCAGGCCATGCAGGCCCTGGAGAGCGGCATCGAGGTGGCCCGCGACCTGGTCACCGCGGGCAACCGCTGCCTGGTCACCGGCGACATGGGCATCGCCAACACCACCCCCTCGGCCGCCCTCATCTGCGCCTTCACCGGCGCCGCCGCGGAGGAGGCCACCGGCCGCGGCACCGGGGTGGACGACGCGATGTTCGAGAACAAGGTCGACGTGGTCCGCCGCGCCCTGGCGGCCAACCCCGTGGACCCGGCCGACCCCATCGGCACCCTGGCCGCCCTGGGCGGGTTCGAGCACGCGGCGCTGGCCGGGTTCATCCTCGGCGGCGCGGCCATGCGCGTCCCGGTGCTGCTCGACGGCGTCATCGCCGGATCGGCCGCCCTGGCCGCCGCGGCGATCTCCGGCGACTCCACCGGCGCGTACTTCGCCGGCCACCGCTCCAGCGAGCCCGGCCACGCCCTGGTGCTGGAGCACCTGGGGCTGCGCCCGCTGGTTGACCTGGAGATGCGCCTGGGCGAGGGGTCGGGCGCGCTGCTGGCCCTGCCGCTCCTCCAGGGGGCGGCCCGGGCCCTGCGCGACGTCGCCACCTTCGACGACGCCGGGGTCTCCTCCGCGCACTGACCCGCCGCGCGCCGCGCGCCGAGCCCTCCCGGCCGCCACGGCCGCCCGCACCCTTTCCGGGTGCGGGCGGTCTCACATTCTCCACAGGGCCTGCTTCATCTCCCTGTAATACCGTTTTGACAAGGTAATTTGGAGCAATCGCCGACCATACCCGGCGGGCGCCCGGGCCCCGTGCCCGGTGACGGCCCCCGCCGGTGCCCCGCCGCCGTCGCCGGGGTCCGCCGGAACCGACGACCGAAGGGGTGCGCCCCGTGACCTATCTCCTCGGCCTGCGCCTGCACGACCGTGACGTCCTCGTCATCGGCGGCGGCCGCGTCGCCCAACGCCGTGTCCCCGTCCTGCTCCAGGCGGGCGCCCGGGTCACCGTGGTGTCCCCGGCCGTCTCCGCCGCGCTGGAGGACCTCGCCGCCGCCGGGCGCATCACCTGGACCGCCCGCGCCTACGAGCCCGGCGACGTCGCCGGGCCCGGCGCGCCCGCCCACTGGCTGGTCCACGCCGCCACCGACGACCCGCGGGTCAACGCCGCGGTCGCGGCCGAGGCCGAGGCCGCCCGCATCTGGTGCGTGCGCGCCGACGACCGGCACGCCTCCGCGGCCTGGACCCCGGCCAGCGGCCAGGAGGGCGGCATCACCGTCGGCGTCGTCGCCTCCGGCGACCCGCGGCGCTCCGCCGGACTGCGCGACGCCATCGTCGACGGCCTGGCCGACGGGACCCTGGACGCCCGCCGCGGGCGCGAGCGCCTCACCGGCGTCGCCCTGGTCGGCGGCGGTCCCGGTGATCCCGGTCTGATCACGGTTCGGGGCCGGCAGCTGCTCTCCCAGGCCGACGTCGTGGTGGTGGACCGGCTCGCCCCCACCTCGCTGCTGGACCGGCTCCCCGCCGACGTGGAGATCGTCGACGCCGCCAAGATCCCCTACGGCCGCTCCATGCTCCAGGAGGAGATCAACCGGATCCTCGTCGACCGCGCCCGGCAGGGGAAGTTCGTGGTCCGCCTCAAGGGCGGCGACTCCTTCCTCTTCGGCCGCGGGGGAGAGGAGGCCGCGGCCTGCGCCGCCGCCGGGATCCCCGTCATCGCCGTCCCCGGCGTCACGAGCGCGCTCGCCGCCCCCGCCGCCGCCGGGATCCCCGCCACCCACCGCGGCGTCTCCCAGGACCTCCACATCGTCTCCGCCCACGTCGCCCCCGGCGACCCCCGGTCCACCGTGGACTGGGCCGCGCTGGCGCGCTCGACCGGTACCGTCGTCGCCCTCATGGGGGTGGAGCGCCTGGCCGCGATCACCGACGCGCTCGTCTCCCACGGGCGCTCCCCGCACACACCGGCCGCCGTCGTCCAGGAGGCGACCCTGCCCGGGCAGAGGACGGTCACGGGTACGCTGGCCACCATCGCCGATTCGGCCGCCAGGGCCGGAGTGCGGCCCCCCGCGGTGGTGATCATCGGGGAAGTGGTCCAAACAGCGCGGGAACTTGACATACTGCACACGGGGAACCAGTTCGAGACCCATCGACTGGCGGCCGGGCGCGATCTCCCATGACACCCCCCGATGGCGTCGCCCGCCCGGTGGGACGCCAGCACCGTTGAGGAGGGCATACCGATCATGACCCGGCCGTCGGCCGCGCCGGACACCACCGGTTCCGGTCCCGCGGGCCGGTTCGGTACCGGACCGGCCGCCACCTCCGACCAGCCCGCCCAGGGCTCCGGACCGCTGCCCGGGGAGGACCCCCGGGCCATCAACGAGGCCCGGCGGGGGCCCACCGTCCCCGTTGCGGCCGGACCCGCCAAACACCGAGCCCCCGTCCCGGAGGACGACCGCTTCGAACAGGTCCTGGAGTCCCTGCGCAGGCAGATCCGGGACCTGAGGTTCGCCGACGACCTCCCCGGGGCCGAGGAGGGGCGCGTCCTGCAGGCCGACGTGCTCGCCCAGCTCTCCGACTACGTGCTGCCCCGGGTGCGCCGCCCCGACATCCCGCTGCTCATCGCGGTCGCGGGATCCACCGGCGCGGGCAAGTCCACCCTGGTCAACAGCCTGGTCGGCGAGCAGGTCACCACCACCGGCGTACGCAGGCCCACCACCAACAGCCCGGTCCTGGCGTGCAACCCCGCCGACGTGGACTGGTTCAGCGAGGCCTCCTTCATCCCGTCCCTGCCGCGCGTGCGCCAGCAGGGCCTGGCGATGCCCGGCAAGGACGGCATGCTCGTCCTGGCCGCCACCGAGGCCATGCCCCCCGGTGTGGCCCTGCTCGACACCCCCGACGTCGACTCCGCGGTGGCCGCTCACCACGAGTTCGCGGCCAAGTTCCTCGACGCCGCCGACCTGTGGGTGTTCGTCACCACCAGCAGCCGCTACGCCGACGCCCGCGTGTGGGAGTTCCTCCAGGTCGCCCGCGACCGCGACACCTCCATGGCGGTCGTGCTGTCCCGGGTGCCGCGCAAGGGGCGCCGCAGGCTCCTGGACCACTTCGGCGCCATGCTGGAGGCCAACGGGCTGGGCTCGGCGGCCCGGTTCGCCATCCCCGAGACCGACCAGATCCGGGGCGAGCGCTTCACCTCCAACGTCGCCGACCACATCCGCGACTTCCTCGCCGACGTGGCGGGCGAGGCCGAGCAGCGCGACCGCGTGTCCCGGCGCACCTTCATCGGGGTCATCGACAGCTTCCGCACCCGGGTGCCCGAGCTGGCCCGCCAGGTGGAGACCCAGATCGAGGCCGGCCGTGTCATGGCCACCGCCGTGGACACCGCCTACGCCGACTCCCGGGCGCGCATCGGCAGCGGGCTCGGCGACGGCTCCCTGCTGCGCGGCTCGCTGATCGCCCGCTGGCAGGAGGTCGCCGCCAGCGGCGAGCTCGCCCGCAGCCTGCGCCCGCGCGGCCGGCGCACCCGCAGGGCGGGCCGGGCCGAGCAGGCCGAGCGCGGACAGCGGGTGGCCGCCCTGGAGCGCGCCGTCCGCGACGCCGTCGAGGCCCTCGTCGTGTCCTCCTGCGAACGCGCCTCCGAGGAGGTCGAAAGCGTCTGGCGGGGGGTCCCCGGCGGCGCCGACCTGGCCGCCCGGGCCCTCGACCAGCCCGGCACCGGCCTGCTGGTCCAGCAGATCCGCCACGAGATCGGCGAGTGGCAGCGCGACATCGCCGAGATGACGGGGGAGGCCGGGGCCACCAAGCGCTCCGTCGCCCGCCTGGTCACCTTCGACCGGGACATCGTCACCCTGATCCTCATCATCGACCTGCTCGGCTACGAGCGGTCCAGCTCCGGGGGCGGCGCGCACGCCGCGGAACCCCCCGGCCCGTCACCGCAACGCCTGCTCAAGGGGTTGTTCGGCGCGCAGTCGCTGCGCAGCATCGGCGCGAAGGCGCGGGAGAACCTCATCGCCCGCATCAACGGCCTGCTCGACCGCGAACGGGTCCCGTTCGACACCGCACTGGCGTCGGCGGGGATCCCCTCCGAGGACGCCGCCGTCCAGCTCTACCAGGCCACGTACAACCTTGAGATAGCACGATGACGACTCAGTGGAACCCCGCGCAGGCGCACGGGGACACCGACGCCGCCCCCGACGGGGACGCACCGGCACCCGCGGACAACGGGCCCTGGCGCGGCTACACCGTGCCGGTACCCGAGCACCCGGACCACGCCCGCCACGGAGGGGAGGCGGAGGAGCCCGCGCACGACGGGATCTCCGCCTACCCCGACGACGTGCCGGCCGCCCCGGGCGAGCCCGCCGGAGAGGCGCCCCGGGCCCCCGGGGACGCCGGTGACACCGCGCCGGGGGGCGAGGGGGCACGGACCCAGCGCCGCAGCGGCCGCCACGCGCGCCACGCGGCCCCGCGCCCCGAGGCCGACCGGCCGGAGAAGGCCGACGACACGGGTCGCGGGCCGCAGGCGCAGGCCGCCGACGAGGACCCCGACGGCCTGGCCGGATGGGTCGGCAGCCTCGCCGAGGCCGCCGACGACACGCGCATCGCCGGACGCAGCGCCGGCACCGGGGCCTTCGCCGCCGTTCCCGCCACGGGCCGCCGCGCCCGGGTGGAACGCGCCGCCCGGGGCGCTTCGGAGGAGGACGCGACCGGGGACGGGGGGACCGCCCCCGAGGCGGCCCCGGACCGGGCCGCCCCGCGGACGGGTCCCGCCGCACCGGCCGCCGACGACGGCCCCTGGGTGCCCGAACCCTCCGCCCGCCCGGACCGGGACGCGGAACCCGCCGCGGCCGGTGCCGGCGACGAGGAGCCGGAGCCGCTGCCCCGCCGCGTGCCCGGGCCCTCCGCGGTCTCCGGGTCCTTCCGGGCCGTGGACCCCGACGCGGCCGAGCCCGTGGGCGCCGACCCCGACGAGGAGTACCGGCCCACCACCCACGACTCCTGGCAGCACACCAGGAACACCACCCGCGCCGAGCTGGTCGAGCGGCTCGACGCCCTGTCCACCCTCGCCGAACTCGGCCAGGGCGACCTCCCGCAGGAGATCACCGCCCGCTCCGCGCAGCTGCTCGACCACGCCGGGGCCCGCCTGCGGCTGTCCGCCGAGCACACCGTCGTCGCCCTCGCGGGCGGCACCGGGAGCGGAAAGTCGTCCCTGTTCAACGCCCTGTGCGGGCTGGAGCTGTCGCAGACCGGCATCACCCGGCCCACCACCTCGCAGGCGCACGCCTGCGTGTGGGGCCACGAGGGCGCCGACGCACTGCTGAGCTGGCTCGGGGTGCCCACGCGCCTGCGCCACTCGCGCAGCAGCGTCCTGGACTCGGGCAGCTCCGAGCTGACCGGGCTGGTCCTGCTCGACCTGCCCGACCACGACTCGGTGCGCAGCATGCACACCGCCGAGGCCGACCGGCTCATCGGCTCCGTCGACCTGCTCGTGTGGGTGCTCGACCCGCAGAAGTACGCCGACGCCGCCGTCCACCACCGCTACCTGGCCAAGATGGCCGGGCACGGCGCGGTCACCGTCGCGGTGCTCAACCAGGTGGACAAGGTCGAACCCGACGAGCTCAAGGAGCTCCTCACCGACCTGCGCCGCCTGCTGGAGTCGGAGTCCGGCGTGCACCCCCGGGTGCTGACCACCTCCACCCTCACCGGGCAGGGGATCCGGGACCTGCGCGAGTTCCTCGCCGAGACGGTGCGCGAGCGGCGCGCCCTCGTCGACCGGCTCGTCGCCGACCTGGACCAGGTCGTGGCCCCCTACGCCGAGTACATCGGCGAGGCGGAGGTCCCCGAGAACGTCCCCGCCGAGGTGCGCTCGCGCGTCCAGGAGGGGCTGGCCCGGGCGGCCGCCGTCACGGCCGTCGCCGACGCGGTCGAGGCCAACGACGTCCGCCGCGGGCGGCGCCGGGTGGGCTGGCCGGTCGCCCGCAGGGCGGCCCGCCTGCGCAAGGACCCGCTGGCCGCGGTCCAGCTCGACTTCCTGCGCAAGGACGGCGGCCAGGTGCTGGGCGGCCCGGTGGACGCCCATGAGGCCGAACTGGAGACGGTCCTCTCCGACGCGGCCGACACCGTCTCCGAGGACATGCCCGCGCCGTGGCGGCGCCGGATGCGCGCCGCCGCCCGGTCGGCGGTGACCGAGCTGTCCGCCGAGCTGGGCGGGGCCGTGGCGTCAGCCGTGGGCGACCCCGACCAGAGCCCGTCGTGGTGGCGGATGGCGCGGTCGGTGCAGTTCGCGCTGCTGGCCGTGGCCGGGGTCGGGCTCGCCTGGGCGCTCGTGGCGCTGGTGAGCCGGCTGGGCGGAGGGCTCACCGGGATCGCGATGTTCGACGACGTGGTGTTCGTGGCCTACGCGTCGGCCCTGGTCGTCGCCGCCCTCGCGGTGGGGTGGCTGACCGGCGTCGGCTGCGGGAACCTCGTGGAGGTGGCCGCGGTGCAGCGCCGGGAGGACGTGGAACGGGCGGCCCAGGCCAGGGTGCGGGAGATCGCCGCGGCGCGTGTGGTGGAGCCGATGGAGGCCGAACTCGCGCGCTACCGGGCGTTCCGCGCCGCGTACGAGGTCGCGGCACCGGCCGAGGAGTGAGAACGGCGGCGGCCTCCCCGGGAGGCCGCCGCCGCAGGCGGTGAGGCCCGGACGCGGATGAATCTGACACCATCCGCGCCCGGGCCTCGTGCTGGGAAGTTCAGACCCAGGAGTAGCCACTGTCGGCCATTTGTCCTAACTCCTTCTGCGTGGGCTCACGCGCATGCCCGAGGCGGTAGAGCATCGAGTGCGTGGCTCTCTCGAATCCGGGACGGTCTTCGGATCCTAGAGCAGAATGCCCTATTTTTCGTGTTCTATCCACCCTCTCTGGTACTCGATCTCAGTGGCCCGCGCGCGAGAGATCACGTACACTGAGCAATTAATTTATTACTCAAAGTAATGTAAAGTGTTGGGGTGCCGACTTGTGCGGGGCGGAGGGTCACCACTTGGGAACACATCTATCCAGAAGTGGTGGCCGGGTGGCACGGTAGGGGAACGCCGCGTGAGGTTCCACCGTCCTACGAGGGTCCCCGGGAGTCGACGGGGCGTAATGGACGCCGTGATGAAAGGGGTGGCCGTGGTCAGGGGCGAGGGGAGGACACAGGAGTGAACGTCTCGGAGAGGCGCAAGGTGCCGCCCGGCCGTCCCGTTCCGTACCAGGCGCGTTGGCCGTTCCTCCAAGAACCCGTCGGGCTCATCGTCTACATGTCCCTGGTGATGCTGGCCGCGCTCTTCCTGTGCGGACTGGCCTTCGCGGTGACCGTCTTCTCCGTATCCGACCTCATCGTCCTCGTCGTCTTCGCGATCGGCGCGGCCGTCTGCGTCGAAGGCAGTAGAAGGCTGGAGACACAGCAGCACGCGGGGGGCAACCGCGACCTGCTGGGCGCGTGGTGGTTCCCCATCGTGCTGCTGCTGCCCCCCGTCTACTCGTTCCTCATCCCGATCCCGATCTACCTCCTGGTCCAGAGGCGCATACGGCAGACGCTGATGTACCGGCGGATCTTCAACATGGTGACCGTTGGCCTGTTCGGTTTCCTCGTCTCGGTCGCGTGGCACTGGCTGGTCAGCGGCGACCTGATGGAAGGGCTGCGCGGCTCCGGTGACGTGTCCCGGTGGCTGGCGACCGTTCCCGGTCTCGCGGCGGCCCTGGTGGGCTGTGCCATGTTCACGGTCCTCAACACGCTGATCGTCGCCCTGGCCATCCGGATCAGCATGCGGGGCAAGAGGAAACTGCCGCCCCTGTGGGACCGGGAGGCGGTCATGATCGACGCCGTCGAGATCAGCATGGGCATCGTCGTCGCGATCCTGTGCAACATCTCCCTGTTCCTGGTGCCCATCGCGCTGCCGCCGATCCTGCTGCTCCAGCGGAGCCTGCTCTACCAGCAGTTGCAGAACGCGGCGCGGACCGACCCCAAGACCGGGCTGCTCAACGCGCCCACCTGGGAGCAGGAGGCCTCGATCGAGATTGCCAGGGCCCGTGCCGCCCGCCACCGGTCGGCGGTCCTGATCATCGACATCGACCACTTCAAGCGGGTCAACGACACCCACGGGCACCTCTTCGGGGACCAGGTGCTCATGGGGGTGGCGACCACGATCTCCCACCACCTGCGCCAGTCCGACCTGCTCGGGCGGTTCGGCGGCGAGGAGTTCGTGGTGCTCCTTCCGGGCTCCGACGTCAACGAGGCCTGGCACGCCGCCGAACGGCTGCGCGTGGAGGTGGGCTGCATGGAGATCGAGGTGGACAAGGTCAAGGTCGCCGTCACCGTGTCGGTCGGCCTGGCCGTGGTCGGGGAGCACGGGAACGACCTGGTGGAGCTGCTCACCGCCGCCGACCTGGCGCTGTACCGGGCCAAGGAGACCGGGCGCAACCGGGTGTGCCTGCCGGACGGCCGGGAGGACGGCCGGGGCCCCGAGCCGCACGGGGGCGTCGGGACACAGGCGGTCCCGGAGAGCCCGCAGGGCATCGCGGACGCCTGACGGGCGGCGGGCTCCCGCGCGGTCGGGGTTTTCCACAGGCGGCCGAAGGCCATTGCGCGCGGCCTCCCGGTCACGCACCGTGAATATATGCACTTCGACCAGGATCGTTCCGCCCAGCACCCCGCGTCCGACGACCCCCGGCCCCCGCTGCCGCGCCGCCGCATCCCCGATCCCCGACCGCCCGCCGACGACCTCCCGACCGCGTCCGCCCCGAATCCCGGGCACGAGGGTCTTTTCCCGCCCGCATTCCCGCCCGCGCCGAAACCGTCCCGCCCCGGCCTGGCCGCTGATGGCTCGGCTTTGAACCCGTGGCGTGATGACCTTTTCCCGCCTGCACGGAAGCAGCCTCGCCCGGGTCTGTCCGCCGATGGCTCCGCTCTGAACCCGCGTCGCGAAGGTCTCCTCCCGCCTGTACGGAAGCAGCCCCGCCCCGGCCTGTCCGCCGATGGCTCGGCTCTGAGCCCGTGGCCCGAAGGTCTCTTTCCGTTCGGGCCGAAAGCGTTCCCTGCCGTGCCCGGTGACGCATCGCCTCCGGCCTCGGATGTGTGGCGGGACGGCCCCTTCCCGTTCGGGGCGAAGCCGCCGCGCTCCGGGCCGGACGCCGGCCGCGGGGCGGGGACGCGGCCCGGCGGCGCCGACCGGCCGACCGGGCCGGAGCGCGGCGGCGACCGCCCGCCGCCGTCCGTCCGGCAGGGCGACGCGGATCCGCCGGGGGAGGAACGGGAGGACGGGGCCCCGGGGGATCCCCCGCCCCCGGATCCCGAGGGCGGCCCGCCCCCGAACCCGGGCGCGCGGGGGGAGCGGCCGCCGGGCGCCGTCCGGCGGGGGAGCGCGGTGGAGGGGGTGCCGGTGGGCGGGCGCTTGGCGTTGCGCAACCCCCTGGACATCATCGCCGGGATGCCCTACCTGGTGGGGGAGCCGCCCGACCCCGGGATCGTGGTGCTGGCGGCCAAGGGGGTCGGCGTGTACGCCGCGTTCTGCGGGGCGCTGGACGGGGCGCACGGGCACCTGTCGCCCATGGAGCGGGCGAGGCCGCCGGTCGACCTGGCCCTCGCCGAGGGCTGCAGCGGGCTGCTCATCGTGGCCTACGGCGCGGCCGAGAGGGTCACGCCCTACGTCGACGCCCTGATGCTCACGGCGCGTGAACGCGGGGTGAACATCATCGACGCCCTGCGCGTCACCGGCGGGCGCTACTGGTCCTACACCTGCGCGTCCCCCACCTGCTGTCCGCCCGAGGGCATCGTCGTCGACGTCGACGGCTCGCCGGTGCCCGCCGGGGCCGTCCTGCGCGGCATCGCCCCCGTCCGGCCGCCCCGCGTCCCGCCCGCCGAGCTCCGGCGCGTCCGTGCCCTGCTGGCCCCCGTCGGCGGGCCCGAACGGGCGGCGGTGGGAGCCGCCGCGGAGGCGTTCGCCCTCCGGGTGCGGGCGCTGCCGGAGGACACCCGGATCGCCCGGGGCACGGCGGCGGTCCGGGCGGCCGCCGACGCAGAGGGGCTCCCCGGACGCGAGGACACCGCCCGGCTGGGCGTCCACCTCGGGCACCTCCGGGTCCGGGACCGGGCCTGGTCGGCCATCACCGCGGACACCGCCCCGCGCCACCGCGACCTGTGGGCCCACCTGGTCCGGCACCTGCCCGACCGGTGGCGGGCCGCCCCCGCCGCGCTCACCGCGGTCGCCGCCTGGCAGCAGGGGGACGACGTGCTCGCCATGGCCGCCGTGGAGACCGCACTGGCGGCCGACCCCGGCTACTCCATGGCGGTGCTCATGGGGCGGGCCCTGGCCTGGGGGCTCCCGGTGGAGCGGTGGCGCGATTCCACGGGGGAGTGACGACCGCTCGGACGGCCCCCGCGATGGCGGGGGCACGACCCGCGACGCCCTAGGCTTGGAGGCATGCCGGAGTACATCTACACCATGAACAACGTGCGCAAGGCGCACGGCGACAAGGTCGTCCTGGACAACGTTTCGGGGTCGTTCCTGCCCGGAGCCAAGATCGGCGTCGTGGGCCCCAACGGTGCGGGTAAGTCGACGCTTCTGAAGATCATGGCCGGCATCGAGCAGCCGTCCAACGGCGAGGCGCGCCTCATGCCCGGGTTCACGGTCGGCCTGCTCGCCCAGGAGCCCCACCTCGACGCGAGCAAGACCGTCCTGGAGAACGTCGAGGACGGCGTCGCCGAGACCAAGGCGATGCTGACCCGCTTCAACGAGATCGCCGAGCAGATGGCGACGGACTACTCCGACGACCTGCTCGAAGAGATGGGCAAGCTGCAGGAGCAGCTCGACCACCGCAACGCCTGGGACCTGGACAGCCAGCTGGCCCAGGCGATGGACGCGCTGCGCTGCCCGCCCGGGGACGCCGACGTCAGCCGGCTCTCCGGTGGCGAGAAGCGCCGCGTCGCCCTGTGCAAGCTGCTGCTCGAGCAGCCCGACCTGCTGCTCCTCGACGAGCCCACCAACCACCTCGACGCCGAGAGCGTGAACTGGCTGGAGCAGCACCTGGCCAAGTACCCGGGCACGATCATCGCGATCACCCACGACCGGTACTTCCTCGACCACGTGGCCACCTGGATCCTGGAGCTGGACCGCGGCCAGTTCTACCCCTACGAGGGCAACTACTCCACCTACCTGGAGACCAAGCAGAGCCGCCTGAAGGTCGAGGGCCAGAAGGACGCCAAGCGCGCCAAGCGCCTCAAGGACGAGCTGGAGTGGGTCCGCTCCAACGCCAAGGCCCGCCAGACCAAGAGCAAGGCCCGCCTCCAGCGCTACGAGGAGATGGCGGCCGAGGCGGACAAGACCCGCAAGCTGGACTTCGAGGAGATCCAGATCCCGCCGGGTCCGCGCCTGGGCACCACCGTGGTCGAGGTCAAGAACCTCACCAAGGGCTTCGGCGACCGCGTCCTCATCGAGGACCTCAGCTTCTCGCTGCCGCCCAACGGCATCGTCGGTGTCATCGGTCCCAACGGTGTCGGCAAGACCACCCTGTTCAAGATGATCGTCGGTGAGGAGACCCCGGACCAGGGCTCCATCAACGTCGGCGACACCGTCGAGATCTCCTACGTCGACCAGTACCGGGGCCGCATCGACGACTCCAAGAACGTCTGGGAGACCATCTCCGACGGGGAGACCTTCATCCAGGTCGGCAAGGTCGAGATCCCCAGCCGCGCGTACGTCGCCGCGTTCGGCTTCAAGGGCTCCGACCAGCAGAAGAAGTCCGGCGTCCTGTCCGGCGGTGAGCGCAACCGCGTCAACCTGGCGCTCACCCTCAAGCAGGGCGGCAACCTGCTGCTCCTGGACGAGCCCACCAACGACCTCGACGTCGAGACCCTCGGCTCGCTGGAGAACGCCCTCCTGGACTTCCCCGGCTGCGCCGTGATCACCTCCCACGACCGCTGGTTCCTGGACCGCGTCGCCACGCACATCCTGGCCTGGGAGGGCGACGCGAACTGGTTCTGGTTCGAGGGCAACTTCGAGTCCTACGAGAAGAACAAGATCGAGCGCCTGGGCCCGGACGCCGCGCGTCCGCACGCGGTCACCCACCGCAAGCTCACCCGCGACTAGCCCGCGGGCGGAGCCCTCGAGCCGGGGTCGCCGGACCGGTGACGGTCCGGCGGCCCCGGCCTTTATTCCGGGGCCGTACGGCCCTCGGAACGGGGGCGGAACGTGGCATACCCTAGGGGCGATGACTTCCGCGCGCGATGACCACAGGAGCCCGGGCGAGGAGCCCGTGCACATGACGTTCTACGAGGCCGTGGGCGGTGAGGAGACCTTCACCCGCCTGGTCCGCCGCTTCTACGAGGGCGTGGCCGACGACCCCGTCCTGCGGCCCATGTACCCCGAGGAGGACCTGGGGCCCGCCGAGGAGCGGCTGCGGCTGTTCCTCATCCAGTACTGGGGCGGCCCGCGCACCTACAACGAGCAGCGCGGCCACCCGCGGCTGCGCATGCGCCACGTCCCCTTCCGGATCGGGGCAGCCGAACGCGACCTGTGGCTCCGGCACATGCGTGCCGCCGTCGACTCCCTGGACCTGCACGAGGTGCTGGAGCGGCAGCTGTGGGAGTACATGGTCATGGCGGCGCACAGCATGGTGAACGTTCCGGAGGAGGCGCCCCGCCCGGCGGTCGCCGACCCCACCCGGGTCTCCGTGTCCTCCGAGGGCGGCGACGAGGACGACGACGGCGAGACCGTCACCATCTCCCTGAAGTAGCACCGGGGGCCCCGGGGCGCCACCGGCCGATTCCGGACACCGCCCGCGCGGACGCCCGGCGGCCGGTCTATCTTCTGGGGATGCACAACGACTCCTCCGGACGTCCGCCCGCGGGCGGGCCCCCCATCACCGGCGCCCCCGGGGCGGGCGGGCCGCCCCGTCCCGGCGCGGCCCCCGTCCGCCCCGTGCCGCCGTACCCCCCGCGGCGCTCCCGGGTCGGTTTGATCCTGCTCGCGATCGGCGGGGTGCTGCTGCTCCTGGTGGCGGGCGGCGGCGTGGGCGCCGCCTACGCCCTGGGGTGGCTCGCACCCGAGCCCCCCTACACGTCCGCGCCGCAGGCCTGCGAACTGGTCGACCCCGGCGTCCAGGAGCGGATCGCCCCGGGCCGGGGGCTGGAGCAGCAGGACGACGACCTCTTCACGATGCCCACCAGCCACTGCCTGGTGGCGGACACGGCCGCGGGGGACGGTTCCCTCGACTTCACCCTGGCCGCGCAGGTGTTCACCAACGACCCCGACGGCCTGGTCCGCGACACCGGACAGGAGCGCGCGGCCGAGGAGTTCGGGATCAACTACGTCGACCGGCTGGGCCTGGTCCCGACCACCGACGGCAACGGCCTCCCGGCGTACACCGTCTTCCAGGAGGACGCGTACGGCCGGACGGCGCACGCGGCCGCGCACGTGGAGAACCTGATCGTCCACGTCACCGTGTTCGGCGGCGACCCCGAGGACGCGTCGGCGGACCACGAGGCGCTGGCCCTGGAACTGCTCACCCGCGCCCTCGAACAGGCGGGTCCGCCCGCAGCCTGACCGCGTCCCCGCGGGGGCGCGGACGGCGGCCGGACGCCCCGGTCAGATGTACCGGGCCAGGAAGGCGCGCTCGACGCCGTTGAGGCGTCGGGCGCGCTGCGTGGGCACGTCGAAGCCCACGAGCACGGTCCGGGCGCGCAGGTACACGCGCTCGTCGTCGAGGATCTCGTAGGCCAGCGAGAAGCTGGCGTTGCGCACCTCGGTCACCCACAGCTCCACCCGCACCGGCTCCGAGCGCGGCAGCAGCGGCGCCACGTAGTCGGCCTCCTGGCGGGCCACCACCATGGCGCCGAACACCTCCTCGCCCTCGACCGCTCCGCTGAAGCGCAGGAACGAGATGCGGGCGTCCTCCAGGTAGGTCAGCATCCGGACGTTGTTGACGTGGTGCTGCGGGTCGAGGTCGGCGTAGCGGACCTGCGCCAGGTGTACGTGGCGGCGCGGCCCGGTCTCCGTTCCGGTGCCCGCGGCCTCCTCGGTCTGTGTCACGTCCGTGTCCTCTCGTGGCTCTGCGCGGGTGGGCCCGGTACCGATTCTCCCAGCAGGGGGCGCGCGGGCACACGGCCGGGCGCCCGGGAGGCCTGTGTCCTTGCTCTCCCGACGACGAGAGCGGTCCCACCCCGGAGCACGGCCGGGCGGCGTGCCCCGCGGCCGGGCCGCGGGGCACGCCGGGCCGGGGTCAGCCCGCGTCCAGGCCCAGGTGGTGGGCGAGGAACCCCAGCTGGTCGGCGTTCAGCTCCACGCTGCGGCTCACCGAGCGGGTGCTGTGCCCCACCTCCGCCTCCCGGCGCAGCAGCACCGGGCGCTCGTCGACCGGGGCCGAGGTCGCCCACTGCAGCTGCGCGCACAGCTTGCGGGCGTGCAGCGGGTCCACCCGCGTGTCGTTGTCGAACACCGTGAAGAGGACGGCCGGGTACCGGGTGCCCTCCCGCACGTTGTGGTACGGGGAGTAGCCCAGCAGCCACCCCAGCTGCTCGGGGTCGTCGGCGCTGCCGTACTCCACGCTCCACAGCCGGCCCAGCCCGAACCGCTCGTAGCGGACCATGTCCAGCAGCGGGGCCGAGCACACCGCGGCCGCGAACAGGTCCGGCCGCTGGGTGACCATCGCCCCGACCAGCAGGCCGCCGTTGCTGCCGCCCATGACCGCCAGGTGGTCGGTGTCGGTGACCCCGGTGGCGATGAGGTGCTCGGCCGCGGCGGCGCAGTCGTCGAACACGTTCTGCTTGTCGGCGAGCATGCCGCCGCGGTGCCACTCCTCGCCCTCCTCCAGGCCGCCGCGCAGCCCGGCCACGGCGTACACGCCGCCGGCGCGCACCCAGGACAGGGCGGTGGCCGAGTAGCCGGGGGTGAGGGAGATCCGGAAGCCGCCGTACCCGTACAGGATGGTCGGCCGCGGGCCCTCGGCCGGGGCGGCGGGCGCCATCACCAGCATCCGGACGGTCGTGCCGTCCTTCGAGGTGTAGGCGACCTGCTCCACCCGCACGTCGGGCACGGTGACGGTGCCGGGGGCGCTCTCCCACAGGTCCACCGCGCCGGTGCCGGCGTCGTAGCGGTACACCGCGGACGGGGTGGTGCTGTCGGTGTAGCCGAACCAGGCCTCGTGGCCGCCCTCGGGGCGTTCCAGCAGGCCGCCGATGCTCCCCAGCCCGGGCAGCGGTAGCGCGCCCAGCAGCTCGCCGGTGGCCAGGTCGTGCCGGGTCACCTCGCCGACCGCGTGCCGGGACCAGGAGACCAGCAGCTCGGGGCGCTCCAGCCCGGGGCCGTCCAGGATCGCGTAGTCCTCCAGCACGGCGTCGTCGGCCTCGGCCACGAGCGTGCGCCAGTTCTCGTACCCGGGCGCCCCGGGGTCGGCCACGCACAGGCGCCCGCGCGGGGCGTCCCGGTCGGTGAACAGGTACAGCAGGCCGTCCCGGCCCACTCGCGCGGACAGCGACGCGGCGGCGTCCTCCTGGACGCTCACCCAGGCGGGCGCCTCGTGCGGGCTCCGGGTCAGGTCGGCCAGCCACAGGTCGGTGTGCGAGGAGGTGCCCTTGGCGGCGTCGAGCACCAGCCAGCGGCCGTCCCGGCTCACCCATACGCCGAAGTACTCGGTCTTGTCGCGGCCCTCGCCGAAGATCAGCACGTCCTCGTCGGCGGGGGTGCCCAGCCGGTGCAGGTAGACGCGCCGGTGGTAGTCCTGCTCCCCGTCGGGGACCTGCTCGGGGGGCAGCTTGCGCACGTAGTAGAAGGCCGACGAGTCCGGCAGCCACGCGACGGGCGTGTACCGGGCCCGGTCGATGGGCCCGTCGACGATCTCGCCGGTGTCCACGTCCATGACCCGCAGGACGGACTCCTCGTTCCCGCCCTCGGACAGCTGGTAGGCGAGCAGCCGCCCGGACGGGTCCGCCTTCCACGCGTCCAGCGTGGTCAGACCGGTGGGGTCGAGCGCACCGGGGTCCAGCAGGACCCGCTCGGGGCCGTCGCCGTCCCGCACGTACAGGACGGGGTGCTCCTGGTCGGCGGTCCGGCGCCCGGAGAAGCGGCGCTCCCCGCGCCACACAGGGGCGCCCACACTGCCGGCGCCCATCAGTTCGCGGACGTGCGCGGCGAACAGGTCCCGGCCGGGCAGGTGCGCGCCGAGTTCGGAGAACAGGGTGTCCTGGGCGGCCGCCCATTCCTTGGCCGGGGCGGATTCGGGGTCTTCGAGCCACCGGTAGGGATCGGCGACGGGACGGCCGTGCAGGGTTTCGACGAGGTCGAGGCGCTCGGCCGTGGGATAGCGGTGTTCAGGCATGCTTCGCACTCTATCCACCGCTATCTCACTCGCGATCGGTATGGGAAGGGAACATGGAACGTGGTTTCGGTGACTCGCATTATGACCAGGAATAGCGATAACAGCGGGTTCACGACTCGGGCGGGGGAAATTGGGGTGGCGCCGGAGCCTCCCCACCACGCACACTGAATGCGGGACGCAACTCGGCGGGACCACCGGGAGGTCCGTGTGGCAAGGCGTACAGAGCCACCGATCACGGGATCGGTGCACAGGGAGGTCTCCTGGCTGGCCGAACGGCTGGCCGGGGAAGAGACACGGTCGTCGCACGCGACGGCCGAGGTGTCGCGATGAGCGGCGCGCGCAGCAGGGAGGGCGGTCCAACCGCCCGCCGGCACGTGCTGCTTCTCAACGCGAGTTTCGAACCACTCACGACATTGCCGCTGCGCAGGGCGATCCTGCTCGTGCTGCGGGAGAAGGCGGAGGTCGTCCACCGCGACGACGCAGGGGCGGTGCTCCACTCGGCGACGCACTCGTACGAGGTGCCGTCGGTGATCCGGCTCAGGCGCTACATCAGCGTCCCCTACAGCCGCAGGGTCCCCCTCACCCGGGTGGCGCTGATGCGCCGCGACCGGCACACCTGCGGCTACTGCGGCAAGAAGGCGGAGACCATCGACCACGTCATCCCGCGCAGCCGCGGCGGCGCGCACGTGTGGGAGAACGTGGTGGCGGCCTGCAAGCCGTGCAACCACCGCAAGGCCGACAAGTTCCTGGACGAACTCGGCTGGGAGCTGCACGTCACCCCCAAGGTGCCCAAGGGTCCGCACTGGCGGCTGATCAACGGGGACCTGCACGGCGACCCGCAGTGGGAGCCCTACATGGCTCACCTGGCCGCCTGACGGCCCTGAACGCCCCGGCCGCGGGGACAGCGCGTCCCGCCCCCGCGCCGCACCGCCGCCCCCGGCGCGCCCTCCACGGGCCGCCGGGGGCGGCTCTTCGCGCCCGCCCCGTCCCGGCGGGGCGCCGGCCGTATTCTGGGGGCATGCCCAGATACGACTTCCGGTGCCGCGAGTGCGGCGACACCTTCGAACTCTCCCGTCCGATGGCCGAGTCCGGGGACCCGGCCGCCTGCCCGCAGGGGCACGGGGACACGGTGCGGCTGCTGTCCACGGTGGCCGTCGGCGGGCTGGCCCCGGCGCCCGCCTCCAACGGCGGCGGTGGCTGCTGCGGGGGCGGCTGCTGCGGCTGACCGCGTGCGGTCCACGACCGGAGGGGCGGCCCGCCAGGGCCGCCCCTCCGGCCGTTCCGGGAGCGGGCCGGGCCGGTGTCGACGGCCGGAAACCGCCGGTCCGGGAGGTACGGACTCTGCTGCAATGGGGCCCGCATCCCAGTGGACCCCTAGCGGACGGAACCCGTGTCGATGACGACCCCTCTCGCCCCCGGCCCTCCCGCGGCGCCGGAGCGCCCGCCCCTGCTCTCCTGGCTCGCCGTGCTCTCGGTGACGCTGGGGATCTTCGCGATCGTCACCACCGAGATCCTGCCGATCGGGCTGCTGACCTCGATCGGCGCGGACTTCACCGTCTCCGACGGGGTGGCCGGGCTGATGATGACCATGCCCGGCCTGCTGGCCGCGGTCTCGGCGCCCCTGGTCACCACGCTCACCGGGGGCGTGGACCGCCGGGCCATGCTGGCGGTGTTCGTCCTCCTGCTGGCGGCGGCCAACATCATGACCGCGCTCGCGTCGAGTTACTGGCCGGTGCTGCTCGCGCGGGTGATGGTCGGCGTCACCATCGGCGGCTTCTGGTCCATCGGGGCGGGGCTGGCCGGCCGCCTGGTCCCCGCCGCCCGGACGGCCCGGGCGACCGCGGTGATCTTCTCGGCGGTGCCCCTGGGGTCCGTGCTCGGGGTCCCCCTGGGGACCCTGGTCGGCGACGCGGCGGGGTGGCGGACCGCTTTCGCGGCCCTGGCGGTCCTGAGCCTGGGGGTCCTCGTCCTGCTGCTCGCGGTGGTCCCGCCGCTGCCGGCCGAGGAGCCGACCCGCGCGGGGGCGCTGGCCGACGCGCTCGGCGGGAGCGGCACCCGGGCCGCCCTGGTGCTGACGTTCCTCGTGGTCTTCGCCCACTTCGCCGCCTACACCTACATCACGCCGTTCCTGGAGCAGGTGACCGGGGCGGGGCCCGGGCTCGTCACGGTCCACCTGCTCGCCTACGGTGCGGCGGGGGTCGCCGGGAACTTCCTGGGCGGCGCGGCCGCGGCGCGGCGCCCCGGTGCCGCCTTCGCGGGGGCGGCCCTGCTGATCGCCGCCGCCACCCTCCTGCTCCCGGTCCTGGGCGGGGGCGCGGCGGGCTCGCTGGCCCTGCTGGTGCTGTGGGGCGCCGCCTACGGAGCCGTGCCGGTCTGCTCCCAGACCCTCTTCGCCCGGGCCGTGCCCGGCTCGCCCGAGGTCTCCGCGGTACTCTTCACCGCCTCGTTCCAGGCGACGCTCTCCCTGGGCGCGCTGGCCGGGGGAGCGGTGGTGGACCGGTCCTCGCCCCCGGCGGTCATGGTGCTCGCCGGCGCGGTCGCGCTCCTGGCGGTGGCGGCCGTCCTCCTGGGCCGCCTCGGGCGGGCCGGGAGGACGTGAGCGCGGCGAGGGGCCGGACCCGCACCGGGTCCGGCCCCTCGCTCCGCGGTCAGCGCTCGATCTGGGACACGTCGCGGGCCGCGCCGGTGGAGGCCGAGGTGGCCATCGCGGCGTAGGCGCGCAGGGCGGCGGTCACCGGCCGCTGCCGGTCGCGGGGCTGGAACCGGCCCAGCTCCTTGAGCAGGCGCTCGCGGCGGGTGTTCAGCTCCTCCTCGGACACCTCCAGCACGAGGCCCCGGTTGGGGATGTCGATGCTGATGATGTCGCCGTCCTCGACCAGGGCGATGTCACCGCCCGCGGCCGCCTCCGGGGAGGCGTGGCCGATGGACAGCCCCGAGGTGCCGCCGGAGAAGCGCCCGTCGGTGATGAGCGCGCAGGCCTTGCCCAGGCCGCGCCCCTTGAGGAAGCTCGTCGGGTACAGCATCTCCTGCATGCCCGGGCCGCCCTTGGGGCCCTCGTAGCGGATGACCACCACGTCGCCCGGCTCGACCCGCTTGCCGAGGATGCCGTCCACGGCGTCCTCCTGCGACTCGAACACCTTGGCCGGGCCGGAGAAGGTCCACAGCTCCTCCTCCACGCCCGCGGTCTTGACGATCGCGCCGTCCGGGGCGAGGTTGCCGAACAGCACGGCCAGGCCGCCGTCCTTGGTGTAGGCGTGCTCCACGGAGCGGATGCAGCCCTTCTCCCGGTCGGTGTCCAGGCTGTCCCAGCGGGTGCTCTGCGAGTACGCCCGGGTGCTGCGCACCCCGCCGGGGGCGGCGTGGAACAGCTCCACGGCCTCGGGCAGGACGCCGTCGGAGGTGATGTCCCACTCGGCGAGGTACTCGCCGACGGTCTTGCCGTGCACGGTGGGCAGCGAGGTGTCCAGCAGCCCGCCGCGGGCCAGCTCGCCCAGGATGGCGGGGATGCCGCCCGCCCGGTGGACGTCCTCGATGTGGTACTTCTCGGTGTTCGGCGCGACCTTGCACAGGCACGGAACCCGGCGCGAGACCGCGTCGATGTCGGTGAGGCCGAAGTCCACGCCCGCCTCGGTGGCGGCGGCCAGCAGGTGCAGGATCGTGTTGGTGGACCCGCCCATGGCCACGTCCAGGGCCATGGCGTTGCCGAACGCGGCCGGGGTGGCGATGGACAGCGGCAGCACCGAGTCGTCGTCCTGCTCGTAGTACCGCCGGGCGGCCTCCACGACCAGGCGGCCGGCGTCCTCGTACAGGGCCCGGCGCGCGGTGTGGGTGGCCAGGACGGTGCCGTTGCCGGGCAGCGCCAGGCCGATGGCCTCGGTGAGGCAGTTCATCGAGTTGGCGGTGAACATGCCCGAGCACGAACCGCAGGTCGGGCAGGCGTTCTCCTCCAGCTCGTCCAGCTCGGCCTGGGACACGCTCTCGTCGGCCGCGGCGATCATGGGGTTGATCAGGTCGAGCTTCTTGACGGTGGTGGCGGTGCCGTTCACCACGGTCACCTTGCCCGCCTCCATCGGCCCGCCGGAGACGAACACGGTGGGGATGTTCAGGCGCAGCGCGGCCAGCAGCATGCCCGGGGTGATCTTGTCGCAGTTGGACACGCACACCAGGGCGTCGGCGCAGTGCGCGTTGACCATGTACTCCACGGCGTCGGCGATCAGCTCGCGGCTGGGCAGCGAGTACAGCATCCCGCCGTGGCCCATGGCGATGCCGTCGTCGACGGCGATGGTGTTGAACTCGCGGGGGACGCCGCCGGCGGCGCGCACGGAGTCGGCGACGACGTCGGCGACCTCGCGCAGGTGCACGTGCCCGGGGACGAACTGGGTGAAGCTGTTGGCCACGGCCACGATGGGCTTGCCGAAGTCCTCGCTCTGTACGCCGGTGGCGCGCATGAGGGCGCGCGCTCCCGCCATGTTCCGGCCGTGGGTGACGGTGCGTGAGCGTAGGGGTGGCATGGCGCGGACTCCCATCGATACGGGTGTTTCCCCACGATGGTAGTCCCCTTTCGGCGCGCTCGCGGTCTCAGGGGGAAAGACGTGCGGTCCGCATGCCGAGACGGGCGGTGGATCGCCCCTGTTCCCGTCCGGGGCTCCGGCCGGCCCCGGGCGTACGTGAGGCCCGGCGACCACGGCGTTGTGGTCCGGCCGGGCCTGTGGGTCCGTACGTCACGGGCGCGGCGGCAGAGCCCGCTCGGCCGCCCTGTAGATGTCCTCGATCTCCTGCTCGGTCAGGCGGTCCCGGCCGGTGCGCAGCCACTTGCGGACCTTGGTGCCGGAGATGATGTCCACGCCCCGCAGCCGGTGGCTGTCCCAGGGCATGCCGGGCCCGTAGATGGCCAGGGAGGCGCGCACCTTGATCTCGCGGCCGAGCTCCTTGCTGATGAGCTCCTCCGCGCGCTTGGCCTCCTCCAGCGCCTCGTCGATGCGCTGGTTCTTGTTGAAGCGCCCGTGGTAGAGCTGTTCGAGCTTGTTGCGCAGCGGCAACCGCTTGTCCCAGGACTCGGAGTCGATGGCGAACGCACCGCGCCGGCCCACGATGAAGTGGTCGATCTGGCCGTTGCCGCCGGGCACCGAGCGGGCGTGCAGGACCTTGTACCCGAGCTGCTTCATGACCTTGAGCTGGACCTCGGTCTTGCGCTGCGCGGCCGAGGGCTTGCGCCAGCGGGGGATCTCGGACTCGCGCCGGGACTGGTACAGCGAGATGCCGACCATGGCGCCGATCCCCAGAGTCGCGCCGATGCGCCAGTCGGAGGTGATGAGACCGCAGGCGATCCCGACGACGACGGCCACGGCTCCGCGCACGGCCCATTTGCGGGCCGCGCCCTTCTCGCGAAGGGCGCTGTAAAGCACCCTTGTGGTCGAAATGCTCTTCTGCTTCTTTTGGTTGGGGAAGAAGAGGCTTTCGGGCCCTTCCGGCTCCGGCCTCTGGGACGACGGGTTCACTCTGGTTGCCGATTCCACGTCGGACAGGTTAGTTCCACTCATATCCGAGTCCTAGTGCATTACTTCTCACACTTTCCCTCCTTGTTCTGTGGCTCACAGGAGGGTTCGGGTCGCAGGGGGCGGGGAATGATTGGTTTTCTGTCGACCTCTCCAGAGAACTTGGGTTCCACCTCTCGTGGTGCCCGTTGGCGTGCCCGCTAATCTGGGTCGGTATGACCCAGATGCATGACCTTCCGGCCCGCCGCCTCGCCGCGATGGTCCGCAGTCGTGAACTGTCCCCTCGTGAGATCACAGAGCACGTTCTGGCCCGGACCGAGCGCCATGACCCCGGCTATGGGGCCTACATTACGGTCATAGCGGAAAAAGCTTTGGAACAGGCCCAATATGCCGAGAAACGTGTGATGAGCGACACGCCGGAGAGCCTGCCCCCACTGCTCGGGGTCCCCGTCCCCATCAAGGACCTCGACCTCCTCGCCGGGGTCCGGGCCACCTACGGCTCCCGTGTCCTGGCCGACAACACCGCCCCCATCGACTCCGACACCGTCGCCCGGCTGCGCGCCGCCGGGGCCGTCTTCCCCGGCAAGACCAACACCCCCGAGTTCGGGTCCAGCTGCTACACCGAGAACGACGTCGCCCCGCCCGCCCGCAACCCCTGGAACCCGGAGCTGTCCCCGGGCGGCTCCAGCGGCGGCGCCGCGGTGGCCGTGGCCGCCGGGCTGGCCCCGGTCGCGCACGCGAGCGACGGCGGCGGGTCCATCCGCATCCCGGCCTCGGTCTGCGGGCTCTTCGGCCTCAAGCCCACGCGGGGCCGCATCTCCGGCGCCCCGGTCAAGCCCGACCTCGCCGGCCTGTCCACCAGCGGCCCCCTCACCCGCCACGTCGCCGACGCCGCGCTGATGCTCGACACCATGTCCGGGAACCGCCCCGGCGACTACTACACGGCCCCGCCGCTGCCGCCCGGCGAGACGTTCGCCGACCACGTCCGGCGCGAGCCGGGACGGCTGCGCATCGGCCACTACGCCCACACCGGCTCGGCCGGGCTGCCCGTCCACCCCGACGTGCTGGCCGCCCACGAGTCCACCCTGCGCCTGCTCGCCGACCTGGGCCACGAGGTCGAGGAGATCCCCGAGCCCGGCGACGCCCACTTCGGCGGCACCTTCAGCGACGACTTCGCCGTCATCTGGGCCGCCATGGCCTCGGCCACGCCGGTCCCGGCCGAGCGCGAGCCCGAACTCGGGGAGCTCAACCGCTGGCTGCGCGAACGCGCCCGGGCCCTCCCGGTCCCCGAGTACATCGCCGCCTGCGCCCGCCTCCAGCGCGGCGTCCGCTCGTGGATGGCCGCCACCGAGCCCTACGACGCGGTGGTCACCCCGGTGCTGGCGCAGCCCCCGGTGCCCGTCGGGTACTTCGCCGGGGACGGCCCGGAGGAGGAGTTCCGGCGGATGACCGCGTTCACCCCGTTCACGTCGGTCTTCAACGTCACCGGTCAGCCGTCCATGAGCGTGCCCCTGCACCACGCCCCCGACGGCGCGCCCATCGGCTCCATGGTCACCGGCCGGATGGGCGGCGAACCGCTGCTGCTCTCCCTGGCGGCGCAGCTGGAGCGGGCACGGCCCTGGGCCGACCGGGTCCCCCCGGTCTGGCACGACTGAGCGCGGACGGCCGACCCCCGGCCGCGGGTCAGTCCGCCGGCCGCCCGGCCGGGGACCCGGGGGCCGCGCCCGGGCCCGACTCCGCCACGGGGGCGACCAGTCCGGCCGCGCCCGCCGGCGGCGCGGCCTCGGCGATCCCGGAGACCTCCGCCGGGACCGTGTCCGCGGCCCCGCCGTCGGACGCCTCGTCCGGGGCCTGGGGGACGAACGCGCTCAGCAGCGCCGCCACCGTCACCAGCACGGTCGCTCCGAGCACTCCGCCCGTGATCCCCATGAGGTCGATCAGCGCGCCCGCCAGCGGACCGGCGACCGCGCCGCCCGTGCCCAGGGCCGTGGCCATCCACCCGAACGCCTCGGCCCGCCGGTCGGCGGGGGCCAAGTCGCCCAGCCGCCCCATCGTGGCGGCCAGCGTCGGCGCGATCGCCAGGCCCGACAGGAACAGCAGCGGTGTGACCCACAGCGGGGTGGACAGCTCCACCAGCGGCGGCGTGAACGGGAGCAGCACCGCCACGCCCGCCGCAGAGGCGAACGAGCGCCGCACCAGCCGGGGCCTGCCCCGCAGGCCGCCCGCGATCGCGCCGCCCACCAGCGAGCCCAGCGCCCACACCGACGCCAGCACCATCACCAGGTGCGGAGCGTCCAGTTCGTTGGCCCAGGCCACGATGGCCATGTCCACGCCCATGATCCCGCTGACCATCAGCAGGCACATCACGAACAGCACCACCAGGGCGGGCCGGCGCAGCAGGCTGCGCCGCGGCCCGGTCGGCTCCGGCGCCGTCCCGGCCTCCACGGGGGCCGGTCCGGTCACCCCGGCCCGGCGCAGCGCCAGGGCGAAGCCCAGCGCGCCCAGCAGGCCCAGCACGGCGAGCATCACCAGCGCCCAGCGCGCTCCGGCGAAGGCCACGACACCGGCGGTCAGGATGGGGCAGAAGACGAACAGCAGCTCCTGCGTGGTGGCCTCGGCCGCGTAGATCGCCTGCCGCTCCGGGCCGCGGGTGAGCCGCGGCCACAGGGCCCGCACGATCTGGTTCGCGGGGGTGCCGAACAGGCCGGTCCCGAGCGCCAGCGGGATGGACACCCACCACAGCGATCCCGGCAGCCACGTCAGCGCCAGCAGGCCCACCGTGAACACCACACCGCACACCAGCACCAGCCGGTCGGTGCCGCCCTTGTCCGCCATCCGCCCGCGCACCGGCCCCACCAGCGCCATCCCCAGCGTGAACGCGCCCGCCACCAGGCCCGCCAGCGAGTAGGAGCCGGTCCAGTCGACCACCAGGAAGGTGACCGCGATCATCAGACCCGGGGTGTAGAAGCGCGCGGTCAGGGACCAGGCCAGCAGGGACAGCACATGGGGGACGGCGAAGAGCCGGCGATAGTTGGCGAGCACACTCCAAGATTATGCAGAGAGTGCAGGTCGGGGGCCATCCGATTATCGATACGACCGGTGTCATGGCCCTGCGCTCGACGGCGTGTCACCCCCGCCCGCCGGGCCGGGGCCCGCGACGCGCCCGGCCGCGCCCGGAATGATCGCCGCTTTCCCCCACGGGACGGCTGTTACCGGGCGTCCACCGGCCGGTACCGGCCCGTCCTTGCGGTGTACGGAGTCCCCGTTAGGGCATGATCGGTTTCTGTGAGGGACGTTCAGCTGGCCCGTGTGGCCGAGCAGTACGGTGTCGCGACGAGCTACGAGGACTGGCGGGGGCGCAGGGTCCCGGTCGACCCCGACGTCATCCGCCATGTCCTGGCCGCACTGGGCGCCGACCCGGACCGGGAGCCGCCGGACCGGGAGCCCGACCTGCTCCCTCCCGCGGTCGTCCTGCGCGAGGGCAAGGCGCCCGACCCGGTGCTCCCCGAGGGGGTGCACAGCACCGTCGAGACCGCCGACGGCTCCCTGCTGCCCTTCGACCAGGGCCTGCCCCTGGGCGTTCACACACTGCGCGTCACCCACCGCGGCACGGAGCACGACGCGCCCCTGCTGGTGGTCCCCGACCGGATCGACCCCACCGCCCTGCGCGAGAACCCGCGCCTGTGGGGGGTCATGACCCAGCTCTACAGCGTCCGCTCCCGGGCCTCCTGGGGCATCGGCGACCTGCGCGACCTCGCCGAGATCTCGGACTGGAGCGCCCGCGACCTGGGCGCCGACTTCGTCCTCATCAACCCGGTGCACGCCACCGAGCCCGTCGCCCCGGTGGAGCCCTCCCCGTACCTGCCGGTCAGCCGCCGCTACGCGAGCCCCCTGTACATCCGCATCGAGGACGTCCCGGAGTACTCCCGGCTGGACCCCGCCCAGCGCGAGGGCATCCAGCGCCTGGCCCGGCCGCTGCGCGAACGCGGCCGCACGGCGGACCTGCTCGACCGCGACGCCGTCTGGGAGGCCAAGCGGGCCGCCCTGGAGATCCTCTTCCAGGTGCCCCGGGCACCGGGCCGCGAGGCCGCGCTGCGCACCTACCTCGAACGCGAGGGCCGCCCCCTGGTGGAGTTCGCCACCTGGTCGGCGCTGGCGGAGGAGTACGGCCCTGACCACCGGACCTGGCCCGCGCACCTGCGCGACGTCACCGACGACGCCGTGGGCCGGGCCGCCCTGGACCGCTGGCCCCTGGTGGAGTTCCACCGCTGGCTCCAGTGGGTCCTGGACGAGCAGCTCGCCCAGGCCCAGACCACCGCACGCATGGGCGGCATGGGCACGGGCGTCGTGCACGACCTCGCCATCGGCGTGCAGGCGGGCGGCGCCGACGCCTGGATGTTCGGCGACGCCCTCGTCCAGGGACTGCACGTGGGCGCCCCGCCCGACGAGTTCAACAGCCTGGGCCAGGACTGGGGGCAGCCGCCCTGGCACCCGCGCCGCCTGGCCGAACGCGGCTACGGGCCGCTGCGCCAGATCCTGGGCCAGGCCCTGCGCCACTCCGGAGGGGTGCGCATCGACCACATCATGGGCCTGTTCCGCCTGTGGTGCGTGCCCGAGGGCGCCTCCGCCGACCAGGGCACCTACGTCTCCTTCGACCACGAGGGCACCGTCGGCGCCCTGCTGCTGGCCGCGCGCCGGGCCGACGCCGTCGTCATCGGCGAGGACCTGGGCACCGTCGAGCCCTGGGTGCGCGACCACCTGTCCGACCGCGGCATCCTGGGCACCTCGGTGCTCTGGTTCGAGCAGGGGGCCGACGGCTCCCCGCGCCCGCCCGGCGACTGGCGCACCGACTGCCTGGCCACGGTCGCCACCCACGACCTGCCCCCGGTGGCGTCGTTCCTGTCCGCCGAGCACGTCGAGCTGCGCGACCGGCTGGGGCTGCTGTCCCGGCCGGTGGAGGAGGAGCGGGCCGACGCCGAGGCCCGGGTGGAGCGCTGGCGGGCCCTGCTCGTGGAGCTGGGGCTGCTGGAGGAGGACGCCGACCCGCTGGCCGACCCGGCCGCCGTGGTCACCGCCATGCACGCCTACCTCATGGCGACCCCGGCCCGGATGGTGGGGGTGGCGCTCACCGACGTGGTGGGGGAACGGCGCATGCAGAACCAGCCGGGCACCAGCACCGAGTACCCGAACTGGCGGATCCCGCTGACCAACGGCGAGGGCGAGCCCGTCCTGGTGGACGAGCTGCTCGCGGACCCGCGCATGGTGTCGCGCATCCGCCGCACCCTGGGCCCGCTCGGCGACGGGCACGGCCGCACCCTGTAGCGCCCGGCCCGCGGGGTTCCGGACACGGGACGGGCCCGGGGAGGACGTCCCCGGGCCCGTCGCCTCCGTCGCGTCGACGCGGCTAGCGGGCCTCGCCGGCGGCGATGTCCACGGCGCGGGCCTTCAGCGCCCGCTCCACCCCGGCACGCCCCTCCACCAGCAGGCGCCGCAGGGCGGGGGCGGGGGAGTTCTCGGCGATGTAGGCGTCGGTGCGCTCGATCGTCGCCTCCTCCACGAGGCCGCCCGGGTACATGAACTCGGCGAAGGTCTGCGCGAACTCGCCGGTCCACTTCTCCCAGGCCGGGGCCAGCTGCGCGAAGTACTTCTCCACGTAGGGCCGGTACAGGTCGGCCTGGCCCGGCTCCACGAAGCCCAGCAGCACCGACCGGAACTCGGCGTTGGCCAGCTCCTCGCCCACGATGCGGTCCCAGGCCGCGGCCTTGGCCGCCGCGGTCGGGATCGCCGCCCGCGCGCCGGCGGCGTGCCGCTGCCCGGCGGCCGTCGCGTCGTTCTTCAGCTCGGCGTCGATCTCCTCCTCGCCCGCCTTGCCGGTGGCCACCAGGCGGCGCAGCAGGGTCCACCGCAGCTCGGTGTCCACCACCAGGCCGTCCACGGTGATCGCGCCGTCCAGCAGCCCCCGGAGCAGGGACAGGTGGGCGTCGCCGACCGCGCTGGAGGCCAGCGCGTTGACGTAGGCCAGCTGCAGGTCGCCGCCGGGCTCGGCGGTCGTCAGCAGCTCGCGCAGGCGCTCCGACAGCTTCTCGAAGCCGAACGGGCGCCACGCCGGGTCGGCGTAGTTGTGCAGGGCGGAGACGGCCTGGCGCAGCAGCGTCTGGGCGACCATGACGTCGTCCACGCCGTCGATGCCGGAGATGACCAGGTCCACGTAGTCGCGGGCGGGCATCTCGCCGTCGCGGGTCATGTCCCAGGCGGCGCCGAAGGCCAGCGCGCGGGGCAGGGACTCCCGGATGCCCCCGATGCCGTCCACGACCGTGGCCAGGGACCGCTCGTCCAGCCGGATCTTGGTGAAGGTCAGGTCGTCGTCGTTGATGAGGACCAGGTCGGGGCGGGCCTTGCCGACCAGCTCCGGCACCTCGGTGCGGGCGCCGCTGACGTCCAGCTCCACCCGGTCGCGGCGCACGATGCCGTCCCCGGTGCGGTCGTACAGGCCGATCGCCAGCCGGTGCGAGCGCAGCGTCGGGTGCTCGGGGGCCGCCTCCTGGATCACCGCGAACGAGGTGAAGTCCCCGTTCGCGTCCACCTCGAAGTCCGGGCGCATCGTGTTGACGCCGGTGGTCTCCAGCCACTCGCGCGACCAGCCCGACAGGTCCCGGCCGGAGGCCGCCTCCAGGTGCTTGAGCAGGTCCTTCAGCTCGGTGTTGCCGAAGGCGAACTCCTGGAAGTAGGCGCGCACGCCCGCGAAGAACGCGTCCACGCCCACGTACGCCGCCAGCTGCTTGAGCACCGAGGCGCCCTTGGCGTAGGTGATGCCGTCGAAGTTCACCTCGACCGCCTGGATGTCGACCATGTCGGCGGCGATCGGGTGGGTGGAGGGCAGCTGGTCCTGGCGCAGCGCCCAGGACTTCTCCACGTTCGCGAACGTGGTCCAGGCGTCCGTCCACTTGGTGGCGTTGGCCTGGCAGTACACGCTGGCGTAGGTGGCGAAGGACTCGTTCAGCCACAGGTCGTCCCACCAGCGCATGGTGACCAGGTCGCCGAACCACATGTGCGCCATCTCGTGCAGGATCGTCTCGGCGCGCCGCTCGTAGCGGGCGTCGGTCACCCGGGAGCGGAAGACGTAGTCCTCCAGGAACGTGACGGCGCCCGCGTTCTCCATGGCGCCCGCGTTGAACTCCGGCACGAACAGCTGGTCGTACTTGCCGAAGGCGTAGCGGACCCCGAACAGGCCGTGGAAGAAGTCGAAGCCCTGCCTGGTGACCTCGAACAGGGCCTCGGAGTCCAGGTGCTCGGCCAGCGAGGCCCGGCAGAAGAGGCCCAGGTCGATGCCGTCGTGGGTGTCGCGCACCTCGTGGTACGGGCCGGCGACCAGCGCCGTGATGTAGGTGGACATGCGCTTCGTGGCGGGGAAGTGCCAGCGCACCCGCTCCTCGCCGGCCGCCTCGCGCGTCACGTCGGGCGCGCTGTTGGAGACCACGGTCCACGACGGCGGCGCGAACACGGTCAGCTCGAACGTCGCCTTCAGGTCCGGCTGGTCGAAGCACGCGAACATGCGGTGCGCGTCGGCGGTCTCGAACTGGGTGTACAGGTACACCGAGTCGTCCACCGGGTCCACGAACCGGTGCAGGCCCTCGCCGGTGCGCATGTAGGCGGCGTCGGCCACCACGGTCAGCTCGTTGTCGGCGGCCACCTCCGGCAGCGTCAGGCGCTCGCCGTCGAACAGCCCGGCCGGGTCGAGCTCCGCCCCGTTCAGCGTCGCCGACAGCACCCGGGGCGCCGCCAGCTCCACGAACGTCCGCGCACCCGGCTCCGAAGAGGAGAAGCGGACCACGGTGGTGGACCGGAAGGTCTCGTCCCCGGTGGTGAGGTCGAGTGTCACCTCGTAGGAGTCGACGCTCAGAATGCGCGCCCGCTCCCGAGCCTCGTCCCGGGTCAGGTTCCCTGCCACGCCACGCTCCCTCCACGGCCGCCGTCGTCGCCGGCCGGATCGCTTCACCGGGGACGACGGCGCGGGCCGGGGGAACTCCTCTGGGCGGGGCGTCGTCGGGGCCGGTGGATCGGTTGTCGATTCGGCTCCGATCCTGCCACGCACGGGGTCGGAATGCGCAACCGAAATCGAAGGTTGTAGCGCTACGTCGACCCCTGCGGGGCGCCGCCCCGACTCTTTGCGAGGAGCACTCCATGACGCAGACCGCCGCGGACGCGGGCGAGCAGGACATCGCCTACGCGGACATGTGGTTCGATCCGGCCTGCCCCTGGGCCTGGATCACCTCCCGTTGGCTGCTGGAGGTCGAGAAGGTCCGGCCGGTGCGGGTGCGCTGGCACGTGATGAGCCTGGGCGTCCTCAACGAGGGCCGTGACCTCCCCGAGGACTACCGCGAGCTGCTGGACCGGTCCTGGTCCGCGGTGCGCGTGTGCATCGCCGCCGAGCAGCGCTTCGGGGCCGAGGTCCTGGGCGCCCTGTACACCGCTCTGGGCACCCGCTTCCACAACAACGACGAGCCCCGCACCGACGAGACGATCCGCGCCGCCCTGGCCGACGCGGGCCTGCCCGGGGACCTGGCGGAGGCCGGCGGGTCCACCGAGTACGACGAGGCCCTGCGCGCCTCCCACGCCGAGGCCATGAAGCTGGTCGGCGAGGACGTGGGCACACCCGTCGTCCAGGTCGAGGACGTCGCGTTCTTCGGCCCGGTCATCACCCCCATCCCCCGTGGGGAGGAGGCGGGGAGGCTCTGGGACGGCGTCCGCCTGGTCGCCGGCACCGAGGGCTTCTTCGAGCTCAAGCGCACCCGCACCCGCGGCCCGGTCTTCGACTGACGCGGGAGCGCGGCGGAACGGCACGTCGGCGCGCCGCGCCCGGTCCCCGGGCGCGGCGCGATCCGGGGTGCGCGCGGGTGCACACTGGAGGGGGCCGCGGCGGCGGCCGCCCACGACGACGGAAGGACCGGCCGTGCCCGAACCCGACGACGAACGCAGGGTCGAGTTCCTCGACGACCTCGACGTCCTGCCCGACACCACCTCCGACGAGGGCGCGCTGGGCTGGGACGACGACGTCTCCGACGACTCCACCGACCGCCTGATCGCCGAGCGCCCCCCGCACTGGGACTGAGGGCCCCGCGGCCGGGGGCTCCGCGCCGGCGCCGGGGGACCGGGCCCGGCCCGGCCGTCATCGGCGGGTCCACCGGTCGTGCCTCCCGCACTGGCCGACCGAATCCGGTTCTGCGACAGTGGGGGCATGCGATCCCTCTACATCGACGGCGCCTGGCGCGACTCCGCCTCCGACGAGGCCCTGGACGTGATCGACCCGGCGACCGAGCAGGTCATCGACACCGTTCCGGCCGGGGACCCCAAGGACGTCGACGCCGCGGTCGCGGCCGCGGCGGCCGCCCTCCCGGCCTGGTCGGCCCTGGCCCCCGGCCGCCGCGTCACCCACCTCGCCCACGCGCTGGACCTCTTCAACGAGCGCATCGACGACATCGCCGCCCTGCTCACCCGCGACATGGGCGCGCCGGTCAAGTTCTCCCGCAGCGTGCAGGCGGGCCTGCCCGCGCTCATGTTCCGGACCTACATCGACCTGGTCGAGGAGACCGGCGAGCGCTACTTCGAAGGCGAGAAGCTGGGCAACTCGCTCATCGTCCGCGAGCCGGTCGGCGTGGTGGGCGCCATCACGCCGTGGAACTACCCGCTGCACCAGATCGTGCTCAAGGTCGTGCCCGCCCTGCTGGCGGGCAACACGGTCGTCCTCAAGCCCAGCGAGGTCGCCCCGCTGAGCGCCTACGCCCTGGCCGAGGTGTTCCACGACGCGGGCCTGCCCGCGGGCGTGTTCAACCTGGTCTCGGGCACCGGCCCGGTCGTCGGCGAGGCCATCGCCGCCCACCCGGGCGTCGACATGGTCTCGTTCACCGGCTCCACCCGCGCGGGCGTGCGCGTCTCCCAGGTGGCCGCCGAGACCGTCAAGCGGGTCGCCCTGGAGCTGGGCGGCAAGTCGCCCAACGTGATCCTGCCCGACGCCGACCTCACCGCCGCCGTCAAGCGCGGCGTCGCCGACGTCATGCGCAACACCGGCCAGAGCTGCAACGCCCTCACCCGCATGCTCGTCCACCGCGACTCCTACGAGGAGGCCGTCGCCCTGGCCGCGCAGGCCGCCGCCAAATACGTCCCGGGCGACCCCAAGGAGGAGTCCACCCGGCTGGGCCCGCTGGTCTCCGCGGCCCAGCTCGACAAGGTCCGCTCCTACATCGAGCTCGGCGTCCGGGAGGGCGCCCGCCTGGTCGCCGGCGGCCCCGAGCCCGTCGAGGGGCCGGGCTACCACGTGCGCCCCACGGTCTTCGCCGACGTCGGCAACGACATGCGCATCGCCCGGGAGGAGATCTTCGGGCCGGTCCTGGTCCTCATCCCCTACGACACCGAGGAGGAGGCCGTGGCCATCGCCAACGACACCGACTACGGCCTCAGCGCCGCGGTGTGGTCGGGCGACCCCGAACGCGGCCTGGCGGTCGCCCGCCGCCTGCGGGCCGGGCAGGTGGAGCTCAACGGCGGCGCGCTCAACCCCCGCGCCCCCTTCGGCGGCTACAAGCGCTCCGGCAACGGGCGCGAGTGGGGACTCCCCGGCCTGGAGGAGTTCTGCGAGATCAAGGCCGTGCAGATGTGACCGGCCGGTGTGTCAGGACTCACGGGCCGGAACGGTTCATACCAGGAATCGGCCCCGGTGAGAATCGCGTTGAGGGGTGTGGAAAAATTCCGACTGGTCATCCCTGGTCGAACCCAATCGAGGTGTGAGTTGAGCAACAAGCCCGCGGTCTCCAAGGCAGGACCCCTCGGCAAGGACATCAAGATGATCGTGATCAGCAACGTGATCGCGATCGCCTCCATGGCCCTCTTCGCCGTGCTGGGTCTGAGCGTCGCGGCCGCCGCAGGCGCCGCCTGACCCTCGGTCACAGACGCGTCCGACGCCCCGCCCGTCCCCTCGACGGGCGGGGCGTCGTGCATCCCCGCCCCGGCGACCTGCGACACTGTGTCCGTGCGTGTTTACCTTGGATCAGATCATGCGGGCTACGAGCTCAAAGAACACCTCGTCTCCTGGCTGAAGGAGCGCGGCCACGAGGTCGTCGACGCCGGGCCCTTCGCCTACGACGCGGTGGACGACTACCCGCCCTTCGTCCTGCGCGCCGCCGAGGGCGTCGCCGCCGACCCCGGTGCGCTGGGCATCGTCATCGGCGGCTCAGGCAACGGCGAGCAGATCGCCGCGAACAAGGTCGCGGGCGTCCGCGCCGCCCTGGCCTGGAGCGAGGACACCGCCCGGCTGGCGCGCGAGCACAACGACGCCAACGTGCTCGGCATCGGCGGCCGGATGCACACCCTGGACGAGGCCACGCGCTTCGTCGAGGTCTTCCTGGCCACGCCCTACAGCGACGAGGAGCGGCACACCCGCCGCATCGCGATGCTGAGCGCCTACGAGGAGACCGGCGAGCTCCCACCCCTGCCCTGAGGACCCCTCCCGGCCCCGCCGGGAACCGAGCGCCCCCGCCCGTGAACCCGGGCGGGGGCGTCCGCGTACGGGGCCCCGGGAACGGGTTTGGGCTGATCCCAAACCCTCGATTATGGGGGAGAACACCGACGGATGCACGTGCCAGTCGGACATCCCCCGCGCTACAGTTCGTGCACAGCGGCTCGGTTCCGTCCCGGCCGCCGCCCGGCGGTGCCCTCGGCCCGCCGCCACGACCGCGGGCGGGTCCCCACACCGCCCTCAGCCCGTCGCACGTCCCGAGCCGGGGACGGCGCCGGAGCCCCGCCGGACCGCCACGGTCGCGGCACGGGCCACCCGAGCCGACCGAGACCGAACCCCCACGGGCGGGCGCGCCCGCACAGAGGATTGATGAAGCCCACACCGAACGCCAAGGCCGCCCGACTGCTGCGCACCACCGCGCAGCGGATCGTCGCGGTCCTCCGGCGCAAGGTGCTCTTCCGCTACCGGCTCGTCCTGATCACCCTGGTCACCCTGGCCGTCGGCATCGGCGTCGGCGCCGTCTGGGGCCCGGCCGGGTGGTTCCCGCCCAGCTCCACCATCCTCACCGTCCTGGCCGGCGGCCTGCTGCTCAAGCGCAAGAGCCTGGCGGCCCTGCTCGCCGTGGTCGCGGCCGTCCTGGTCTTCGTCGCCTTCATGCTCGACTTCGGGCAGGTCGGCCCCGGGCTGCTGGTCACCATCGGCGTCACCGCGGTGCTGTCCTACCTGCTGTCGGGCGTGCGCGAACGCCTGGGCGTGCAGGGCCTGAGCGGCGAGATGATGCTCCTCGACCTGCGCGACCGGCTGCGCCAGCAGGGCCGGCTGCCCGGGCTGCCGTCCGGCTGGGGCCGCACCGCCGTCCTGCGCCAGGCCGGGGGCTCCTCCTTCGGCGGCGACTTCGTCGTCTCCGACCGCGACGGCGACCGGCTGGACATCGCCGTGGTCGACGTCTCCGGCAAGGGCGTCGACGCCGGGACCCGCGCCCTGATGCTCTCGGGCGCCTTCAGCGGGCTTATCGGCGCGGTGCCCACCAAGGACTTCCTCGCCCACTGCAACGACTACCTCATGCGCACCGGCGGCGGTGAGGGATTCGTCACCGCCGTCCACCTCAGTGTGGACCTGTCCACCGGCGAGTACAGCATCGCCTCCGCCGGGCACCCGCCCGCGGTCCACTACGACGCCGGTACCGGCTCCTGGACCACCACCGAGGCCAAGGGCGTGGTCCTGGGCGTCATCCCGGAGATGACCTACACCTCGGTCCGCGGCCGCCTGCGGCCCGGCGACGCCCTCATGCTCTACACGGACGGCCTCATCGAGACCCCCGGCGAGGACCTCGACGCCGGCATCGACCGCCTGCTCGGCGCGGCCGAGACCCTGGTGACCAGGGGTTTCTCGACCGGTGCCGGGAAGATGGTCGACGCCCTCAGCAAGGACAAGAACGACGACTGCGCCCTGGTCGTCCTCTGGCGCGACTGACCCCCGGCGACACCCCCGGACGGGGCGGCGGACCCGTGCGCGGCCCCCGGACGGGTAAGGTTCGGGGTGCTCCCCGTCCCGCGTACGGCGGCCGTCCCCGTACACGTCCCCGGATACCCGTGCGCGCCCTCCCCATCCCCGGCGCCGACTCCGCGCGGTCCACCACACCAGTGACGACGGGACCCGGAGCCGTCATACGCAACCGGTGTCGCCCGCGGCCGTGCCCTGCGGGCGGAGGAGAACGCGAGGGGGTGCTTCGCATGTCAGAAGGCGAGCGCGCTGAAGAACTCACCGAACTGGTCGAGAACAACGACCTGACGGGAATCCGGCTCTGGTTGGCCGAACATAGGCCCTACGAGATCGCCGACGAGCTCGCCCGCATGGCGGGCAGGCAGGCGATCATCCCCTTCCGGCTCCTGGACAAGGACCGCGAGCTGGAGGTCTTCGAGGAACTCGACCCCGGCCAGCAGCAGGCCATCCTCCTGGGCCTGCGCGACAGCGCCTTCCACGAGCTCCTGGAGGAGATGGACCCCGACGACCGGGCCCGCCTCATCGGGGAGGCCCCGGCCAAGATCGCCACCCGCGCCCTGGCCGGCCTCAGCCCCGCGGAGCGCCGGATGACGGCGGCGCTGCTGGGCTACCCCGAGGACGCCGTCGGCCGGTTCATGACGCCCGAGACGGTCGTCCTGCACCGCGACCTCACCGTGGGCCGCGCCCTGGAGATCGTCCGTGCCAAAGGAGCCGACGCCGAGACCATCTACACGCTCCCCGTGGTCACCGACGGCCGCCGCCTGGTCGGCACCGTAACCCTGGGCGACCTGGTCGTCAACGACGACGCCCGGCTGCTCAAGGACATCGTGGACGTCCTGGCCCCGCAGGTGCGGGCCACCCACCCGGCCGAGGACGCCGCCCGCCTGATGCAGGAGGCCAACCTGGTCTCCCTGCCGGTGGTCGACTCCGAGGACCGGTTCGTGGGCCTGCTGACCTTCGACGACGCCCTGGAGCTCATCGAGGCGGCGGACTCCGAGGACATGGCCCGCCAGTCCGGTGCCAGCCCCGTCGGCGACCACTACGTCAGCGTCGGGGTGCTGCGCCTGGTCGGCGCCCGCTCGGTGTGGCTCATGCTGCTCATCGTGGCCGCCACCCTCACCGTCAACGTGATGCAGGTCTTCGAGGCCACCCTGGAGGAGGTCACGGCGCTGGCGGTGTTCGTGCCGATGCTCATCGGCACCGGCGGCAACGTCGGCGCCCAGTCCGCCACCGCGATCGTGCGCGCCCTGGCCGTCGGCGAGGTGCGGGTCCGAGACCTGCCCCAGGTCATCTGGAAGGAGGCCCGGGTCGGGCTGCTGCTCGGCGTGATGCTGGCCGGCCTGGCGCTGGCCATCGGCGCCCTGCTGGTCGGGTTCCAGGTCGCCGTGGTGGTGGCCTGCTCGGTCATCGCCATCTGCACCTGGGCGGCGATCATCGGCTCGTCGATGCCGCTGCTGGCCCGCAAGGTGGGCGTGGACCCGGCCGTGGTGTCCTCGCCGATGGTGGCGACCCTGGTGGACGCCACCGGCCTGATCATCTACTTCTCGGTCGCTCGGCTCATCCTGCACATATGACACGGGGGCATAACCGGCGTGACACCGGGTATCGCCTTGGGTGCAGGACGGACCTGAGGGGGGAATCCATGTCCGGTGCCGGAGATGCGTTCGACAAACTGAGGAAGGCCGTCGACGACAACGCCGACAAGGTCGAGGGGCTGGTCGGCAAGGCCGCGAACGCCGCCAAGAAGGCGACCGGCGGCGCCCATGACGACAAGATCGACAAGGGGGCCGACGCCGCCACCGACTACCTGCGCAAGCGTGCCCGGGAGAACAGGGAGCGGTAACACGGTTCGGCGGGGCGGGACCGGGCGTCCACAATATGGAGATGCCCGATCCCGCCCCGACCCGTTTCCAGGTCGCCCTGGCCCGAGTCCGCGTCCCCCTCATGTGGGCCGCGGGCGCCGCTCTGCTCGCCGGGTACGCCGGCCTGTCGTGGTGGGCGGGCTGGTCCCTGTTCGCCGTCGCGCTGGCCGTGTACCTGCGCCTGGGCACCGTCCGCTGCGCCCCGCGGGTGCTGCGGCCCCCGGTGCGGGGGCGCTGGATGGCGCTGACGAGCCCGGTGGACGCGGTCCCCAGCCAGGGGGCCCACGCCTACGGGCAGACCCACGCCCTGGGGCTGGTCGCCGAGGACGGGACCCGGCCCGACATCGGGTGGCGGCCGCTGAGCCGCCCCCCGGAGGACTTCCCCGCGTTCGGGAGGCCCGTCTACGCGCCCGCCGACGGGGTCGTGGTCGCCGTGCACGACCGGAGCCGCGACCACCGCAGCCGCAACTCCTGGCCGTGGCTGCTGGGCTCGGTCCTGGAGAACACGCTGCGCGAGCTGCGCGGCCCGGCGGGCCTGCTGGGCAACCACGTGGTCATCGACGTCGGCGGCGCGTACGTGCTGCTGGGCCACCTGCGGAAGGGCTCCGTCGGGGTCCGCCGAGGGGACCGGGTGGCGGCGGGCGCCCTGATCGCCCGCTGCGGCAACTCGGGGGCGTGCACCGAGCCGCAGCTTCGGATGCAGCTGATGGACCACCGGTGGCCGCTGGTGGCGGCGGGGCTGCCGTTCCTGTGGGAGGCGGGCTGGGACGGGGGGTCCGAGACCGCAGGGCTTCCCGAGACCTGGCGGCCGTTCGACGTCCCCGCTGGTCAGAGCGGTCCGGAGGCGGGTTACCCTGAGGCTGATGAGGTAAGGCGAACCTAAGGTTCGGGTGAGGAGGACGGTGTGGGCGAGATCGACGGGCGGCCCTGCCGGCTCACGGTCTGCCGCGGCTGCTGCTGCGGGACGAAGAAGAAGGTCCCGGGCGTCGACCACAAGGCCCAGCTCGCCCGCCTGTCCGCCATCGACGACCACGCCGGCCGCACCGTCCCGGTCCGCACCAGCAAGTGCCTGGGCATCTGCTTCCAGGCCAACGTGGTGGTCGTGCAGCCCTCCCAGAAGGGCCACGCCGCCGGGGGGCGGCCCGTGTGGCTCGGGGAGATGACCGAGGAGGGGCTCCTCGACGCCCTCGACGACTGGATCTTCGAGGGCGGCCCGGGCCTGGCCCCGCTCCCCGACGTCCTGGCCGACCACGTCACCTCCAAGGACGCCAAGAAGCCCAAGAAGCGCAAGCGGCCCAAGAAGGCCAAGGCCATGGAGAAGGAGCGCAGGAAGGCGAAGGAGCGCAAGGCCGAGAAGGCCTCCCGCCGGCCCGGGAAGAAGGGCAAGGGGGAGAAGGACGGGAAGAAGAAGGGCCGGAAGAAGGACGAGCGCCGCAAGAAGAAGTAGCGCGGCGCCCGCCCCCGGGTCCCGTCAGTGGTCCTGCGGCGCGAACTGGGTCCGGTACAGCGCCGTGTACAGGCCGCCCCGGCCCAGCAGCTCCTCGTGGGTGCCCCGCTCCAGGATCCGCCCGTCCTCCAGGACCAGGATCTGGTCGGCCTCGCGCACCGTCGCCAGCCGGTGCGCGATCACCAGGGAGGTGCGCCCGGACAGGGCCTCGGCCAGCGCCTCCTGCACCGCCGCCTCCGACTCCGAGTCCAGGTGCGCGGTGGCCTCGTCCAGCACCACCACCGACGGCGAGCGCAGCAGCAGCCGGGCGATCGCCAGACGCTGCTTCTCGCCGCCCGACAGCCGGTAGCCGCGGTCGCCCACCATCGTGTCCAGCCCGTCGGGCAGCTGCTCCAGCAGCGGGCCCAGCCGCGCCATCCGCAGCGCCGCCTCCATCTCCTCGTCGGTGGCGTCGGGCTTGGCATAGCGCAGGTTCGCGCCCACCGTGTCGTGGAACAGCTGGGCGTCCTGGGTGACCACTCCCACGGCCTCGCGCAGCGAGTCGGAGGTGGCCTCGCGCAGGTCCAGCCCGCCGACGCGCACCGCACCCTCGGTCGGGTCGTACAGCCGCGACACCAGGTGCGTCAGCGTCGTCTTGCCCGCGCCGGAGGGGCCCACCAGGGCCACCATCGTCCCGGGCTCGGCCCGCAGCGACACCCCGCTCAGCACCTGGGTGTCGTCGGAGCCGCGCCCCTGCGGGTTCAGTTCCAGCGACGCCACCGAGGTCTCCTCGGCGCCCGGGTAGCGGAACGACACGTTGTCGAACTCCACCCCCACCGGGCCCCGCGGGATCGGCCTGGCGTCCGGGGACTCCTTGATCGCGGGGTCCAGGTCCAGGATCTCGAAGACCCGGTCGAACGACACCAGCGCGGTCATGATCTCCACGTGCACGTTGGACAGGCTCGTCACCGGCCCGTACAGGCGCACCATCAGCGTGGTCAGCGCCACCAGGGTGCCGACCTCGAACGCGCCGTCCACGGCCAGCAGGCCCCCGACGCCGTAGACCATCGCGGTGGCCAGCGCGGTGACGGTGCCCAGCATCGTGAACAGCAGGCCGCCGAACACGGCCTGGCGCACGCCCAGGTCGCGCACCCGGCCGGCCCGGCGGGCGAACCCGTCGGCCTCGTCCCGCGGGCGGCCGTACAGCTTGACCAGCATGGCGCCGCCGACGTTGAACCGCTCCGTCATCAGGGAGCTCATGTCGGCGTTGGTGTCCATGGCGTCCCGCGAGATGTGCGCCAGCCTGCGGCCGATCAGCTTGGCGGGGATGAGGAACAGCGGTACCAGCGCCAGCGCCAGCAGGGTCACCTGCCAGGACAGCGCCAGCATGGTGATGATCACGGCGGTGGCGCTCACCAGGTTGGACACCACCGACTGCAGGACCGAGGTGATCGCCCGCTGGGCGCCGACCACGTCGGTGTTCAGCCGGCTGATCAGCGAGCCGGTCTGGGTGCGGGTGAAGAACGCCAGCGGCATCTTCTGCACGTGGGTGAAGACCTGCGTGCGCAGCAGGTAGATGACGCCCTCGCCGATGCGGGCGGACAGCCACCGGCCGGTCAGCGCGAGCGCGCCCTCCAGCAGGGCCAGGCCGCCCGCGGCGGCGGCCAGGCCGATCACCAGGGGGCGGTTCCCCGCGACGATGCCCCGGTCGATGATCGCCTTGAGCAGCAGCGGGTTGGCCACCACGATGGCGGCGCCGACCGACGTCACGAGCAGGAACAGAAGTATCGCCCGCCAGTGGGGGCGGGCGTAGGAGATGATGCGACGGGTGATGCCGGGGGGCAGTGCCTGCCCCCGGGCGCTTCCGTCGTTGACCAGGGCCCTGTAGGAGGGCCGACCGGACATCATGGTCATACGGGCCTCGATTCGCGTTACGCGTGGGTCAACAACCGTCCGCGCCCACCGCTTCCCGAGGCGTCCGGGGTGCTCAGAGGGCTCGGGCGAGCCTGCCCAGCGCCGCGGTGGTGGAGCGGCCGGGGGTGAAGGGCAGCTCCCAGGCGAGGGCGTCCAGCGCCTCGGCGCCCAGGATCTTGGCGCGGGTGTAGCGGTCTCCGGCGGTGAAGGCCAGGGCCGCCGGGGCCAGCGGCCGCAGGACCTCGGCGTAGGCCGACCAGTCGGCCACCCCGGGGGGGCCGTCGATGATGAAGGAGCCGGCCACGCAGCCCAGGGCGGCGATGGTCTCGGCGCGCTCCTCGGCCGGGTTGACCGGGCGTCCGGGCCCCTTCCAGGCGCGGACGCGCTCGTCGCACTCGATGCCGACGACCAGGGGCAGGCCGCGGTCGGCGATGGCTTGGAGGAAGCGGATGTGGCCGACGTGCAGGACGTCGAAGACCCCGGTGACGACGGCGGGGCGCTCCAGCCCCTCCGGCCGCTCGAACCAGCGTGTGCTCAGCGCAGTACCCGTGCCCGTGTCCGCCATCCAGTCACCCGATCCTCACAGGGGTGCCCGTGTCCGGTCTCGTCGGCGACCCCGCCCGAAAGGTCAACGTACCCGGTCGGGCCGGGTATTCCGCCTCCGGGCCCGAACGGTGTTCGGCCCTGTGGGGGAGTTCACCCGGACCGGTCCGCTGGGGCCGCGCACGACGGCGGGGGCCGGTGCTCGCGCACCGGCCCCCGCAGTGTGAAGAGCGGGCGACGAGAATCGAACTCGCATGACCAGCTTGGAAGGCTGGGGTTCTACCATTGAACTACGCCCGCGTGGCGCCGGAGCCTTCGAGTTTCCTCTAGACTCGTTGAGCCGACGGGGACAAGACTACAGTCTCCGCAGCGTTGGTCGCACACCCCTTTCCCGGGTCCGTGCGGGCGGCGTGTTCGGTCCGTGCCGGGAACCCGGAGCCGAACACGGTGTTCGGGGAGCAGGCGCACGGGGTGTGGCGCAGCTTGGTTAGCGCGCATGCTTTGGGAGCATGAGGCCGCGGGTTCGAATCCCGCCACCCCGACGAAACCGGCCACGGCGGCGGCTCCGGCCGTGCGCGGTGGCCCCCTGCGCATCTGCCCTAGACTTGGTGCGATCAGCAGGAAACTGTAAGTCCCAGCCCGTCGCAGGGCACCCCGTCGCCGGAGATCGTCAGATCGGGCGGGGGTGCACGCGTGCATTCGCCGTTGTGTGGTGCGCCTGCGGGCCGACGCGGACACCAGCCGGCAAACCTAGGAGTACCGCCCCGTGAAGACCGTTGTCGAGGAGCTGAGCCCGACCCGGGTCAAGCTGACCATCGAGGTGCCCTTCGAGGAGCTCGATCACGCTTTCGACGTGACCTACAAGTCGCTCGCGAAGCAGGTTCGGATCAAGGGCTTCCGCCCGGGCAAGGCGCCGGCGCGACTGATCGACCGTTACGTCGGTCGCGGCGCTGTGATCAGCGAAGCGGTCAACCACGCCGTTCCCGAGCTCTACAACGAGGCCATCCAGAAGGAGGAGATCTTCGCGCTCGGCCAGCCCGACGTGGAGGTCACCAAGCTGGAGGACAACGACGAGCTCGCCTTCACGGCCGAGGTCGACGTCCGCCCCAAGTTCGAGGTCGCCGACTACAAGGGGATCGAGGTGACCGTCGACAGCGCCGAGGTCACCGAGGAGCAGATCGACGAGCAGCTCGGCTTCCTGCGCGAGCGCTTCTCGACCCTGGTCGGCGCCGAGCGCCCGGTCGAGGACGGGGACCACGTCTCCATCGACCTGTCCGCCGCCATCGACGGTGAGAAGCTCGAGGACGTCGCCGTGAGCGGCTACTCCTACGAGGTCGGCACCAACACCATGCTGGAGGGCCTCGACGAGACCCTGCGCGGCATGGAGGCCGGTGCCGAGGCCACCTTCACCACCACCCTGGTGGGCGGCGAGCACGAGGGCAAGGAGGCGGACGTCACCGTCACCGTGCACAGCGTCAAGGTGAAGGAGCTGCCCGAGCTGGACGACGAGTTCGCCCAGCTGGCCAGCGAGTTCGACACCATCGACGAGCTGCGCGGGGACGTGCGCAAGCGCATGACCGAGGTGCGCCGCCTCCAGCAGCTGTCCTCCGCCCGTGACAAGGCCCTGGAGAAGCTGATCGAGTCGATCGAGCTGCCGCTGCCCGACGCGGTCGTCGACGAGGAGATCCAGCGCCGCCGCGAGAGCCTGGAGCAGCAGCTCGCGCAGAGCGGCCTCACCAAGGAGGCCTACCTCGAGTCGCAGGAGAAGACCGAGGAGGAGTTCGAGGAGGAGCTGACCACCGGCGCCCGCTCCGCGGTCAAGGCCGGGTTCATCCTCGACCAGCTGGCCATCCAGGAGGACCTGAGCGCCGACCAGGGCGAGCTCAGCCAGTACGTGTTCGAGCAGGCCCAGCGCATGGGCGTCAGCCCGGACCAGCTGGCCCAGCACCTGGTGCAGTCCAACCAGATCCGCGTCGCCTTCACCGAGGTCGTCCGCGGCAAGGCCATGGACCTGGTGCTGTCCTCCGCGAAGGTCACCGACGAGGACGGCAACGTCATCGAGCAGGAGACCGCCGAGGAGAAGTCGGCCAAGGCCGCCGCCGAGGCCGCTGCCGCGGCCGAGGGCCTGGAGGTCCTGGAGGACGCCGAGGAGGCCCCCGCGGCCGAGGCGACCGAGGACGCCAAGGACACCGAGGCCAAGGCCGACGAGGCCAAGTAGCCCCGGCCGCCGCGCCGAGCGCTCACGGGCCCCGCACGACCCTCCCGGGTCGGGCGGGGCCCGCCGCTTTCCCCGGGCCGCGCCGACCGGGCTCCGAGGGGGTTCGGGCGGTGCGGTGCGGCACCGGAGCGCCCGTTATTCCCGCTCCCGACCGCGTTCTTGTTCGCCTTCGGGAGAACAGGGCCTGCCGGGCTTGCGTCACCCTGCGCTCAAAGCGAACAGGCACGGTATCCGTGCAACCCCGGTGTCGGTCGGCGTTAGTGTCGCTGTATCGCAACCGTTTCGATTCCGGAGCAGGTGACGAGAGTGCCGCCGATCTTTGATGAGTCCTCGCGATTCGACGCTCGTACGTCGGAGCCGCAGTTTTCCCCTTTTCTTGAGCAGACGCCTCAGCGCCTGTTGCGCCAGCGAATCGTTTTCCTCGGCCAGCAGGTCGACGACGAGATCGCCAACCGCCTGGTGGGCGAGCTCCTGCTGCTGTCCGCGGAGGACCGCCAGCGGGACATCACCCTGTACATCAACTCGCCCGGCGGTTCCGTGACCGCGGGCATGGCGATCTACGACGTGATGCAGTACATCCCCAACGACGTCCGCACCGTGGGCATCGGCATGGCCGCCTCGATGGGCCAGATGCTCCTGTGCGCCGGTGCCCCCGGCAAGCGCTACGCGCTGCCGCACACCCGGGTCATGATGCACCAGCCGTCCGGCGGCATCGGGGGCACCGCCTCCGACATCCGCATCCTCGCGGACCAGCTGCTGTACGTGAAGAAGATGTTCATCGAGAAGATCTCCGAGCACACCGGTCAGACGGTCGAGCAGATCGAGAAGGACGCCGACCGCGACCGCTGGTTCACCGCGCAGGAGGCCAAGGACTACGGCTTCATCGACGAGGTCCTGGAGGGCACGCTCGACGTGGCCCAGGATCGCGGCTAGCGATCGGTCGGTGATCGGAACCGTCGGGTCCCGGAGCACCCGGGACCGGCACGGTGACCCCGCCCGACCCGGCGGTGCCGGGATCGGCGTAGTGCGTGGAAGCGTGGAAGGCGTGAAATGACCGAGTTCAATCCCTTTATCGGCGGCACGGCCCCGATGTCTCCCCAGGGCCGCTACGTCCTGCCGTCCTACGTGGAGCGGACGTCCTACGGCGTCAAGGAGATGAATCCGTACAACAAGCTCTTCGAGGAGCGGATCATCTTCGTCGGCGTGCAGATCGACGACACGTCGGCCAACGACCTGATGGCGCAGCTCATCACGCTGGAGCAGCTCGACTCCGAGCGCGACATCCAGATGTACATCAACTCGCCCGGCGGGTCGTTCACCTCGCTCATGGCGATCTACGACACCATGCAGTTCGTCCGCCCGGACATCCAGACGGTGTGCATCGGCCAGGCCGCCTCCGCCGCGGCGATCCTGCTGGCCGGCGGGACCAAGGGCAAGCGGGGCGCGCTGCCCAACGCCCGCATCCTGATCCACCAGCCCGCCACCGAGGGCATGCACGGCCAGGCCAGCGACATCGAGATCCAGGCCAACGAGATCACCCGGATCCGCACCCAGCTGGAGACCACCCTGGCGCGGCACACGGGCCGCACGCCCGAGCAGGTGTCCAAGGACATCGAGCGCGACAAGATCCTCACGGCCGAGGAGGCCAAGGATTACGGCATCATCGACTTCGTGCTCCCTTACCGCAAGGCCTCCCTGAACAAGTAGACCCTGCGGGCACAGGTCGAGAAGGCGTCGACCGGACCGGCCGCCAACCCGCCCGGAAGGGCCCGGTGGTGAAGCCGGTCCGGTTTTTCGCTTAGTCTGGCGAAAGAGCGACACACGGATCGCCCGTCCGTGAACGGACGGGTGCGGGGTATCGGACCCCGCACCGCCGCGGTACGCGGCATCGGCGGCCTTAGTTTCGAGGAGTGGCTGGGTGGCACGCATCGGCGACGGCGGGGACCTGCTGAAGTGCTCGTTCTGCGGCAAGAGCCAGAAGCAGGTGAAGAAGCTCATCGCCGGCCCCGGCGTCTACATCTGCGATGAGTGCATCGACCTCTGCAACGAGATCATCGAGGAGGAGCTCGCCGACTCCACCGAGCTCTCCTGGGATGCGTTGCCCAAGCCGCGGGAGATCTACGAGTTCCTGGATTCGTATGTGATCGGGCAGGAGCAGGCGAAGAAGGCGTTGTCGGTGG